>NZ_JALQCW010000030.1 GCF_023241715.1 Pseudomonas morbosilactucae
GCCAGCAGCAGCGGGTGAGTATTGCCCGGGCGCTGATGAACGGCGGCGAGGTGATCCTGGCCGACGAACCCACGGGCGCCCTCGACACCGCCAGCGGCAAGGAGGTGATGAACATCCTGCTGGAACTGCACGCCGCCGGGCACACGGTGATCATCGTGACCCACGACCCCAAGGTGGCGGCGAATGCCGAGCGCATCATCGAGGTGCGTGACGGCCAGATCATCAGCGACCGGACCAACCCACGGGATGGGGCCGCGGCCAGTATCGAGGAGCCGGTGCGGGTTGAACCGGCCGGGGCGCGGCGCCTGGTGGCCAGCCTCGGGCTGTTCAAGGAAGCCTTCGGCATGGCCTGGGTGGCCCTGGTGTCCCACCGCATGCGCACCTTGCTGACCATGCTCGGGATCATCATCGGCATCACCTCGGTGGTGTCCATCGTGGCCATCGGCGAGGGGGCCAAGCGCTACGTGCTCAAGGACATCCAGGCGATCGGCAGCAACACCATCGACGTGTTTCCCGGGGCCAGTTTCGGCGACAGCCGGGCGCGGCCATCGAGACCCTGATGCCCGCCGACGCGACGGCCCTCAACCAGCTGTACTACGTCGACAGCGCGACCCCGGTGGTGGGGCGCAACCTTTTGCTGCGCTACCGCAACGTGGACGTCAACGCCACGGTCAACGGGGTCAGCGACAAGTACTTCCAGGTTCGCGGGCTGAAAATGCAGGCGGGGATTGCCTTCAGCGAAAGCGATGCACGGCGCCAGGCCCAGGTGGTGGTGATCGACCACAACACCCGCCAGCGCCTGTTCGGCGCCGGGGTCGACCCGTTGGGCCAGGTGATCCTGGTGGGGTCGCTGCCGTGCACGGTGATCGGGGTCACGGCCGAGAGCAAGAACATCTTCTCGGCCGGCAATACCTTGAGCGTCTGGGTGCCTTACGAGACGGCGGCCGGGCGCCTGCTGGGCCAGCGCCACCTGGACAGCATCAGCGTGCGGATCAAGGACGGCCAGCCGAGCAAGGTGGTGGAGGACAACGTGACCCAGGTGATGTTGCAGCGCCATGGCACCAAGGACTTCTTCACCAACAACCTCGACAGCATCATGAAAACCGTGGATAAGACCAGCCGCTCCCTGGCCTTGCTGTTGTCGCTGATTGCCCTGATTTCGCTGCTGGTGGGGGGGATTGGGGTGATGAACATCATGCTGGTATCGGTGACCGAACGGACCCGGGAAATCGGTATTCGCATGGCGGTGGGTGCGCGCCAGTCGGACATTCGCCAGCAGTTCCTGGTGGAGGCGGTGATGGTCTGCCTGATTGGCGGGGCGATCGGCATCGGCCTGTCGTTCGCCATCGGCTACCTGTTTTCACTGTTCGTCAAAGAGTGGCAGATGGTGTTTTCCCTGGGCTCGATCGTCACCGCCTTTGCCTGCTCGACCCTGATCGGCATCGTTTTCGGTTTTGTCCCGGCGCGCAATGCGGCGCGTCTGGACCCGATCGAGGCCCTGGCCCGGGACTGATCACCGGGCGCCACCCGGGTGCTGTCGTGCCAGGGTGGCGCGTCAGGTTGGCAGGTATGGCGCCGGTCTAGACCAGGCCGAGGAGGGAGCAGGGGGCCGTGGCATCGTCGCTGCCGTACATCCAGCGCAGCAGCGAGTGGCGGCCGCTGATGCCCAGCTTGATCGCTGCGCGCTTGAGGTAGCTTTCCACGGTGTTGGCCTTGAGCCGGAGTTGCTCGGCGAGTTCCGGCACAGTGCGCCCGGCCAGCAGGCCGACACAGACTTCCAGTTCACGGTTCGACAGGGTCAGGTCGCACTGCTCCAGGCGTTCGACAAAACGCTGGTGCAGGCTCTCCAGGCCCTGGGCCTTAGGTGTCTCGGGCGAGGTGGGCTTGGCGGCGGCGCTGGCCGGCTGCAGGGCGCTGATGTGCTGTTCGACCATGGGCAGCAGCAGTGACGAGAAGTCCAGGAGGAAGGTGTTTTCCTGGGGGTTGAAGCTGGCGCAGGGCTGGGCGCGGTACAGCGAAATCACGTAACGGTAGCCGTCACGGCGGCTGCTCAGGTGCATCTGCGCCCTGTTGGCATCCACCCGGGCCTGTTCGGGCGCGTGGGCGGGGCGGGCGGTGGCCGGCTGTTGGGAACCTTGGTCGTACAGCACCTCGCCGGGCCAGGTGAGTTCCCGGGCGTCGATGGCGTCATTGGCGGCGCTGCGGCTGCGTTCCTGCAAGTGCGCTTCGCACGCCAGCTGCAGTTGCCGGATCTGCAGGGCGTCCACCGCCAGTTGGGTGCGGATCAGTTCGTGGAGCATGCGCGGGAAGCTGCGGCTACCGGTGCTGGCAATGACCTTGCCGATCTGCGGAAAAAGCAGGTGTGAATTCATCGTGTCATCCATGAGTGCAGCGAGCGGCGTCATGCCTTTATAGCGCTGGATTATAAAACAGTGGTCTGGCCCTTCGAACCCAACCGGTTCAACGAGAGGTCGCTCGTATCCTAGTACAGGGTGGTGATGGCTGTTTGATGTTAACGGTAATAGTAGGACGAATGGTCGGGGCCAGAGGTTAGTCCCTTGTAGCCATTGGCCGGGCATGGGTTGCCGGGCAACGGCGGCGGGGCGGCCTCAACCGCTGCCCGGCAGGTTCGGCCACAGGTCGGCCACCAGGAACAGCCGTTCGGCTTCCTCCCAATGGCCGCAGGCTTTTTCCGTCAGGCGGACCATCAACTGCGCCGGTGCGTGAGGGTCCAGTGCGGCCAGCCATTGTTCCAACTGGGTGGGGGGCCAAGTCTGTTCTGCGGGGTAGTGGGCCGGCGCCAGCCAGGCGTGGCGGGGCAGGGGTTGCCAGCGGCCGGGGCGGCTCTGGGCAAAAAACGCCGGCCAGGCGTGCTGGTGCAGCCAGCCACCGTGCAAGTGTTGCGGGTGCGCGCCCAAGGGCGGTTGGGCGTGGCCGGGCCAGGGGTAGAGCAGGTAGCCGCCCAGCCACAGGTGGGCATTGAATGCCTCGATGCCCAGGGCCGCCAGGGCGTCGCGGCTTTCCGGGCGGGCCGAGATCGGCAATTGGTGTTGGTGCAGGTGGTCCAGCTTGCGGTCCAGACGGTCATGGCAGCCGGGGCCCAGCCACTGGGCACTGTCGGCGCCGTTGCCCTGCTGCGGCCCAAGGTACAGCTTGATCGCCAGTTCCAGGTGATGCACGCCGTCGCGGTCGCGCAGCAGCATGTCCAGTTCGCCCAGGGTGTGCCCGTCGCGGCGGATCGGCAGGTTGGCGGCGAGCAATTCGACGCCGGGGGCGTGGCGCACGGCGAATTGCCACAGGCGTTCGTAATAGAGGCCCAGGCGTCGGGTGGTGGCCAGGGCCAGCCAGTGTTGCAGGGCGCGGCTGTCGTGATCCAGTTGGCGCAACCAGTGGCCCAGCAGTTGCGGGGCCTGCACCCAATCGCTGCCGGCCAGGGGGTGGCGCTGGGGCCAGGGTGTCTGTTCGAGCATGGGCGGCGCGAGGATGACCCAGGCCAGGTCGCGCACTTCGGGGTGGCGCAACTGGCGGGGGAGGTCGAGCAATTCGGGGAACAGGATCATGCTGCGAGCATAGCTCCTTGGCCCGTGGCTGAAAGGATTTTGTCTAACGCCGGGTTTCGCCCATAATCCCCCCTTTGTTTGTGCCAGAACCCCGCAGGAGCCCCATGGAGCAATTTCGTAATATCGGCATTATCGGTCGCCTGGGCAGTTCCCAGGTGCTGGACACAGTGCGCCGACTGAAAAAGTTTCTCCTCGCCCGCCACCTGCACGTGATCCTCGAGGACACCATCGCCGAAGTCTTGCCGGGCCACGGCCTGCAGACCTCGTCGCGCAAACTGCTCGGTGAAGTCTGCGACATGGTGATTGTGGTCGGCGGCGACGGCAGCCTGTTGGGCGCCGCCCGGGCCCTGGCCCGGCACAATATCCCGGTGCTGGGCATCAACCGTGGCAGCCTGGGCTTTCTTACCGACATCCGCCCCGACGAGCTGGAAGTCAAGGTCGCCGAAGTGCTCGACGGCCATTACCTGGTGGAAAACCGCTTCCTGCTGCAGGCCGAAGTTCGCCGCCACGCCGAGGCCATCGGCCAGGGCGATGCGCTGAACGATGTGGTGCTGCACCCGGGCAAGTCGACGCGGATGATCGAGTTCGAAATCTACATCGACGGTCAGTTCGTCTGCAGCCAGAAGGCCGACGGCCTGATCGTCGCCACGCCCACCGGTTCCACGGCTTACGCGCTGTCCGCCGGCGGGCCGATCATGCATCCCAAGCTCGATGCCATTGTGATTGTGCCGATGTACCCCCATACCTTGTCCGGAAGGCCGATTGTGGTCGATGGCAACAGTGAGCTGAAAATCGTCGTGTCCAAAGATATGCAGATCTATCCGCAAGTCTCCTGTGACGGGCAGAACCACTTTACCTGCGCCCCCGGCGACACCATCACGGTGAGCAAGAAGGCGCAGAAGCTGCGCCTGATCCACCCCCTGGACCACAACTACTACGAGGTCTGTCGGACCAAGCTGGGCTGGGGCAGCCGGCTGGGCGGTGGAGGCGACTGATGCTCGATCCCGCGCGTAGCTACGACCTGATCGGTGACGTGCACGGTTGCGCCCAGACCCTTGAGCACTTGCTGGACCGGCTCGGTTACCACAAACAGGGCGGCGTCTGGCGGCACCCGTCGCGCATGGCGGTGTTCCTCGGTGACATCATCGACCGCGGCCCGCGCATTCGCGAGGCCCTGCACATCGTCCACGACATGGTCGAGGCCGGTCAGGCCCTGTGCATCATGGGCAACCACGAGTTCAACGCCTTGGGCTGGAGCACTCCGGCGCCGCCCGGCAGTGGCCGCCAGTTCGTGCGTGAGCACACCCCGCGCCACGCTCGCCTGCTCAAGGAAACCCTGGCCCAGTTCGAACAGCACCCGGGGGACTGGCACGACTTTCTGGCCTGGTTCTACGACCTGCCGCTGTTCGTCGACGCCGGGCGCTTCCGGGTGGTGCATGCCTGCTGGGATGCCGGGCTGATCGCGCCATTGCGCGCCCAGTACCCCAATGGCTGCATCGACGAGGCGTTCCTCAAGGCCTCGGCCTTGCCCGACAGCTTCGCCAGCACCGCCTTCGACCGCCTGTTGCGCGGCACCGACATGCGCTTGCCCCATGGTCAGACCATGACCAGCGGCGACGGCCTGATCCGTTCGTTCTTCCGCACCAAGTTCTGGGAAGACGACCCGCAAACCTACGGCGATATCGTCTTCCAGCCCGACGCGCTGCCGGAGCCGGTGGCCCGCACGCCGCTGTCGGTGGCCGAGAAAAACAACCTGCTGCGCTATGGCAGCGACGAGCCGTTGCTGTTTGTCGGCCATTACTGGCGCAGCGGCAAGCCGGCGCCGATCCGCCCCAACCTGGCCTGCCTGGACTACAGCGCCGTGCTTTACGGCAAGTTGGTGGCCTATCGCCTGGACCAGGAAACCCGCCTGGATCCGCATAAATTCGTTTGGGTCGATGTCGAGCGGCCGGAGGCTGTGCAATGAGCGCGGTAGCGGTATTACGCCTGCCCCTGGCGGTGGACCTGAGCGGTTTCGTCAAGCTGCTGCAACGCATGCAGGTGCCCCATCGGGTCAGCGAAGAAGCCGGCGAACAGGTGCTCTGGGTGCCTGGCGACATCAGCGAGCAGGTGCGTTCGCTGTATGCGCAGTTCCCGGCAGGTGACCCCGAGCAGCAACTGGACATCCCGGCGCAACCGCCCGAGGCCCGTGCGGGGTTTGTCGAGCAGTTGCGCCGCAGCCCGATGACCGCGTTGGTGCTGGTGCTGAGCCTGATCGTCTGCGCCGTGACCTGGCTGGGCGAAAACCTTGAAACCCTGCGCTGGCTGACCTTCCTCGACTTCCATGTGGTGGGCGAGTACATCCGCTTCGTCCCCCTGGAAGACAGCCTGGCGGCGGGGCAGTGGTGGCGTCTGGTGACGCCGATGCTGATCCACTTCGGTTTCCTGCACATCGCCATGAACGGCATGTGGTACTGGGAACTGGGGCGGCGCATCGAGTTGCGCCAGGGCAGCATCAACCTGCTGGGCCTGACCCTGCTGTTCAGCCTGGTGTCCAACTACGCCCAGTACCTGTTCAGCGGCCCGACCCTGTTCGGCGGCTTGTCCGGGGTCTTGTACGGCCTGCTCGGGCATTGCTGGATCTATCAATTGTTGTCGCCCAACCCGGTCTATCGGCTGCCCCGTGGCGTGCTGGTGATGATGCTGGTGTGGCTGCTGATCTGTATGTCGGGGCTGATCTCGATGATCGGCTTCGGTGAAATCGCCAACGCCGCCCACGTCGGCGGGTTGCTCGTCGGATGCTTCACAGGTTTGTTGGGCGGCCTCTATAGCCGCCGTAAACTGGCCCTCTAATACGCTGGAGAGTTGTATGTCGTCTTTTGTCGAAATGATCGAAAACATCACCCCCGAGATCTACCAGAGCCTGAAACTGGCGGTAGAGATCGGCAAATGGTCCGATGGCCGCAAACTCACCGCCGAGCAGCGTGAGCTGTCCCTGCAGGCGATGATCGCCTGGGAGCTGCAGAACCTGCCCGAGGAAGAACGGACCGGTTACATGGGCCCGCAAGAGTGCGCCTCGAAGTCGGCCCCGGTGCCGAACATTCTGTTCAAGTCGGATGCCATCCATTGATCGAGATTGGCCGTGGCTCCATCAGCAAAATGTCGGCCCGCCTTGACGGGTCGGATGTTCAGTACGCTTTTCGCCTGGGCGACACCGAGGTGCCGGTCAATCCCTTGATCGGCACCCAGATACGCCTGGAATACCTGGGGGCGATCCACTGCTCCCATTGCGGGCGCAAGACCAAGACCAGCTTCAGCCAGGGCTACTGCTACCCGTGCATGACCAAGCTGGCCCAGTGCGATATCTGCATCATGAGCCCGGAACGCTGCCACTACGACGCCGGCACCTGCCGCGAGCCGTCGTGGGGCGAGCAGTTCTGCATGACCGACCACGTGGTCTACCTGGCCAACTCCTCGGGGATCAAGGTCGGCATCACCCGCGCCACCCAACTGCCTACCCGCTGGCTGGACCAGGGCGCCAGCCAGGCGCTGCCGATCATGCGCGTGGCGACCCGCCAGCAATCGGGCTTCGTCGAAGACCTGTTCCGTTCCCAGGTGGCCGACAAGACCAACTGGCGCGCCTTGCTCAAGGGCGACGCGGTGGCGGTGGATCTGGCTCAGGTGCGCGAGCAGTTGTTCGAGTCCTGCGCCGAGGGCCTGCTGGCCCTGCAGGAGCGTTTCGGCCTGCAAGCGATCCAGCCGGTGCGTGACATCGAGCCCCTGGAGATTCGTTACCCGGTGCGCCAGTACCCGGCCAAGATCGTCAGCTTCAACCTGGACAAGAACCCGATTGCCGAAGGCACGCTGCTGGGGATCAAGGGCCAGTACCTGATCTTCGACAGTGGCGTGATCAACATTCGTAAATACACGGCCTACCAGCTCGCCGTGCATCAGTAGAAGGACTCCAGCATGGGCACCGCACAACCGCAGATGATCTACCTGAAGGACTATCAGGCGCCTGAGTACCTGATCGACGAAACCCACCTGACCTTCGAGTTGTTCGAGGACCATAGCCTGGTCCACGCGCAACTGGTGATGCGTCGCAACCCGGCGCGCGGTGCCGGCCTGCCGCCGCTGGTGCTGGACGGCCAGCAGTTGGAACTGTTGTCGGTGAGCCTGGGGGATCGCGAGCTGAGTGCCGCCGATTACCAGCTCGACGACAGCCACCTGACCCTGCAGCCGACGGCGCAGAGCTTCACCGTCGACACCAGCGTGCGCATCCACCCGGAAAGCAACACCGCCCTGGAAGGCCTGTACAAATCCAGCGGGATGTTCTGCACCCAGTGCGAGGCCGAAGGCTTCCGCAAGATCACCTACTACCTCGACCGCCCGGACGTGATGAGTAAGTTCACCACCACCGTGGTGGCCGAGCAGCACCGCTACCCGGTGCTGCTGTCCAACGGCAACCCGATTGCCAGCGGCCCCGGCGAAGACGGTCGGCACTGGGCGACCTGGGAAGACCCGTTCATGAAACCGGCTTACCTGTTCGCCCTGGTGGCCGGCGACCTGTGGTGCGTCGAGGATAGCTTCACCACCATGAACCAGCGCGACGTGGCGCTGCGCATCTACGTCGAGCCGGAAAACATCGACAAATGCCAGCACGCCATGAACAGCCTGAAGAAATCCATGCGCTGGGACGAAGAAACCTACGGCCGTGAGTACGACCTGGACATCTTCATGATTGTTGCGGTCAACGACTTCAACATGGGCGCCATGGAGAACAAGGGCCTCAATATCTTCAACTCCAGCGCCGTGCTGGCCCGGGCCGAAACCGCCACCGACGCCGCGCACCAGCGGGTCGAGGCCATCGTGGCCCACGAATACTTCCACAACTGGTCGGGCAACCGCGTGACCTGCCGCGACTGGTTCCAGCTATCGCTCAAGGAAGGCTTCACGGTGTTCCGCGACGCCGGCTTCTCCTCGGACATGAACTCGGCCACGGTCAAGCGCATCCAGGACGTGGCCTACCTGCGCACCCACCAGTTCGCCGAAGACGCCGGCCCCATGGCCCATGCCGTGCGCCCGGAAAGCTTTATCGAGATTTCCAACTTCTACACCCTGACCGTGTACGAAAAGGGTTCGGAAGTGGTGGGCATGATCCGCACCCTGGTGGGCGCCGAAGGCTTCCGCAAGGGCAGCGACCTGTACTTTGAACGCCACGACGGCCAGGCCGTGACCTGCGACGATTTCGTCAAGGCCATGGAAGACGCCAACGGCGTCGACCTGACCCAGTTCAAGCGCTGGTACAGCCAGGCCGGCACTCCACGCCTGGCGGTCAGCGAGGCCTATGACGCCGCGGCCAAGACCTACAGCCTGACCTTCCGCCAGAGCTGCCCGGACACCCCGGACAAGGTCGAGAAACGGCCGTTTGTGATTCCGGTGGAACTGGGCCTGCTGGATTCGCAAGGGCAGGGTATTGCCCTGCGCCTGTCGGGTGAAAGCGCTGCCCAGGGCACATCCCGGGTGATCTCGGTGACCGAAGCCGAGCAGACCTTCACCTTTGTCGACATCGCCGAACAGCCGCTGCCTTCGCTGCTGCGCGGTTTCTCGGCGCCGGTGAAGCTGAGCTTCCCCTACAACCGCGACCAACTGATGTTCCTCATGCAGCACGACAGCGACGGCTTCAACCGTTGGGAAGCCGGCCAGCAATTGTCGGTGCAGGTGTTGCAGGAACTGATCGGCCAATACCAGAAGGGCGAGGCCCTGGTGATGGATGCGCGCCTGGTCACGGCGCTACGCAGCGTGCTGGCCGACGACAGCCTGGACCAGGCCATGGTCGCGGAAATGCTCTCCCTGCCGGGTGAAGCCTACCTCACGGAAATCAGTGAAGTGGCGGACGTCGATGCCATTCACGGTGCCCGTGAGTTCGCCCGCCGGCAATTGGCCGAGCAACTGTTCGAGCCGCTATGGGCCCGTTACCAGGCCAACCGCGAGGTGTCGAAAATCACTGCTTATGTGGCCGAGTCCGAGCACTTCGCCCGGCGTGCGCTGCAGAACATTGCGCTGTCGTACCTGATGCTCAGCGAGCAACCGGCGGTGCTGGCGGCAACCATCGAGCAGTTCGACAGCGCCGACAACATGACCGAGCGCCTGACGGCCCTGGCGGTGCTGGTCAACTCGCCGTTCGAAGCCGAGAAGGCCCAGGCCTTGGCGGTGTTTGCCGAGAACTTCAAGGACAACGCCCTGGTCATGGATCAGTGGTTCAGCGTCCAGGCCGGCAGCGGCTTGCCGGGCGCCCTGGAGCGGGTCAAGGCGCTGATGCAGCACCCAGCGTTCAACCTCAAGAACCCGAACAAGGTGCGGGCGCTGATCGGTGCCTTTGCCGGGCAGAACCTGATCAACTTCCACGCCGCCGACGGCTCGGGCTACCGCTTCCTCGCGGACCTGGTGATCCAGCTCAACGCCTTCAACCCGCAGATTGCCTCGCGGCAACTGGCGCCGCTGACCCGCTGGCGCAAATACGACAGCGCCCGCCAGGCGCTGATGAAAGGTGAGCTGGAACGCATCCGTGCTTCCGGCGAGCTGTCCAGCGACGTCTACGAAGTCGTCAGCAAAAGCCTCGCCTAAACCCATCGTTCGCCCGCCAGCTCCTTGTAGGCGCTGGCGGGCCAGCGATAGCGTCCTCAAGCCTTGCGCTCATCCCAAGACCGCCATCGCCGGCAAGCCGGGCTCCTACAAAAGCACACACCCCATCCCGTTGTAGGAGCTGGCTTGCCAGCGATGGCGTCCTCAAGTCTTGCGCTCATTCCAAGACCGTCATCGCCGGCAAGCCGGGCTCCTACACAAAAACACATCCCACCTTGTAGGAGCTGGCTTGCCAGCGATGACGTCCTCGAGTCTTGCGCTACGCTCAAGCGCGTCATCGTCGGTAAGCCAGGGTGGGCTTTGTTCATCAGGCCGCCGAATGCCCGTGTATTCAGGTGGCCGCGCTTTACCCCGGGTTAACAAAAGATAACGTGGTGTCGATTGTCAGACCTTTCGAAAGCCCGATAGGATAGCCACGCATCCGAAGTGGCTCTAGATTGCAGGTTTCAGGACAGTTAACCGATATCAGCCGACGTTTCGGAGCGCCTTCCACAGCGCCCCGACAGCTTGGATGAACGAACAATAATAATGGGGGAAAGGTCTATGAGTGAGCCTGTCATGGGTGTGGTTGTTTGCCGCCCGCTGGCCTTGCGCAAACTTGCGTTGCTGGCTACAGCGCTCTCGCTGTTGGGCGTGGTCATGTGTTCGGCTTCCGTCCAGGCCGCTGCCAGCGCAGCGGGCACTGTCTATTCCACTGAGTCGGCCAAGGCCGCGAAAAGCCTGATGCTCGATGTGGTCCACGCCGGCAAGCGCCTAGTGGCCGTCGGCGATCGTGGACACATTCTCTATTCCGATGACCAGGGCAGCACCTGGACCCAGGCCAAGGTGCCGACCCGGCAGTTGCTCACCGCCGTGTACTTCGTCGATGAGACCCACGGCTGGGCTGTGGGCCACGACGCACAGATCCTCGCCAGCACCGACGGTGGCCTGACCTGGACCAAGCAATTCGAAGACCTCAAGCGCGAAGCCCCCTTGCTCGACGTGTACTTCAAGGACGCCAGCCACGGTTTTGCCGTCGGGGCCTACGGTGCCTTGCTGGAAACCACGGACGGCGGCCAGGCCTGGGAAGACGTCAGCGACCGCCTGGACAACGAAGACCAGTACCACCTCAACGCCATTGCGGCGGTGAAGGATTCCGGCCTATTTATCGTCGGTGAGCAGGGCAGCATGTTCCGCTCCGCCGATTGGGGGCAGACCTGGGAACGCCTCGAAGGCCCGTATGAAGGCTCGTTGTTCGGGGTGATCGGCACCGGCGAGCCGGCCACGCTGCTGGCTTACGGATTGCGCGGCAACCTGTATCGCTCCACGGATTTTGGTGACAGCTGGGAGCCGGTGGAACTCAAGGCCACCCGTGGCGCCCTGGAATTCGGCCTGTCCGGTGCGACGTTGCTGGACGACGGCACCCTGGTGATCGTCGGCAACGGCGGCAGCGTGGTGCAAAGCCACGACCAGGGCCTGACCTTCAGCGTATTCAACCGTCCCGATCGCATCTCCTTATCGGCGGTGACGGCGGCCGGCAACGGCAATCTGGTTCTGGTGGGGCAGGGCGGCGTACGCGCCACGGCACCGACAGGCGCTGACCTGGGCAAATAGGCCGGGCACATAATAAGAAGGCGGGGACATCCATGAGCAGTCATCACCAAGACAAGGCGACGTTTCTCGAGCGCCTGATTTTCAACAACCGCCCGGCAGTGATCCTGATCTGCCTGCTGGTGAGCATTTTCCTGTTCTGGCAGGCCACGTTGATCCGGCCGTCCACCAGCTTCGAGAAAATGATCCCGCTGAAGCACCCCTTCATCGAAAAAATGATGGAGCACCGCAACGACCTGGCCAACCTGGGCAACACCGTGCGCATCTCGGTGGAAGCCAAGGACGGCGACATCTTCACCAAGGAGTACATGGAGACCCTGCGGCAGATCAACGACGAGGTGTTCTACATCTCCGGCGTCGACCGCTCGGGCCTCAAGTCCCTGTGGAGCCCCAGCGTGCGCTGGACCGAGGTGACCGAGGAAGGCTTTGCCGGCGGCGAAGTGATCCCCCAGAGCTACAACGGCTCGGCCGACAGCCTCGACCAGTTGCGCAACAACGTGCTCAAGTCGGGCCAGGTCGGGCGGCTGGTGGCCAACGACTTCAAGTCGAGCATTGTCGACATCCCGCTGCTGGAGTCCTACCCGGACCCCAAGGACCAGGGCAAATTGCTGGCCCTGGACTACCAGAAGTTCTCCCATGAACTGGAAGACAAGATCCGCGACAAGTTCGAGGCGCAGAACCCCAATGTGAAAATCCACATTGTCGGCTTCGCCAAGAAGGTCGGTGACCTGATCGACGGCCTGATCATGGTGGTGATGTTCTTCGGCGTGGCCTTCATCATCACCCTGGTGCTGCTCTACTGGTTCACCTGGTGCATCCGCAGCACCATCGCTGTGTTGATCACCACCCTGGTGGCGGTGGTCTGGCAACTGGGCCTGATGCACGCCTTCGGTTTCGGCCTGGACCCGTACTCCATGCTGGTGCCGTTCCTGATCTTCGCCATCGGCATTTCCCACGGGGTGCAGAAGATCAACGGCATCGCCTTGCAGTCCAGCGAGGCCGACAACGCCCTGACCGCGGCGCGGCGCACCTTCCGCCAGCTGTTCCTGCCGGGCATGATCGCCATCCTTGCCGACGCCGTGGGCTTTATCACCTTGCTGATCATCGACATCGGGGTGATCCGCGAGCTGGCCATCGGCGCCTCCATCGGGGTGGCGGTGATCGTGTTCACCAACCTGATCCTGCTGCCGGTGGCGATTTCCTATGTCGGCATCAGCAAGCGCGCCATCGACCGCAGCAAGAAGGACGCTAACCGCGAGCACCGTTTCTGGCGGCTGCTGTCCAACTTCGCCAGCCCGAAAGTCGCCCCGATTTCCATCGCCCTGGCCCTGGTGGCCTTCGGTGGCGGCCTTTGGTACAGCCAGAACCTGAAGATCGGCGACCTCGACCAGGGTGCCCCGGAACTGCGCCCCGACTCGCGCTACAACAAGGACAACAACTTCATCATCAGCAATTACTCCACCAGTTCCGACGTGCTGGTGGTGATGGTCAAGACCGCCTCCGAAGGCTGCTCGCGCTATGAAGCCATGGCGCCCATCGACGAGTTGATGTGGAAGATGCAAAACACCGAGGGCGTGCAGTCGGCGATCTCCTTGGTGACCGTGTCCAAGCAGATGATCAAGGGCATGAACGAGGGCAACCTGAAATGGGAAACCCTGTCGCGCAACCCCGACGTGCTCAACAACTCCATCGCCCGGGCCGACGGCCTGTACAACAACAACTGCTCCCTGGCGCCGGTGCTGGTGTTCCTCAACGACCACAAGGCGGCAACCCTGGACCGGGCGGTGCATGCCGTGCAGGAGTTCGCCAACGAGCACAACCGCGATGGCCTGGAATTCATCCTCGCCGCCGGTAACGCCGGGATCGAGGCGGCCACCAACGAAGTGATCAAGGAGTCGGAGCTGACCATTCTGATCCTGGTCTACATCTGCGTGGCCGGCATGTGCATGATCACCTTCCGCTCCTGGGCGGCGACCCTGTGCATCGTCCTGCCGCTGGTGCTGACCTCGGTGCTGGGTAACGCCCTGATGGCCTTCATGGGGATCGGCGTCAAGGTCGCGACCTTGCCGGTGGTGGCCCTGGGCGTGGGTATCGGCGTGGACTACGGCATCTACATCTACAGCCGCCTGGAAAGCTTCCTGCGGGCCGGGCTGCCGTTGCAAGAGGCCTACTACCAGACCTTGCGTTCTACCGGCAAGGCGGTGCTGTTCACCGGTCTGTGCCTGGCGATTGGCGTCTGCACCTGGATTTTCTCGGCCATCAAGTTCCAGGCCGACATGGGCCTGATGCTGACCTTCATGCTGTTGTGGAACATGTTCGGGGCCCTGTGGCTGCTGCCGGCCCTGGCGCGCTTCCTGATCAAACCGGAGAAACTGGCTGGGCAGAAGGGCAACTCGCTGTTCGCCCACTAAGCCTGCCGTTGATGAAGATTGTTCCCGCGCGGCGCGGGAACAATCCTTCCGCATGCTGGCCCTGATCCCCTCCTGCAATCAGCTATCATGGCGCCTTTCCCCTGTGATGATTGATCGCTATGACTGCCGCTACCCACTTGCTCACTGCCCTCGAGTCCTGCGACATGCTGGAAATCGACGGGCTGCACGCTTTCGATTTCAGCCTCGATGAGCAGCAACTGCTGATCGAGTGTATGGACGGCCGCGCCGCCAAGCGCTGGACCTTCAGCCTGGCCCAGGTCCAGGCCGCGAACTTCGACGACACCCTGCAAAGCTGGACCATCAGCGGCGACTCTGGCGAGCACCGCCTGGTGTGCATGAGCGCCTTCAGCGCCCGCAACGACGAGGAGCCGACCGATGAAGATGCGTAACTTCTGGCCCCTGCTGATGGCCGGCAGCGTCGGCGCCATGTCGGTCCAGGCCGCCGCACCGGTGACCACCCAAGAGCTGCTGGTGGGGTCCTACACCCAAGGCCAGAGCCAGGGCTTGTACCGCCTGCAGTTCAACAGCCAGACCGGGATGATCGCCGCCAAGCCGCTGCAAGTGGTGAAGAGCGCCAACCCGTCCTGGTTGACCTTGTCCAAGGATCAGAAGTACCTGTTCGCGGTGAATGAAAACGCCCGGGCCAGGCCGACACGGTCGGTCGCGTGAGCAGCTTCAGCATCGCCGCCAAGACCCGCCAGTTGGCGCCGATCAACCAGGTGCAGAGCCTGGGCAACGAGCCGACCCATTCCAGCCTCAGCCTCGATGGCCGCTACCTGTTCGTCAGCAACTACGGCGTGGCCGCCGACCCTGCCGGCAGCCTGGCCGTGGTACCGGTGAGCGCGGACGGCAAACTGTCGCCGGTGGTGCAGATCAGCAGCCACCCAGCCAGCGGCATCAACCCTGAGCGCCAGCTCTCGGCCCATGTGCATTCCACGGTGCCGTCCCCGGATGGGCGCTTTGTGTTTGCCAGCGACCTGGGTGCCGACAAGGTGTTTGCCTATCGCTACGACCCCAAGGCCAACGCCGAGCAGCCGTTGAGCGCCGCCGAGCCGGCCTTTGTCGAACTGCCCAAGGGCAGCGGGCCGCGCCACTTGCTGTTCAGTGCTGACGGCAAGCACGCCTACCTGACCTTGGAGATGAGCGCCCAAGTGGTGGTCTTCGACTACCAGGACGGCAAGCTGACCCAGCAGCAGATCCTCGACCTGGCCGCCAGCGGTGGCAAAGAGAAGAAGGCGGCTGGGGCCCTGCACGCGTCCAAGGACGGGCAGTACCTGTACGTCAGCAACCGCGGCACCGCCAACCAGTTGCTAGTGTTCGCCATCGACCCGGCCAACGGCCAGCTCAAGGAGATTCAGCGCCGCTCTGTCGAAGGCGATCACCCTCGGGAATTCACCCTCGACCCAAGCAACAAGTACGTGCTGATCGGCAACCAGAAAAGTAACCAGATCGTGGTGATCGAACGCGACGCCAAGACCGGATTCCTGGGCAAGACCGTGCAAAAACTCGACTTCGATGCCCCCAGCGATATCAAGTTCCTGGTGCGTCAATAGACCGCAGGCCCCGTTATCCGGGGCCTGACTCCTTCTATCAATGACGCTGATATTCGCTACGCCTGCAATGAATTTCTACGCGCACACCCTCGGGCGTAACTTGGCTCCACGGCCCACACAGCCAAACCAGCCAACCGCAACGAGGGTTAACGCCATGAACTTCAATCTGTTTTCCGTAATCGCCGCTTCCGCCATTTCCGCCTCTGTCGTCCTGCCTGCCAGCGCCAGTGTCGAGATCAGCCAGAAGAAATCTTCCATCAACAGCTACACCCAGAAATACCTGCAACAAAGCGCCAACTTCTACGCCGCCCTGGACCACAAAACCCAGCACTGAGCCTTTGCTACATCCCCCACACAGCACGTATGCAGGCGCGAAGTCATTGCTGCCCTCGGTGAAGTTCACCCCAAGAGGCAGCAGTGATGTCGCGCCTGCATCACGTCTTTGCGACACGTGCCACGAGACACGTAAAAAACCATGGTGATGGCGCATAGCCATATGTTTAAATTTGACGCGGTTTTATTGACACGTTCGCGGCGAGGATAGACAGCATGGTGATACGTCTGGCAGTGGTACTCCTGTTTTTATATTCCACCCCGATTCTTTCTGCGGCCGAGCCGGCGGAAGGCGAGCCGGACGCGCCCATGAGCGTTGGCAGAGCCTTCAGCTGGAATGAAGAGCCTTCAGCAGGAATGAAAGGCCTTCAGCTGGGCGCGTGAGCCGTCCGTTGGACTGAGCTCACAGCAAGCCTGAAGCAGGTATCAATCCAAATAATGAGGGTTATGGGAAAAAGCGACTGTCTATCGTCGCTTTTTTGCGTGAAGCTGTGGACCTTGCCAGCCAGTCCACGGAGGTCCCCATGGCTCACTCGATTCTTCACAGCGCTCGACGCGGCGCCTACTTGGCCATTGCCATTTATTTGGCCGTGGTGCTGTTGCTAAGCCTGGGCGCCGCCTCGTGGCCCGAAGCCCCGGTGCAGGCGGCTTACCCGGCCAGCGCGCCGGAGCATGGCGGCCCAGGCCCATTGGCCGCCCCCAGCCCACACGGCGATGTCGCCGGGGCCTGAACGGACGTTATCAGGGGCTGACACTGAGTTCGGTGGCGGGCTTGGCCATGATGCCGACAAACAGTGCTGAGGCCAGAAAGCGTTCCAGCCAATCCTGCAGGGCGGTAAAAGGCGTGGTCGCAAACCACGCCCGGTCAACATGGGCGAACTGTCGCACAAAGGGCGCCAGGGCCACGTCGGCCAAACTCAGGTGATCGGCCAGCAAGTAGGGCCGCTGTTGCAGCAATTGGTCGAGGCGGCGCAGAAACACCTCGCCCTGATCGCGGTAATAGGTCATGGGCTGCTCGGGGTACCGCTCGGCGTACTTGTAGCGATTCAGGTACAGCTTGAACACCTGGTCGTTATCGCTGATCAGCGCCGCCATGGCCTCCCGGGCCGCAGGGTCGGTCCGCAGTTGCCAATCCTCGGGGTCGTTGCACCCCAGCGCCCATTCCATGATCTCCAGGCTTTCGTCAATCACCCGGCCGTCCACGCTGAGCACCGGCACCGTGCCCTTGCTCGACAGCGCGAGCATCTCTGCCGGTTTGGCTTTGAGGCTGACCTCGACAATCTCCAGCGCCACCCCGGCATAACGCAGGGCCATGCGTGCGCGCATGGCGTAGGGGCAGCGGCGGAAGGAGTAGAGCAGGGCGCCGCTCATTTCACCTCCAGGGTGCTCAGGCCGTTGCCTTGGCGGCGGACCTGGATCTGCACCGGAATCCGTTCGTGCATGTCTTGCACGTGGGAAATCACCGCCACCTTGCGCCCCTGGGCCTGCAAGCCGTCCAGGGCGTCCATGGCCAGTTGTAGGGATTCGGGGTCGAGGCTGCCGAAACCTTCGTCGATAAACAGCGACTCGATCTTCAACGTGCTGGACGCCATGGACGCCAGCCCCAAGGCCAGGGCCAGGGACACCAGGAAGGTTTCGCCACCGGACAGCGAGTGCACCGAGCGCAGTTCGTCACCCATCTCGGTGTCCAGCACCAGCAGGCCGAGCATGCTGCCGCCACGCTTGAGGCGGTAGCGCCGCACCAGTTGGCGCAACTGGGCGTTGGCGTGGTGCACCAGCAGGTCGAGGTTGTAGGCCTGGGCGATCTTGCGGAACTTGTCACCTTCGGCCGAGCCGATCAGGGCACTCAGGCGCGCCCAGCGTTGCCACTCGTTGTAGGCGTCGCTGATGCGCTGGCCCAGGGCCTGGTTGGCGTCCTGGCGGCGCTGGTCGTCGGCCTGTTGCGCCCGCAGTTCGGCGCTCAGTTGTTCGCTGGCGCTGCACTGTTGCTGGATTTCTTCGAGGGCGGTCACCAGCACGGCGGCATCGAGGTCGCCGTTATGCTGGGCCTGGTGCTGTTCAAGGTGCGCCTGGCGTTCCTGCAGCCGCACCTGGGCCTGCTCGATGGCTTTCTCGTTGTTTTGCAGTTGCTGGCGCAATTGGCTGACCCGGGGCTCGTCGTACTCCAGCAGTTGCGCCAGCCCCTGGTCGTCCAGTTGTGGATGCTGCAAGCGCCATTCGGCGATCTTGGCGCCCAGGGCCTGTTGTTCGCTTTCCATGGCCTGCACGCGTTCCTGCTGGGCCTTGAGTTCGGCGCTCAGGCTAATCAACTGGTTGCCCAGTGCCTGCAGTTCCTGGCCCAGCGCGGCCTCGGCCTGACGCGCCTGTTCAACGTCCTGCTCCAGTTGGTGCTGCCACGCTTCGGCGCTGAGGTGTGTACCCAGCAAGTCGGCCAGGGCCTGCTGGCTGGCCTGTTGCTGTTCGCTCAGGCTGGCCAGCTGTTGCTGCGCGGCCTCCAGCTGTTGCTGGCGATTGAGCTGGCTGTGCTGCTCCTTGTCCAGGGTCAGTTGGCGTTGCTGCTGTTCTTGCTGTTGCTCGTGCTGCTGTTCCAGTTGTTCACGGCGTTGCAGCACCTGCTGGTCGAGCTGCATAAAGGTCGCCGCGGGCTCACTGCGTAACCCCTCAAGCACGGCGGCCGGGAGCAGTTGGCTGAAGCTTGTGAGCTCTTCGTCCAGGCGCTGGCGATCGGCGTCCAACTGCCGTTGCTGGTGATCCAGTTGCTGGCTGGCCTGTTGGTCGGCGGTTTCGGCCGCACGCAGTTGTTGCTGCAAACGTGCCGCGTCCTGTTGCAGGGTGAGCAAGGCGTTTTGCCGCTGCTCATCCTGCTCGATGCTCTGGTTCAACTGGCTGGTTTGCTGCTCCAGCCAGGCCTCGCGCTTGGCGGCGTCCTGGGTCAGCAATGCGGCGCTGAGGCTGTGTTCATCCAGCAGCGGGCTCAGGGCCTGCTGCTGTGCCTGCAGTTGTTCCTGTTGCTGCTTGAGGTCTTTTTGCTGGGCGATCAAGCCACTGAACTGGCCGCGCAGGTCGATGACCTTTTCATGCAACTGGTCGACGGCTTTCTGCGCCGCCGCCTGTTCCTGTTCATCGTGGCGCCCGAGGCTTTGCAGCAAGGCTTCGGGCTGATGATAAGGGTGCTCGGCGCTGCCGCACACGGGGCAGGGCTGGCCGTCCTGCAACTGCTCGCGCAATTGCTCGACGCTGGCGCTGCGTGCCAGGCGTTGGCGTTCCAGCAGCTCGCGGGTGACGCTCAGGGTCTGTTCGGCGACGGTCAGCTCGGCCTTGGCTTCCGAGCCTTCGCGGGTCAGCCGCTCACGTTCTTGCAGGGCGGCGAGGTGGCGCTGCTGCAATTCTTCGCTGCGCAGGTCCAGGACTTGCTGCTGGCTCCACAGGCGGCTGAGTGCTTCGATGGCGCGCAGGTGCTTGCGATTGTCTTGCAGCAGGCTGCCAAGAATCTGGATCTGTTCGGCCACCGCTTCGGGTTCGGCGCCGGCTTCGCTGTAGAGCAATTGCAGCTGGCTGCGTTGTTGTGCCAGAAGGGCGGCGGCGTTGCTGGCGGCCTGTTCCAGGCCGGGCAATTCGGTCTGGCCCTGGTTCAGGCGATTGCCGATCAGCATCAGTTGCTGCAAGCGTTCCCGGTAAGCGTTCCAGGCTTCGCTCAGGGGTGCGAGGTCGGCGCTGTGTTGCAGTTGCAGGGCGATCTGCGCCAGGCCATCGGCCACTCGGTGCTGGTGTTCGAGCAGGGTTTGAATCGCCTGTTGACCGTCGCGGCTCGCCTGTTCGGCCTGCTGTTGTTGCTCGCTGGCCTGGCTCAGGGCTTGGCTCAGGCGGGTCAGGTTGTGCTGTTCGGCGAAGGCTTGCCGCAAGAGCGGGGCGCTGTCGCTGTGTCGGGCCTGGGCCTGGCTCAGGGCACTGCTGGCGTCGAGCAGGGCCTGTTGCTGCTGTTGCTGGCGTTGCTGCAGGTCGCTCTGCTGTTGCAGCTGTTGCTGGATTTGCAGCGCCAGCGGCGGCAGCGACTGCCGAAGCTCGGCCTCCCGGGCAAACTGGTGACGCTGTGGCGCCAGCTGTTCCAGCAGCACCAGGCGGCCGCGCTCAGAGGCCAGGGCGTCGCCGTCGGCTTGGGCTTGTTGCAGTTGTTCTGCCGCCGCCTCGCGAGCGTCCTGCCACTGGCGTAACTCCTTGAGCCAGGTGTGCTGCTGCTCCAGCTGCTTGAGCTGGGCCTGCTGGGTCTTGAGCTGTTGCTGGGCGTCGTTGAAGCGTTGATCCAGTTCGGCCCGGGCCTCGGGTTCCAGGGGCACGATGCCGCTGGCCTGGGCCTTGAGTTCCTTATGGACCTCTTCGGCCTCCTTGCTCTTGCTGTAGGCGCGGCGCCCCAGGTGGCTGTAGATCGCCGTGTTGGTGAGCTTTTCCAGCAGCTCGCTGCGCTCTTTGTCGTCGGCCTTGAGGAAGGCGCTGAATTCGCTTTGCGCCAGCATTACGGCGCGGGTGAATTGCTCGAAGTTGAGGCCCAGCTTGGCCTCGATCAGCTGCTTGTATTCGCTTTTGCTCTGGTTGCTCAGCAGTTGTTCGCTGTCCAGGTCCAGCAGGCTCTGGCGGCTGGCTTGCAGCTTGCCCGTGGCCTTGTCGCGGGCGCGGTTGGCTTCCCAGCGGGCGCGGTAGCGGCGCCCGTCAATGCCGACAAAATCCACTTCGGCGAAGCCGCTGCCGGTGCCACGGCGCAGCAGGGTGCGCGGGTCGCCGGTGGAGATATCGCTGTCGACCTCGGGAACCTTGTTTTCCTTGGCGATGTTATTCAGCCGCGGCACCGCGCCGAACAGCGCCAGGCACAGGGCGTCGAGCAGGGTGCTTTTGCCCGCGCCGGTGGGCCCGGTGATGGCGAACAGGCCGGCGCTGGCCAGGGGCTCGGCGGTGAAGTCGATCTCGCAGGGGCCGGCCAGGGAGGCCAGGTTTTTCAGGCGGATGGCGAGGATTTTCATGGCTGTTCACCTTCCAGTTGCACGTCCTGCAACAACAGGGCGAAGTCCTTGAGGGTCTGTTCGTCGACCTCGCTGCCGTAGCTGTCGCGCCAGGCGCGGCTGAACAGCTCCTGGGGGCTGAGCTGGTCCAGCTCGATCAACTCGGCGCCGTCGTCGCGGCCTTCCCGCGAGCCCTGGCCGGCGTATTCGGCGGCGATCCGCACCAGGCGCACGGCCTTGCCTTGCAGGGCGCTTTCCACTTGCTGGCGCAAATCGGGTTGGGGTTCGTCCAGGCACACCCGCACTTCCAGCCACGGCTGACGCTGGGTTTCGGCCAGCAGGTCGATGTCGGGCAACTGAGCGAGTTGAGTCAGCACCTCGACCAGGGGCGCCGGGCCCAGGCGTTGCAGGTTGACCGCCCGAGGAATCAGGCGCGGCTCGACGCTGACCAGGGTCTCGCCGTCCAGGCGGATGTCGAGGATCTGGTGCTGATAGTTGATTTCGGAAAACGACAAGGGGATGGGCGAGCCGCTGTAGCGAATGCGCTCCTCGCCATTGACCTTCTGGGGTTTGTGCAAATGGCCCAGGGCGACGTAGCTGATGCTCGGGCCGAACAGGCTGGCGGGCAGGGCTTCGGCGTTGCCGATGATCAGGCTGCGCTCGGAGTCTTCCGAGACCGAACCGCCGGCCATGTGCGCGTGGCTGATGGCGATCAGCGCCTGGCCTGGCTGGCGCTTGGCCTCGGCCGCGGCGATCAGCCATTCATGTACCTGGCCAATGCCGCGCAGGTAGTTGTCCCCGAGCTGGGCACCGGTGACCTCCGCCGGGCGCAGAAAGGGCAGGGCCAGGCACCAGCCGGCAATCGCGCCGCTGGCATCGGGCAATGGCAGCAACAGGCGTTCGGCGTCCAACTGGCCGTCGTCCAGCCACAGCACCCGGCCCAGGGCGTGGGTGCGCAAACGCCGCATCAGCGGCGCGGGCAGTTCGATGCGCGAGCCGGAGTCGTGGTTGCCGGCAATCATCACAATGGTCAGCGTCGACTGCTGCTCATGGGCGCTGACGATGAAGTCGTACAGGCGTTCCTGGGCTTTGACCGGCGGGTTCACGGTGTCGAAGATATCGCCGGCAATCAGCAGCACGTCGGGTTGCTCGTGCTTGAGTTGGCGCAGCAGCCAGTCGAGGAAACAGGCGTGTTCGAAATCGCGTTCCTGGCCGTGGAGGTTTTGTCCAAGGTGCCAGTCGGAGGTGTGAAACAGACGCAAGGCAAGCTCCAAGAAAAGCAGCTACAAGCGGCAAGCCTAAGCGAATCTTGCCGCTTGAGGCTTGCCGCTTGCGGCTGCTGTTATTTAGGGTACAGCGGCGGCAGGCTGCTGGTGTCGGCCACCGGGTCTTGGACCCGTTCGGCCATGGGGATGGCGCGGATCGCTCGCCACAGTTCGTCGCCTTGCCAGTACTGGCCAGACTCGCTGTAGAGGGCGCCGTTGAGGCCGTCGAGGGCATCGGACAGGGGCACGAAGCGCGCCGCCATCTCGGCCAGGGTTTCCGGTTGCTGGCGCGCCCAGGCGTCCAGCGCCTGGCGGGTGGCTTGTGGGTCGTTGGCCTGGCAGGCGCGTTTCAGGTCGTCGAGCAGGGTCCGCGGGCTGGGCCCGGTCTGCGCCGCCTTGAGGATGGCCGGCTGCGAACGGGCGCGCCACCACAGGCCGAACCCCAGCAGCGTGGTGCAGGTCAGCAATAGGGTGCTGAGCTGCCACAGCCACAGGTGGCCCGGGTCGCCAGCGGCGGCGGGCGGCGGGTTGCCGGCCGGGGTGTCGACCACCAGGCTCGGGTTGTTCGCCACCTGCAAGGTGCGCGCCGGCAGGCTGCTGCGCTCCAAGTGGTCTTCAAAGGTGTTCCACCAGACCACTTCCAGGGCCGGCAATTCGACGCTGCCGCTGCGGGTCGGCACCAGGGCCTGGCGCTCTTCGCGACTGCCCACCAGCCCGCGTTCGCCGTTCTGATTGCTCAACTGCGCCTGGTCGGGGTAGCTGCGCAGGCCGTTGACTTCACTGCTGGGCAGCGGCGGCAACTGGGCACTGGACAGGCCTTCGGCGCGCAGGGTCAGGGTGCGGGTCAGGGAATCGCCGACTTGCGGGTGCTCGGGCTCCGGGTTCCAGCTTTCCGCCAGGCTCAGGCTGCGGGCCGGCAGCCAGGGGGCGTCGGCCGGGTAGGCTGCGGGCCGGGCCTTGACGGTCAGGCTCATCTGCGCCGAGCTGACGTGGATCAGCTTGCCCGGCTTCGGCCCTTGGGGCGTGGCGTCCTGGCTCGGCGCGTTGAGCACCATGGTGGCGCTGAAGGTCTGGCCAGGAATGCGCAACTCACCGCTGTGCTGCGGGTACAAGGCGTAGCGGGTTTCGATCACCCCGTGGCGCACGCCATTGATGACTTTTTCGTAGGTGCGCGGCTCCCCCAATTGCTCGACCCGGGCGTCGCTGATCTGCAGCGGCGTCAGGTTGCTGTCGTCGTACAGCGACACCGAGTGGTAGACGTGCAGTGTCAACAGCGCCTGGGCCTGCACATAGACACTGTCCTGATCCAGGCTGGCGTCGATGAACACCGGCTCCAGGCGGCTGTCGCTGTCCTGGGCGGTCTCGGCCAGCACTTGCAAGCTGATGGCCTGGCTTTTGGCCTCGCCCAGTTGCAGCGGGGCAATCTCCAGGCTGCCGGCCTGGCGCGGCAGCAAGGTGATGATCCAGCGGGTGGAGGCGCGCTGATCGTCGCCCAGGCTGGTGAGTTGGTTGACCTGGCGTGTGCCACGGACCTCGAACAGCGGCTCCAGGGGCGTCAGGTCGGGCTTGCCGAACAGGGTGGCGTCGGTGGATTCCAGGGTCAGTTCGACGGTTTCCCCGAGGTTCACGCGGCTGCGATCAATGCTGGCGACCAGCCCGGCAGCCTGGGCCTGAAAGGACCAGAGAACAAGGGTGAGCAAAGGGGCGGTGAAGCGGGTCATCGAGTTTTTCCCTGATCCTGATGTTGTTGCTGTTCGTACCAGAATTTGCGTCGCAACAGTTCGCCCGGGTCGTCGGGGATCTTGCGCAGCCACTGTTCCAGGGCCTGTCGGCGTTCGTCGTCAAAACCTGCGGCGCTGCCACGGATCGGCGGCGTGGTGGTGCGTTCATCGTCCAGTTCGCTGCCCGGGACGTCGCTGTGGCCGTCCTGGCTGTCATCGCTCTGGTGCGGCTCACCGTTGGCGCTGGGGTCCTGGGCCTCGGGGGGCGTTTCGCCGGGGGGCGGCGGGTCCTGGGTGGCGGCACCGGCCTGGGCATCCCGGGTGGTTTCGTCGCTTTCGCCGGCGGCGTTCTGGCCGGCGTCTTCGTTGGCCGGCGGGGCCGTTTCCTGCAACAGGCTTTCCACCAGGGCCTTGTTCAACTGCGCGGCCTGCAAGTCCGGTTGCAGCTCCAGGGCCTGTTCGTAAGCGTCGATGGCGGCCTCCAGCTCGCCGCTCCTGGCCAGGGCGTTGCCCCGATTGTAGTGGGCGCGGGCATCGTTGCCTTCGGCAAAGCGCTGAGCGGCTCCGGCATAGTCGCCGGCTTCATACAGGGCCACGCCTTGCCATTGCGGGTCCTGGAAGTGCCGGGCGGCTTCGCTGGGGCGCTGCTGTTCCAGCAAGCGTTGGCCTTGCTGGTCGGGGCGCAGCCACAGGTCGCCGAACTCGAAGGCCTGGCTCGGTTGCGGCAGGCAGAACAACAGCGGCAGGCAGAACAGCCAGCCCCGGCGCCCGGCGCAGGCCGCCAGCAGTAGCAGGGGCAGCAGCAACCAGTAACCCTGGTCGGCCCAGCTGTCGAGGAGCAGGGTCTGGCCGTCGTTGCGCACCCCTTGCGGGCCGTTGAGCAAGCCCAGGCCACGCAGGTCGCTGTCGTCCAGGCGGGCCTGGCGATAACGCCCGCCCAAGTCACTGAAGAAGCTTTTCAGGCCCGGGCTGTCGAGGCGCGAGACCAGGATGCCGCCGTGTTCATCCTTGAGCAGGCTGCCGTCGTCCTGCACCACTGGTGCGCCGTCGCGGCTGCCGATGCCGAGCATCAGCACCTGCGGTGCCTGGCCGCTCAGGGCGCGGCGCATGCCTTGGCGTTCCTGCTCGCTGAGGGTCGAGCCGATCAGCAGCACCCGGCCGCGACCGAGGCCGGCCTGGTCTAGCAGCTTGAGCGCCTTGTCCAGGGCCAGGTCGGCGCGATGCCCGGCCTGGGGCATGATCGATGGCTTGAGGGCCTCCAGCAGGTTGCGGCTGGTGGCCAGGTCATCCGACAGCGGCACCAGGGTGTGGGCGCTGCCGGCATAGACAACGATGGCGGTCTGGGCGTCGCTGCGCAGTTGCAACAGGTCCAGCAGCTTGTGCCGGGCCTGCTCCAGGCGGTTGGGCGAGACGTCGGCGGCCAGCATTTCCGGGGTCAGCTCCAGCAGCACCACCAGCGGGTCGGCGGGTTTCTGGCTGAGTTGTTCCACTCGCTGCCAACTGGGGCCCAGCAGGGCCAGCACGGCAATCAGCCAGGCCAGGCCCAGGGCCACCCACGGCAGTTTGCTTTCGCGGCCATTGCCGCCGCTGAGCAGGGCGGCGTGAAAGGCCGGGGGCAAGATCACCTGCCAGCGCCCGGCGCGTTTCTGCCGGTGCCACAGCTGCCAGAGCAAGAGCACCAGCAGCGGCACCAGCAGCAGCCACGCGGGGCGGAACCAATGGGGCCAGAGGCTGATCATCGACGCCTCCGCAGGCGCAGGCGCTTGAGGCGCTGGCGCCAGTCGTGGCTCGGTTGCAGGAACTTCGATTGGCTGAAGAACCGCTGCAGTGGGTTCTCCGGCCAGCGTTCACGCACCACCAGCAGCATGCTCCAGAGCAGCGCCAGGGCCAGAGGCCAGCTGTACAGCGCCTGGGCCGGGCGGGCCTGGGTCGGTTGCTGGGCCACGGGTTCCAGTTGGTCTAGGGTGTCCTTGATGGTCAGCAGCTCCTGGCCGTCCCGGGCCCGGAAGTAGCGACCGCCGCTGAGGTCGGCGATTTCCTTGAGGGTCGGTTCGTCCAGGTCCAGGCTCGGGTTGAGGCCGAGCAGGCCCAGGGTGCCGCTTTGTTCCGGGTCGGCGCCGATGCCGATGGGGTAGATTTTCACCCCTTCATCGGCGGCCAGGCGCGCGGCGGTGACCGGGTCGATTTCCCCGCCATTGTTGGCGCCGTCGGTGACCAGAATCAGCACCCGGCTTTGTGCCGGGCGTTGGCGCAGGCGCTTGAGGGCCAGGCCGATGGCGTCGCCAATGGCGGTGTTCTTGCCGGCAATGCCGATCTTCGCTTCATCCAGCCACACCCGCACGGTGCGCCGGTCGAAGGTCAGCGGCGCTTGCAGGTAGGCCTTGCTGCCAAACAGAATCAGGCCGACCCGGTCGCCTTCGCGCTGTTCGAGGAAGTCGCCGAGCAGGTGCTGCACCAGGCTCAGGCGGCTGACATCCTCGTCCTGCCACTGCATATCGGGAAAGTCCATGGAGCCGGAAACGTCCACCGCCACCAGCAAGTCGCGGCCACTGGCGGCCACCGGCAGCGGTTGGCCCAGCCATTGCGGGCGGGCGGCGGCCAGCAGCAGCAACAGCCACAGCAGGATAAACGGCGCTTGCTGGCGCCAGGCGGGCAGGTTGGCCCGGGCCCGACGTTTGGCCAGGCCTTCCAGGTCCGCGAGAAAACTCACCTTGAGCGCCGGTTCGCCGCTGTCTGCCGCCGGCAGCAAGACCCGCAGCAGCCAGGGCAGGGGCAGCAGGGCAAAGACCCAGGGCCAGGCGAACTCAAACATGCTTGCGAATCCAGGTGTCGACCGCTTGGGTCAGGCCGGCAATGGCTTTGTCATCGAGCTTGCACTCGGGTTTGTAGGCGCCTTCCACCAGCACCATCCAGCGGGTCAGGCCCGCAGCGGGGCAGCGGTTGTCGAGAAAGGCCAGCCATTTGCGGCCATTGAGGGTGTGGCTCTGGCTATAGGGATAGTGGTTGCGACACAGGCGCTTGAGCAGCCCGTTGAGTTGCTGCAGCCAGGCACCGGCCGGGGCGCCATCGTAGGGCTTGGGCAATAGCGCCAGTTCGGCCAGGGCCGCCAGGCGGACCGGGTCCAAAGGCTGTTCGGCGCGGCGCACCTTGCGCTTACCGGGCCACAACGCCTTGAGGCGCCACAGGCCATAGCCGGCCAGGGGCAGCAGCACCAGCAGTAGCCACCAGCCCGGTGCCGGCGGCCACCAGCCGATCGCCGGCGGGGCAATCAGCGGTTGCAGTTGCTCCAGGCTGCTCATCGGCTTTTCCCCGGGCGCTGGGGGTTCAGGTATTCGCGCAGTTGTTCGACCATTTCACTCTGGGTGCTCAAGGGCATGAGCAGCACCCGGAGCTTTTGCGCCAGGCGTTCCCAACGGGCGATGCGTGCCTCGCTCATGGCCCGGTAGGCCTGGCGCAGGTCGTAATTCAGGGTGTCCAGCTCCAGCTGCGCGCCGCGTTCGGCAAAGCGCAACAGCCCTGCGGCGGGCAGGGCGTGGTCCAGCGGGTCGGAGAGCGGCATCAGCAGCAGGTCGCAATGGCGCGACAACAGGCTCAGCTGTTGCTCGGCGGCATCCGACAGGGCGCGCTCGTCGCAGATCACGATCACCAGGCTGCCCGGGCGCAACACTTCCCGGCCCCGAAGCAGGGCGGTGCCCAGGCTGTCGCGTTCCGGCTGGGCCTCGGCGTGCAGCGACTGGTTGACCCGCACCAGGCGGTTCAGCAGTTGCAGCAGGCTTTGCTTGCTGCGCCGTGGCTTGATTTCGTAGTGCTGGTCATCGCCGAACACCAGGCCGCCGACCCGGTCGTTGTGGCCCAGTGCCGCCCAGCCGATGAGGCTTGCGGCCTGGGCCGCGAGCACCGACTTGAACATCAGGCCGGAGCCGAAGAACAGCCGGCGGCTTTGCTCGACCATGATGAAAATCGGCCGTTCGCGCTCTTCGTGGAACAGCTTGGTGTGGGGCTCCTGGGTGCGCGCCGTGACCCGCCAGTCGATGGTGCGCACGTCGTCGCCGGCCTGGTAGACCCGCACCTGGTCGAAGTCCACGCCGCGCCCGCGCAGCTTGGAGTGGTGCAGGCCAATCAGCGGGCTGCGCTGGCTCGGGGTGGAGAACAGTTGCACTTCTCGTACGCGATGGCGCATCTCGATCAGCTCGCTGAGGCTGATGCGGATGCCGGGCTCGGCCACAGGGCTGGCGTTCATGGGGGTCAAGCGACGGCTACGACATCGAGGATGCGCTGAACCACACGGTCCTGGTCGATGCCTGCCGCTTCCGCTTCGAAGGACAGGATGATGCGGTGGCGCAGCACGTCGAACAGCACGGCCTGGATGTCTTCAGGGCTGACAAAGTCGCGCCCGGCCAGCCAGGCGTGGGCCCGGGCGCAGCGGTCCAGGGCAATGGAACCGCGCGGGCTGGCGCCGTAGGCGATCCACTCGGCCATTTCCGGGTCGAACTTGGCCGGGGTACGCGTGGCCATCACCAACTGCACCAGGTATTCCTCCACGGCATCGGCCATGTACAGGCCGAGGATTTCCTTGCGCGCGGCGAAAATTGCCTGCTGGCTGACCCGGCGCTCGGGCTTGGTCTCGCCGTTCAAGGCTTCGCCCCGGGCCTGCTGGAGAATACGGCGCTCCACGGCGGCGTCGGGAAAGCCGATCTTGACGTGCATCAGGAAACGGTCGAGCTGGGCTTCGGGCAGCGGGTAGGTGCCTTCCTGCTCGATGGGGTTCTGGGTCGCCATCACCAGGAACAGCGGCGACAGGTCATAGGTGCTGCGGCCGACGCTGACCTGGCGCTCGGCCATGGCTTCCAGCAGGGCCGACTGGACCTTGGCCGGGGCGCGGTTGATTTCGTCCGCTAGCACCAGGTTGTGAAAGATCGGGCCTTGCTGGAACACGAAGCTGCCGGTTTCCGGGCGATAGATCTCGGTGCCGGTGATGTCGGCGGGCAACAGGTCAGGGGTGAACTGGATGCGATGGAACTGCGCTTCGATGCCTTCGGCCAGCTCTTTGATGGCCTTGGTCTTGGCCAGGCCGGGGGCGCCCTCGACCAGCATATGGCCGTCGGCAAGCAAGGCGATGAGCAAGCGCTCGATGAGTTTTTCCTGGCCGAGAATCTGCGTTGAAAGAAAGGTTCGCAGCGCCAGCAGCGCTTCACGATGTTCCATCGATGACTGTTCCTGGAGAGGGTGAGCAGAGGCGTCGAATGAACGCCAGGGCCGGGGGCGTTACTTTAATCCATCGCGGGGGTTGGCGACTAACGGGGAAACCCTGATTTAGCCAATTAGTCGAAAAAGTCCGCGTTTTTCCACGTGCCGACATCCTGTAGGAACCGGCTCGCCGGTGATTGTGCCTTGAGGCTTGGAGCGTGCAGCGCTGTTGCAACCGCCATCGCTGGCAAGCCAGCTCCTACAGGTCGGGTTTTGGGGGTTATGCCAGTTGGCTGATGTAGGTGCCGGTGCCCTTGAGGATGTTTTGCAGGGTCAGCTCGACTTCGGCCAGGTCGGCGTTGGCGGTGTTGTGGTGGATTTCCAGGTGGTCGGCGCCGTTCAGGGCGTCGGTGTCGCCAGCGGCAATTTCGATCAGCAGCAGGGTTGGGCTCAGGGTGACTTTCACGCCATCCAGGGTCGAGGGCTCACCATCCAGGGTGATTTCCAGTTCGTCTTCGTCCGGGTAACGGGTCATCAGGAACATCTCGCCCTGCTGGCTGTGGCAGCACAGCATGGCCATGTTGTCTTCTTCGTCGTCGCAGGGGTTGGCGATCAAATGGGCGGTGGTCATGCGCATGGCGGTGGGTCCTGAGTCTGGGCTCCGGCCGGGGGAGCAGGGCAAGCAAAGGGCAATTCTGCCAGCCCGAGGGAATTTCTGCTGGTTTGTCTGTCAGAGAACAGGTCGGGTCGGCCCGGCGCCCAAGGCGCATTTCTGGCACGGAAGTACCGGAAAGCAGGGCCAAACCGGCTGTTTTGCCTCGTGGCTGCTAGTGTTGATCCTGGCGCCGGCCATCAACTGCCAGCCAATGTCCGAATATGTCGCAGCATCGCAAGCAGCGGCCTTGTTGCACTCGTTAAGCTGCGCACGCAATAGGATAAGTCCGATGGGGGATGGACACCTGTAAAGGCATTGTCGACAGTCGTTTTTGCAGATGCCCATCCTTGAACCCCAGTGTCTTGTCCAGCTTCACCCACCTGTCATCCTGCCACCTCTGCCCGAGACCAGGAGCAGGGTGACCGACCACCCCCGCAAGGGGTTTGCACGCGACGCTTCCATCAATAACAAGCCCAAGCGGAGTACCACAGATGGCGTTCTTCACCGCAGCCAGCAAAGCCGACTTCCAGCACCAACTGCAAGCGGCACTGGCGCAGCACATCAGTGAACAGGCACTGCCACAAGTGGCGCTGTTCGCTGAACAATTCTTCGGCATCATTTCCCTGGACGAACTCACCCAGCGTCGCTTGTCCGACCTGGCGGGCTGCACCTTGTCAGCCTGGCGCCTGCTTGAGCGCTTCGATCACGCGCAACCGCAAGTGCGCGTCTACAACCCCGATTACGAACGTCATGGCTGGCAGTCGACCCACACCGCGGTCGAAGTGCTGCACCACGACCTGCCGTTCCTGGTGGACTCGGTCCGCACCGAGCTCAACCGTCGCGGCTACAGCATCCACACCCTGCAAACCACCGTGCTCAGCGTGCGTCGTGGCAGCAAGGGCGAGTTGCTGGAAGTCCTGCCCAAGGGCACCCAGGGCGACGGCATCCTGCAAGAATCCCTGATGTACCTGGAGATCGACCGTTGCGCCAACCCGGCCGAGCTCAATGTCCTGAGCAAGGAACTGGAGCAGGTGCTGGGCGAAGTGCGCGTGGCCGTGGCCGATTTCGAGCCGATGAAGGCCAAGGTTCAGGAACTGATCGACGGCATCGACAACAGCCCGTTCGCCATCGCTGACGATGAAAGGAGCGAGATCAAGAGCTTCCTCGAATGGCTGGTGGGCAACCACTTCACCTTCCTCGGCTATGAAGAATTCGTGGTCGGTGCCGACCAGGACGGCGGTCATCTCGAATATGACCCAAGCTCCTTCCTCGGCCTGACCAAGCTGCTGCGCGCCGGCCTCACCGCCGAAGACCTGCGCATCGAAGACTACGCCGTGAACTACCTGCGCGAACCGACCCCGCTGTCGTTCGCCAAGGCCGCGCACCCAAGCCGTGTGCACCGTCCGGCCTACCCGGACTACGTGTCGATCCGCCAGATCGACGCTGACGGCAAAGTGGTCAAGGAATGCCGCTTCATGGGCCTGTACACCTCGTCGGTGTATGGCGAAAGCGTGCGTGTCATCCCTTACATCCGCCGCAAGGTGGAAATCGTCGAGCAGCGCTCGGGCTTCCAGTCCAAGGCCCACTTGGGCAAGGAACTGGCCCAGGTCCTCGAAGTGCTGCCGCGTGACGACCTGTTCCAGACCCCGGTGGACGAGCTGTTCAGCACCGTGATGTCGATCGTGCAGATCCAGGAACGCAACAAGATCCGCGTCTTCCTGCGCAAAGACCCGTACGGCCGCTTCTGCTACTGCCTGGCCTACGTGCCGCGTGACATCTATTCCACCGAAGTGCGGCAGAAGATCCAGCAAGTGCTGATGGATCGCCTGCAAGCTACGGATTGCGAGTTCTGGACCTTCTTCTCCGAGTCGGTACTGGCTCGCGTGCAACTGATCCTGCGGGTCGACCCGAAGAACCGCATCGACATCGACCCGCTGCTGCTGGAAAAAGAAGTGGTGCAGGCCTGCCGCAGCTGGCAGGACGACTACGCCAGCCTGGTGGTCGAAAGCTTCGGCGAAGCCCAGGGCACCAACGTGCTGGCGGACTTCCCGAAAGGCTTCCCGGCCGGCTACCGCGAGCGTTTCGCCGCGCACTCGGCGGTGGTGGACATGCAGCACCTGCTGAGCCTGTCCGAAGCCAATCCGCTGGTGATGAGCTTCTACCAGCCTCTGGGCCAGGTTTCCGGCCAGCGTGAGCTGCACTGCAAGCTGTACCACGCTGACACCCCGCTGGCGCTGTCCGACGTGCTGCCGATCCTGGAAAACCTCGGCCTGCGGGTGCTGGGTGAATTCCCTTATCGCCTGCGCCACAACAACGGCCGCGAGTTCTGGATCCACGACTTCGCCTTCACCGCCGCTGAAGGCCTGGACCTGGACATTCAGCAGCTCAACGACACGCTGCAGGACGCCTTCGTCCACATCGTGCGTGGCGATGCCGAGAACGATGCCTTCAACCGCCTGGTGCTGACCGCCGGCTTGCCATGGCGCGACGTCGCGCTGCTGCGTGCCTACGCCCGTTACCTGAAGCAGATCCGCCTGGGCTTCGACCTGGGTTACATCGCCAGCACCCTGAACAACCACACCGACATCGCTCGCGAGTTGACCCGGTTGTTCAAGACCCGCTTCTACCTGGCGCGCAAGCTCACCAGCGACGACCTGGAAGACAAGCAGCAGCGTCTGGAACAAGCGATTCTGACGGCCCTGGACGATGTTCAGGTGCTCAACGAAGACCGCATCCTGCGTCGCTACCTGGACCTGATCAAGGCTACCCTGCGGACCAACTTCTACCAGACCGACGCCAACGGCCAGAACAAGTCCTACTTCAGCTTCAAGTTCAACCCGCACGCGATTCCAGAACTGCCGAAACCGGTGCCGAAGTTCGAAATCTTCGTCTACTCGCCACGGGTTGAAGGCGTGCACCTGCGCTTCGGCAACGTTGCACGTGGCGGCCTGCGCTGGTCCGACCGTGAAGAAGACTTCCGTACTGAAGTCCTGGGCCTGGTAAAAGCCCAGCAAGTGAAGAACTCGGTGATTGTGCCGGTGGGTGCCAAGGGCGGCTTCCTGCCGCGTCGCCTGCCACTGGGCGGCAGCCGGGACGAGATCGCGGCCGAGGGCATCGCCTGCTACCGCATCTTCATTTCCGGCCTGTTGGACATCACCGACAACCTGAAAGACGGCGCCCTGGTGCCTCCGGCCAACGTGGTGCGCCACGACAACGATGACCCGTACCTGGTGGTGGCGGCCGACAAAGGCACCGCAACCTTCTCCGACATCGCCAACGGCATTGCCATCGACTACGGCTTCTGGCTGGGCGATGCGTTCGCTTCCGGCGGCTCGGCCGGTTACGACCACAAGAAAATGGGCATCACCGCCAAGGGCGCGTGGGTCGGCGTACAGCGCCACTTCCGCGAGCGCGGCATCAACGTCCAGCAAGACAGCATCACCGTGGTTGGTGTCGGCGACATGGCCGGCGACGTGTTCGGTAACGGCCTGTTGATGTCCGACAAGCTGCAACTGGTGGCCGCGTTCAACCACCTGCACATCTTTATCGATCCAAACCCTGAGCCGGCCAACAGCTTCGCCGAGCGTCAGCGCCTGTTCGACCTGCCGCGTTCGGCCTGGACCGACTACGACACCAGCATCATGTCCGAAGGCGGCGGCATCTTCTCGCGCAGCGCGAAGAGCATCGCCATCTCGCCACAGATGAAAGAACGCTTCGACATCTCGGCCGACAAGCTGACCCCGACCGAACTGCTGAACGCCTTGCTCAAGGCGCCGGTGGACCTGTTGTGGAACGGCGGCATCGGGACCTACGTCAAGGCCAGCACCGAAAGCCATGCCGACGTGGGCGACAAGGCCAACGACGCGCTGCGGGTCAACGGTAACGAGCTGCGCTGCAAGGTGGTGGGCGAGGGCGGCAACCTCGGCATGACCCAGCTGGGTCGTGTGGAGTTCGGCCTGAATGGCGGCGGTTCCAACACCGACTTCATCGACAACGCCGGTGGCGTGGACTGCTCCGACCACGAAGTGAACATCAAGATCCTGCTCAACGAAGTGGTGCAGGCAGGTGACATGACCGACAAGCAGCGTAACCAGCTGCTGGCGAGCATGACCGACGAAGTCGGCGGCCTGGTGTTGGGCAACAACTACAAGCAGACCCAGGCCCTGTCCCTGGCGGCGCGCCGTGCCTACGAGCGTGCTGCCGAGTACAAGCGCCTGATGAGCGACCTGGAAGGCCGTGGCAAGCTGGACCGCGCCATCGAGTACCTGCCGACCGAGGAGCAGCTCGTCGAGCGCGCCGCGACCGGCAAGGGCCTGACCCGTCCGGAGCTGTCGGTGCTGATCTCGTACAGCAAGATCGACCTCAAGGAAGCCCTGCTCAAGTCCCTGGTACCGGATGACGACTACCTGACCCGTGACATGGAAACCGCGTTCCCGCCGACCCTGGTCAGCAAGTTCGCCGAAGCCATGCGCCGTCACCGCCTGAAGCGCGAAATCGTCAGCACCCAGATCGCCAACGACCTGGTCAACCACATGGGCATCACCTTCGTGCAGCGCTTGAAGGAGTCCACGGGGATGAGCCCGGCCAACGTGGCGGGTGCGTACGTGATCGTGCGGGACATCTTCCACCTTCCGCACTGGTTCCGTCAGATCGAAGCCCTGGATCACCAGGTGTCGGCCCAGGTTCAACTGGAACTGATGGACGAACTGATGCGTCTGGGCCGTCGCGCCACGCGCTGGTTCCTGCGCAGCCGTCGCAACGAGCAGGATGCAGCGCGCGACGTCGCGCACTTCGGTCCGCACCTGGCGGCGTTGGGCCTCAAGCTCGACGAACTGCTGGAAGGCCCGACCCGTGAAGGCTGGCAGACCCGCTACCAGGCGTACGTCGAAGCCGGCGTGCCGGAGTTGCTGGCGCGCATGGTTGCAGGCACGACGCACCTGTACACCTTGCTGCCGATCATCGAAGCGGCGGACGTGACCGGTCAGAGCGCGGCCGATGTGGCCAAGGCCTACTTCGCCGTAGGCAGCGCCCTGGACTTGCCGTGGTACCTGCAGCAGATCAGCGATCTGCCGGTGGGCAACAACTGGCAGGCCCAGGCCCGCGAAGCCTTCCGCGACGACGTGGACTGGCAGCAACGAGCGATCACCATCTCGGTTCTGAAAATGGCCGACGCGCCAGAAGACATGGAAGCCCGCGTGGCCCTGTGGCTTGAACAGAACGCGAGCATGGCTGATCGCTGGCGCGCCATGATGGTGGAAATCCGTGCTGCGGTAGGCACGGACTACGCCATGTACGCGGTGGCCAACCGTGAGCTGTTGGACCTGGCCATGAGCGGCCAGACAGGGCTGTAACTGCCTGAGCGAGCCGTAAAAAAAGCCCCGTATCGCAAGATACGGGGCTTTTTTATTGCGCGTTCACCAACACCCAAATTCCTATGTGATCTTGCCGACGCCATCGCCGGCAAGCCGGCTCCTACAAGGGACGCTCTGCGTCCCAGGGCGTATCACTGATACTCATCCGCCTTGGTTTCAATGAATTTCTGGAGCCAGTTGGCAATGTGTTGAATGTCGATTTCTTCACCCTGTTCAGCCCGCTTCAGCAGCAGGGTGAGCACGCCAATCTGCAAGCTGGTTTGCCGGTAACGCAGCACTGGGTCGACGCCGAACTCATCGTTCACCTGCATCCAGGCCAGCCCGGGCACTTCGGTGACCAAGGCGTCGCCCAGTGCTATGCCCATGGCCTCCCAGGCCGGTTCATCGGTCGCGGCCAGGGTCTGGCTATCGACCATCTGCTGCAACAGCGGGAAGTCGGCTCCGGTGCCGGTGAGTACAGCCCCGGGAAACAGGCTGGCAATCAGTTCGCCGAGCGCTGCTCGCAAGCCGTGCATCTGGGCCAGACGGTCGGTCGGGATGGGTTCGAAGGTCGCAGCCGCAGGTTGGGAATCAGACATCAACACGCTCCATGAAAAAAACACCCTTCGCGAGAACTCCGGCCCTCGCGGGTCGCTACTATCGGGTTTTTCCCCAGCGCTTTCCAGCCCCCCCGATGCCTCTAGACAGGACGCAGCAGGGCAGAGGGCAAGGCCTTGCCGATCGAATTTCAAGTGAGGGTAGGCAGCGGCCAGGTGCATTTAACCGCCATCGGTTTATGGCTGTGGGCGGGTTTTGAATGGAATGCAGATAAGAAAAATGGCAGGGGCGGCTGGATTCGAACCAACGCATGGCAGGATCAAAACCTGCTGCCTTACCGCTTGGCGACGCCCCTGTAGCTGTTGCGACGTTACTTGCGTGTGCTGCAGCCCGGGGAGGGCCTGTGCAAGAACGGGCGGAAATTTATCAATTTTTACGCCGCCTGGGAAGCCCCTGCGAATAAAAAATAGCTTTGAAAACAGCTGTTTAGTCCGGGGCAGGGTAGCCGCGGGTCAGTTCGACGACGTTTTCGCCCCTGTAGCGCTTCAAATGGCCAGGTAGCAGGGCTGGGAATCCTTCAGCGTTGCGGCGGTTTTCAACGCCTGGCGGATAGCCCGCAGCTCATCGCCCAGCAGTCTGCGCCGACCCAGGTCGTGGAAGTGGCCTCCCGGGTCAAGGTGCACCGACAACAGCCCGAACACCGCGTCGTCCGTCACCTCAAGGATCAACTCCATCATGCTTTCCCCGCCGCCACTGCCCGTCAGGTAGGTCAGCCCCTGCACCTCGGCACGCCTGCAGCCACGCAATCTATCCCAGCTCAGGTGCGAGCCGTGCGCAGTGCCGACGCTTTGCAACTGCCAGGCCCCCGGGTCTTCACGCTGTGCCCGAAGGGCCGGCAATAACGGCTCACAGGCCAACACCTCAAGCGGGTATTGCTGCAGCCCTTGATGGATCGGATGCATGGGCCGCGAGGGCGCCAGTGCCGGGCCGATGACGTTGACCTGCAACAGCTGGCTCTGGCCGATTTCCGACGGCTGTTCATCCCAGCCGTTAAGGTCGGAAACCGGCGGGCACCAGATCAGTTGCAGGGGTTGGCCCGGCACCAGGCGCTCCTGGTTATCGAAGAACGCCGAGGTGGCTTGGCCCACTGCCGGTAGCAGGTCGTTCAACAGCAATGGCGTTGCGCTGTAGTCGATGCCTTGCTCGGCGGACCAGAACAGCGGGCGTAGGGTTTTTATCGTGGCAGGCATGGGGGCGTAGGGGGTGGTGATTGAGGTCGCCGATTCTTCGGTATTGCGCCGTGATTGTCACGCTGGGATGGCCGGGGGAGAGGGGCTGCCGCGCTCCAGGCAAAGGGTGGCGTTGAGGGGGTGCGCGCGAATGTGGGGCGGAGTGTGGATTTATAAAATCATATTCAGTGAAAATGCCGCCTGCTGCCGATGCCCGCGCCCTTGACCAGGACGCCGCAGCTTCACCGAGTGTGATGGGAATCCACACCATTCATTGATCAGGAGGATCAGTTTCCCATGCACCGACTTGAGCATAACGTCGACAACCAGTGGCTGCCGTACAGTCATCCGCCCATTTTTCAGGTGGCCGCGATTGGCCAGGGCCAGCGCATTGTTGCAGCTGTGCCGGGCTCCGATCCGGAGGTGGTGACCCGGCTGGTTCGCTGCCTCAGCGAGCCCTTTATCCTGCTGTACATCCTCCACACGCCTCGCGGAGGAGAGGGGGAAGCCGGTCGTTATCAGAGCCCGGAGCTGACGCGCCAGGAGTTTGAAGCCTTCATCAACGAGTTCACTCCCTTGCTCTCCAGCGACAGTCGCTTTGATCTGTGGGTCTATGCGCCCGAGGAGAACGCCACCGTGGCCTGGGACCGCCATGACTTGCTTTACGCCTACGGCCCTCTTGATGCCTACACACGCGAGCTGCGGGCCCTGGGCTTCAGCCATGGCCAGCCGGAAATGCCCGTGCCCCACGCGCACAACTATCATGCAAAACTCGATGACCTTTCCAGGCAGCTGATCAACCGGTTCGAATGGCGCCACTCGCCGTTGCGTCCGGAAGATGAGCAGTAACGGCCCGGCAGCGGGGCGGCTGGAGGCCGCTCCACACCCCCTTACTGTGAACCGAGGACCACGCTGGCAATCACCTTCCAGGACTTCTGGCCGGCTGGCAATATCGGCTCGCCGCTGAAACGGTAGGTGCTCATGGCCTGCAGCACCGCCTGGTCGACGGGGCTGTTCCCCGAACTCTCCAGCAGTGTGAGTTTTGGCGTCGCGGCATCCTGGATGTATTCCAGCTGGAACTTCAACGGTTTCAGGGGCGGCACAGGTTGGAGCGTCTTGGACAAGGTTTTTTGCGTGGTTTCTATCTTTCTGCGCAGCGTGGCCCGGGTGCCGCTGACCCAGACTTCGTTGACGCGCTGTTGTTGTTCGCTGTTCAGCACCAGGCTTTGGGCCCGCAGCCGTTGAATGCCCTTCCACGGTTCATCTTCGCTGTACTTCAAGGCACGCAGGTACAGCGCCAAGGCGCCCTGAAGATCCCGGGGGCCGCCTTTGCCATCCTCCAGAAGCCTGGCCAACTGAAACTCGCTGCGGGGGTTGCCCGGTTTGGCAGCAGCGCGCTGATAAAACGCCCTGGCCTTGAAATAGTCCGGCGGTTCGCCGACCCCGTCATCGGCCATGCGACCGAGCTGGTAATAGGCGGACGGGTCCTGGTCGGCCACGGCCTGGTAGAGCGCTTTGGCCTGGGCCGTGTCCTGTGCCACGCCATGGCCACGTTCATAGAGATCGCCGAGCATGAGGGTGCACACCGGGTCGCCGTTTTTGCTGAGCGCTCGGATGTAGTCGAGCTGTTCTCGGGTGATGGACTTCTGCTCGCGCACGCCCCAGCAACGTAGGCTGGACAGGTCATCCGGCTGAGCCACGGGAGGCGGCGGGCTGCTTTGGCAACCGGCAACCAGGCTTGTGAGCAACAGCAGGCCAAGGGTTTTACGCAGGGGGCTCATCCGTTGAATTCCCCCAGATAATCCAGGGTGGCGGTGTTCTCGGGCTGACGCTGATTGGGGCCGGAGGTCGCTGAGCGCTTGTCACCGTAAATCGACTGGCTGCCCACCAGGATGAAGTGGCTGAACGCTTTTGTGGCTCGGGAGCGCAGCAGGGCTTTTTGCGCCTCGCTGCGGACCAGGGAGTCGAGGTAGTCGACGCAGGTGCAGAGCTCGACGAAGTCCGAGTCCATGTAAAAGCCCAGTTCCTGATTCAAGCGCCAGCTCGGGTTGCGCACTTCCCAGGCACTGAACTCGGCATCGCTGGCGTCCGCCGCGGGTGCCGGTTCCCACTGTTCGAAGGCAAAGCGTTCGGCCTCGGCGTCATCCGCGAAGCGGGCGGCGAACAGGTGGAAAGCGAAGTAGGCGTCGTGTTCTTGCATAGCGTGATGGGTTCCTTTCCATGGCCGCAGTCGGGTGTGCGTCCGGGGTCAGACAACGCTGGCCCGTTGCAGTAGGCTGACGTGGCCAAAGCCGGCGGCGTTGAGGCGTTCCACCAAGTCGTGCCGCGCGGCGGCGCCGCCACTGCGCACGTAATCCAGCTCCGACGCGGTAATCAGCACCACCGGCACCAGGGTCACGGGGGACAGGGGCATGTCTTCCAGGCGGGTGGGGAAATCCGGTGCGGGGCCGCCGATCAGCACCCCGGCGCAATCGTCGGCGCTGACAAACTGCGCCGGCAGTTGCTCGCTCATGGCGTGGGACTGGCTGAAACCCGGCAGTTCCAGGGACAGCACCGTGTATTTCTCCAACTGGTGGTTGATGCCGCCGGCGTCGGCCACGGTATTGGCCACGTGCTTGAGCAGCTCGAACGTCCAGCTCTGGGCAAACGGACTGATGTCGCCCAGGGGGCCTTGGGCGTGGGCGGGGATGTCCGGGGTTTCGACAAACAGCTCCATCTCGAAGCCGTTGCCCAGGTCGTCGCCTTCGACGCCGTCGAACGGATCGCTGAGGCCTTCGGTGGCGAGAAGGATGCGGTTGTCGCGGCGCACGATGCGATAGGCCTGGCGGGTCGAGGGCCAGTCGGGGCCACCCATGAAACTGGGGCTGATGGCAAAGCCCAGCACGTCCGTCTCGCAGGTGCCGACGGCTTGCCAGTGACGGTCGAGGCAGGCACCACTGGCTTCGCGGGCGGCCAGGTTGGCCTGTTCGGCCGGGCTCAAATCGAAGGGCTGGGTGCTGTGGCTGGAGGTTTCAGGCTCGCTGGCCACCGTTGGCGGCAAGCTCGGTTCGGCGGTGGCTGGCGAGGGCTTTTTAAAGGCGTTGAGCAGTTTGTCGAGGAAACTCATCGGGCGATCCTTGCGCAGGTGTGGCGTCGCCAGGGGCAACGGAGGGTGTTGAGAGCGAGACGCATTGTGACGGCTCGGGCTAGGTGAGAAAACACCCAGGCGGTTTGGTTCCACGATGGGGGTTGTCCGAGTGGCCGATTCAGCGGGCGCCAGCCTTTGCTCCTGGACTGCGGCTTGCCTTTCAAGGGCCCACCCGTTGAAAATCCGCGCCTGCCCACGGTTTAGGAGAGGTGATCACCATGCGGTACCCGAAGACGTTGAGCCCGGAGTTTTCCGGAGCGCTGCGGACATTCAGCTTTTGGATCGCCAACGGCAGCGTGGGTTATCCGCTGCTGGAAGGCATCGACTATCGAAGCTGCCTGGGGGAGGAGCCGAGCATGTTGGAAATGGCCTACGCGATCTTTGCCAATGTGCTGGAGATGGATGAGCAGGGCGTACCGGTCAATGCCAAATACGCGGAGCACAGGGCGGCGCAATACATTCGGCAATATTGTGACCCTGGGTACAGCGCGCTGCCCGAGTTCCAAGCGTGGGAACAAGAACTGTATGGGCCGCCGGACAGGGAAGATGTGAAGCCCTGGCCTGCGGGTAGCCGCGTCTGACTGGTCTGGCGTCTGTGCCGGACCTGCCCTCGTTAAGGACGATGACATGCCATTGATTTCGCAACGTGTAGCGCTGGCCCGCCAGGGTGCCAACGATAAAGTGATTTGCCGCATGGCCTCGGGTTGGGCGGTCATGGGCGATGTGCAATTTCTGCCGGGCTACTGCCTGTTGTTGCCCGACCCAGTGGTGGCCAGCCTCAATGATCTGGACGCCGAAGCCCGAGCCACTTACCTGCTGGACATGGCACGCATCGGCGATGCCGTGCTACAGGCCACTGGGGCCTTGCGCATGAACTACGAAATTCTCGGCAATTCCGAGCCGGAGTTGCATTGCCATATCTTTGCGCGCTACGCCTCGGAGCCGGAAGGGAAACGCACGATGCCGGTATGGTTCTACGACTGGAAAAACGCGCCGCCCTACGTCGAGGAAGAGCATGGCGCCTTGCGCAAGAAGATAGCCCGCCTATTGGCGGGCTCAGCGTAGCCGCACGGTGTATCAGCGGGCTGCTGTGGTCCACTTGGCCCGTGCGGTGTGCAGCTTTTTATAGCTGTCGATCAGCCGCTGGTGACGGTCCAGGCCTTCCAGTTGCAGGCTGGTCGGGGTCAGGCCGTAGAAGCGCACGCTGCCGTTTACCGAACCGATCACCGCGTCCATCCGCTCATTGCCGAACATGCGGCGGAAGTTGACCTCGTAGTGCGCCAGGTCCAGATCGCTGTCCAGCTCCACTTCCAGCACCGCGTTCATGGCCTGGTAGAACAGGCCGCGTTCGACGGTGTTGTCGTTGTATTGCAGGAACATTTCCACCAGTTCCTTGGCCGGGTCGAACTGTCCCAGGGCGACGTGGATCAGCAGCTTCAGCTCAAGGACCGTCAACTGGCCCCAGGGCGTGTTGTCGTCGAACTCGATGCCGATCAGGGTGGTGATGTCGGTGTATTCGTCCAGCTCGCTTTCTTCCAGGCGCTGCACCAGTGACCGCAGGCCGTCTTCGTCGAGGCTGTGCAGGTTGAGGATGTCGTCGCGGAAAAACAGCGCTTTATTGGTGTTGTCCCAGATCAGGTCGTCCACCGGGTAGATTTCCGAGTAGTCCGGCACCAGGATGCGGCAGGCTGTAGCGCCCAGGTGCTCGTACACCGCCATGTAGACTTCCTTGCCCAAGCCTTCGAGGATGCCGAACAGGGTGGCGGCTTCCTCGGCGCTGGCTTTTTCCCTTTCGCTGAAGCCGCTCTGGCTGGTGAAGTCCCATTCGACGAATTCGAAGTCCGCCTTGGCACTGAAGAAGCGCCACGACACCACGCCGCTGGAGTCGATGAAGTGCTCGACAAAGTTGTTCGGCTCCATCAGCGCCTGGCTTTCGAAGGTCGGCTGCGGCAGGTCGTTGAGGCCCTCGAAGCTGCGGCCCTGGAGCAGTTCGGTGAGGCTGCGCTCCAGCGCCACTTCCAGGCTGGGGTGCGCGCCGAACGAGGCGAACACACCGCCAGTGCGCGGGTTCATCAGGGTCACGCACATCACCGGGAATTCACCGCCCAGGGATGCATCCTTGACCAGCACCGGGAAGCCTTGTTCTTCCAGGCCCTGGATGCCCGCGAGAATGCTCGGGTACTTGGCCAGCACCTCTTGGGGCACGTCCGGCAGGGCCAGCTCGCCTTCGAGAATCTCGCGCTTGACCGCACGCTCGAAGATTTCCGACAGGCACTGCACCTGGGCTTCGGCCAAGGTGTTGCCGGCGCTCATGCCGTTGCTGAGGAACAGGTTCTCGATCAGGTTGGAGGGGAAATACACCACCTCGCCGTCCGACTGGCGCACATAGGGCAGGGAGCAGATACCGCGCTCGATATTGCCCGAGTTGGTGTCGTACAGGTGGGAACCCAGCAGCTCGCCATCGGGGTTGTAGATGCCCAGGCAGTACTCGTCGAGCAGTTCCTTGGGCAGCGCATCCTTGCGGCCCGGCTTGAACCAGCGCTCGTCCGGGTAATGCACAAATGCCGCGTTGGCGATCTCTTCGCCCCAGAACTGGTCGTTGTAGAAGAAGTTGCAGTTGAGGCGCTCGATAAACTCGCCCAGCGCCGAGGCCAGGGCGCCTTCCTTGGTCGCGCCCTTGCCGTTGGTGAAACACATCGGCGACTGCGCGTCGCGGATGTGCAGCGACCAGACGTTGGGCACGATATTGCGCCACGAGGCGATCTCGATCTTCATCCCCAGGCCGGCGAGAATCCCCGACATGTTGGCGATGGTCTGCTCCAGGGGCAGGTCCTTGCCGGCAATGTAGGTGCCTTCGCTGGAGGTCGATTGCGGCATCAGCAGCGCCTGGGCATCGGAGTCGAGGTTTTCCACTTCCTCGATCACGAACTCAGGGCCGGTCTGCACCACCTTCTTTACGGTGCAACGGTCGATGGAGCGCAAGATGCCCTGGCGGTCCTTGGCGGAGATGTCCGCCGGCAACTCCACCTGGATCTTGAAGATCTGGTTGTAGCGGTTTTCCGGATCGACAATGTTGTTTTGCGACAGGCGAATATTGTCGGTGGGGATGTTGCGGGTCTGGCAGTACAACTTGACGAAGTACGCCGCGCACAAGGCCGAAGACGCCAGGAAATAGTCGAACGGCCCCGGCGCCGAGCCGTCGCCCTTGTAGCGGATAGGTTGGTCGGCCACCACCGTGAAGTCGTCGAACTTGGCTTCAAGTCGAAGGTTATCGAGAAAATTGACTTTGATTTCCATGGGGGTACCGACGTGACGAGGCAAAAAATTGGTCGGCATTATCCGGTTTTTTGCCGGCGAAGTGTTGTGGTTTTCGGCACGGAGCGCCGGCCGGGCCTGGAGGGGCGCCGGGGTAGGGGCTTTGCAGGGCAGACGACCGCCCCTCGATAGAAGGCTTAGGCGCCGGGGTTGTGGCTGCGAACCTTCTTGAGCACCTGTGCTGCGAGCTCCTGAACGCCTTCTTCTCGGTCCTCAGGTGTCGGCTCATACGCCAGGCGCTCAAGCTCCGGCTCCAGGGCACGTGCCAGCGCCGGGCATTCGCCGACCACGCCTTGAATGACCCAGTACTTCCACAGGCTGTCGCCCGAGGCGAAGACGGTGCGGATAGGCGTCGCCAGCGGGGCTCCGATGCCCGCTAGGAATGGCTGAATAACCCGCGCGACCGGCCAGTTGATGTCTTGCAGCCACTCCAGCAGCGCTGGCAACACCGGCTCGACCGCTGGAAATCCAAGGGCCACGAGCTTCGAGGCGGCGTCAGTATCCAGTTTGTGCGCAGGAAGAAGAGGGGGGAGGTGCATGGGCTCGATGCCTGATGTTTGCGTTGTGCGGCATCATCAAGCGACTAGATGCCCCGTGGGACGCAGAGTATGCACAGAGATAGCCCAACGGCCTATCAAAGGCATCGGGTTGAATATTGTTAGCTGATATCATCCGCGCATTAAAAAATGCCGAGTACCGCACCATGAACCGCCGTAAAAAACTCAATCAGATATTGAAAGCCAACGCCAAAAAAGCCAGCGCCAAACTGGCCCCCAAAAGCAAGCCCAAGTACATCAGCAAAGCCGACCGACTGAAACTCGAAGCTGAAGCCAGCGTGGACCCAAGCACCTCCACGCAGAGCTGACCCACCGACCCCAAGCCGCGACGCCCGTTTGGCAGGAGAGCCTCAATGGACCTGAAGTTCAGCCACGTCGATGTACTGGTCAACAACCTCGAAGAAGCCTGCGCCTACTACGCGCACATCCTCCAAGCCCGAATCTCCCAAACCCTGGTCTGGGAGCGCGGCGGCCTGCACGTGCGTTACGCCATCGCCCTGATCGGCCAAGAGCGCTTCATGCTGGTACAGCCCCTGGCCGGCAACCTGAAAGACCTGCTGGACGCCTCGGGCGAGGGCATGATCTACCGCCATTGCTATTCGACGCCGGATATCGAAGTGGCTTACGACGAACTGATCGCCGCCGGGGTGCAGCCCGAGGATGAAAACGGCAAGCCATTGGCGCGTGACAGCCTGCAATCCCCGTCCGGCGGGCGGATTATCTGGCTGCCGAAGCGCTTTGGGCACTTTTCGATTGAGATATTGGAGGAGGGGGCGTTGGAGGCGTTTGTGCAGGGGGCGTTTGTTTGAGGGGGATGGATAAGAGGCGGATTACCGCCCGTAGCCGCCGCTCACGTTCTGATAGATCCGGGGTGATTCACTGATAGTCGTAACGGGCGATCACCGCTTTGATTTCGCTGATACGGGCCACCTGCCTCCGCAGTCTCCATCGTGCTCAGGGTGCTTGACCCTGAAGGGGCTATAACCCTCACGCTAGTAGCCCGTTCGTCCCTACTAGGAATTCATCATGGACAACCGCATCCCTCCGCCGCTGGTTGCTATCCTGTTCGGCCTGTTGGCGTGGTTCGCTGCTCGACACTTGCCGGGCACCTTGGAGCTGACCATCGAGTGGCGCATTGGCCTGGCGCTGGGGGTGTTGCTAGCGGGCGTAGCTATTTGCCTGGCCGGCGTGCTTTCCTTCCGCCACGCACGTACCACGGTCAACCCGCTGAAGCCGGAAACGGCCTCGGCTCTGGTCAGCTCGGGCGTCTACAGATATACACGCAACCCCATGTACTTAGGCTTCGCCACGGCCCTGATCGCCTGGTCAATCTTTCTCGCCTGGCCGCCAGCCCTCCTGGGCGTGCTGGGCTTCGTGATCTACATGAACCTCTTCCAGATCGGCCCGGAAGAGCGGGCCCTCGCCAGCCTTTTCGGGAGTGAGTTCACGCAATACTGCAGCCAGGTCAGGCGTTGGCTCTAGAAAAGGCAACGTCTGCCATGGGCCGATGGACGCCATTGGCAAGCGAGTCAGGGATAAGACATGACACAGAGGGTGCGGTCGTGAACGTTAACAATCTGCAACTCCCCGAGGCGTACACCGCCCTCGCATCAAAGCATCAGGCCTCAGGTGGGTTTTGCAACTTAAGGCTTGCAGGCGAGCACGACGCCTTCGGCAACTTTTTAGAAACTGAATTGGCTCAGATTTATATTGATGAGTTTGAGCTGGCCGCCAAAACAAAACAGCTCAACGAGTACTTTGCACTCGATGGGTGCTACGGTGATTCCGCGATTGAAAGTAGTCATCCGGGAGCAATTGCCGACATTACCGACTTCACAAAGATTGTGTGCTTTGGCATGGCTGCCGATGGAAGTCAGTTTTGCTTTGACTTCAGGAATGATAAGGCGGCGCGTCCGTTATCTGGTGGGATGATGATTACTGGCGCAAGATTTCAAATGATTTTGAGGAGTTTATTTCTCTGTTTTTATAACAATATTTTTATTTGGTGGTTGAGTTTTTGGGGTGGTGGGGGGATTTCCACTGTTTGAGTCGTTCCGGATTTCTTCGAGCTCGGGGCGCTGCTTTTGGTCGGTAGCTGCAGCTCATGAACGATCGCTTTCGGCCAAAAGCGGTCAGCGAGTGTCTACAAAGTCTGGGGCGATTCACCATCATCGGAAATAGCGTGCTGCTCGTCGCCTCAGATCGCATCACGCTCAAACGTCGATTGCTGTATGCACATATAGCTTTAGAGTTTCCATACCATGCCAATCGATCAAGACACCTGCGAGTAGTTCGGATGCCCTACGTCCCTGGAAATGTACCAACACCAGTGCGCCCTGCTTGAGGACGAACTCATCCAGGCTGGGGCGAAGTTGCGTACAACGAGAGCCAATGTTACTGGCCTTGTTCAGATGAACGACCTGCTCGCTACTGAGAAGGCCGCCGCAGAGGCAGAACTGCGGGAAGCCCTTGGACACATATCATCCATGGCTATGAGGCGTCCGAAAATGTGAGTTTTCGCCCCATCGACCTTGTTACCGAACAGCGCGACCACCTGTTCAGGGAGAATCAACGGTTGCTGATGGAACTTAAAGTGCTCAGGGGGCCAAAACTCTGACGTACGCTTGGCACGCCCGCAGCGCAATCAATCCTTGGTCGCCGGCGTCGGTGATGGAGATAATTCATTGAGCATGCGTTGGGGCACATTGAGTAGTGCGGGCTACGCGAGTAACGCTGACCATGCCGTGGGCAGTTTCGGCGCGCAGCTGTGAATCAATGACTCTTGCCAAGCCAGGAGCACTTGTTTTTCAAGTATCCTGCTCAACGTGATCATCTACAAATAGGATACGTGATGAAGTACTTCGGCATATTGTTGTCGACTGCAATTGCTCTCTCAGTAACATCGTTGGCGTCAGCCGCTGAACCATCGCTGCGTCTGCAACGCGCTTCAGGTTTGTGGAAGGTTACTCCGTCCACCTCGCCGTTTTCATGGGACATATGCGTCGACCATGAGAAAGACAGGCTTATAGATGACGACCTGTGGAGTGACTTCGAACAGGAGTGCAAAATCGAATCTAAAAGCGGTAACGTCGATAGCTATAATTTCAAATCACGCTGCCCTGAAGCGATTATGGCCGGATCTTTCAAAGGCGACCTTGAGAAATCTTATGTACTGACGGCCGATACGTCGTTTGAGCTAAATGGAAAAATTGAAAGACAACACACAGTGATTAATGGCAGCTTTCAGGGCGCGTGCCCGGCGGACATGGAGCCGGGTGTAAAAAAAATGCACGGAGGAATGAAGATCAATTCCCCATACTCCAATAGATGAAAGGTTCAAAGCGACATCGCTTGACGGACCTCGAATGCAGCTGCATCGATTGCCACGTGTAACGCTTAATTGTGGCTAAGGTCAGTGCCCTCGCGGCTTCCAGGCGTTCCATATATCCTTCGGGATGATCTTGAACTCGATTTTGTAAGCGCTGGTCTGTTGGGGTGACTCGACCGTAAGCGAGTCTTCAGTCTTGGCTTTTGGCGCTCTGCGTTTTCGCGGCAGCGCTTGAGTTAAGAGTACTGAACCACTTTTACGGATCGGCAGGGTAGAAGTAGTTAAAAATTATTAGAGCCAGCCTGCGTGCGACGCTTCGAGTTGGATAGTTAACTCAAGGAAGGAAATATGATTCGCTTATTGATTGCTACGTTTTGCCTAATGCTCCTCTCTGGTTGCACAACAAGCGTCAGTCCTAATGTGCGCGAGCAAGTGTGGTATTCCGAAGGAGAGAGACCAGCCACCGCCCCTTGGCACGTCTATTTGGTATTTACTGACGACGGCCATTTCATCTATTGGCGCACCGTAGAAAAACCGGATGATGTACTCAAAAAATTTGACTCCTACATGAAAGGCGCCGGTCTCGATGTTGGCAGCCCGGTGCCATACACACGAACTGAAAACGACTTAAACGCGATTTCGCGAACCCCGTTCCTAAGTAGAACGGGTGATACGGTCTACACTGATGTCCGCACCTTTAGAGGGCGCTTTGTCGGCGACGCTTTAGAAATAGATTTCGAAAGAATCACTGTCTGGCCTCCTCGTCCTACATTTTCTGAAGGCGTCAGACGATGGTCGTTGAAAAAACTTAGCTCCTTGCGAAATAAGTGAAAAGCCGAGTGTGATGGCGTCTCTTGTCGATGGAGCAGCGGCCCTGTTGGATTGAACGAACATCCTAGAGTTACTAATAAGCGATGGGTAAGCTTCGCCTGCTCCAATGGCCTTTTAACTGTCCATTACCATTGGACGCTTTTGGCCGGTTGCTGCCCGTCGTGAAGGGCAGCAACCGACCCAGAGCGGACCTCAGCATCCTGTTGTAGCGCTTTACGGCGCGTAGATATTCAGACTCAGCTCTATCCCCCTGCAAGACAGGGCGCTGAGACTCTCCACGGATAAAGATGCGCCTTGATTGCCTTGTTCCATGAAAAGTCCGCAAAACAGATCAACGTGGAATCGGCTGCCTATCGAAGCCCAGACCTCAAGGTCCTGAGTGAGCTTGTCTAGCAATTCCATGATTTGTCCGTTCAGGTCTTCAGGGCTCGACTCATTAGCTTGAAGGCTCCATCCCCCGGTAGGGAAAAGAGTGTTTGAGCCTGGTTTGACGGGTAGTCCCTTGGTTCTCGCGAACGTGGGCTCGCACCCCAAAAGCTTGGTTATCTCTCCGGCAGCAAGATCCGAACCGCTGATACGAAGAGACGCTTTTGAGCGTGTCACTGGTCCCATGCTTATCGCCTCCAGTAAAAAGTGCAACGATAGCAGTCTTTGCGAAGGGCTTGATATTGGGGCTGCGTGCTGGCGTGGTTTGAAAGCGATGATTTGAATGACTGCTCTTGGCCAGTTAGCGACCGCTGCTCTGGTTAGTCATCCTTGTCCTTCCACGCGTGCAGGACATGTGATGAACATCATCGCTACCCGCAGCCGTCAGCCCTGGAGCAAAGGAAAACTGGTCGGGTAGAACCCCCCGCTACGGTTGAGAGATATCTAGGGATTGAGGTTGATGATGCTTTGGCGATGGTGGAACAGACAAAGGTTTGACGATGTATAGCGACGGTCGAACTCGGGCTGTCGCTAACCGACCCTCTAGCTGGCGTTGGCGCCAAGCAGAAATCAACACCGGACGGCCAATCAGAGTCAGAACTAAGGCCGGGGCGATTCACGCCGTATAGACATCGCGTTCTTCCGGCTACCACACCGAGATTGGAAATATATCGCGCCGCGTATTCACGACATAAGACTCAAACCCATTTTTTTCCGGGAAGATTTTCAAGATCATTTTCGTACTGAAGGTGATGGTGAAAACCCCAGAATCATCAATTGAAAAAGCTACTACATCGAGGTTTAGAAAGTCGAAAAGTAAAGGGCTGGTGGCAGGGTCTTCACCATGTCCCCACTTGCAAACCCTATTGATGTCACAAACGAATGGGCACTGAATCAACACGCTAGCCGTATCACCAAAAAGCAGGGTCTGCGAGCCGATCCCAACCGTTACACCTGTTAGCGCGGAAGGAATCAGTTCGGCCAAATCTGAATCATTTATCATCATGTCGTGCTCAGTTCAAACAGGTGATGATTTAAGAATCATAGGCCTGAAGTGGCGATCGTTTGGTGGGTAGATCATAGGCCCATCTGTTAGGGCGGTCACCTAGGTTGACCGTCCGCTTCTGACCGAATGCAGTCATTTGTAAGCCTCTTTCTTCGCTCATAAATGGCTGACGTTGAGTTATCAAGAAGACACTCAAAAACTCCGCGCCATCTCTGGCGCGGAGCGCAACACTCAAGCCTGCAACCGCCAACTCATCACATCCAACAGGTCGCAACTATCCCGCAGGAGGATCGAGGTGACGTTGGCGATATGTCGAAGGTTCGTATCGTCGGCGTTTTTCAGTTCGCCGCGGGACAAGGTTTCCAGCAGTTGGGTGACGGCCTGTAGGCGGGCTGTTCCATTGGCGTGAAGGACGTCCAGTGGTGCGGTCTGGTCGATGAATAGGCAGGGGATCAGACAGTCGATGCCGGTGAGGGGGATGTATCGCTGGGTCATGGTGAGGCTCCGTATTAACCAAAATTGGGCAGGCTGACCTTGGCGGTCGTCCTGGGTTGTCACGTTGTTAGGGCTGTCGTTAGCAGGGGCTGGACGATGAACGCGTGACGGGTTGTTGGTTAATTTCAGGTCGCCAAACCTGATCGCCGGGTGGCCGAGTGGAGACCTTAGCGGTTGAGGTTTTGGGCGGATAGCCGGACGAATCTGTAAGTTTTGTAGGATTGTTTTATGAGGTCTGGAGGCCTGAGAACGGGCCAGCGCTACTGCGCCGTGTTCGGCCTAAACGTGTGGGGCGAGAGGCAAAAACCTGCCATTCAGGGCTACAGACTGCGGCTCACTCAGCGTATCTTGGCGGCCCGCATTCTTGCCTCAATGGCGCAAGCGTGTAAGGAGTTGATTGGAGCGGCCGATACAGGGTCGGCCAACAAAAAACTGATGGTTAGTTTCAGGGGCGCGGCCAGCAGGGTTCGGGTTTTTCCACACCATAAACCTCTCTCACACACTGCGGCCGTACAGGGCGCTAAAGGAGAGGCCATGGGCGTGGTCCCTTGGCTTAATCGTCAAGCATCATCACCAACAAGGAAGCACTAAAAATGCAAAATCAAGGACTGGAATACGCGGGCTTTTGGGCAAGAACGGGCGCTTCAATTATCGATACGATCCTAATGATGCTGATAACAACGCCTCTTCTTGTATCGATATACGGTTGGTCTTACTTCACCTCGGAAGACCTGGGTATCGTCGCAGGTCCGGGTGACTTCTTGATCTCGTGGGTTTTACCCGCTATTGCAGTGATACTTTTCTGGATTTTTAAACAAGCTACGCCAGGGAAGATGGCAATCTCGGCAAAAATAGTCGATGCCACAACCGGGGAGCCCGCCAGTACTGCGCAATTGGTAGGCCGTTACTTCGCGTACTTTGTCTCTATCGTTCCTCTGTTTCTGGGGCTGTTCTGGGTGGCCTTTGATAAACGCAAGCAAGGCTGGCATGACAAGCTTGCGGGAACAGTGGTTATCAAAAAGGTAAACACTGGGCCAGAGCCGGTGCGATTCAACAACGTTCAGTAAGGCTCGCAGCCCTTCACTGTGTCTAATCGAGGGCGGGCATAAGCCTCGCCCTGGATTAAATGTCAGCCAACGTCCGTTATGGACGTTCTCTCCGTTTTCCTCGCTTCATTACTCAATCCCCCGAACTCAGCACCGCCCTTAACAACGCCTGCGCTTCGCGGGTCACGCCTTTGCTGATCATTTTTGCCGGCAGGCCTGAGTGGTCGAGAAACAGGTCGCGCAGGTGGTTAAAGGGGGCGGGGACGCCGTGGTACAGGCGGCCGAGGAAGCGGGCGAAGGCGGTGGTCTGGTTGGTGTAGTCGACTCGTTGGTCGTCGTAGCGTTGCAGCCCGGCCTGCAGCGCGTTGGGGTCGCTGAGGTCGCGGCCTTTGAGGTAGCTGGCCAGGAAGTGGGCGTCTTCAATGGCCATGCCGGCGCCGTAGGCGGCGTAGGGCGAGGTGGGGTGGGCGGCGTCGCCCAGGATGCTGACGCGGCCTTTGGACCATTGTTTGAGCGGCTTGCGGTATTTCACCACCCAGCGGAACAGGTTGTGGGAGGTGTCGGTGGCTTCCAGGATCTGTGGCACGGGGTAGGCGAAGTCGCTGATGCGTTCGCGCACGTAGCGGGCCGGGTCGGCGGATTCGGCTTGGTGTTCGGTGCATTTTTCGACGAACCACCATTCAAAGCAGTCTTTGCCTTTGTAGCGAAGGGGGGCGTAGCCCATTTGGTAGGCGTGGTTGTGCTGGATGACGATTTTCTTGCGTTCGGGCCCTTGCAGTTCGCACCAGCCCAGCCACACGGCGATGCCCAGGTGTTTGAGTGCCGAGGGGCCCCACAGTTGTTCGCGGACCTTTGACTCTAGGCCGTCGGCGCCAATCACCAGGTCTGCTTCGTAGCTCTGGCCCTGGGTGAAGTGCAGCCTGACGCCGGCCTCATGTTCGCTGTAATGGCTGAACTCGTGGTTGGCCACAACCATGTCGGCCGGCGCCGCCGCCAGCAGGCGTTCATAGAGTTCCGAGCGCATCATGCCCGACTGCCAGCCGCTGACGCCGGCCTGTTGCATCAGCTCCATATCGATGTCGAAGTTGACGCGAACCCGGCCGTCATAACGCCGAAACTCGGGCAGGCCGGCGGCGAAGATGTCGTCCACCTGCACGCCCAGGTTGCGCAGGATGACGATGCCCGTGGCGTTGAGAATGATGGCGCCGCCCAATGGGCGCAGTTCGGGGTGGCGTTCGAACACCTTCACGTCAAAGCCGGCTTTATGCAGGGCCACGCCCGCTGCGAGGCCGCCGGGGCCGGCGCCGATAACGGCTACGCGCTTGCCCTTTGTGCCCAGGCTGATGGGGGTGTCGAGGTTGGATGCACTCATCTGTTGGTACCTTTTTTGTTGTTATGTCCGTCGTTGGCGCTTCAGCGCTACGCGGGGTCAACCTTAGCGACGCCGGGCCAGCGTGCGCCAATCGCTTCCTGCGTTATCAGGTATCGCCAAGCGCGATCCCAGGTATCTGGATTATTCGTTTGAACTGTGAACACGCACGCCGTTTTGCGCGCGAGGCTGCAACGACGTTTCTGGTGGCTAGGTTCCCCGTGGGAATGCCGCCGGGGGCGTTCCGCGTTCCGCCCCCGTCACCCCGCAACCGCTCACTCTCCCAAGGCAAACGCCACCGCCGCGCGGGCGTGCAGTTCGGTGGTGTCGAGCAGGGGCAGGGGGCTGTGTTCGGGTTTGACCAGCAGGCTGATTTCGGTGCAGCCGAGTATCACGGCCTGGGCGCCGCGGGCTTGCAGGGCGGCGATCACCTCTTGGTAGCGCTGGCGTGAGTCGGGGTTGATGACGCCCACGCACAGTTCGTCGTAGATGATTCGGTGCACGGCTTGGCGCTCTTCCGGCTCGGGCACCAGGACCTTGAGGCCTTGGGCGGCCAGGCGCTGTTTGAGGAAGTCCTGCTCCATGGTGAAGGCGGTGCCCAGCAGGCCGACGGTGGTCAGTTGCAGGTCCAGTGCGGCCTGGCCGGCCGGGTCGGCGATGTGCAGGAAGGGCAGGCTGACGGCCGCCTGTATGTGCTCGGCCACGCGGTGCATGGTGTTGGTGCAGAGCACGATGCACTCGGCGCCCCCGGCCTGGAGGCGCTGCGCGGCGTCCACCAGGATCTGCGCCGCGTCGTCCCAGCGCCCAGCGTGCTGGGCCTGTTCGACCGGCCCAAAGTCGACGCTGTACATCAGCAACTGCGCCGAACGCAGCGGTCCCAGGCGGTCGCGCACCTGCTGGTTGATCAATCGATAGTATTCGGCGCTGGATTCCCAGCTCATGCCGCCAATCAGGCCAATAGTGCGCATGGGGTGTGGCTCCTGTCGTTGACTGTTTGTGGTGGGGCCGAAGGCGGTTCATCCAGGCGTGTCCCGTGGCCCTGAAACCAGGGCGTTTTCATGGTTTTCTGGCCGCGTATGTCTCGCCTGTCAGCCTGATGACGCCTTCTTTGGAGTCGACGTGGGTGATGCTGTTTATCACCACTTTAAGGTCGCTGGCGTTCGGGAACAGGGAAAAGAACAACTCGAAATACAGGTAGTCCTGGACCAGGCGTGCGGCCAGGTCGGGGTGGCGTTTCAGGAGTTCCCTGAAGCTTGGGTAGTTCAGCGCTGCAAGCTCCGGGATGTCGATAAAGCCTTGGGCCTGATCGTCGGTTTTGCATTCGGCAGTAAAGGTGTCGGCGCATTCCAGAAAGCTGTGCGGCAGATCGCTGTGGTTGATGCACAGCTCATAGGGCGTTGCCGGGGTTGTCGGTGCCTCGCCGAAGCCCAGGCTGCGATAGCTGACGGTTCGTGGGTCGATGACGTGACCGGCTGAGGTGAACTTCATGATGGGCTTCCGGGTGGCGGCATCCATTCGACAGCCGTGCGGAGGCCGGCTTGGTAGTCGGAAATAAGCTGGGCGAGGTGCGGGTTCATGGGGCTGGGCGTTGTGGTCAAGGGGACAGACGATTTCAGAGATGGCGGCGCGATACAAGTTGTGAGTGCGCTTGCTGCGGGATTTTCGCCGCGTCATTGGCATCACGCCCGCGCTTGGATGGTCGAAATTTGGGTGCAGACCGTGCGCCAGGTCCTCGCCCTGACCCCGGGCCCGTACCGTTTGCGGTATTAAGCCAACGCCGGGCGGGCGCATCTGCCATGATCGGCCCCTGCGACCGGCAGTATCTGAAGGTCGAGGTTGAGGAATCGCGCAATGGACGATGTACAGCAACTGGGCGAAATGCTCAGGCACTACGCGCAAAGCGAAGCCCACAAGAAGCAAGTATTCGATACCCAGTTCCAGGCCTGGGGCACCCGCATCGGCGAGCTGTTCGGGCTGATCGAACAATGGCTGGCACCGGTGCGCATGCCCGGCCTGCTGGAGTTCAGCCGCGACCCTTATGTGGCGTGCAGTGTCGGTTCGGCGCCGGAGGCCTCGATCTTCAAGACCGAGAAGCTGACCATCCAGATTGCCGGCAAAACCGTGGAAATCGTCCCGGAAGTGATGGGCACCAACGGCCAGATCGCACTGGCGGTGATGGGCCTGACCGCCGCCCGTTATGGCAGCGTGTCCCTGGTGTTCGACGCCACCGGCATCTGGCAATGGCGCAAGACCAACGGCCTGCAGCCGCCGGACACCTTTGTCTTTGATGCCAATTTCCTGGCCTCGCAACTGCAAAGCCTGATCCCCCGCGAACGCAGCTAGCCCGGGCTGGCGTTCTCAGTCGGGCGCCAACACACGCAGTGGGTAGTGGCGCTCGGCAACCTGCCCGGTGCATTGGGTGCCGGCCGTCATGCCATACACCGTAAAGGCATAGTCGCCGGCTGTGGTCGGGCGGCCGCTGAGCTCGGCATCCCCTTCGTCGGGCCGATAGGTCAGCGTCAGGCCAGGGGGCAAGGGCGTCTTCGGGTCGACGTAGAGGCCGGTCGGCCGCCCCCCCGTTAGCGTCAAGCGAATGGCCAGCGCTTGCCCCTGGAGCACCGGGGGCAGTTGCGCGGGTTCGAGTGTCGGGCTGCTGCGCAGGTAGCAGCCGGGCAGAAAGGCCAACGCACAGCCGTTGAGGCTCAGGGCCAGGCCGGTGATGGCAAGCGCCGTCAGCAAGGTACGCATGGCACAGAACTCAGCAGGGGTGGGCGCGGCATGCTAAAGCACGGGCCTCGGGCTGACCAGGGTTGCCGCGCCACCCAGCGTTCCCGCTTGTGCCTCAGGCCTCGATCTCACCCCAGCCCGGACGGGGCGCAGGCGGTGCCACGGCCTGGACCTTGCGCCCGGTGGCCAACTCGACCCGGCGCGCCACGTCCGGGTCGTCGGCAAAGGGCAGCAGGCTGGCCTCTTCCAGGTGTTGCGGGCTGTGCCGGGCCAGGCAGTACTCGACGATCAGGTACAGGCTGGCCACCCCCAGCAGGTTGAGTAACGCGTCCATGTGCTTCGTTCCTCCAGGGTCGGTTCAGGCGATCTGCGCTTCGCTGGCGGCCAGCCGTGGGTCGGCCACGCGCACGGTGCGCCAGGTGTTGTAGGCCATCAGCAGCATGCCGCCGAGGAAGAACACGCCGCCGGTAAAGCGCACCACAAACCCCGGGTGGCTGGCCTGCAAGGCTTCGACAAAGGAGTAGGTGAGGGTGCCGTCGTCGTTGATCGCGCGCCACATCAGGCCCTGGGTGATGCCGTTGACCCACATCGAGGCAATGTAGAGCACGGTGCCGATGGTTGCCAGCCAGAAGTGCAGGTTGATCAGCGCGGTGCTGTGCATCTGCGCGCGGCCGAAGACTTTGGGGATCATGTGGTAGGTGGCGCCAAAGGTGATCATCGCCACCCAGCCCAGGGCACCCGCGTGCACGTGGCCGATGGTCCAGTCGGTGTAGTGGGAGAGGGCGTTGACCGTCTTGATCGCCATCATCGGCCCCTCGAAGGTCGACATGCCATAGAAGGCCAGGGACAGCACCAGAAAGCGCAGGATCGGGTCGGTGCGCAATTTATGCCACGCGCCGGAGAGGGTCATCATGCCGTTGATCATCCCGCCCCAACTCGGCGCCAGCAGGATCAGTGACATGGCCATGCCCAGGGACTGGGCCCAGTCCGGCAGCGCGGTGTAGTGCAAATGGTGCGGGCCGGCCCAGATGTACAGAGTAATCAGCGCCCAGAAGTGCACGATGGACAGCCGATAGGAATACACCGGGCGCCCGACCTGCTTGGGCACGAAGTAATACATCATGCCGAGGAAGCCGGTGGTGAGAAAAAAGCCCACCGCGTTGTGCCCGTACCACCACTGCACCATGGCGTCGGTGGCCCCGGAATACACCGGGTAGGACTTGAACCAATCCACCGGGATCGACAGGTGATTGACCACGTGCAGCATGGCGATCACCAGGATAAAGGCGCCGAAGAACCAGTTGCCGACGTAGATGTGCTTGGTCTTGCGCTGCACCACGGTGGTGAAAAACACCACGGCGTAGGCCACCCAGACCACGGCCATCCACACCGCGCCGGTGAATTCGATCTCGGCGTATTCCTTGGTGGTGGTGTAGCCCAGGGGCAGGCTGACCAGCATGATCACGATCACCGACTGCCAGCCCCAGAAGGTGAAGGCCGCCAGGGTGTCGCTGTACAGCCGAACCTGGCAGGTGCGCTGCACCGCGTAGTAGCTGGCGGCGAACTGGGCGCTGCCGGCAAAGCCGAAAATCACCAGGCTGGTGTGCAGCGGGCGCAAGCGGCCGAAGGTGGTCCAGGGCAGGTCCAGGTTCATCTCGGGCCACACCAGTTGCGAGGCGATCCATACGCCCATGGCCATGCCGATCACGCCCCAGACCACGGTGGCCACGACGAATTGGCGCACCACCTTGTAGTTGTAGGCCTGTCCGATTGTTGCTGTGTTCATGGTCAATGCTTCCACGGTTGCGAAGTCTTGCCAGGCCACCCGGTCTGGCACGAGGCGCACTGTAGAAAGCCGGGCAAAAACAAAACAGGCTCAGAAAAACGGCATTAATGCGGATCAGATCCGTGGCCTGTTCACAGCTGTGGGGCAGTGTCTGATATGGTTTTTTCGTCTTTACCTGAATCTGTAACCACCTGAGCCGCAGGTGCATAGTCGCCCCCTCGTACAACGCGCCGCAGAGCACGATCAGCACTGATGAGGTAGGCCCATGTATCAATACGACGACTATGACCGCGCCCTGGTCTTTGAACGGGTGGCGCAGTTTCGCGATCAGGTCGAACGCTTCCAGGCGGGGCAACTGAGTGAGGAAGAGTTCTTGCCGCTGCGCCTGCAGAACGGCCTGTACATGCAAAAGCATGCCTACATGCTGCGGGTGGCGATCCCCTACGGCACCCTGAGCGCCACGCAGATGCGCACCCTGGCCGGCATCGCCCGGGACTACGACCGTGGTTACGGGCACTTCACCACCCGGCAGAACCTGCAGTTCAACTGGATCGAACTGGACCAGGTGCCGGACATCCTCGAGCGCCTGGCCCAGGTGCAGATGCACGCCATCCAGACCTCCGGCAACTGCGTGCGCAACATCACCACTGAAGCCTTCGCCGGGGTCGCCGCCGATGAGTTGCTGGACCCGCGCCCCCTGGCCGAGATCCTGCGCCAGTGGTCGACCATCAACCCGGAATTTCTCTTCCTGCCGCGCAAATTCAAGATCGCCATCTGCTCCGCCGAGCAGGACCGGGCGGCGATCATGATGCACGACATCGGCCTCTATCTTTACCGCGACGCCGAGGGCCAGATGCTGCTGCGGATGATGGTCGGCGGCGGCCTGGGGCGCACGCCGATCCTCGGTTTGCAGATCCGTGAAGGCTTGCCCTGGCAGCACTTGCTGTCCTACGTCGAGGCGGTGTTGCGGGTCTACAACCGGCACGGCCGGCGCGACAACAAGTACAAGGCGCGGATCAAGATCCTGGTCAAGGCCCTGGGCATCGAGGCCTTTGCCGCGGAAGTGGAGGAGGAGTGGCAGCACCTCAAGGACGGCCCGGCCCAGCTCACCGACGACGAGTACCGGCGCGTGGCCGATGCCTTTGTGATGCCGGTCTACCAACGCCTGTCCGACACTGACCTGGAGTACGGCAGCCGCCTGGCTGAGCACCCGGACTTTGCCCGCTGGGTGGCGCGCAACGTGCAGTCGCACAAGGTGCCGGGCTACGTCAGCGTGGTGCTGTCCACCAAGCCCGGCATCAGCGCGCCACCGGGGGACGTCAGCGCCGAGCAGATGGACGCGGTGGCCGACTGGTCCGAGCAGTTCGGTTTTGGCGAAATCCGCATCGCCCATGAGCAGAACATCGTCTTGCCCGACGTGCCCAAGTCGAGGCTGTTCGCCTTGTGGCAGCAGGCTTGCGAACAGGGCCTGGGCAGCGCCAACGTCGGTTTACTGACCGACATCATCGCTTGCCCCGGCGGCGACTTCTGCGCCCTGGCCAACGCCAAGTCGATCCCCATCGCCCAGGCCATCCAGCAGCGCTTTGACAACCTGGATTACCTCCACGACCTGGGGGACATCAGCCTGAACATCTCCGGCTGCATCAACGCCTGCGGTCATCATCACATCGGCAATATCGGCATCCTCGGCGTCGATAAAAACGGCAGCGAGTGGTACCAGGTCACCCTCGGCGGCGCCCAGGGCAAGGCCAGCAGCCTGGGCAAAGTGATAGGGCCGTCTTTCAGCGCGGCGCAAATCCCCCAGGTGATCGAGCGCATCATCGGCACCTTTGTCCGCTACCGGGAAAGCGACGAGCTGTTTATCGACACCCTGCAGCGCATCGGCCTGGAGCCGTTCAAGGAGCGGGTCTACCCCAAGGCGCTGGAGGCTTCGGCATGAACAACCTGTTGCGCATACAGGACGGCGCCGCCACGCGGGTCGAGGATGACCCCTGGACCCTGGTTCGCGAGCGGCCAAACGATGAGCAGAGCGAGCTGCCGGGTGAACTGCCCGGGGGCCCGCTGATCCTGCCCCTGGCCCTGTGGCTGCAGCGCCGCATCGAGCAGCATCCGGCACGGGACGGTGTGTGGCTGGGGCCCGACGATGAGGTGGAACGCCTCACGCCCTGGTTCGAGCAGGCGGCGCTGATCGCCCTGGACTTCCCCAGCTTTCGCGACGGCCGCGCCTACAGCCAGGCCTATCTGCTGCGTACGCGCCTGGGCTGGAGCGGCGAGCTGCGGGCCATTGGTGATGTGCTGCGGGACCAACTCAGCCATATGCGCCAATGCGGTTTCGACAGTTTTGCGGTGCGCGCCGACAAGTGCGCCGACGACGCCCTCAAGGGCCTGGCCGGCATGAGCGTGCTTTACGGCCGTTCGGTGATCGAACCCAGGCCGTTGTTCCGCCGGCGTTGAGCCCGCGTCACAGCCCATACCCCGCAATGATGTCATTTTGCTATATTGGCGCCCGGCCGAAGGACGGCCGCGTGCAAGACACATAGGGAAATGAGGGATGGCTGTGACGTTCGGTAAAAAAATACTCTGCTTGCTATCGCTCTCGGTGCTGCTGGCGCTGTGGGGCGGCTACTTCTACCTCTACAGCGAAGTCGAAGACGGTCGCCTGGGGAGCTTTTTTGACAGTGGCGCGTCCTGCGGTCACCCGTTGCCCAGTGACCAGCAGTTTTTCAAGAAGGACCACCTGGCATTGTTCCTGAGCAACACCGCCCAAGGCACCTTCTCGCTGTCGGGCGTGGTCAATGTCTCCGAACGCACCTTCAACCGCTACGAGCTGGGCAAATATGAATTGCGCCTGCGGCTCGAGCGCCTGCAAACCTCAGCGTCCGACGTGCTGCTGATCCCGGAAGAGGTCAGGCTCAAGCCGCTGATCCGCAACTTCGCCGGCCCCAACCGCAATGCCAGCAGTGAACTGGAGCCGCGGGCGATCCGCTTGGCCGGTAAGGCCACGGCCTTTCCCTTCGACACCTATCAATACGGCTACCGCCCGGTGCTGTACATCCTCAAGGGCAACGAGCAGATCGACCTGAAGTTCCGCCACGTGACCACCACCACGGACCTGTCGAACAGCTTCACCGCCACCCAGAAGCACTCGCCGCTGGCCTACTTCAACGGCAACCACAGCGGCCTGGCCGAAAGCGACTATCCGCCCTACAGCAACCAGGAATGCGCCCTGACCATCGAGCGTAAAAGCTCGATCAAGTGGATGGTGTTCTTGCTGCTGTTGGTGATTTGCCTGCCGCTGTTGCATGCCTGCTATCGCGACGAGCCGGCCATCGACTTCCTCGCGACCCTGCTCGGCGTAGCGGCGATCCGCGTGTTCCTGGTGGGGCCGCTGAACGACTTCCAGCTGTATGGCATCGACTTCGCGTTTGGCGCGGTGCTGATCCTGGTGGGCACCGTCTCCCTGCTCAAGGCCATGCGCATCAGCACCCTGCGTGATCGGGCGGCACGAACGGGGTCGACGTGGTGAAACATTGGCCAGATGGATGCTGTGAGTGACTGCACAGGCACGGATAAAGGTTGGCTTGCAAGGGCGCAAACCGTCGAGCTTTGGCTATACCTGTAACTCCCCCCCAGCCAGTCCTTGGCTGCTTCAGCGACAGGAGTTATCTATGAAGCTTGCATTGACGTTAAGCGCGCTATGCCTCACCACCCTCGGGGTCACTGGGTGTTCCAGTAACCTGACTCAGCCTGATGAGTATTCAGGCTTTCTAAAGGACTACAGCCTGCTCAAGGAGGCCAAGTCGCCTTCCGGGGTGGAAGTGATGCGTTGGGTCGACCCCAAGCTCAACATCAAGCAGTTCACCAGCGTGTACATCGAGCCCACCCAGTTCTATCCTCAGCCCCAGCCCACGGCCAAGATCCCTCAGTCCACCTTGTCGGGCATCACCCGTTATTACGACCAGGCGCTGCAACGGGAGCTGAGCAAATCCCTGCCGCTGGCCCAAGGCCCGGGGCCGGGCGTGATCGTGGTGCGGGCGGCGATTACCGCGGTCAGCAGCAAGACCGAAGGCCTCAAACCCTATGAAGTGGTGCCCATCGCCTTGGTGGCAGCCGCAGTGAGCACCGCCAGCGGCATCCGCGACCAGGAAACCACACTGGCCACTGAAGCGGTATTTCTCAATGGCAGCAGTAATGCGGTGCTGGCTCAGGTGGTGCGAAAGGGCACCGGCAAGCCTCTGGAGAACGACAGCCAGGTGCTCCAGGCCAATGACGTGAAAAGTGTGATTGATGGTTGGGCGTCGGACCTTCATCAGTCCTATCTCAAGCTCAAGAATCACTAAGGTCGGCGTGGGGTCAGTGTGGGTCAAGGAGGGCAACCCAGGCGGCGGGCGTACCGTTGCCAGGGTGGCCTTTCTGGTGGTTGCGGGCAGGAAGCGCCGGGCAAGGTGGCAAACTCGAGGCACCTCGGGGATGTATCGGGTTAATGCACTATTTGACTATTTCATGGTTTTTTGTAAGGTTTAGTTAATGTAATTTCTAGAATAATAAAAATCGTTATAAATCATTGTTCTGTGATTATTTTATAAGGTTAATTATTGGATTTTTGGCCGCTATTCACGGTCAATTCATGGAGGGCGGCTGTTCATGCCCGTTGTCGAGCGCACCACTTTCATTGCCAATCGCAGCCCCGAGCAGGTGCTGGACTTCTGTCTGGAGGGGGTCAACTTTCCGAAGATTTTTCCGGAGCGGGTCACGCCATTGGGTGACTTGGATTTGAACAATTTGCGCATCAGCGCCGGGCGCGAATTTCGCTTCCGGCACTGGATGTTCGGCTGCATTCCGGCCAACTGGACGGTGGTGATTCGTGAGGTCAGCGACAGCCATTTCGTCGACGAGATGCTCAAGGGGCCGTTGCGGGCCTTTCGCCATGAGCATCGGGTGGCCCCAGCCGAAGGCGGCGCCCTGTACACCGATCGGGTGACGTATGCGGCCCTGGGCGGTGCGCCGCTGGAGTGGTTGCTGGTTGACCGCTACATGGCGCGTATCTTCGATGCCCGCCATCGCAACATGTTGCGCCTGCTTGGCTGAGTGGCGGGCGGCGTGTGGCGGTCCAGGGGGTTGCCCCAGAGCGCTCTAGACGGTGGCTGTGGGCGCGACAACCCTGGCGCCCTGGTTGTATGACAATTTGCGTTTGACCGTAGGTCGGCAGGCCGTTTCGTGTTTAACTTCGGCCTCTGGAAAATTCTTCATTGCTGTTCAATAACAACCGCTTAAAAGGACTCCGTTCATGGCTCAAGTCACTCTTAAAGGCAACCCGGTACAAGTCAACGGCCAACTGCCACAAGCCGGTGCCCAGGCGCCTGCTTTCTCCCTGGTGGGCGCTGGCCTGGCCGACGTTACCCTGGGCAGCTTTGCCGGCAAGCGCAAAGTGCTGAACATTTTCCCAAGCGTCGACACCCCGACCTGCGCCACCTCGGTACGCAAGTTCAACGCCCAGGCCAATGAACTGGCCAACACCGTGGTGCTGTGCATCTCGGCTGACCTGCCGTTCGCCCAGGCCCGTTTCTGCGGCGCCGAAGGCCTGGAAAACGTCCTCAACCTGTCCACCCTGCGTGGCCGTGAGTTCATCGAAAACTACGGCGTGGCCATTGCCGACGGCCCACTGGCCGGCCTGACCGCTCGTGCCGTGGTTGTCCTGGACGAAAACGACAAGGTCCTGCACAGCGAACTGGTCAAGGAAATTGCCGAGGAGCCGAACTACGACGCGGCCCTGGCCGTCCTCAAGTAATAGCGCTGCCTGCATCGACGCCTGGCCCTGCCCAGGCCGTTTTTATTTGTGCCTCAGTGGTTTAGCTGGGGATGTAAAACGTCAGTCGAAGGTAAATTGCCGGTAAAGGCGCTTTGCTAATGCGTCGCCGTTGCTTATCTTTCAGCCTTCCTAAAAGAAGACCCCCACGCGCCCAATGGTTGATCATCCCATGCAATCTTCTGCCTCCCGCAACCCTCGTCGCTGGCTGTTCGGCCTGCTTGTCCTGTTGGTCATCGCTGGCCTGTGCTGGAAATTCTGGCCGGCATCGAGCAGTCACAACCAGGCCGCAGAGCAGAAGGCCAGCGCCGGGCACACCGGTCGCAGCGGCATGATGCGCCCCGGGTTTGGCGGGTCTTCGGGGCCGATCCCGGTGCGGGTGGCCGCCGTCACCCAAGGCGACTTCCCGCTGTATTACAAGGCCCTGGGCACCGTGACGGCCTTGAACACCATCAATGTGCGCAGCCGGGTGGGCGGCGAGCTGGTCAAGGTCAATTTCGAAGAAGGGCAGATGGTCAAGGCCGGTGACTTGCTGGCGCAGATCGACCCGCGCCCTTACCAGAACGCCTTGCTCCAGGCCGAAGGCACCCTGCTGCAAAACCAGGCCCAACTGAAAAACGCCCAGGTCGACCTTGAGCGCTATCGCGGCCTGTACGCCCAGGACAGCATCGCCAAACAGACCCTGGACACCGCCGTCGCGCTGGTGGGCCAGTACCAGGGCACGGTCAAGACCAACCAGGCGGCGGTCAATGACGCCAAGCTCAACCTGGAATTCACCCAGATTCGCGCACCGATCGCCGGGCGCCTGGGCCTGCGGCAACTGGACGTGGGCAACCTGGTGTCGGCCAACGACACCACGGCCCTGGTGATCATCACCCAGACCCAGCCCATCAGCGTGGCCTTCACCCTGCCGGAAAACAGCCTGAACCGGGTGCTGGAACGCTACCGCAGCGGTGCCAAATTGCCGGTGCAAGCCTGGGACCGTGGCGATACCCAGTTGCAGGCCACGGGCGTGCTGCAGAGCCTGGACAACCAGATCGACATCACCACCGGCACCCTGAAGTTCAAGGCGCGCTACGAGAACCGTGACCAGAGCCTGTTCCCCAACCAGTTCGTCAATGTGCGGCTGCTGGCCGACACCCTGAAAGGGGTGGTCCTGGCGCCGTCGGCAGCGATCCAGTTCGGCACCAATGGCACCTTTGTGTACGCCGTGGACAGCGCCAACAAGGCGCAGATCCGTGCGCTCAAGGTGGGCGCCAGCGACGGCGACCTGACCGTGATCGAAGACGGCCTGGCCGTGGGCGACCGCGTGGTGCTCGAAGGCACCGACCGCCTCAAGGAAGGCAGCGACGTGGAAGTGGTCAACGACAGCAGTGAAGTGCCGACCACCCCGACCGAACACCTGCAAGGCAAACCGGCCAGCACCACGGCGGCGCCGGCCGCTGACGGCAAGGCCCGCAAGGTCGGCCCATGAATCTGTCGCGGCTGTTCATCCTCCGCCCGGTCGCCACCACCCTGAGCATGCTGGCCATTGTCCTGGCCGGCCTGATCGCCTATCGCTTGCTGCCGGTGTCGGCCTTGCCCCAGGTGGATTACCCGACCATCCGCGTCATGACCCTGTACCCCGGGGCCAGCCCGGACGTGATGACCAGCGCGGTCACCGCGCCCCTGGAACGCCAGTTCGGGCAGATGCCCGGCCTGACCCAGATGGCTTCCACCAGCTCCGGCGGCGCCTCGGTGCTGACCTTGCGTTTCAGCCTCGACATCAATATGGACGTGGCCGAGCAGCAGGTGCAGGCGGCGATCAATGCGGCCAGCAACCTGCTGCCCAACGACCTGCCGGCGCCCCCGGTGTACAACAAGGTCAACCCGGCGGACACCCCGGTGCTGACCCTGGCGATCACCTCCAAGACCATGCTGTTGCCCAAGCTCAATGACTTGGTGGACACGCGCATGGCGCAGAAAATCGCCCAGATCAGTGGCGTCGGCATGGTCAGCATTGCCGGTGGCCAGCGCCAGGCGGTGCGGATCAAGGTCAACCCCGAGGCCCTGGCGGCCAACGGTCTCAACCTGGCGGACGTGCGCACCCTGATCAGCGCTTCCAACGTTAACCAGCCCAAGGGCAACTTCGACGGCCCGACTCGGGTCTCGATGCTCGATGCCAATGACCAGCTGACCTCGCCCAAGGAATACGCCGAGCTGATCCTGGCCTACAACAACGGCGCACCGCTGCGCTTGAAGGACGTGGCACAGATCGTCGATGGCGCCGAGAACGAGCGCCTGGCGGCCTGGGCCAACGAGAACCAGGCGGTGCTGCTGAACATCCAGCGCCAGCCCGGGGCCAACGTGATCGAGGTGGTGGACCGGATCAAGGCGCTGCTGCCGAGCATCACCGACAACCTGCCGGCCGGCCTGGACGTCACGGTGCTCACCGACCGGACCCAGACCATTCGTGCCTCGGTAACGGATGTGCAACACGAATTGCTGATCGCCATTGCCCTGGTGGTGATGGTGACCTTCCTCTTCCTACGTCGCGCCAGTGCCACCCTGATCCCGTCGATTGCCGTGCCGCTGTCGTTGATCGGCACGTTCGGCGTGATGTACCTGGCCGGGTTCTCGGTGAACAACCTGACCCTGATGGCCCTGACCATCGCCACCGGTTTTGTGGTGGACGACGCTATCGTCATGCTGGAAAACATCTCGCGCTACATCGAGGAGGGCGACAGCCCCATGCAGGCGGCGCTCAAGGGCGCCAAACAGATCGGCTTTACCCTGATCTCCCTGACCCTGTCGCTGATCGCGGTGCTGATCCCGCTGCTGTTTATGGGCGACGTGGTCGGCCGGCTGTTCCGCGAGTTCGCCATCACCCTGGCGGTGGCGATCCTGATTTCCCTGGTGGTGTCCCTGACCCTGACACCGATGATGTGCGCACGGCTGCTCAAGCCCGAGCCCAAGGAGCACGAGCAGGGGCGTTTCTATCGTGCCAGCGGGGCCTGGATCGACTGGCTGATCGCCGGTTACGGGCGCCAGTTGCAATGGGTGCTCAAGCATCAGTTCCTGACCCTGCTGGTGGCCGTCGGCACCCTGGGCCTGACGGTCGTGCTTTACCTGGCGGTGCCCAAGGGCTTCTTCCCGGTGCAGGATACCGGGGTCATCCAGGGTATTTCCGAGGCGCCGCAGTCGGTGTCCTTCGCCGCCATGAGCGAGCGCCAGCAAGCCCTGGCCAAGATCATCCTGGAAGACCCGGCGGTGCAAAGCCTGTCGTCCTACATCGGCGTGGACGGCGACAACGCCACCCTCAACAGCGGCCGCCTGCTGATCAACCTCAAGCCCCATCGCGATCGCGATTTGAGCGCTGCCGAGGTCATTGCGCGGATCCAGCCCGAGGTCGACAAACTGATCGGCATTCGTCTGTATATGCAGCCCGTGCAGGACCTGACCATCGAAGACCGGGTCAGCCGCACCCAGTACCAATTCAGCATGTCCTCGCCGGATGCCGACCTGCTGAGCCTGTGGAGCGGGCGCCTGGTTGAGGCCCTGGCCCAGCGCCCGGAACTCACCGACGTGGCCAGCGACCTGCAGGACAAGGGCCTGCAAGTGTTCCTGGTGATCGACCGCGATGCCGCTTCGCGGGTCGGCGTGTCGGTGGCGAACATCACCGATGCCCTGTATGACGCCTTTGGCCAGCGGCAGATTTCCACCATCTACACCCAGGCCAGCCAGTACCGGGTAGTGCTCCAGGCCCAGGCCGGCGAGCGCATCGGGCCCCAGGCGCTGGAGCAGATCCACGTCAAGACCACCGACGGCGGCCAAGTGCGGCTGTCGAGCCTGGCCCATGTGGAAGAACGCCAGGCGCAATTGGCGATTGCCCATATCGGCCAGTTTCCGGCGGTGATGATGTCCTTCAACCTGGCCCCGGGCGTGGCCCTGGGGCACGCGGTCGAGGTGATCGAACAGGTGCAGCAGGAGATCGGCATGCCGCTGGGCGTGCAGACCCAGTTCCAGGGCGCGGCACAGGCCTTCCAGGCGTCGCTGTCGAGCACCTTGCTGCTGATCCTGGCGGCGGTGGTGACCATGTACATCGTGCTCGGCGTGCTCTACGAGAGCTACATCCACCCGATCACCATCCTCTCCACCTTGCCCTCTGCGGCGGTGGGGGCCTTGCTGGCGCTGATTCTCAGCGGCAACGACCTGGGCATGATCGCCATCATCGGCATCATCCTGCTGATCGGCATCGTCAAGAAAAACGCGATCATGATGATCGACTTCGCCCTTGACGCCGAACGCAACCAGGGCATGGAACCGGAGAAAGCCATCTACCAGGCGGCGCTGCTGCGCTTCCGGCCAATCCTCATGACCACCCTGGCAGCCCTGTTCGGCGCCGTGCCCCTGATGCTCGCCACCGGCTCCGGCGCCGAGCTGCGCCAGCCCCTGGGCCTGGTCATGGTCGGTGGGCTGCTCGTGAGCCAGGTGCTGACTTTGTTTACAACGCCCGTCATCTATCTGGCGTTTGATCGGTTGGGCCGCCGCTTCGGCAAACGCGAAGTCGTCCAGGAGGAGGGGGTATGAGGGGGGGCAGTGGTGAGCGGCAAGCTACAAGCTGCAAGTTAAAGCAGCAGCCAGAGCGCACGCCGATCCCGCTTTTCTCTTGCAGCTTGCAGCTTGCCGCTCGTAGCTTCTCCTGCCACTTGCCGCTTGAAGCTCGGAGCCGTCGCCCATGAACCTCTCCGGCCCGTTCATCAAACGCCCCGTGGCGACCATGCTGCTTTCCCTGGCAATCATGTTGCTGGGCGGGGTCAGCTTCGGCCTGTTGCCGGTGGCGCCGCTGCCGCAGATGGATTTCCCGGTGATTGTGGTCCAGGCCAGTTTGCCCGGGGCCAGCCCCGAGGTGATGGCGTCCACCGTGGCCACGCCCCTGGAGCGCTCGTTCGGGGCGATTGCCGGGGTCAATACCATGAGCAGCCGTTCCAGCCAGGGGTCGACCCGGGTGATTTTGCAGTTCGACATGGACCGCGACATCAATGGCGCGGCGCGGGAGGTGCAGGCGGCGATCAACGCCTCGCGCAACCTGCTGCCCAGTGGCATGCGCAGCATGCCGACCTATAAGAAGGTCAACCCGTCCCAGGCACCGATCATGGTTTTGTCCCTGACCTCGGACGTGCTGGAGAAGGGCCAGCTCTACGATTTGGCCTCGACCATCCTGTCCCAGAGCCTGTCCCAGGTGCAGGGCGTGGGCGAGGTGCAGATTGGCGGCAGTTCCCTGCCGGCGGTGCGCATCGAGCTGGAGCCGCAGTTGCTCAACCAGTACGGCGTGGCCCTGGATGACGTGCGCAACACCATCGCCGCCGCCAACCAGCGTCGGCCCAAGGGCTCGGTGGAAGACGACCAGCGCCTGTGGCAGATACAGGCCAATGACCAGTTGGAAAAGGCCAAGGACTACGAGCCGCTGATTATCCGTTACCAGGACGGCGCGACCCTGCGCCTGAAGGACGTGGCCAAGGTCAGCGACGGTGTGGAAGACCGCTACAACAGCGGCTTCTTCAACGACGACGCGGCAGTGCTGCTGGTGATCAACCGTCAGGCCGGGGCCAACATCATTGAGACGGTGAACGAGATCAAGGCCCAGTTGCCGGCGCTGCAGGCGGTGTTGCCGGCCAGCGTCAAGCTCAACCTGGCCATGGACCGTTCGCCGGTGATCAAGGCCACTCTGCATGAAGCCGAGATGACCCTGCTGATCGCCGTGGGCCTGGTGATCCTGGTGGTGTACCTGTTCCTCGGCAACTTCCGCGCCTCGCTGATTCCCACCCTGGCGGTGCCGGTGTCCCTGGTGGGCACCTTTGCGGTGATGTACCTGTATGGCTTTTCCCTGAACAACCTGTCGCTGATGGCGCTGATCCTCGCCACCGGCCTGGTGGTGGACGACGCCATCGTGGTGCTGGAGAACATTTCCCGGCACATCGACGAAGGCGTGGCGCCGATGAAGGCGGCGTACCTGGGGGCCAAGGAAGTGGGCTTCACCTTGCTCTCGATGAACGTGTCGCTGGTGGCGGTGTTCCTTTCGATCCTGTTTATGGGCGGGTTGATCGAGAGTCTGTTCCGAGAGTTTTCCATCACCCTGGCGGCGGCCATCGTCGTCTCGCTGGTGGTGTCCCTGACCCTGACCCCGATGCTCTGCGCGCGCTGGCTCAAGCCGCAGACGCCCGGGGTGGAAAACGCTCTGCAACGGCGCAGTCGCCAGGCCAATGACTGGATGGTGGCCAAGTACGCCAGCAGCCTGGACTGGGTGCTGCGCCATCGGCGCCTGACCCTGCTCAGCCTGCTGCTGACGGTGGGCGTCAATGTGGCGCTGTACGTGGTGGTGCCCAAGACCTTCCTGCCGCAGCAGGACACCGGCCAGCTCACGGGCTTTATCCGCGGCGATGACGGCCTGTCGTTCAGCGTCATGCAGCCGAAGATGGAAACCTTCCGCCGCGCCGTGCTCAAGGACCCGGCGGTGGAAAGCGTGGCCGGCTTTATCGGCGGCAGCAACGGCACCAACAACGCCTTTATGCTGGTGCGCCTGAAGCCGATCAAGGAACGCAACCTGTCGGCGCAGAAGGTTATCGAGCGCCTGCGCAAGAACATGCCCAAGGTCCCCGGGGCCCAGTTGATGCTGATGGCCGACCAGGACCTGCAGTTCGGCGGCGGCCGCGAGCAGACCACCTCGCAGTATTCCTACATCCTGCAAAGCGGTGACCTGGGCTCGTTGCGCGAGTGGTACCCGAAAGTGGTCGCGGCCCTGAAAGCCTTGCCCGAGCTGACCGCCATCGATGCGCGGGAGGGCAGCGGCGCCCAGCAAGTGACCCTGGTGGTGGACCGCGACCAGGCCAAACGCCTGGGGGTGGACATGAACATGGTCACTGCGGTGCTGAACAACGCCTACAGCCAGCGGCAGATCTCCACCATCTACGACAGCCTGAACCAGTATCAGGTGGTGATGGAGGTCAACCCCAAATACGCCCGGGACCCGATCACCCTGAAACAGGTGCAAGTGATTACCTCGGCCGGGGCGCGGATTCCGCTGTCGACCTTTGCCCACTATGAAAATAGCCTGGAAGACGACCGGGTCAGCCACGAGGGGCAGTTCGCCTCGGAGAGCATTTCCTTCGACATGGCCGAAGGGGTGACGGTGGAGCAGGGCACGGCCGCCATCGAGCGGGCGATTGCCAAGCTGGGCATGCCCGAAGACGTGATCGTCAAAATGGCCGGCACCGCCGACGCCTTCGCCGCCACCCAGAAAAGCCAGCCGTTCATGATCCTGGGTGCGCTGTTGGCGGTGTACCTGGTGCTGGGGGTGCTGTACGAAAGCTACATCCACCCGCTGACCATTCTTTCCACCTTGCCGTCGGCCGGCGTCGGCGCCTTGCTCTCGATCTACGCCCTGGGCGGCGAGTTCAGCCTGATTTCCCTGCTCGGGCTGTTCCTGCTGATCGGCGTGGTGAAGAAAAACGCCATCTTGATGATCGACCTGGCCCTGCAACTGGAACGGCACCAGGGGCTGAGCCCGCTGGACTCGATCCGCAGCGCCTGCCTGCAGCGCCTGAGGCCAATCCTCATGACCACCCTGGCGGCGATTCTCGGGGCCTTGCCCCTGTTGCTGAGCAGCGCCGAAGGCGCGGAAATGCGCCAGCCCCTGGGCCTGACCATTATCGGCGGCCTGGTGTTCAGCCAGATCCTGACCCTCTACACCACCCCGGTGGTTTACCTCTATCTCGATCGCCTGCGCCACAGTTTCAACCACTGGCGTGGGGTCCGTACCGATGCTGCTCTGGAAACGCCGCTATGACTGACCGTTCCTCCCGCAACCTTCCCGCGCCGTCCGTGCTGACCCTGGCCATGAGCCGTGGTTCGCGGTTGTTGAGCCTGAGTCTGAGCCTGCTGTTGCTCAGCGCTTGCGCCATCGGCCCGGATTACCAGCGGCCCGGCGTGGCTGAACCGGCCCAGTACAAGGAAGCCCAGGGCTGGCGCCAGGCCAACCCCAGCGATTCCCTGGCCCGTGGCGCCTGGTGGGAGCTGTATGGCGACCAGCAGCTCAACGGCCTGATCGACAAACTCAACAGTGCCAACCAGACCGTGGCCCAGTCCGAAGCCCAGTACCGCCAGGCGCGGGCGCTGGTGCGCAGTGCCCGGGGCGCGTTCCTGCCCTCGGTGGACCTGAGCGCCGGGAAAACCCGGGCCAGCCAAGGCACCGGCAGCAGCAGTTCGGGGCTGAGCAGCTCCAGCAGTGGCATTCGCGACACCTACAACGCCCAGTTGGGCGTGAGTTGGGAAGCGGACATCTGGGGCAAGCTGCGCCGGGGCCTGGAGGCTGATGAAGCCAGTGCCGAGGCGAGCTTTGCCGACCTGGCGGCCATGCGTCTGAGCCAGCAGTCGGAGTTGGTGCAGAACTACCTGCAACTGCGGGTCATCGATGAGCAAAAGCGCTTGCTGGACGCCACAGTAGCGGCCTACCAGCGTTCCCTGACCATGACCCAGAACCAGTACCAGGCCGGGGTCTCCGGCAAGGACGCGGTGGCCCAGGCGCAAACCCAACTGAAAAGCACCCAGGCCGACTTGATCGACCTGATCTGGCAGCGCGCCCAACTGGAGAATGCCATCGCCGTGCTGATCGGCCTGCCGCCGGCGGAGTTCAGCCTGGCCGAGGTGCAGAGCATCCCGGCCCTGCCGCCTGTGCCCCTGAGCCTGCCGTCGCAACTGCTGGAGCGGCGCCCGGACATCGCCTCGGCGGAGCGCTCGGTGATCGCTGCCAACGCCAACATCGGCGTGGCCAAGGCCGCCTATTACCCGGACTTGAGCCTGAGCCTGGCCGGTGGCTACAGCAGCAGCACCTACGCCGACTGGATCAGCCTGCCGAACCGCTTCTGGTCGGTGGGGCCCAAGCTCGCCATGACCCTGTTTGACGGCGGCCAGCGCTCGGCGGAAGTCGATCGCAGCGAGGCGGCCTACGACCAGACCGTGGCCAAGTACCGGCAGACCGTGCTCGACGGTTTCCGTGAGGTGGAGAACTACATGGTCCAGCTCAAGGTCCTGGAGGACGAAGCCGGGGTGCGCCAGGAGGCGCTGGAAGCGGCTCGGGAATCCCTGCGCCTGACCGAAAACCAGTACAAGGCCGGGCTGATCGCCTACCTGGACGTGGTCAACGTGCAGGCCACGGCCCTGAGCAACGAGCGCAGCGTCTTGAGCCTGCTGCAAAGCCGGCTGCTGGCCAGCGTGCAGTTGATCGCCGCCCTGGGCGGTGGCTGGGATGGTCAGTTGCAGCCCCCCGAGCAGCCTTGAAGTATTAGCGACGGGCGGTTCGTGCCCTGTTCCCGGGGGTTGCAGGAAGGGAGTGGGGGGCGGATCCAGCCCTTTTTATTGAATGATGGCTTTTTGCTAATTTTCTGAGTGCGTTCTTTGTGGCAATCAGTACAATCGTCCCATTTTTACGCCACGCTGGGATGCTGGCCTTACGCTAGAGATTTCCCATGCTCCTCGGCAGTTACTCCCCCTCGCTGGTGCTGATTTCGCTGTTTGTAGCGATCCTCGCGTCATACACCGCTCTTGATCTCACCGGTCGCATCGCCACCGCCAAAGGCCGCGCCGTGCCTCTGTGGACCGCCGGCGGCGCCCTGGCCATGGGCGTCGGCGTATGGTCCATGCACTTTATCGGCATGCTGGCCTTCGACCTGCCCATCGAACTGGCCTACGACGTGACGCTCACCGGCCTGTCGTTGCTGATCTCGATTCTTTCCTGCGGTTTTGCCCTGTGGCTGGTGAGCCAGGCCCAACTGCCCCTGTGGCAACTGGCCTTTGGGGCGCTGATCATGGGCACCGGCATCAGCGGCATGCACTACACCGGCATGGCGGCCATGCGCATGCAGCCGGGCATCGACTATGACCCCACGCTGTTCAGTGCCTCCCTGCTGATTGCCGTCAGCGCCTCGGCCGCGGCGCTGTGGATCGCCTTCCGCCTGCGTCAGAACACCCCCTATGTGCGCCTGGTCCGTGGCGGTGCAGCGGTCATCATGGGCTTCGCCATCGTCGGCATGCATTACACCGGCATGGCCGCTGCGCGCTTTGCCGATGACAGTTTCTGCGGCGCCCTGGGTAATGGCCTGAACGGCAAGGGCCTGGATAACCTGGTGCTGATCACCACCCTGGCGGTGCTGATCATCGCCTTGCTGACCTCGGTGCTCGATGCGCGCCTGGAAGCGCGCACCGCGGTGCTGGCCCAGTCCCTCACCGAGGCCAACAAAGAACTGACCCAACTGGCCCTGCACGACACCCTGACCGGCTTGCCGAATCGGGTGCTGCTGGCCGAGCGCATCGACCAGGCCATGCACCGAGTGGCCGGGCAGAGCAGTTGTTTTGCCTTGATGTTTATCGACCTGGACGGCTTCAAACCGGTCAACGACGCCTTTGGCCATCACATGGGCGACCTGTTGCTGCGGGAAGTGGCCCTGCGCCTGCGTGAAGACCTGCGCAGCGAAGACACCCTGGCGCGGATCGGCGGCGATGAGTTCGTGTTGTTGGTGCAACTGGTCGAGCCGGACGACGCCCAGCGCCTGGCCTCGCGCCAGGTGGCCCTGGTGTCACGTTCGTTCCGCGTGGCCGAGCATGAGCTGCAGATCAGCGCCAGCATTGGCATCGCCCTGTACCCGGGCAACGGCCACAGCGCCCATGAGTTGCTGATGAACGCTGACGCGGCGATGTACCACGCCAAGGGCGCAGGGAAGAACGGCTATCGGTTTTTCGATGCAACGATGAACAATAATGCCCGGCGCCAGTTGCAGCTGTTGCAGGATTTGCGCAATGCCGTGGAACACAACGAGTTCCAGCTGTACTACCAACCCAAGTTCGCCGCCGGCAACGGCCAGCCGGTGGGCGCCGAGGCGTTGCTGCGCTGGCAGCACCCGCAACACGGCCTGCTGTTGCCGGACAAGTTCATTGAGCTGGCGGAGAAGACCGGGCTGATCATCCCTATCGGCGAGTGGGTGCTCAATGAGGCCTGCCGGCAAATGCGCGAATGGTACGTCCTGGGCTACACCGACTGGCGCATCGCGGTGAACCTCTCGGCCCTGCAGTTCTGCCATGCCGGCCTGGTCGACAGCGTGGCAACGGCCCTGGAGCGCTACAAGCTGCCGGCCAACAACCTGACCCTGGAAATCACCGAAACCACCGCCATGAGCGATGCCGATGCAAGCATGACGGTGCTGCAGCAACTGGCGGACATGGGCGTGGACCTGTCCATCGACGACTTCGGCACCGGGTATTCGAGCCTGATGTACCTCAAGCGCTTGCCGGCCAACGAGTTGAAGATCGACCGTGGTTTTGTCCGTGACCTGGAACACGACAGCGATGACGCGGCGATCGTCTCGGCCATCGTCGCCCTGGGTCAGGCCCTGGGCTTGCGCATCGTTGCCGAGGGGGTGGAGACCGGCATGCAGCAGAGTTTCCTCACCCAGTTGGGCTGTGATTCGCTGCAGGGCTATTTCCTCGGCCATCCATTGCCGGCCGAGCGTTTCATGCAGGATATCCATCAGCTCAAAGCGCTCGGCTAAGCTACGCCCACAGTATTCATCCCTGGCCGCAGCGTGTTTAATGGCTGGCGTTCACATGATCAGCAAGGGAGTGGGCAGTATGGACAAAGTCATCGTTATCACCGGTGGCGGGCGGGGTATCGGCGCGGCGACGGCGTTGCTGGCGGCGCAGCAGGGCTACCGTGTTTGTATCAACTATCAGGCTGACGAAGCGTCGGCGCTCAAGGTCCTCGGCCAGGTGCGCGAGCTGGGCGCCCAGGGCATTGCCGTGCGCGCCGACGTGAGCATCGAGGATGAGGTGATCGGCCTGTTCAACGAGGTCGATGCCGAACTGGGGCGGGTCACGGCCCTGGTCAACAATGCCGGGACGTGGGGCATAAGTCGCGGCTCGATGAAATGTCCGAATTCCGGATCCAGAAAATCCTCAAGACCAACGTGCTCGGCCCGATCCTCTGTGCCAAGCATGCGGTGCTGCGCATGTCGCCGCGCCACGGTGGGCAGGGCGGCAGCATCGTCAACGTGTCTTCGGTGGCGGCACGCCTGGGTTCGCCGGGGGAGTACGTCGACTACGCCGCTTCCAAGGGGGCCCTGGACACTTTCACCATCGGCCTGTCCAAGGAACTGGCCGGTGAAGGCATCCGCGTCAACGGCGTGCGCCCGGGTTACATCTACACCGACTTCCACGCCCTGAGCGGCGACGCCGACCGCGTCAGCAAGCTGGAAGGCGCCATCCCCATGGGCCGCGGCGGCCGCCCCGATGAAGTGGCCGAAGCGATCATCTGGCTGCTCTCCGACAAAGCCTCCTATTCCACCGGCAGCTTTATCGACCTTGGCGGTGGCCGCTAATCCACCGCACTCGCCACCCCTCGTAGGCGCCGGCTCGCCGGCGATTGGGCCCTCGAGCCCGGCGCCGACCTTGCGACCGCGATCGCTGGCAAGCCAGCTCCTACAACCCGCCCAGGATCACCGCGTCCCCTTGTAGGAGCCGGCTCGCCGGCGATTGGGCCCTCGAGCCCGGCGCCGACCTTGCGACCGCGATCGCTGGCAAGCCAGCTCCTACAACCCGCCAGGCTCACCGCGCCCCTTTGTAGGAGCCGGCTTGCCGGCGATGAGGCCTTGAGCTCGGCGCCGACCTTGCGACCGCGATCGCTGGCAAGCCAGCTCCTACAACCCGCCAGGCTCACCGCGACCCTTTGTAGGAGCCGGCTTGCCGGCGATGAGGCCCTCGAGCCCGGCGCCGACCTTGCGACCGCGATCGCTGGCAAGCCAGCTCCTACAACCCGCCCAGGCTCACCGCGCCACTTTGTAGGAGCCGGCTTGCCGGCGATTGGGCCCTTGAGGCTTGCAGCTTGCGGCGCTGTTGCTCCTACAGTCCTATCTTGCTGTGCGGCGGCGCGGGGTCACCAGCAGGCCCAGCAACACCCCCAGCAAACAAACGGCAATGTCCGATGCCAGACTCAGCACATAGTCCGCAGCCCGATCCGGGCTTATGCAGGTGTAGTTGTAACCGTAGCCTTGCTCATCCTGGGTGACGCCCGGCGCATTGCTCAGGTCCACCTTGACCGGTGGCGGCACTACCGCGTACGGATTGCCGATGTTCGAGTGGCTGTCCATCTGGCGTGAGAGTGTGTCGATAGCCGTCAGTTGGTCAGCGTTACAGCGGTTCTGTGCCCAGCCGCCCAGCACCATCAGGCTGAACACCAGGGCCAGCAATGGCAGCACGTAATATTTTCGCTCCGTCAACAGGCGTGCCGCCAACAGACCGACGAGTACACCGGCGATGACGCCATTGGCCCAGAACAGCCAACTGCCGCTCCAACTCGGCGGCAGCCACTGCATGACGACGGACAACACAGGTGGCAGCAAACGCACCAGCAGCATGCTCAAGGCGGCAGCCAATACGGCGACCAGAAGGGGTTTGATCAGGGATTTCATGGGTGTTTACAGCCTGTTAAGTGACAGCAGAAAGGGGATGTCAGTGCTGGTCGATGGACGCAGGGATCAGCGGCGGGGTGAAGCGCCGGGCGTATTCGAGCATTTCCCGGGGGAAGATCATGTGGCGCACGGCGCTGTCGTCCAGGCCGTACAGGTAGGCGACCGCCGCGGCCTCGAAGGCCCAGTAGCCGAAGTAGCAACCGTCGTCGTCATCCAGGTGGCTGTCGTGCCATGAGGCGTGTTCGAAGGCCAGGTACCACTGGTTGCAATACTCCACCAGCAGCTCCCGGGCGTCGTTCGGGTCTTCGCTGTAGATGGCCTTGACCAGCGGCGTGTAGACGTCGTGGTACCACTCATCAATGTCCAGGCGATCCGGCAGGTAGGCCTTGAGCAGGTCTTCGACCAGGGTGTCTTCGCCGTGGTAGCCGGCGCGGTCCTGCAACCGCGCCAGGCGCGGTAGCAGGTCGCTGCGTTGCAGCAGGATGCACAGGCTGATGACCTGCACGTATTCCTCGTAGTCGTGGGGGTAATCCTCGAGGTTGATCGGCGCGATGTCGGGCATGTCCTCATAGCGCGCCAACGTGCGCTGGTAGTCCTCGTAGCTCTCGATCACCCCGTCCAGGGCCTGGGCCAGTTCCTCCATGGGCGCACCGCCGGTGTAGCTCAGGATCAGGTGGTGCAGGCGTGCCTGCTGGACCTGCCAAGCCTTGAGGGACGCTTCCTGCAAAGGGCAGTCGGCCATCATGGAGTGGGTTTGCCAGTGGGCCTCTTCGCCGGCCAGGCTTTCGAGGTGGCGGTGGTATTGGCTGTGGCTGAGAAACACTTGTCTGCGGTTCATGTCGGTGCACGGGCTCAGTAAACGGGGATCAGGGTGAAGGGCGCTTTGCGCTGGGAGGTTTCCAGCAGCAGGGTTGCCAGGTCGACGTTGGCCGGCTCCAGCTCCAACGCCTCCAATTCTTCTTCCAGTTGCTGCGGGTCGACCGCCAGGGCGCGGATCGGTAGGCGCTGGTAGGGCCGCGGGTCTTCGCCGTAATACACCTTGGCCGGGCCCGGTGGGATGCCTTCCAGGCGGGCATAGCCTTCTTCGTCGAGACGGCCTTCGGCTTGCGAACCGTCGCTGAAGATCACCCGGTAGGCAGCGCCGGACACCGGTTCCAGATTGGGGTAATGCAGGTTCAGCTCCAGCCAGTGGCCGTCGCCGGTGAGGTGTTCCAGGCCTTGGTCAATGTCCCGGGTGATGCGGGCGGCGTCGCGGGCCTCGGGCGCTGGGGCGCTGGCGAGCGGGTCGAAGCTCGATTGCGGCTTGGGCAGCAGGGCCGGGCCGCGGCTGTGGGCCGCCGCTGAGTTGTTGCGCTGCACGGCGATCCAGGGGGCGATGCGGTCGCGCACGGATTCCATGAGAAATTCGCTGTGTTCCCGGGCTTCGTCGAGGTTGTGCATCACCAGGCGCTGTTGCTGGGGCGTGAGGCCATTGAAGGTGGAGGAGGCGCGTACGCCGTTGACGATTTCGGGCAGCTCCTCGGCCAGGCGCTGGGCGTCCAGGCACTTTTCCAGCAGTTGTTCAGGGCTGGTTTTCAGGCGGCAGGCCATGAGGCTGTGGCGGATCAGGTCGAAGAGTTTTTCGTCGTGGCGCTGGGGCGCACGGTTGATGGCGCGCAGGATCAGTTTGAGGTCTTGGCCGGGGCCGGGGATCCAGCCGATCAGGGCCAGGGCCAGGTCGAAGAAGGCGTCTTCTTCGTCTTGGGGGTTGTTGATGGCGTCCAGTTCGAAGATGGCCTGGATGCAGTCGTAGGCGTTGAGTTCCTGGGTCAGGAGGGGGAGCGGCCGCGGTGGATGGCCTTGATGAGGTCGTCTTTGGCCTCGGGATAGTCGTCGTAATACAGGTCTTCGACCATGGAGGGCTCCTTCCCTGGAAAATTGAGCGGGGCATGCTGCATGAAGTGGGAGTGGGGGGCAAGTGGGATGGGGGGCATATCCGTTGCTGCGGTACTGGCTGATTACGCTTGCGCTCTTCCAGCGGGTGACTTTGGAACCCGGCATCCCTGCCGGGGTTACCCGCGGATTTTTGCGTTTTCTGTAGGCGCCGGCTTGCCGGTGGGGCCTTGAAGCTTGCCGCGCTCTTAAAACCGCCATCGCTGGCAAGCCAGCTCCTACCATCAACTCTTTTCGGCAGATGTCGCTCAGAAGGAGCGGATGATTCGTCCGAGGGTTTCCATGGCTTTTTCGGCGGTTTCGTTCCAGGGGGTGCCGTAGTTCAGGCGGATGCAGTTGCGGAAGCGTTGGGTCGGGGAAAAGATTGGTCCGGGGGCGATGCTGATGCCTTGGGCCAGGGCCATTTGGAAGAGTTTCAGGGAGTCCATCTGTGCGGGCAGCTCCAGCCACAGGAAGTAGCCGCCAGCGGGTTGGCTGACTCGGGTCTGGGGTGGGAAGTAGCGGGCAATGGCGGCGAGCATGGCGCTTTGCTGTTCTTCCAGGGCATAGCGCAGTTTGCGCAGGTGGCGGTCGTAGCCGCCGTGTTGCAGGTAGTCGGCAATGGCTGCCTGGGCGGGCATTGAGGCGCAGAGGGAGGTCATCAGTTTCAGGCGCTCGATTTTCTGCGCGTAGCGTCCGGCGGCGACCCAGCCGATGCGGTAGCCAGGGGCCAGGCTTTTGGCGAAGGAGCCGCAGTGCATCACCAGACCTTCGGTGTCGAAGGCCTTGGCCGGTTTCGGCGCTTGCTGGCCGTAATACAGTTCGGCGTAGACGTCGTCTTCGATCAGCGGCACCTGGTGTTGGCGCAGCAGTTCCACCAGTTCCTGTTTCTTGGCCTCGGGCATGCTCGCGCCCATGGGGTTCTGGAAGCTGGTCATGCACCAGCAGGCCTTGATCGGGTGGCGTTCCAGGGTTTGGGCCAACACCCCCAGGTCGATGCCGTCCCGCGGGTGCACGGGGATTTCCACGGCCTTGAGCTTGAGCCGCTCCAGCACTTGCAGGCTGGCATAGAAGGCCGGGGCTTCGATGGCCACCAGGTCGCCGGGCTCGGTCACGGCTTGCAGGCACAGGTTCAGCGCTTCCAGGGCGCCATTGGTGATCAGCAATTCCTCCATGGGCAGCATCAGCCCGGCCACCATGTAGCGCAGGGCGATCTGCCGGCGCAGTTGCGGGTTGCCCGGTGACATGTCGGTGACCACCATGCGCGGGTCCATATCCCGCGCGGCGCTGGCCAGGGAGCGGGACAGACGTTGCAGGGGGAACAGGGTCGGGCTGGGGAAGGCCGAGCCGAAGGGCACGGTGCTTGGGTCCTTGATCGAATCCAGCACCGAGAACACCAGTTCGCTGACGTCGACTTCGGTGGACTCGTTGACCTGGCTGCTGATCACCGGCTCGGAGAATGGGCTGGGCGCGTGGGTGTTGACGAAGTAGCCGGAGCGCGGCCGGGCGCGAATCAGGCCGCGGCGTTCCAGCAGGTAATAGGCCTGGAACACCGTGGACGGGCTGACCCCGTAGGTCTGGCTGGCGTAGCGCACCGAAGGCACGCGCTGGCCAGGGCCGAGGACTCCGGACCGGATCAGTTCGGCGATGTCGTCGGCGAATTTTTCGTAGCGTTTCATTGAACGGCTCGCGTCTGGGGGGTGGCGCTGGGCTAGACAGTGGAGGGCGCAGACGGCCGCCACGCGGCCGTCAATATAAGGCAATCAGCGGTTCATGGGCGCAACAAAGCGGCTTTCGGCCACGCTGCGTACGGTGGGGTCGTCACGGTCGCTGACCTTGAAGGCGATGGTTTGCGAGCTTTGCGCCGGGCGCTCGTCAAGCATCGCCACCGACACCGGCAGGTCGACGATCTCGCCGGGGGCCAGGCTCAGCTCAGTCTTGCCCTGGAGCTGGAAGCCGTCGCCGTCCACCAGGCTCAGTTGGTAATCCTGGCGCTCCTGGGTCTTGTTGATGATCTTCAGGCTGTAGATGTTCTCGATCTGCCCCTGGCTGTTTTCGCGGAACAGGCCACGGTCCTTGCTCACGTCCAGGGACACCATCGGCCGTTCGACCAGGGCCACCACCAGGGCGCCGATCATCACCAGCAGCACGGCGCTGTAGCCCAGCAGGCGCGGGCGCAGCAGGTGGGTCTTGCCCCCTTGCAACTGGTGCTCCGAGGTGTAGCTCACCAGGCCGCGGGCGTAGCCCATCTTGTCCATGATCGAGTCGCAGGCGTCGATGCACGCCGCGCAGCCGATGCATTCCATTTGCAGGCCATCGCGGATATCGATGCCGGTAGGGCAGACCTGGACGCACAACTGGCAGTCGATGCAGTCACCGAGGCCAACATCGGCAGGCTTCACCTCCCGTTTACGGGCGCCGCGACTTTCGCCCCGGGCGGCGTCGTACGAAATGGTCAGGGTGTCTTTGTCGAACATCACGCTCTGGAAGCGTGCATAGGGGCACATGTGCATGCACACGGCTTCGCGCAGCCAGCCGGCGTTGAGGTAGGTGGCGCCGGTGAAAAACAGCACCCAGAACAGGCTGACGCCGCCGATCTGCAGGGTCAGCAGTTCTTCGGCCAGCGGCCGGATCGGGGTGAAATAGCCGACGAAGGTCAGGCCGGTAAGCAGGCTGATGGCCAGCCACAGGCTGTGTTTGGCCGAGCGCCGCAGCAGTTTGTTCAGGCCCCAGGGCGCGGCTTGCAGCTTGATCCGCTGGTTGCGCTCGCCCTCGGTGAGTTTTTCGCACCACATAAACAGCCAGGTCCAGGAGCTCTGGGGGCAGGTGTAGCCGCACCAGACCCGGCCGGCGAACACGGTGATGGCGAACAGGCCGAAGGCGCAGATGATCAACAGCGCCGAGAGCAGGATGAAATCCTGGGGCCAGAAGGTCGCGCCGAAGATGTGGAATTTGCTTTCCGCCAGGTCCCAGAGCACGGCCTGGCGGCCGCCCCAGTTCAACCACACGGTGCCGAAGAACAGCAGGAACAGAAACCCCGCACCGCTCATGCGCAAGGTGCGGAACAGGCCGCTGAAGCTGCGGGTGTGGATCAGGTTGTCGCTGGATTTGGCCTTCATCCGGGGCGGTGAAGGCTCGAAGTTTTCTACTAATCGGACGGGGATATGTTCGCTCATGGTCGTTCGCTCATCAGCCTCCATCAGGCCGGGGCACTATGAGCGTCGATCTGTTTGCATAACAGACTCAGGTATTGGATTAAAAAGCGGATCAGATAGGCCCTGGATCAACCCGTGCGACAACTTGCCTCAGCCGCCCCGGGCCCCGGGGCCGGCCTCTGCAGCCCTCTGGCACAGGCCTCGTGCCGCGGCCTTGATATGCATCAGTCAAATCACCGAATCACTGTCGCTGGCCTTGAGGTGCTTGCGCCCGTCGGTGGCACCGGCCACGGTCAGGGCGTCGGCTTCGGCCTCGGTGATGTAGATGCGCTGGCCTCGCAGTTCCACCGCCGACATGGCTTTTTCGCTGTCGGTGATCACGGTCAGGGCGCTGGCGGGCAGGCGTTCGCTCAGCTCGTCGGTCTCGAAATAGCACAGTTGTTGTTCGATGCGCAGGCTCATGGCGAGCTCCTTTTTTGGCGGGGCGATACAACTTAGGGCCCGCACGGCGGCCAGGGTTCGCGGCAACCGATTAATGGTCATGGCCCCGGGCTGCACCTTTGTGCCTGGCGCGCTGTCCACCCTTTGGCAGCGTCCGTTGGCCGAAGCCTGCCCCCTCAACAGGAACCCACCCGTGGGTTGGCACAGGAGCCGAGCATGAACGCCTGGTGGCATGAAGTCTGGGTCACGCTACAAACGGAGTTTGCCGACATCGGCGACGCCAAGCAGGTCACGCAGATCACCGTGCGCTTGCTGATTGCCGCGATGCTGGGGGGCATCCTGGGGTTTGAGCGCGAGCACAAGGGCAAGGCGGCCGGGGTGCGCACCCACATGCTGGTGGCCATGGGCGCGGCGCTGTTTGTGCTGGTGCCGCAGATGTCCGGGGCCCAGGCCGATGCCATGAGCCGGGTGCTGCAAGGGGTGATCGCCGGCATCGGTTTCTTGGGCGCTGGGACCATTCTCAAAGGTCGAGAAGAAGAGACCGAGCAACACGTCAAAGGCCTGACCACCGCTGCCGGGCTGTGGATGACCGCCGCCATCGGCGTGGCGGCCGGCATGGGGCGCGAGGCCACGGCCGTGCTCAGTACCTTGCTGGCGCTGGGCGTGTTCAGCCTGATGCCGCGCATCGTGCGCCTGCTGGAAAAAGACTGAGCCCATGCACCGCACCACCCATCAACACACAGGCCCTTCCATGGGAAGGGCCTTGTCTATGCTTCAGGGCTTGGGTGTCTCGGCGGGGTTCAGCGCAGGCTGCTGACCACCACCGGGGGCTGGGTGCTGGGCGGGTCGCCCTTGGGCGGCGGGGTGCTGCCGGGAGGGTCCTGTTCCGGGACCGGCTGCGGTTCGCTGGGGGGCAGGGTCGGTTGATCGATATTGGGGTCGGGCGTCTCTGCTGGAATCGGAATACTCATGCTAGGTGGCCTCCTTTGTGCTTGGGCTTTGCCCAGGCTCTTGGGGTGGACCTGCGTCAGGCCGATTTGATTCCCATGGGTTGCTCGACGGCCAATTCGTCTGAACTTTCTCGGACGGCATGGGCTCGGAACATGAGTGTCTTGGAACAAGAGCGTCCACGGGGCGTAAAGGGGTGATGCTCGATGACTGCTGATAAACCGACTGACCTGCACTACAACCCGCACTTGCCACTGTCCCAAGCGTTGCTGCTACCGCGCATCGCCATCGAGAACACCCGCCCGGTGCTCGACGGCGGCCAGTTTGCGGTCAAGGCCCTGGAAGGCCAGACCGTCGAGGTCGCCAGCAAGGTGTTCGCCGACGGCCATGACGTGTTGGCGGTGCGCATCCGCTGGCGTGGCGGTGCCGACCTGGACTGGCACAGCGAGGTCATGCAGGACGTAGGCAACAACGGCTGGGAAGGGCACTTCACGGTGACCACCCCGGGGCGCTACCTGTATTGCATCGAGGCCTGGATCGATCAGTTCGCCAGTTTCTGCTACGAACTGGGGAAAAAACACCGGGCCGCAGTGCCTGTCAGCCTGGAACTGCAGGAAGGCCGGACCCAGGTGCAGCAGGCTGCCGAGCGCAGCGACGGCGAACTCAAGCAGCAGTTGCTGGACCTGCATCAGCGACTCTCGGGGTTGCTGGAGGCGGAGCAGGTGGCGCTGTTTCTCAGTGACGAGAGTGCCCGGTTGATGGCCCTGGCCGACCACCGGCCCTACCTCAGCCTGAGCCCTGAATACCCCTTGGACGTGGAACGCGAACGCGCCGGCTTTGCCAGCTGGTACGAGCTGTTTCCGCGCTCGATCACCGATGATCCGGCCCGTCACGGCACCTTTAACGACGTGCATTCTCGCCTGGGCATGATCCATGACATGGGCTTTGACGTGCTGTATTTCCCGCCGATCCACCCCATCGGCCGCAGCCATCGCAAGGGCCGCAACAACGCCCTGACCGCCGGCCCCGATGACCCGGGCAGCCCCTACGCCATCGGCAGTGAAGACGGCGGCCACGAGGCCATCCACCCGCAGCTCGGCAGCCGCGACGACTTCCGGCGCCTGGTGGCGGCCGCGGCCGATCATGGCCTGGAAATCGCCCTGGATTTCGCCATCCAGTGCTCCCAGGATCACCCCTGGCTCAAGCAGCACCCGGGCTGGTTCAACTGGCGCCCGGACGGCACCATCAAATACGCCGAGAACCCGCCGAAGAAATACCAGGACATCGTCAACGTCGATTTCTACGCCGCCGACGCCATCCCCAGCCTCTGGCTGGAACTGCGGGATGTGGTGCTGGGTTGGGTCGAGGAGGGGGTCAAGACCTTCCGCGTCGACAACCCCCACACCAAGCCGCTGCCGTTCTGGCAATGGCTGATCGGCGATGTGCGCGAGCGTCACCCGGAGGTGATTTTCCTGGCGGAGGCTTTCACCACCCCGGCAATGATGGCGCGCCTGGGCAAGGTCGGTTACTCCCAGAGCTACACCTACTTCACCTGGCGCAACACCAAGAGCGAGCTGGCGACCTACTTCAGCGAGCTGAACCAGGCGCCGTGGCGCGACTGTTACCGGCCGAATTTCTTCGTCAACACCCCGGACATCAACCCGGCCTTCCTGCATGAGTCGGGGCGCCCGGGGTTTCTGATCCGGGCGGTGCTGGCGACCATGGGCTCCGGGCTGTGGGGCATGTATTCGGGCTTCGAACTGTGCGAGGCGGCGCCGGTGCCAGGCAAGGAGGAGTACCTGGATTCGGAGAAGTACGAAATCCGCCCACGGGACTTTGGCGCGCCGGGCAACATCATTGCCGAAATCGCCCAGCTCAACCGCATCCGCCGGCAGAACCCGGCGCTGCACAGCCACCTGGGGCTCAAGCTGTACAACGCCTGGAACGACCAGATCCTGTACTTCGGCAAGCGCAGCGCCGACGGAGACAACTTTGTGCTGGTGGCGGTCAACCTCGACCCGTTCAACGCCCAGGAGGCGCATTTCGAGTTGCCGCTGTGGGAGTTGGGCCTGCCGGACGATGCCCAGACCCAGGGCGAAGACCTGATGAGCGGCCACCGCTGGACCTGGTACGGCAAGACTCAATTCATGCGCCTGGACCCGGCTCAGCCCTTCGGCATCTGGCGCATCACTACCTCGTAGGCGCCGGCTTGCCGGCGATGGCGATGGGGATTGGGCCTCGCGCGAATTCATTTTTTTCAGGAGTCAAACATGGCCAAGAAAGCCCGCTCAGCCACCTTTATCCAAGACCCGCTCTGGTACAAGGACGCGGTGATTTACCAAGTGCATGTGAAGTCCTATTTCGACTCCAACAACGACGGCATCGGTGACTTTCCCGGGCTGATCGCCAAGCTTGACTACATCAAGGACTTGGGGGTCAACACCATCTGGCTGTTGCCGTTCTACCCCTCGCCACGCCGCGACGACGGTTACGACATTGCCGAATACCGCGGCGTGCACAGCGACTACGGGACCATGGCCGATGCCAAGCGCTTTATCGCCGAGGCCCACAAACGCGGCTTGCGGGTCATCACCGAACTGGTGATCAACCACACCTCCGACCAGCACCCCTGGTTCCAGCGGGCGCGCAAGGCCAAGCCCGGCTCGGCCGCTCGGGACTTCTACGTGTGGTCAGATGACGATCAGAAATACGACGGCACACGAATCATTTTTCTCGACACCGAGAAGTCCAACTGGACCTGGGACCCGGTCGCCGGCCAGTACTTCTGGCACCGCTTTTATTCCCACCAGCCGGACCTCAACTTCGACAACCCTCAGGTGATGAAGGCGGTGCTGTCGGTGATGCGTTACTGGCTGGACATGGGCATCGATGGCCTGCGCCTGGACGCCATTCCCTACCTGATCGAGCGCGACGGCACCAACAACGAGAACCTCCCGGAAACCCACGATGTGCTCAAGCAGATCCGTGCCGAGATCGACGCCAACTACCCGGACCGCATGCTCCTGGCCGAGGCCAACCAGTGGCCGGAAGACACCCAGCTGTATTTTGGCGACAAGAAGGGCGACAACGGCGACGAGTGCCACATGGCCTTTCACTTCCCACTGATGCCACGCATGTACATGGCTCTGGCCCAGGAAGACCGCTTCCCGATCACCGACATCCTGCGCCAGACCCCGGAAATCCCCGCCAACTGCCAATGGGCGATCTTCCTGCGCAACCACGATGAGCTGACCCTGGAGATGGTCACCGACAAGGAGCGCGACTACCTGTGGAACTACTACGCCGCCGACCGTCGGGCGCGGATCAACCTAGGGATTCGTCGGCGCCTGGCGCCCCTGATGGAGCGTGACCGCCGCCGCATCGAATTGCTCAACAGCCTGCTGCTGTCCATGCCCGGCACCCCGACCCTGTATTACGGCGACGAAATCGGCATGGGCGACAACATCTACCTCGGCGACCGCGACGGCGTGCGCACGCCGATGCAGTGGTCCATCGACCGCAACGGCGGTTTCTCCCGGGCCGACCCGGCAAGCCTGGTGCTGCCGCCGATCATGGACCCGCTCTACGGCTACCCCTCGGTCAACGTCGAGACCCAGGCCGGCGACCCCCATTCGCTGCTTAACTGGACCCGGCGCATGCTCGCCACTCGCCAACAGTCCAAGGCCTTCGGGCGCGGCACGCTGAAGATGCTGTCGCCGAGCAACCGGCGGATCCTGGCCTACACCCGGGAATACACCGGGCCCGATGGCAAGCACGAGATCATTCTCTGCGTGGCCAATGTGTCGCGCAGTGCCCAAGCCGCGGAGCTGGACCTGTCGGCATTCGCCGGCATGGTGCCGGTGGAGATGCTCGGCGGGAACGCCTTTCCGCCCATTGGCCAGTTGAATTTCCTTCTGACCCTGGCGCCCTACGGCTTCTACTGGTTTGTCCTGGCGGCGGAAAACCAGATGCCCAGCTGGCACGTGGAGCCGGCGCAAAGCCTGCCGGACTTCACCACCCTGGTGCTGAAAAAACGCCTTGAAGAGCTGCTCGAAGAGCCGGCGCGCACCAGCCTGGAGCAGGGCGCACTGCCTACTTGGCTGGCCAACCGGCGCTGGTTCGCCGGCAAGGGCGCGGCCATCGACCAGGTGCGCATTGCCTACGGTGTGCGCATCGGTGACCCGCAGCACCCGGTGCTGCTCAGCGAACTGGAAGTCACCAGCGGCGGCCAGACCAGCCGTTACCAATTGCCGTTCGGCCTGCTGGGTGAAGAGCAGATCGGTGCCGCCTTGCCCCAGCAACTGGCCCTGGCCCGAGTACGCCGTGGACGCCAAGTGGGCTTGATCACCGATGCCTTTGCCCTGGAGAGTTTTGTCACCACGGTGCTGCAGGCGATCCAGGCCGGGACGGTGCTTGCCAGCAGCGACGGCGAGATCCGCTTCGAGGCCACTCCAGAGCTGGCCAAGCTGGGCCTGGGTGCCGACGCCGAGGTGCGCTACCTGTCGGCCGAGCAGTCCAATAGCTCGGTGGTGGTGGGCGGCAGCCTGGTGCTCAAGCTGATTCGCAAAGTGGCTTCGGGGGTTCACCCCGAGCTGGAAATGGGCGCCTACCTGACCCGCGCCGGCTTCGCCCACATCTCGCCGTTGCTCGGCTCGGTGATCCGCCGTGATGCCCAGGGCGAGGACAACCTGCTGATGATCGCCCAGGGTTACCTGAGCAATCAGGGGGATGCCTGGGAGTGGACCCAGAACAACCTGGAACGCGCGCTGCGCGACGAAATGGCCGAGGCCATGTCCGAGCAGGAACAGCACTACAACGCCCTGGGCGAGCTGCGGGACTTTGCCGGCATGCTTGGCCAGCGCCTTGGGGAAATGCACCAGATTCTGGCAGCCGCCGACGCCGATACGGATTTCTGCCCGGAACCGAGCACGGCCAAGGACACTCAAGCCTGGGGCAAGCAGATTGGCGCGCAACTGGAGCACAGCCTGCAATTGCTCAAGGCCCATCAAGGGCAGCTGTCGGCGTCCGATCAGCGTCGGGTCGCACACTTGCTGCAACACAAAAAAGCCATCCTCGAACACGTCCGCGCCCTGGCCGGTCAGCTCCAGGGCGGCTTGCGCATCCGCGTGCATGGCGACCTGCACCTGGGCCAGGTGCTGGTGATCAAGGGTGATGCCTATTTGATCGACTTCGAAGGCGAGCCGGCCCGGCCGCTGCACGAACGGCGCGGCAAGCACAGCCCGTACAAGGACGTCAGCGGCGTGCTGCGTTCCTTCGACTACGCCGCAGCGATGGCGCTGAATATGCAAGGTGTGGATGGCTCGGCCGAGGCTCAGGCGGCCCGGCAGCGGGTGGCCACGCGGTACTTGGAGGAGGCCAGTGAAGCCTTTATCCAGGCATATCGGCTGGCGACGGCTAGTCTTGCCCATGGCTGGCAGCAACCGGGCGCGCAGGATGCCGCCCTGGCGCTGTTCAGCCTGGAGAAGGCCGCTTATGAAGTGGCCTATGAAGCAGAAAACCGTCCTGCCTGGCTGCCCGTGCCATTACGTGGCCTGGTGGGGCTGTTGAACGAACTGAAACCCTTTTCCGATATTGAGAGTGGTGGAGCGCAGTCATGAGTTTCTCGAACAAGGAACAGGGAAAAAACCAACCGACATTGCTCCCCGCCGCCCAGGACATCGAGGCGTTGGTACGGGCCGAGCATCAAGATCCGTTTGCCATTCTCGGGCCCCACGGCGACCTGGCCGGCGGCCAGTTTATCCGTGCGTTCCTGCCGGGTGCCCTGAGTGCCCAGGTGTTGGCGCGGGGTGATGAGCAGGTGCTGGGCAGCCTGGAAGCCAGCGCGGTGCCGGGCTTGTTTGTCGGCCATTTCAACGACACCCGGCCGTACCTGTTACGCATCCAGTGGGCCGGTGGCGAGCAGATCAGCGAAGACCCTTACAGTTTTGGCCCGTTGCTCGGAGAGATGGACCTCTACCTGTTTGCCGAAGGCAATCACCGCGACCTCAGCGCGTGCCTTGGGGCCCAGTTGACCAACGTCGAGGGCATCGACGGTGTGCGCTTTGCGGTCTGGGCGCCGAACGCCCGACGGGTCTCGGTGGTGGGAGATTTCAACGTCTGGGACGGTCGTCGTCACCCTATGCGCCTGCGTCATCCGTCCGGGGTCTGGGAGTTGTTCATTCCACGCCTCAAGGCCGGTGAGGCCTACAAGTACGAGATTCTCGGCGCCGACGGCATCCTGCCGCTCAAGGCCGACCCCATGGCCCTGGCCACCCAGTTGCCGCCGGACACCGCGTCGAAAGTCGCCGAGCCGTTGCGCATCGACTGGCAGGACCAGGCCTGGATGCAGGACCGGGGCGAGGCCCATCGGCCCAGCGCGCCGCTGTCGATCTACGAGCTGCACGCCGGCTCCTGGCAGTGCGAGGAAAACGACCTCGGCGAGGTGGAGCGCTTCTACAACTGGCACGAACTGGCCGAGCGCCTGATCCCCTACGTCAAAGACCTGGGCTTCACCCACATCGAGCTGATGCCGATCATGGAGCACCCGTTTGGCGGCTCCTGGGGCTACCAGCCGCTGTCACAGTTCGCGCCCAGTGCACGCTACGGTTCGCCGGCGGATTTCGCCGCCTTTGTCGACGCCTGCCACCAGGCCGGGATCGGTGTGATCCTCGACTGGGTGCCGGCGCATTTCCCCACCGATACCCACGGCCTGGCCCAGTTCGACGGCACCGCGCTGTATGAATACGGCAACCCCCTGGAAGGTTTTCACCAGGATTGGGACACCCTGATCTACAACCTGGGGCGCACCGAGGTCCACGGGTTCATGCTGGCGTCGGCCCTGCACTGGCTCAAGCACTTCCACATCGATGGCCTGCGGGTGGATGCGGTGGCCTCGATGCTCTACCGCGACTATTCGCGCAAGGCCGGAGAGTGGGTGCCCAACCGCCACGGCGGGCGCGAGAACCTGGAGGCCATCGACTTCCTGCGCCACCTCAACGACGTGGTGGCCCTGGAAGCCCCCGGGGCCCTGGTGATCGCCGAGGAGTCCACCGCCTGGCCGGGGGTCAGCCAGAGCACCCAGCAGGGCGGCCTGGGCTTTGCCTACAAATGGAACATGGGCTGGATGCACGACTCCCTGCACTACATCCAGCAGGACCCGGTGTACCGCGCTCACCATCACAACGAACTGAGTTTCGGCCTGGTGTATGCCTGGTCCGAGCGTTTCATCCTGCCGATCTCCCACGACGAAGTGGTGCACGGCAAGCACTCGCTGATCGACAAGATGCCCGGCGATCGCTGGCAGAAATTCGCCAACCTGCGTTCCTACCTGAGCTTTATGTGGGCCCACCCGGGTAAGAAACTGCTGTTCATGGGCTGTGAGTTCGGCCAGTGGCGCGAGTGGAACCACGACCAGCAACTGGACTGGTACCTGCTGCAATACCCCGAGCACCGGGGCGTGCAGAAGCTGGTGAGCGACCTTAACCGCCTGTACCGCGAAGAGCCGGCGCTGCATGAGCAGGACGACGCGCCCCAGGGCTTCCAGTGGCTGATTGGCGACGACGCGATCAACAGCGTCTACGCCTGGCTGCGTTGGAGCAAGGACGGCAAGCCCTTGCTGGTGGTGGCCAATTTCACCCCGGTGCCGCGCCAGGGTTACCGGGTCGGCGTGCCGGTGGCGGGGCGCTGGAGCGAGCTGCTCAACAGCGACTCGCAACTCTACGCCGGTTCCAACTATGGCAACGGCGGCGAAGCCTTCACTGAAGAGCAGCCCAGCCACGGCCAGGCCCTGTCCTTGATGCTCAACCTGCCGCCGTTGGCGGTGTTGATCCTGCGTCCCGAAGGTTGACGGTGTGCCGGTGCGGGGCCCCCCAAGGCCCTGCGCCGGACTCGTCGCACCACCAACGCCCACCAGCGACGGCTTCACCGACCGTCGCGGCGCGGCGCTTACCAACGCATGCGGATGCCCAGGCTGCCGATCAGGCCGTTGAGGTCGTTGTCGTCCACGTCGCTGCTGTAGTCGGCGCTGACGTACAGGCTCACCGCCGGGGTTACCCGTGCCACCAGGCCCAGGCCCACTTCCACGGTGGAGGCGTTGCGGCTGCTGCTGATCTTGTCCACCTGATCCAGGCTGATGGTGTCGCCGCTGTAGACGGTGTGCCAGAGGTTGGTGCGCACATAGGGTTCCACCGGCAGGCCGCTGATGTCGTAGCGGCCTTGCAAGCGTGCGCCGACCCGGCCGCTCCAACTGCTCAGGTCGCTGCCGGAGTCGGCGCCGACATGGGCGGTGTCGAGGCTGATGCGCTGGTTGATCAACTGCGCCTGGGGTTCGATCACCCAGTTGTCTCCCAGGCCAATGGCGATCCCGCCTTGCACCGACAAGGTCACGGCGCTGCCTTCGCTGATTTGCCGCTGCCCCTGCTGATCACGACTCAAGCCGCTGACCCGGGCACCGCTGGCCGACAGGTCCAGGTGCCAGCCCTGGGCGCCGCTCAGGCTCCAGAAGGCGCCGAGGCCGTTGCCCTGCAGATTGTCGACGCTGAGTGTGCGAGGGTCGTTGAAGCCGCCCGGTACGGCGGCGCCCTGGGCCTGGACCACGTTGCGTCCTCCGATCAGGCCGATGCGCTGGGTGGCGCCGCCGCTGTGCTGGATGCTGTAAAGCACGGGGCCCTGGCGCAACTCGTTGCTGCTGCCGGGAAGGCGTGATCCCAGGTAGCCGACTTCCAGCACCGGGTCAGCCAGGCGTGAGGCTTGCAGGGCGGAAGGGCTGGGCTCGCGGGTGGGGTCGGGCAGTACGGTGTCGAGGGGCGTCTGGGCAAACTGCAGGCTGCTCAGGCTCGGCTCCTGGCGATACCAGGCGTTGTCGGCGTCCGTGGCGGGGGCCGCCAGGACCTCAAGGGAAGAACACAGCAGTACCGATGCGGACAGGCTGCAGAGGGTCAGTTGAATCTCGTGTGAGGTGAGGGAGGTATTCATGGGGGTCTACCTTGCAATCGCATGCTTTATCTCGTCGTGGCGCCACTCCTACCGCCGATTGAGAGGCAGCCGAATTTAACGAGGCGAGGCCGCTCGACCCGCTTTAAAGCAGGGGTTTGCGGCCTCGCCCCAGGTCGTAATACCGGGGGTAGTAATCTGTAGCTAAGGAGAGCGAAGGGGCAGCGTCAAGAAAAGTACCGACCAAAGGCAGGCTTATTTCAGGGCGTTCAAGTCGCTGAAATCACGGGTTTATCTAAGTGATTGTTTGTGCGCAACATCGACCGCCAGAGGGGCTGGAAAGGTTTTTATATAGCCTGCTAAGCAACCTTTTCAGCGCGCCGAAAACCGCCCTACAAATGCACTTCCACGGCCAGTGGCAGATGGTCCGACAGGTGCGTCCACGGCTTGTTGCCGAGGATCCGTGGTTCATGGCTGCTGGCGTTGCGCAGGTAGACCCGGTCCAGGCGCAGCAGCGGCCAGCGCGCAGGGTAGGTTTTTGCCGGGCGCCGGTGTGCCGCTCGAAGGCTTCGTGCAGGTAGTCGCGGCGGGCGAGGGTGGCATTGCCGTGCAACTGCCAGTCGTTGAAGTCCCCGGCGATGATCACCGGCGCGTCCTCAGGCAGGGATTCGAGCAACTGGCACAGCAACTCCAACTGCAATTGGCGATGGCTTTCCAACAGGCTCAGGTGCACACAGATGGCGTGCACTTCGGCATGCCCGGGCACTTCCAGCACGCAATGCAGCAGCCCACGGCGTTCGGGGCCGGTGATGGAAACGTCGAGGTTGCGGTACTGGCGGATCGGGTATTTGGACAGCAGGGCGTTGCCGTGATGGCCGTCGGGGTACACCGCGTTGCGGCCGTAGGCGAAGTCGCTCCACATGCTGTCGGCGAGGAATTCGTACTGGGATTGCTGCGGCCAATTGTCGAAGCGCGAGGCATGGCGGTCATGCTCGCCCAGCACTTCCTGGAGAAACACCAAGTCGGCCGCCGTGCTGCGTACCGCTTCGCGCAGTTCGGGCAGGATGAAACGTCGGTTCAGGGCGGTGAAGCCCTTGTGGGTGTTGACCGTCAGAATCCGCAGTCGGTGGATGTTGCCCACCTCTTGCGTCGTCGCGGTGGGGGAATCGCTGCTCACGTTCGCTCCTCTGTGGCCGGGCCTGTCTGGGGCCGGGATCAAACCGGTTACCAGATGCGACCTGCCGCCGGGGCCGTCGGTTCCGGTTTTTTACATCAGGATGATTTCGTAGGGGCTGCGCAGGCGCTCCAGCAGCACCGGCGACAGCGGCGCCTGCAGGCCAATCTGCGGGTCGCCTTGCAACTGGCTGGCGTAGGCATGGGTGGCGTGGCGCTTGCGAGCCACGGTCCAGGTGTCCAGGCGCAGTTTGCGCGCGCGGTGCCATGGAATGTGTTGCTCATCGCGCTGCGGCCAGTGCCAGGCCCACACCGGCAGTTCATGGAACTGCGCCCCGACCTGGGCGGCGGCGTGGGCACTGGCGCGGCCCACGGCCTGGTGGTCGGCGTTGTCGTCCTTGCTCCAGGTGCTGAACACCACATCGTCGGGGCGCAGGTAGCGGCTGATGAAGTGGCTGATCTGTTGTTCGCGCTCGGCCAGGAAGCGGTCACTGAACCCGCCGCGAATCCACTTCAGGCTGTGCAGGGGCAGGCCCAGGCGGCGCAGGGCTTCGGCGCTTTCCTGGGGCCGGAAGACACTCAGCCGGCGTTGCGACCACAAGGCCGAGCCGGGGTGGCTGGCGCTGCCGTCGGTAATGGAGATCAATTGCAGGGGGTAGCCGTGGTGGGCCAGGACTTGCAGCAGGCCGCCGCTGGCCACGACTTCGTCGCCGGGGTGGGCGGCAATCATCACGGCCCGGGAGCCCGCGGGCACCAGGGTGGCGATGTTCACCGTGGCCAGGCCGGGCAAGGCACGAGCACTGTTCCAGATCTGGCTGGGCCAGGGGCTATCTACAACGCGTATGGGTTTCATCGAGTGTCACATCCCTGTTGCCAGTCGGTCTGCGGCGATGGCCTCAAGTCTCGGGGGCCGTGCTGCATCCTGGGTTTACCCGCACGCCCGTGAGGCAGCCTGCGTGGAAGGCGCTCCATACCTTGGATTGCCGATTTACCGGGGGCCAATCATACACAGCCGCGACGGGCCAGACAGGCCGGCCGTGGCTTTTTTTCCGGTGTTGATAATGGATCTTGAGGGTAGTTGGCAAAACCCATAGGCGCCATCATCCTGCCTGCATCGATCAAAGCCGGTGTGCCGCGCGGGCTCCCGCGTCGGCAAACCGGCCTTCATCGCTGCCTGAGCGGGTCAGTCTTCCTCTTCGCGCTGCAATTCAAAGAACAGCAGCGAGCGACCGGTGACCGAGTATTCATGGCCGAACTCGAAGCGCTCCTGGCCTCGCACCGCCGGTTGGTTGGTGTCGATCATGCAGGTCCAGAACTCACCCTCGGGTACTTCCGGCAGGCGGAAGTTGACGATGTCGTGGTGGGCATTGACCACCAGCAGCACCGTGGCGTCGGCCCCCGGGCGACGGATGCCGGTTTCCTGGGCACGGCCGTCCAACAGCATGCCCAGGCAGCGGCCGTGGGCGTCCTGCCAGTGGTCGGTGGTCATCTCCACGCCATCCGGCGCCAGCCAGGTGACGTCCTTGACCCCGATGTCTTCGTTGTAATTGCCCACCAGGAAGCGCCCGCGCCGCAGGATCGGGTAGGCCTGGCGCAATTTGATCAGGCGCTTGACGAACTTGAGCAGGGCCTTGCCGTCGGCGTCCAGGTTCCAGTTGACCCAGCCGATGTCGCTATCCTGGCAATAGGCGTTGTTGTTGCCGTGCTGGGTGCGGGCGAACTCGTCGCCGGCCACCAGCATCGGCGTGCCCTGGGCCAGCAGCAGGGTGGCGAAGAAATTGCGCATCTGGCGCAGGCGCAGGGCGCGGATTTCCGGGTCGTCGGTGGGGCCTTCGACGCCATGGTTCCAGGACAGGTTGTTGTTGCTGCCGTCCTGGTTGTTCTCGTCGTTGGCTTCGTTGTGCTTGTCGTTGTAGGACACCAGGTCGTGCAGGGTAAAACCGTCGTGGGCGGTGATGAAGTTCACCGAGGCGTAAGGGCGGCGCCCGCGCTCGTTGAACATTTCGCCCGAGGCGGTCATGCGCCCGGCAAAGTCGGCCAGTTGCCCGTCATCGCCTTTCCAGAAGGCCCGGGCGGTGTCGCGGAACTTGTCGTTCCACTCCACCCAGCCCGGCGGGAAACGCCCCACCTGGTAGCCGCCGGGGCCACAGTCCCAGGGCTCGGCGATCAGTTTCACCTGGCGCAGCACCGGGTCCTGGCGGCAGGCCACGAGGAAGCTGTGGCGCTCGTCGAAACCGTCGTGGTAGCGCCCGAGGATGGTCGCCAGGTCGAAACGGAAGCCATCCACGTGCATTTCCGTGGCCCAGTAGCGCAGGGAGTCGGTGACCATTTGCAGCACGCAGGGGTGGCTCAGGTCGAGGGTGTTGCCGGTGCCGGAATCGTTGATGTAGAAGCGCTTGTCGTCGGGCATCAGCCGGTAGTAGGAGGCGTTGTCGATGCCGCGCATGGACAGTGTCGGCCCTTGCTCGTTGCCCTCGGCGGTGTGGTTGTAGACCACGTCGAGGATCACCTCCAGGTTGGCCTCGTGCAGGTGGGCGACCATCTCCTTGAACTCGGCGATCTTGCCGCTGGCCAGGTAGCGCGGGTCCGGGGCGAAGAAGGCGATGCTGTTGTAGCCCCAGTAGTTGGTCATGCCCTTGTGCAGCAGGTGCTGGTCATTGACGAACGCATGGATCGGCAGCAGCTCCACCGAAGACACGCCGAGCTTGCGTATGTGCTCCAGCACGTCGTCCACCATCAGCCCGGCGCAGGTGCCGCGCACCGCCTCCGGCACGCTCGGGTGGGCCATGGTGAAGCCGCGCAGGTGGGTTTCGTAGATGATGGTCTTGTCCCAAGGCACGCTGACGCGTTGGTCGTTGCCCCAGGTGTGGGCGGGGTCGATGACCTTGCTCTTGGGCACGAAGGGTGCGCTGTCGCGCTCATCGAAACTCAGGTCGGCATCGGGGTGACCGATGGTGTAGCCGAACAGCGCCTCGGACCACTTGAGTTCGCCCACCAGCTGTTTGGCATAGGGGTCGATCAGCAGCTTGTGGTGGTTGAAGCGATGGCCGTTGGCCGGGTCGTAGGGCCCGTACACGCGGTAGCCATAGATCAGCCCCGGGTGCGCATCGGGCAGGTAGCCGTGGTAGATCTCGTCGGTGTATTCCGGCAGCTCGATGCGCTCCAGCTCGACCTCGCCGCTGGCATCGAACAGGCACAGTTCGACTTTTGTGGCATTGGCCGAGAACAACGCGAAGTTGACCCCCAGGCCGTCCCAGGTGGCGCCGAGGGGGAACGGCAGGCCCTCACGAATGCGTGACGCCTCGAACTCAGCGGTGGCTTTTTTTGGCGTGGTCATAGGTGCTCCTGCAATGGTCGTTTAGGGCGGCAAAAAAAATCTCGGGCGCACAGGCTCCTTGTGGCGTTCAGGCACGCCACAGTGTCAATCGAAGGGGGAGGCCGCGGGTCGTCAGTTGGCCGGCGGCTTACGCGGCGCTCGCGGTTTTTTCACGGGGGCGGCTTTCTCGCCCGGTGGCACCACCAGCGCAGCGGCCGCGGACGGCTTGGCCTTGGGCTTGGCGGGCGGCTTGGTTTTCGCCGCCTTGGCCGGCTTGCTCGGCGCCAGGGCTTCGGCCTCGGCCAGCTTGCGGGCCATTTCCCAATGTCGAGCTTCATGGCCTTCAGGCTTACCTTCTGATTCCCAGATCTGATAGGCGAACTCGCGGATACGTTTGTCGTCGGTACTCATCGCAATGCTCCTGAACTGAACTCAAGTGAGGATGAAGAGGTTGACCGGAAAGTCCTCCAGCGCAGCACTGATCAGCAGCTCCTTGGTGTCTGTGACTGCCTGGGTGGAAAAAAGTCCCTTCAGGTTTTGTTGCGAGGCGGTGAACGGTAAAACTACCCGCGTATCGCCCCAATCCGGCGCGCAAACCCAGGGTATTGCACGCTCTTTCAGCAGGGGCGTCGCCAGCCTGGGAACGATCACCAAGGCCCGCTGGCCCTGGTGTTCGCGCACAAAGGCGAGCACCCGATGCGCTTGCTTGCCGGTGACCTGCACCGGCTGATAAACGCCCCGGCCAAATAGCGCCGGGTACTCGGCTCGACGGGCCAGCACTTGAGCGATCAACTGCTGTTTGACTCGCCCGTCACGCCAATGCTCTAGCCACTCCTGCGGGTTTTCGGCGGTGCCCAAGGCCTGTTGCCGGGCCTGGAAATCCACCGCTCGACGGTTGTCCGGGTCCACCAGGCTGAAGTCCCAGAACTCATTGCCCTGGTACAGGTCCGGCACCCCCGGCACGCTCATGCGCAGCAAGGATTGCGCCAGGCTGTTCAGGGCGCCGGCCGGGGCGATGGCATTGACGGCGGCGCGCAGGGCGCTGCGCAGGGGCAAACCTTCGGGCGTCAGCAACAGGGCCTCGATGAACGCCTTTACACCCCGTTCGACGCTGTCATTGGGGGCCGCCCAACTGCTTTGCAGCTTGGCTTCGCGCAGGGCCTTTTCCTGCCATTGCCAGAGGCGGCGGGCGTACTCGGCCAAGCCGTCGGTGTCGTCCGCGGCCAGCTCCAAGGGCCAACTGCCGATCAGCGCCTGGTACAGAATCAACTCGTCGGCAGCACTGGGGGCTTCGGGGTCGTGGCGCAGGGGCTGGGCCAACTGGCGCCAGCGGGCGACCTGTTCGGCGTACCAGGCGGCGCGTTCGCTGAGCACCGCCAGGCGCGCGCGGCTGTCTTCGCCACGCTTGTGGTCGTGGGTGGCGGTGGTCAGCAAGTTGTCGGGGAAGGCTTCCTGGCGCTGCAGGCACACGGCATGAAAGTCCGCGGGTGGGGCGCTGAACTGCTCGGTGGAAAAGCCCACGTCATTGCGCGACAGCAGCACTGCCGAACGGTAGAACGCGGTGTCTTCCACGGCCTTGGCGGCGGCGGGCGAGGTCAGTTGCTGGAAGCGCACGCAGGCATGTTTGAGCAGTTTGCGTTCCCGGCCGCGAGGGCGTTGGCGCCAGCCTTGGCCACCAAGCCAGCGTGCCAGGTAATCCAGCACCGGCCAGTCGGCCTCGCCCAGGGTGCCCCGGGCGCCGTCCAGGGCCTGTTGGAAAAACACCTCATCGCTGGCCGGGCGTCCGCAGGCACTGAGGTAGGTGCGATACACCGGGAAGTGCACGATCAGCTCCTGCAAGGCGCGGCGGATGGCACCCAGGGTCAGGTCGCGGCTCATCACGTCCAGGCGTGCCACTTGCAACAGGGCCTGGGCCACGCTTTCGAAGTCGCCGGCCAGGGAACCGTTGAGGATCTGCTGGCGGGCCAGCCGAGCCTCTTCAGCGAACTCGGCGGGGCGCCCACTGTGTTCATGCCAGAGCTCGGCCAAGGGCGCCAGGCCCTCGGGGTCGTGTTGCAGCAAAGACAGCTGGTTCATGAATTCGTAGCCGGTGCTGCCGTCCACGCACCAGTCGCGGTGCAGGGTTTCGCCCTGGCCGAGGATTTTCTCGACGAAGATCGGCAGGTGCCGCCCGGGTGCCAGGGCGTCCACCCGGCGTCGCAGTTTGCGGCAGTAGCCCCGAGGGTCGGCCAGGCCGTCGATGTGGTCGATGCGCAGGCCGTCCACCAGCCCGGCGTCGATCAGTTCGAAGATCTTGCCGTGGGTGGCTTCGAACACCGCCGGGCGCTCGACCCGCAGCCCGCCCAGTTCGTTGACGTCGAAGAAGCGCCGCCAGTTGATGTCATCGGCGGCGGTGCGCCAACTGGCCAGGCGGTAGCTCTGTTGTTCCAGCAAGGCGTGCAGGCGGGCAAAACCGGCTTCCTGGCGCGAGTCGTAGAGCGCCAGGTTGCGTTCGATGGCTTCGCGGATCCCCGGTTCAGCCACCAGGCGCGCCAAGGCCTCGGCCAGGGGCACGGCCTGGGCATGGGCGTCGTTCTGGTAGCGCAGGGCGCTGAAGGCGTCGGCCAGGGCCTTGAGCTCCGTGGCTGCCGGGCCGTCGAGGGCATCGTCGGGCCGGAGCAACTCGCCGTAGTCACCGGGGCAGATGGGGAAGTGATGCTCGTAATGCTCGACGTGGAAGGCGCCGTGTTCGGCGTCCAGGTGCAGCGTCAGGGTGCCGTCTTGCAAGGCCACGCCGTAGTCGCTGCCGAGGAACGGCAGCAGCAGTTGGCCTTCCATCAACGGGTCCGGGGAGTGCCACTGGATATCGAAGAATTCGCCGTAGGGGCTCAGCCGGCCCCAGCGCAGCAGGTCCAGCCACCAGGGGTTGTCGGCACCGCCCACGGCCATGTGGTTGGACACGATGTCCAGTATCAGGCCCATGCCGTGGGCACGCAGGGCCGCCACCAGACGTTTGAGCGCAGCTTCACCGCCCAGCTCCGGATTGACCCGGGTCGGGTCCACCACGTCGTAGCCGTGCATGGAACCGGCCCGGGCGCAAAGCAGGGGCGAGGCGTACACATGGCTGATGCCCAGGCGGGCGAAATAACCCACCAGCGGCACCGCATCATCCAGGCTGAAGCCCTTGTGGAATTGCAGGCGCAGGGTGGCGCGCAAGGCCGTCTCGATCGGCGCGTTCATTGGTCACGCTCAAAGGCCTGTTGCCGGGCACAGGCCAGCAATTCCAGGCGCCGTGCCGCGTCTTCGTCGTCCAGCAACTCGCTGCTGGGCCGGGCCAGGCGTCGCCGCCAATTGGGGTGGCTGTCGATGGTGCCGGGCAGGTTGGGCTGTTCATCCACGCCAAGGGCATCCTCCAGGGGCAGCAGCACCAGGGGCGCCCGGGTGTGGCCGAGGAAACGCACGCTGGCGTCCAGCACCTGGTCGGTTTCAGTGGCCTGGGTGCTGAAGTTCTGCGGGTCCTGGTCCAGCGCCTGGCGCAGGCCATCGCGTTCGCGCTGGCGGTGTTCGCGCCACTGGGCGGCGCCGGATTCGTCCACCAGACCCAGGCGCTGGTTCCACTCGATGTCACGGCCGTGCCACCAACCGTTGAGGGTCGGCAGGTCGTGGGTGCTGGTGGTGGCCAGGGCGTTGTCCGGCCAGTCGAGGATGGGCCGGAAGCGGGTGCCGTGGTCTTGTTCGAACAGCAGCACACGCATGCCGAGCATGGCTCGGGCGCTGAGCTTTTCCCGCAGGCCGTCGGGCACCGTGCCCAGGTCTTCGCCGAGGACAATGGCCTGGTGCCGATGGGACTCCAGCGTTAGCAGGCGCAACAGGTCGTCCACCGGGTAATAGAGGTAGGCGCCGTCACAGGGCGGCGCGTCCAGGGGAATCACCCACAGCCGTTGCAGGCCCATCACATGGTCGATGCGCAAGCCGCCGGCGTGGGCGAAGTTGGCCCGGAGCATTTCGATAAAGGCATGGAAACCGTTGCGTATCAGGCCCTCGGGGGAGAAGGCGGAGATGCCCCAGCCCTGGCCCTGGCGATTGAGGATGTCGGGCGGCGCGCCCACGGTCAGCTCTGCCAACAGTTCGTCCTGGCGACTCCAGGCCTGGCTGCCGCCGCCGTCGGCGCCCACCGCCAGGTCGGCGATCAGGCCGATGCCCATGCCGCTGCTGCGGGCGGCGTTTTGCGCCCGTTGCAGGCTGCGGTCGATCAGCCATTGGCAGAAGGCGTAGTAACCGATCTCGCCGGCATGCTCTTCGGCAAAACGGGCCAGGGCAGGGCTGCGTGGGGTGCGCCAGGCCTCGGGCCAGTGGCGCCAGTCGAGGGATTCGCCGCGGGCCGCGCGTTCGGCCTGGATGGCTTCGAAACGGCAGTGGTTTTCCAGGGCTTCGCCGCCGGCGTGGCGAAAACTGGCAAAATCCTCGTGCAGCGGATGGGCGCCGTGGCAGAACCCTTCATACAGCGCCCGCAGCACCTGCTGCTTGGCCTGGGCCGCTTCGGGCCAGTCGATCAGGGGTTGCTGCTCCAGCTCATTGAGCCGGGCACCGAGGCCTGCGGCATCGATTGCACTGCGCCAGGCGCGCTCACCGAGAATGGCCCCGGGGGCGGCGTACAGGCTGTTGAGAAACAGCCGGCTGGAGGGCGAATAGGGGCTGTAGCGCTGGGTGTCGCTGCTGAACATGGCGTGCAAGGGGCTGATGGCCAGGGCATCGGCACCCCGTTCGCCAGCCCGCCGCGCCAGTTCTTCCAAGGCCAGGGTGTCGCCGAAGCCGCCGTCGCCGGCGCGGCGCAGAGCATAGAGTTGCACGCTCAGGCCCCAGGCCCGGGCAGTGGGCTGGTCCACGGCGTCGGCGACGCTGAAGCAGCGTTCCGGGGCCACGGCCAGGGTGAAGTGTTGGTCGGCGATGCTCACGGCCTGGTAACCCACGGGGATCAACCCGGGCAACACGCCTTCGGCGTCCAGCTTGAGGTTGAGGATGGCGCCGTCTTCCAGGTGGATTTCGCAGGGCGCCAGCGGCTCGAAGTAGTGCGCGAGGTCCAGGCCTTGGCCGACGTCCACGGTGAGCAGGGGCGGCAGTTCCTTGGTCTGTTGCACCAGTTGCAATTGCAACAGGCTGGTCTCGATGTCTTGGGCGCTTTCGGCAGGGTGGCCTAGGCCGGCCAGCACCGCCCGCAGGACCCGTGGCTCGACCTTTTGCGGTCGGCCGTTGGCGTCGATCCAGTCCACGGCCAGGCCGGCGCGGCTGGCGAGGATTTCCAGTTGTGCATCGCTCATGGGCGCTCTCCTTCAGGGGTGGGGGTGGCCGCACTGAGGCGGACCACTGCGCTGTAGGCGGGGAGACTGCCCTGTTGCATCAGAGCCGCGGCTTGCGCCGGGGTTTCAAATAAAAGTTCGCCAGCGTCGGGTGCGTCCAGCGCCACCTTGTGAGCGCTGAGGTTGAGGTCAATGCGCAGCAGGCTGCCGTCTCCCAGGTACCAGCGGGCGCTGACCGCGCCTTCGGCCAGGACCTCGGCACCCAGGGAGCGGGCACCGGGCAGGCGCGGCATCAGGACCTGCCGACGTATCGCCAGCAGGTTGCGGTACAGGGTGCGGGTGGCGCCGGCGGGGTCTTCGCTGGCCCGAGGGCGCGAGGCCTGGAAGGTGGCCAGGGCGTTGGGGTCGGGAATGCGCCCGCGTTGCTCCGGGTCGGCAAAGGCATCGAAGGCGGCGAACTCATTGCGTCGACCTTCACGCACGGCTTCGGCCAACTCGCCGTGGTGGCTGGTGAAAAACAGAAAGGGTTCCACCGCGCCGTCTTCGTCGCCCATGAACAGCAAGGGGATCATCGGCGACAACAACAGCAACGCAGTCGCCGCACGCAGGGCCTGGGGCGGCGCGAGCTGGTTGAGGCGCTCGCCAAAGGCGCGGTTGCCGATCTGGTCATGGTTCTGCAGGAACAGCACGAACGCCGTGGGCGGCAGGTGGCCGCTGGGTTCACCGCGGGCCACGCCGTAGCGGTTGGGGTGGCCCTGGTAGACGAAGCCCTGGCTCAGGCAGCGGGCCAGCTTGTCGCTGGTGTCTTCGGAAAAGTCGGCGTAATAGGCTTCGCTCTCGCCGGTGAGCAGCACGTGCAGGGCGTTGTGCCCGTCATCGTTCCACTGCGCATCGAAGCCGCACTGCAACAGGCTGGCCTGGTTCAGCTCGTTTTCCAGGTTGAGCCACACATGGCGCTGCGCGGGGATCTGCTGGCGGACCCGCTGGGCCAGCTCTTCGAGGAAGTCCGGGTCGTCGATGGCGTGCACAGCATCCAGGCGCAGGCCGTCGAAGCGGTAGTCCTGGAGCCACATCAGGGCGTTGTCGATAAAGAAGTCGCGCACCGCACGCTGGCGAAAGTCGATGGCGGCGCCCCAGGGCGTGTGCAGGTCCTCGCGAAAGAAGCTCGGCGCGTAAGCGTGCAGGTAGTTGCCGTCGGGGCCGAAGTGGTTGTAGACCACGTCCAGCACCACACACAAGCCCAGGCCGTGGGCGGTGTCGATCAGTTGCTTGAGGTCGTCGGGGGAGCCGTAGGAGGCTTCCGGAGCATAGGGCAACACACCGTCGTAGCCCCAATTGCGGCTGCCGGGGAATTCCGCCAGGGGCATCAGTTCGATGGCCGTGACCCCCAGTTCCACCAGGCGCGGCAGCTCCTTGGCCACGGCGGCATACCCCCCCAGCACGCCCACGTGCAGCTCGTAGATCACCGCGCTGTGCCAGGGGCGGCCGGCCCAGCCTGGGTGTTGCCAGGCATAGGCGCCGGGGTCCACCACCACGCTGGGTGAGTGCACGTCGCTGGCTTGGGCCCGGGACGCGGGGTCGGGGACTTCGAGGTCGCCGTCGATCTTGAAACGGTAGGCCGTGCCGGCGCCGCAGGGCGCCTGGATCATGAACCAGCCCTGACCCTGGGGGTGCATAGGCAGTGACTGCCCGTCGCCCAGTTCCAGGCTGACGTGCCGGGCACTGGGCGCCCACAGGGTGAAGCGGGTGTGCTGCGCGTCGAGCAAGACCGCGCCATGGGAAAAACCTGATGGAGTCCTTGTCGGCATCTATTGCCCCTTAAATAGCCCCTTACTGTTTTGCCGATTTCCCCAGGGACTTCGCCACCAATTGTTCGTAGAGCTCTGCGTAGGGTTCCACGGCCTTGCACCAGTTGAACGGCGCGGCCATGGCCCGGCAGCGCATGGCGTTGAGCAGGGCCGGGTAGGCGAACACTTTGAAGGCTCGGCTCAGGGCCGCTTCGTAGCTGGCCACGGTGGACTCGTCGAAGAGGAAGCCGGTGACGCCGTCCTCGATGGTGTCGGCCAGGCCGCCCGTGTTGCGGGCCACCGGTAGCGAGCCGAAGCGTTGGGCGTACATCTGGCTCAGGCCGCAAGGCTCGTAGCGCGAGGGCATGAGTAAAAAGTCGCTGCCGGCGAACATCTGCCGGGCGTCGGTTTCATTAAAACCAATGTTCACCCCGATGCGCCCCGGGAAGCGCTGGGCGAGGATGCGCATGGACTGTTCTTCTTCCGGCTCGCCGCGGCCGATAATGGCGATCTGGCCGCCGGCGTTGACGATGAATTCAGACACGGCTTCGGTGAGGTCCAGGCCCTTCTGGTAGACCAGGCGCGAGACCACGGCGAACAGCGGGCCGGTGGATGGGTCGAGGCCGAACATTTCCCGGACGTGGCGGGCGTTGGCGGCCTTGCCTTCCCAGTCGCCGATGGCGAAGGGCGTGGACAGGTGCGGGTCGGTGGCCGCGTCCCAGCTTTCATCGATGCCATTGGGGATGCCGCTGAGCAGGCCCTGCTGGGTTTTGCTGGCGAGGAAGCCGTCCAGCCCGCAGCCAAACGCCGGGGTGGTGATCTCCTGAGCGTAGGTGGCGCTCACGGTGGTGATGTGGCTGGCGTAGGCCATGCCGGCCTTGAGGAATGACAACTTGCCGTAGAACTCCATGCCTTCCTGTTGCAGGGCATGCTCGGGAATCCCCAGCTCGGGGCAGGAGGCCAGGCTGACCACGCCCTGATAGGCCAGGTTGTGGATGGTGAACAGGGTCGGTGTGCGCTGCCCACGCCAGTGCATATAAGCCGGGGCCAGGCCGGCGGGCCAGTCATGGGCGTGCACCAGATCCGGGCACCAGTGGATCTGGGCCAGGTTCGCCGCGATGTCGGCGGCGGCGAGCCCCAGGCGGGCAAAACGGATGTGGTTGTCGGGCCAGTCGCGACCGTTGTTGGCGCCGTAGGGCGAGCCATCGCGCTCATAGAGTTCGGGGCAGATCAGCACATAAATGACCAGGCCGTCGGGCATGTCCATGCGCCCGATCTTGCAGGCGGGCAAGGCGGCGTGGCCGCCCAGCTCGCCGATGATGTGGATTGGGTTCTCGCTGTTGAGCACCTGACGGTAGCCGGGGATCAGCACCCTGACATCGTGCAGTTGCGCCATGGCGCGAGGCAGGGCCGCGGAGACGTCGCCCAGGCCGCCGGTTTTCACCAGGTCAGCGATTTCCGAGGTCACGAACAGTACCCGCTTGCGATTGGGGTTCTGCCGAGCGACCGGTAGTGCCATTTTGCCACCGGGCACGGGGGTCGACTTGAGGGCCGATTCACCGGTCTGCGGCTGCGAATGCTCTCCCTGAGTTTCCAATACGGCACTGATCATAGGTCTCTCCCGTCTTATTGATCTGTTCCTGGCATCGCACCAGCGGTGTCATGGCCAATTCCTTCGGCCGGGCGCAAACGCGCAACGCAACGGGGGCAAGCGCGCCCGATGCGGCGAGGCAGAAAGGCTGAAAGGGGTGTTGCAAGGATTGCACCAGTCGTGGCGACCCTCCCTTTAACCTGACCTGACGCGTGCGCCGAAAGTTTCGACTTTTTTTGTGAAAAAGTGACTGGTGGGTCACTTCGCGAAAATCAGTCTAGGACAGAAGTTAGAGCGGGGCAGGCGAGATGGGGCAATTCATTTGAGGGAGACCGGTGACGGTGGAAATCCATCCGACGAAAGGTCAAGCCTGCACCGCTCAGGGGCGAGGCTGTGCAGTCGGTAGCGCGAAAACGGTGAGGGCACGCAAGGTCTGGGTGCAGAGGGAAAAAGCCTGCGCTCAAACATGGTGCAGGCTTTTTTCGCCGCCGCCCTATCATCAACACTGGCGTTACGGGCGGCGAACGTCAGGGGTCAGTTGAGCAGGCGCAACGCTTGCCCGGCGGCCCAGGCTTGCAGGTCTTCGATCATCTGGCCGTAGAACTGCTGATAGTTCTGCCGGCTGACATAGCCGACATGGGGTGTGGCCAGCACATTGGGCAGGCGCCGGAAGGGGTGGTCGGCGGGCAGCGGTTCCTCGGCGAACACGTCGAGGGCCGCGCCGCCCAGACGACCATTTTGCAGGGCATCGATCAGCGCCGCCTCATCGACGATCGGCCCACGGGCGGTGTTCACCAGCAGCGCCTCGGGCTTCATCCAGCCCAGGGCCTGGGCGTCCACCAGGCCGCGGCTGCGCTCACTGAGCACCAGGTGCACCGAGAGCACGTCGGCCTGCTGGAACAGCTGCTGCTTGCTGACATAAGTCACCCCGGCCTCGGCGGCGCGCTCGGGCGTGAGGTGTTCACTCCAGGCGATGACCGGCATGCCGAACACCTGGCCAAACTGCGCCACACGCTTGCCGATGTTGCCCAGGCCGAGGATGCCCAGGGTCTTGCCATGCAGGTCGCCGCCCAGGCCTTGCTGCCAGCCGCCGTTGCGCAGGGCGTTGGCCTCGTGCAGCAGGTTGCGGGTCAGGGCCATCAGCAGCGCCCAGGTCAGCTCCGGGGCGGCGTGCTTGTAGCTGTCGGTGCCGCGCACCTGGATCCCCAGCTCGGCGGCGGTTGCCAGGTCGATGGCGGCGTTGCGCATGCCGCCGGTGAGCAGCAGCTTGAGGCGCGGTAGGCCGCGCAGCAGGGCGGCGTCGAAGGGAGTGCGTTCGCGCATCAGGCAGATGACTTCAAAGGGTTGCAGGCGCTGGATCAGGGTCGCGGTGTCGGCGGGGTAGTCATGCAGGAAGCTGACCTGGCCAATGCTCTGCAGCGCTGACCAGTCCACCACGTCCTCGGCCACCTGCTGCCAATCATCGATTACTGCAATCTGCACACTCATGGAGGCTCCTGGTTTGGCGGGCGTTGTCTGGGGCGGCAGGGCGCTGCGCAGCGCCGCTGCGGGTTGCCGCCGAATACTGCGACAGGGCGCCCAGGCGCCGCAAGGGCGAGTGGCGGTTCAGCCCAACCAGCCCAGGGTCATCCAGGCCAGCACGGCATAGCGGGCACCCTTGGCCAGGGTGACGATCAGCAGGAAGCGTTTCAACGGTTCGCCCATCACGCCCGCCACCAGGGTCAAGGGGTCGCCAATGATCGGCAGCCAGCTCAGCAGCAACGACCAGTGGCCGTAGCGCTGGTAATGCCGGCGGGCGGTGTCCAGGTGCCGGGGGCTGACCGGGAACCAGCGCCGGTCCTTGAAGTGTTCCAGGCGCTGGCCCAGCCACCAGTTGACCAGCGAGCCGAGCACATTGCCCAGGGTCGCCACTAGCAGCAGGAGCCACGGTAGGTAGCTGCCATTGAGCAGCAGGCCCACCAGCACCGCTTCCGATTGCAGCGGCAGCAGGGTGGCGGCGCCGAAGGCCGCCAGGAACAGGCCGAAGTAAGCGCCGAAGATCAACGGGCCGGATAGTCCGCGACCACCACATCCTGGCCGTCGCGGGTCAGGCCGATGACTTGGTAGGCATCGGCGCCCATGCCGTCCATCTCCATGCCCGGCGAGCCCATGGGCATGCCCGGTGCGGCCACGCCCAGCAGGTCATCGCGCTTGCTCAGGGCCAGCACCTGGTCGGCGGGCACATGGCCCTCGACGAATTTGCCGTTGATCACGGCGGTGTGGCACGAGGCCAGGCGCGGTGCCACGCCCAGGCGCTGCTTGACCGCACTCATGTTGCTTTCGACGTGGTCGTTGACCTGGAAACCGTTGGCCTCCAGGTGTTTGACCCACTGCTTGCAGCAGCCGCAGTTGGCGTCACGGTGGACGTCGATGGGGATCAACTCGGCGGCCTGGACCAGGGAGCTGAGGAACAGGGCAGACAAGGCTGCCAGACGCAGTGCGGGTTTCATCAGGGTGGCTCTCGTGGTGGGGGTTCGATGATGCAGAACAGTGGCGCAGACCAGTCGACCTGGGGCCAGCGCTGGGGCCGGGCGCGGGGTATTTTGCCTGTTTTTTCCGCCGCGTCAGGCCCTGTGTATTGCAAAGTGATGCTGCTGCCTGCCCAAGGTTAATTTGCCCTGGCTGTCAGTTGGCTGAGGGCCGGATGACAGTTTTGTCAGCTATCGGGGTGTTCCAGGCGTTGCTTGAGGTTGTTCAAGGCGCGTTCGGACAGCAGCGCCATGCGCGGACGCAGGCCGCCCAGGTTGAGGTCGGTGTGATAGTTCAGGGTGCGGCGGAACAGGGTGCCGTCGCCCTGGCGGCGCAACTGGTAGTGGATCGAGCCGTCCACCGGCGCCGAACTGAACAGGGTCTTGAACTCTTTGGGGAACACCGCCACCAGCACCCGGTAGCTCATGTCGATTCGCACCCCCAGCAGGTCGACGACCTCGCTGAAGCGGTGCCCGGCGGGCAGGGAGCCGCTGTGGCCGGTGTCGGCACGTAACGAGCAGGGGTGCCATTCGTGCCAGCGGTCCGGCTGGGTCACGTAGTAGTAGACCGTGTCGATGCTGGCGCCGATGTACAGCTCATTGACGATGCGCTCGCCCATCAGATGCGGTTGGCGTTGGCCCATGATGCACCTCCTTGTGACCGGAGCATGCAATATAGCTCCACTCCCGCCAGGCGGCGGGCGTGGAGTTGACCGTTCAGCGGACCTTGAAGCGGCCCATCAGCGCACTGACCCGGTTGTTGGCCTGGAGCAGGCTTTGGGTGTTGTTCTGGCTGGCCTGGCCGGTCTGCACCAGGGCGTCGACCATCTGCCGGATGCTGACCATGCTGCGGTTGATTTCCTCGGTCACCGCGCTTTGTTGCTCGGCGGCCGTGGCGATCTGGGTGCTCAGGCTGTTGATCTGGCTCACCGAACCGGCCATTTCATCAAGGCCGCTGTTGACCCGCGCCGTGGCATCCGCCGCCGACTGGCAGCTGGCCTGGGTGTTTTCCATGGCGCTGACCGAGGAACTGACGCCCTGGGTCAGGCGGGTGAGCATCTCGTTGATTTCCGAGGTGCTGGCCTGGGTGCGGGCGGCCAGGGCCCGCACTTCGTCCGCCACCACGGCAAACCCGCGGCCTTGTTCCCCGGCCCGCGCGGCTTCGATGGCGGCGTTGAGGGCCAAGAGGTTGGTTTGCCCCGCAATGGCGCCGATCACCCCGAGGATTTCCGTGATGCGCTGGGCGTCTTGCTGCATGGCCTCGACCTTGTGGGTGGCGCTGGCCACTTCGTCGATCAGGGCCACCACGCTGCCGGACGCCTCGCCCACCACCACCCGCGAACGCTCGGCGTGTTCGTTGGCGCGCTGGGTAAAGGCCGCGGTTTGCGCTGCGTTGGCCGCCACGCTGTCGGCGGTGGCGCTCATCTGGGTGATGGCGGTGACGGTCTGATCGGTTTCCGAGGCATGGCGCACCAGGATCTGCTGGCTCTGCTGCGAAGTCTGTTGCAACTGCTCCAGGCTGCCGGCCATGGCCTCGGTGGCCTGGGTCACTTCGCCGATCATGTTTTGCAGGTAGGCGATGAAGTGGTTGACCGAGTGGCCGATGGCCCCCAGTTCGTCCTCGGCGCGGATGGTGATGCGCCGGGTCAGGTCGGCGTCGCCGGTGGACAGGGCGTCGATGTTGCCTTTGAGGGCCTTCATGCGTTGCACCAGTTGGCGGATCGCATAGACCTGCAGCAGCACCAGCAGCACGATCATTGGGATCTGCAACAGGCTCAGGGTGCTCAGCACATCGTCGCGCTGGGCGGTGATCAACTGGGTCGGCAGGGCGGTGGCGAGGAACCAGGGCGAGCCCTCGATGGGCCGCATAAAGAAGGTGCTGGCCACTCCGGCGTTGTCGAACTCGACGCGCTGGTGGCCGCTGTCACGGCGCTCCAGGGCGGCCTTGATCTGGGCGATAAAGGGCGAGCCGGCGGCCAGTTCGCTGATGTTTTTCAACACCACCGGGCCGTTGATCCGCGAGCTGTTGCTGATGATCTTGCCGTCCGCCTCGACGATCAGCATCTCGGCTTGCAGGTCTTTTTCCTGGCGGGCCACCAGTTCGTTGAAGAAGCCCAGGGTCACGTCGATGGTGGCCACGCCATAGGGCACGCCGTCGCGGCTGATGGCCATGGCGCAGTTGGTGCGCGGCTCGGCGCTGGCGTCATCTTTATAGGCCGCGGCCCAGGCGCATTGGCCGCGGGGGCTTTGCAGGCCGCCCTTGTACCAGGACTGGTCGTAATAGTTGGGCGCCGCGTCGCTGTTCCAGAAGGTGTTGACCACCAGCTTGCCGGAGGCGTCGCGGTGCCAGAAGGTGCTGTGCTTGTTGCGCCCCGGGGTGCGTTGGCCGGGCAGGGGCCAGATGCCGCCACCGAAGACTTTCAGCTCGCCGTACTGGTCCACCAGGCCGGGCAGCACCCGGTCGATGCTGTCGCTGTCGAGCAGCGCAATGGTCTGGGTGATGCTGCGCTGCTGGGCCTGGACCTTGTTCAGCTCGCCCTGGATCCGTTGCGCCACTTCGGCGATGCGGTTGAGGGCCACCTGTTCTTCGGTGTGACGCAGCTTGGGGGCGACCAATTGGCTGATGCCGACCACCGTCAGCACCAGCATCAAGAGCACGAACAGGACCAGAAAGAGGGTGTAGCGGGCTTGAATGGAGCGAAATGCGGGCATGGGACCTGTCCTTACCGAGCGTTTTTATTGTTCGAGGCGCGGAGCCTTGTCAGGGCTGCAACAGGTTGTCGGCGTGGCGGCAGGCGACTTTAGTACGATCGTGCAAGAAAGTGCTCAAGGGCTTAGTCCTTGCGGGCGCCAGCGTATCGGCGCCGCAAGGGTTGGCTCAGATGTCCAGCAGGGCCATCACTTCCTTGGGGTAACGCTGGCCGGCGGTGGTCTGCGGGGTAAAAATCTGCTCCAGGCTGCGCAGCTCATCAGGGCTGAGGCTGACGTCCAGGGCGGCGACGTTTTCTTCCAGGTATTTGCGTTGCTTGGTGCCGGGGATCGGAATCAGGTGCTCACCCTGGGCCAGCACCCAGGCCAGGGCCAGTTGCCCGGCGGTGATGCCTTTGTCGGCCGCCAGCTTTTGCACCTGCTGCACCAGCAACAGGTTCTTGTGGAAGTTTTCGCCCTGGAAGCGCGGGCTGAAACGCCGGTAATCATCGTCGGCAAAGTCCTCCGGGCGTTGCAGGGCGCCGGTCAGGAAGCCGCGCCCCAGTGGGCTGTAGGGCACAAAGGCGATGCCCAGACGGCGGCAGGTGGCCAGGCAGCCGTTGTCTTCCTGATCGCGGCTCCACAGCGAATATTCACTTTGCAAGGCGCTGATGGGGTGCACCCGGTGGGCCCGTTCCAGAGTGGCGGCCGAGGCTTCGCTGAGGCCCAGGTAGCGCACCTTGCCGGCCTGCACCAGTTCGGCCATGGCGCCGACGGTTTCCTCGATGGCCACCTCCGGGTCGATGCGGTGCTGGTAGTAGAGGTCCAGGGTTTCTACACCCAGGCGGCGCAGGGTGCCGTCGATGGAGGCACGCACGTATTCCGGGCGGCCGTTGACGCCCCGGGCCGCAACATCCGTGGCGTCGCGGACAATGCCGAACTTGCTGGCCAGGAACACTTGGTCGCGCTTGCCGCGAATCGCCTGGCCGATCAGTTCCTCGTTGCTGTGGGGGCCGTACATGTCGGCGGTGTCCAGCAGGTTGATGCCCAGTTCCAGGGCCCGGTGCAGGGTCGCGGTGGCTTCCCGGGTGTCGCCGCCGGTGGTGTAGAAATCGCTCATGCCCATGCAGCCAAGGCCGATGGCGGAAACGCGGGGGCCGTTCTTGCCGAGTGTGCGGGTGTGCATTGTGTGAACTCCGGGGGGTTAAGGTGAGCCCATTGTTCTACTCGACAAAAACAAGATAAACCGGCTAAAAGCAGTATCACTGTTCGTCATTTCTAAATAATCCCAAGGCCAAGCCGTTATGGACCGCTTCAACGCCATGCGCGTGTTCACCCGGATCGTCGAGCTGGGCGGCTTTGCCCGGGCCGCCGACAGCCTGCAAATGCCCCGTGCTTCGGTGAGCATCCTGATCAAGCAACTGGAGGCGCACCTGGGGGTGCAACTCTTGCTGCGCACCACCCGCCAAGTGAGCCTGACTCTGGACGGCGACGCTTATTACCAGCGCTGCGTGCGCCTGCTGGCGGACCTGGAAGAAACCGAAGCGGCGTTTTCCGTGGCCCGGCACAACCCCCGTGGCACCTTGCGCGTGGACATGCCGGCGGGCATCGGCCGGTTGCTGGTGATTCCGGCACTGCCGGCGTTTTCTGCCCGCTACCCGCTGATCGAGCTGGAAATCGGTTTGAACGATCGGCCTGTGGAGCTGATTCGCGAAGGGGTGGATTGTGTGCTGCGGGCCGGCCCGCCCCTGGATGATTCATTGGTCGCCCGGCCCCTGGCGCTGATGCAGCAGGTGACCTGTGCCAGCCCGGCCTACCTGGCGCGCCACGGCACGCCGCAGCACCTGGACGAGTTGGCCGGGCATCAGATCGTGGAGTTCTTCTCCAGCGTCACCGGCAAGCGCTACGGGCTGGAGTTCATGGTGGACGGCGAGGTGCGCGAGATGCCGCTGCCCAAGGGCTTGGCGGTCAACAGCGCGGATGCCTACCTGGCCGCCAGCGAGGCGGGTTATGGGCTGGTGCAGGCGCCTTATTACCACGTCGCCCGGGCGCTGCGTGACGGCCTGCTGTGCGAGGTGCTGGAGCGGGTGGAGGCGCCGCCCCTGGCGCTGAGTGCCTTGTATCCGCCGCACCGGCACCTGTCGACCCGGGTGCGGGTGTTCATCGATTGGCTGGTGGAACTGTTTGCCCGGGCGGACACGCCGATGCAGCGACCATTGGGCTAAGGCCCGAGGATATGTTTATCGCCCACAGCAAAACGCCCGCAAGGTGCGGGCGTCGTAAGCGTGGTGCCGATTAGCCTGGTCATGAAGGGAGGAGAGGGCCCCAGGCGGGCGCTCACTCAGCGCCGGTAGTCACCCCGGCCGCCACCGTTGTAATAACCTGGGCCACCGCCGTTGTAATAGCCCGGGCCGCCGCCGTCATAGTAACGATGGCCGCCGTGCCCGCCACCGTGGGGGAAAATAATGCAGCCGGACAGGGACAGCATGACCAATACGGGAATCAGCAGTGTGATTCGACGGAACATTTCTCAATCCTCAAAGACTCGGGGGTTACTGCAGGTCGCGATGCAGCGAAAAGTCGTTCGCGCCTGTACCATGTGACCCCGTTTGCCCCGGCTCATCCCCGAATCTCGGTAAGTGCTTGGCATCGTTCTTGATACAAAGCGGATACAATTTCAGGTCCAGGAACCCCGTAATGACCCAGTCACAACGCTTGAAATACTCGATTCTGATCTCCCTGATGGTGCTGGGGATCATGCTTGGCCTTTCTTACTTGCAGAACCACGGCGTCATCAGCGAACAGCTCTTCCAGTACATCGCCATCGGCGTGGCGGTGGTCGTGGTGGTGATCAATGGCGTGATGCGCCGCAAGGTCAAGCCCTGAGCTGACCCTCGGCGGCCTCAGGCGCGGCCGTCGAGTACGGCTGCGGCCTGTTGATGCAGGCTGTAGCTCTTGTCGGAGTTGAGGGTGATCACGCCCTCGCTGCACAGGCGCTTCAAGACTTCGCGCACGCTCAGGAACGACAGCGGGATATCCAGCTCCAGCAATTGGCTGTGGATGCCGCGTACCCCGAGGGAGCGTTCGCCTTGTTCGGCCGTGAGCAGGGCGTCGATGACTTTCAGGCGGATCAGGCTGGTGCGCAGGCCGAAGCTCTTGAGCAAATGCTTGATCCGTTCGTTGCTGGCGCGCTCGGCAGTCTTGCCGAAGACGCTGGAACCGTTGTTCAAGGAGGGCGTGGATTGCACGCCTTGGCCATCCGATGGCAGTTGCTGGTTGTACATGCAAAAACTCCTTTTCAGAGCCTGATCAGGAAAATGATGATGGGTGCTCTAGTTATTAGACGAACGAGCACGCCAAATCATGAAGCCGCCGATGTAGAAATTTTGTCGGTTTGATGTCATTGGCAGGTCAGGGCCAAGTTTTTCAGGGCCCATGGGCGCTAATTTTTTTTCGTTCAGTTCGTCTCTTTGTGCAGGCACGCCCTGGATGAAGCCAGGTGCGACCGCTTCTCCAGACTGGCGGTAGCGCCCCCCTTGGTCTTCGCCAGTCCTGGTTCGATTTTTTCATCAGGAGTCGGCGTGATTATTTCCAGACCATTACCGTATTTTTGCTGCGCAGCGCTGTGGCTGGGCCTGAGCATGGGTGCCCAGGCCCGCGAGTCGGCCGAGCAGCCCCGGGCCGAGATCCGTCGCACCACCTTTGGCGTGCCCCATATCCGGGCCACGGATGAGCGCGGCCTGGGCTACGGCATCGGTTACGCCTACGCCCAGGACAACCTGTGCCTGATGGCCAACGAGGTGCTGACCGTCAACGGCGAGCGCTCCAAGTACCTGGGGGCGACCGAGCAGACCCTGGAACGGCGCTCGAACCTGGACAGCGACCTGTTTTTCACCTGGCTCAACACGCCCCAGGCGGTCGCGGGCTTCTGGCAGGCGCAAAGCCCTGAGGTGCAAGCGCTGATCACGGGCTACGTCGCCGGTTACAACCGCCAACTGGCGGAGCGCCAGGCCAGCGGCCTGCCGGCCCAGTGCGACGCGGCCTGGGTGCGGCCGATCAGCGCCGAGGACCTGGTCAAGGTCACCCGGCGATTGCTGGTGGAAGGCGGCTCCGGCCAATTCGTCGAGGCCCTGGTGGGCGCGACGCCACCGACCCTCGGCGCGCAAGCGTCGGTCAATGCCCAGGCCCTGCAACTGGCCGAGGCACGCCAACAGCGCTTTGCCCTGGACCGGGGCAGCAATGCCGTGGCCATCGGCCGCGACCGTTCCTTTAATGGCCGTGGTCTGTTGCTGGCCAACCCGCACTTCCCCTGGGTCGGCGGCATGCGCTTCTACCAGATGCACCTGACCATCCCCGGGCGCCTGGACGTGATGGGCGCCGCCTTGCCCGGCCTGCCGCTGATCAATATCGGTTTCAACCAGCACCTGGCCTGGACCCACACCGTCGACACCTCCAAGCACTTCACCCTGTATCGCCTGCAACTGGACCCCAAGGACCCGACGCGCTACTTGCTCGACGGCCAGTCGCGACCGCTGGAAAAACAGACCCTGAGCGTGCAAGTCAAAGGCGCCGACGGCCAATTGCAGACCCAGACCCGCACCCAGTACAGCTCGGTGTTCGGCCCGATCGTGCAATGGCCCGGCAAACTCGACTGGAACCAGCAGTTCGCCTACAGCCTGCGTGATGCCAACCTGGACAACGATCGCGTGCTGCAACAGTGGTACTCGATGAACCAGGCCACCAGCCTCGACGCCTTGCAGGCTTCGGTGCATCGCATCCAGGGCATTCCCTGGGTCAACACCCTGGCGGCGGACGACCAGGGCCGGACCCTGTACATGAACCAGTCGGTGGTGCCCAACGTCAGTGCCGCCAAGCTGGCTTTGTGCAGCGATCCACGGGCCGGTACCCAGCTGATCTTGCTGGACGGCTCGCGCAGCGCCTGTGCCTGGGACATCGACCCTTCGGCCGCGCAGAAAGGCATTGTCGCGGCAGACAAGCTGCCGCAACTGTCGCGCACCGATTACCTGCAGAACTCCAACGACTCGGCCTGGATGGTCAACCCGGCGGCGCCCCTGGAGGGTTTCTCGCCGGTCATCAGCCAGCAGGACGTGCCGCTCAAGGCCCGGGCGCGATTTGCCCTGGAGCGCCTCAACCGCAACGAAGCAGCGTTGGGCGTGGCGGATTTGCAGCACATGGTGATGGACGATCAGGTGTACATGGCCGGCCAGGTGATGCCTGACCTGCTGCAATTCTGTGCCGGTGACCTGGGCGCCGACGGAGCGCAACTGGCACCGTTGTGCGCCAGCCTCAAGACCTGGGACCGTAGCGCCAACTTGAACGCCGGGATCGGCTTCGTGCACTTCCAGAATGTCATGGCCCAACTGCAACAGAACCCGGCGGTCTGGCGCGTGGCCTTTGATCCCAAGGACCCTCAGCACACCCCACGCGGTTTGGCGCTGGACCGCGCCGAAGTACGCGAGGCGTTGCACCAGGCGATGCTGGCGTCGGTGGCCGGCGTGGCCAAGGCCGGGCTCGGCGCTGAACCGGTGTGGGGCGATATCCAGGTGGTCAGCAGCGGTGGCCAGCAAACGCCGATTCATGGCGGCCCAGAAAGCCTGGGGGTGTACAACGCCATCCAGAGCGTGCCGGCGGCCGATGGCAAGCGTGAGGTGGTCAGTGGCACCAGTTACCTGCAAGTGGTCAGCTTCGACGAGCACGGGCCACGGGCCCAGGGGTTGCTGGCGTTCTCCCTGTCCAGCGATCCGCAGTCCGCGTACTCCCGCGACCAGACCGAAGCCTTTTCGCAGAAGCGCTGGGGCCTGTTGCCCTTTACCGAAGCGCAGATCAAGGCCGATCCGCAGTATCAGGTGAAGGTGATCGACGCGGCGTCGTCGGTGCTGGTCAAGCAGCCGTAAGCGCAACCAAGCCGGCACCCTGGGGTGCCGGCTTGTCGGTGAGGGTGCTTTATCGGGAAGGGTATTGGCCTGAAGCGCATCGCCGGCAAGCCGGCGTCTACCGAGGGGGCGTCAGCCTTTGGCCGGTTTCTGCGGGATGGAGTTGATCACCGGGTTGCCGTCCTTGTTGCGGGTCAGATACACCGGCAACACCTTGGGCAGCGAGGCAATCAGGCTGCTGACATCCTGGGTGTTGTAGATCCCGCCCACCTTGATACTGCCGGTGGCGTTGTCCGCCAACATGACCGGCGCTTGCAGGTAACGGTTGATCAGCGGCAGGGCCTCGCTCAGGGGCAGGTTGTCGAGGATCAGCTTGCCGTTGCGCCAGGCCAGGGAGCTGTCATTGCTGTAGACATCGCTGACCTGGGGCGTCTCGTCGCCGGCCTTGTAGCGGGCCTGCATGCCTGGGTCCAGGCGCCAGCCTTCACTGGGCTGTGCACGGTTGCTGTTCACCAGCACCGAACCTTCCAGCAGGGTCACGCGAACCTGGTCTTCATACATCCACACATTGAACTGGGTACCAGTCACGGTGATCTGGCCATCGGCTGCCTTGACCACGAAGGGGTGGCTGCGGTCGTGGCTGACTTTGAAGAAGGCTTCGCCCTTGTTCAGGGTGACCCGGCGCTGATCCTTGTAGTTGCTGTAGGTCAGTTCGCTGTTGAGGTTCAACTCCACCTGGCTGCCATCGGCCAGGGTCAACTGGCGCACGCCGTTGCCGGTTTCGTAGTGTTGGTAGGAGGAGGGCACCCAGCCCAGGTGCCAGCCTCCGTATGCCAACAGGGGCAGGGCGACGGCGGCCAGGGCGGCGGCGCTGGCGTAGCGGCGCCACGCTGGCGGGGTCACGGCGCGGGGGATTTGCACCGGCGCAGCCGCTTGGGGCAGGTGGTCGGCGACCTCCCAGATTTCACGCATCGCCTCGTATTCGAAGGCGTGCAAGGGGTTGGCATCATGCCAGTGCTGAAAGGCCAAGCGCTCGGCGGCGGTGCAATCCGGCGCGTGCAGACGCATGCACCACTCGGCCGCAGCTTCGGTGATGGCATCGTATTCGGCTTCTGAGAGGGTGTTTTCGCTCATTGACGCTCCTGATTTCGCGCATTCTACCCTTGGCGCGGAGCCTTGTAGAACAGCCGTCATGGCTATTGCCCATCAAAGTGGAACTTATTTTTTCTGTCGCGGCCCTAAAAACAGGACTTGTGTACACCAGTATCCACAAATGGAGTGAAAAAATGATCAAAAAAACCCTCACCGCCGTACTCGCCTCCTGCACCCTGTTGGGTGCTGGGGCCGCCCTCGCTGACCGTCCGGGCGCGGGCTGGATCACTATCGAAAAAGCCATCGAGACGGCCAAGAGCAAAGCCGGTTATGTAGAAATCTACAAGGTCGAAGCGGACAACGACGGCTACTGGGAAGGTGAAGGCCGCAAGGCCGACGGCATTGTCTATGAGTTCCGCATCGACGGCGCCTCGGGCAATGTGCTGCGCGACCAGAAAGACTGATACCCCTCGGCACCGGCGTCCTGTCGGTGCCTTTGCGCTACCTTGTGGTCGCCCATGCGGCCACAACCCCTTCGCCAGCCGGCCCCGGTTTGGCACCCTCTGTGCAGACAAACGCGACGGTTGACAGGTCGCGGGCAAAGCGTTGTTAAATCGGCGGTCGGACCTTCGTACGCTGTTGCCCCCTCCAATAATTACTCTGGAGCTTCAGATGTCTGCATCGCCTCTGGTTGAAACATCTTGTGAGCACCTGTCCCTGACGGAACTGGTGAGCCTGTTGGACAGTATTTTCCTACGTCACGGCACCAGCGCCACGGTGGCCCGTTGCCTGGCCGAGAACTGCGCCAGCGCCGAACGCGATGGTGCCCACAGCCACGGTGTGTTCCGTATTCCCGGTTACCTCTCGACCCTGGCCAGCGGCTGGGTCAACGGTCAGGCGCAGCCCTTGGTGGAGGACGTGGCATCGGGCTTCGTGCGGGTGGACGCTGGCAACGGCTTTGCCCAGCCGGCCCTGGCAGCGGCCCGAGCCTTGCTGGTGGACAAGGCTCGGGCGGCCGGGATTGCGGTGTTGGCAATTCGCAACTCCCATCACTTCGCTGCGCTCTGGCCCGACGTCGAACCCTTTGCCCACGAGGGCCTGGTGGCCCTGAGCGTGGTCAACAGCATGACCTGCGTGGTGCCCCACGGCGCCGACCGGCCCCTGTTCGGCACCAACCCGATCGCCTTTGCTGCACCCCGGGCCGATGGCGAGCCGATTGTCTTCGACCTGGCCACCAGCGCCATTGCCCATGGTGATGTGCAGATTGCCGCGCGCAAGGGTGAGCGTCTGCCTTTGGGCATCGGCGTCGATAGCCTGGGCCAGCCGACCCAGGACCCCAAGGCGATCCTCGAAGGCGGGGCCTTGCTGCCCTTTGGCGGGCACAAGGGCTCGGCGTTGTCGATGATGGTCGAGCTGCTCGCGGCGGCATTGACGGGGGGTAATTTTTCCTTTGAGTTCGACTGGTCCAATCACCCGGGGGCCAAGACGCCATGGACCGGGCAATTGCTGATCGTTATCGACCCGAGCAAGGCCGCCGGGCAGAGCTTCGCCGAGCGCAGCAAGGAACTGGTGCGGCAGATGCACAGTGTGGGGCTCAAGCGTTTGCCGGGGGATCGTCGGCATATCCAACGGTTGAAGTCGGAACGTGACGGCATTGCCATCGACGCCGCCGAATTGCGCCAGTTGCGGGAGTGGGCGGGGCTGTAGGCGGTTTGCGGGGGGAGCTTGCAGGGAAAAAACACGATCTATCAAAGAAATCAGGCGCGCCGGGCGGCTCGCCTGATTCAGTCGCGTCCAACAGGGCTCAGGAACGGCGCCCCAGCAACAGGCCGACCACCAGGCCGAAGCCGGCAGAAATGGCCACGGTCTGCCACGGATGGCCACCGATGTACTGCTCGGTGGCGTCCACCACCGGCTTGCTGCGCTCACGCACATGGGTCACCGACTCCAAGGCCTGCTTGAGCTTGATGCCGACTTGCTGGCGCAGGTTCTCGCCTTCCTCGCCCACCAGCGAGGCACTGCCCTTGAGCAGTTTTTCCGACTCTTCGATCAGCGCCTGAAGCTCGCTGAATGCCTGGTCCTTGATTTGTTCTTCGGCCGCCTGGGCGGCAGTTTTACGGGCCATTGAGTGACTCCTTGCAGGTCAGTTGTGCGATGAACAATGGAGTGGGGGCCGAGGCAAAAAGTTGCAGCTAATTTCTTCTTGCTCGTCAGGCCGAGGGGAAAACCCCAGCGCCTACAGTGTAAGATGTCGCCTATTTTACGCAGCAGGAAATTCCCATGAGCTTCAATCTGGCCAACAAGCCCCTGACCGAGCGGGCTGCCATCGAAGATGAAAAGTCCCGGTTGTTCGACCTCTGGCAGAGCAACCTGGGCAAGGCCAAAGGCGAGGCCGCGCGCCTGTTTGGCGAGCGCGGCAAGCGCAAGGGCAAGTGGGCCGAGTGGGTCCGCTCTGAACTGGACGGCATGTCGCCGCCGGAATACGCCAACATGGTGCGCAGTGAAGTCAATCGCCTGATGGCGGCGAACAAGTAAGCGCAAAGCTTTCGATAATCGCCTCACGCACCTTCAGCACCACCGGGTCGATCTGCGCGCTGGTGCGCCAGCCCAGCTCGATGGGGTAGCGCGGCAGCTCCAGGGGGCAGGGCAGCAGCGCCAGCCCGGTCAGGCGTGCAATGCCCTCGGCGGCGTGGGCCGGAATGGTCGCCACCGCCTGGCTGCCCTTGAGCAAGTAGGGCAAGGCAGCAAAGTGCGTGGTCGAGGCGCACACCTGGCGACTCAAGCCCTTGGCCGCCAAACCCTCGTCGGTGATCCCGATAAACCCCTGTGACGACACCAGCACATGCTCGCGACGGATGAACTCGTCGAGGTCGATCTGCTGTTGGCCCGGTTGCAGGCTGGCCGGGTCCACCAGGCACAGGTAAGTACCTTCCCCCAGCACCTGGCGGCTGAGCATGCGCTCGGCAAAACCGCCGGCGGTGATCGCCAGGTCAATGCTGCGCTGCAACAGCGCCTCGGCGACGATCTGGCTGTGGGTCTGGCGGAAAATCAGCCGCAACTTCGGCGCACGCCGCGCCACCGCCTCAATCAAGCGCCGGCCATAGGCAATCTCGAAATCATCCGACAAGCCCACGGCCACCGAGCGGCCCTGATAGTCGCCGGCGTTGGGGTCGACCATGGCCAGGCTTTGCCGGCATTTGTTCAGCGCGTCACTGACCACCGGCTTGAGTTGGTTGGCCTTCAAGGTCGGCGCCAGGCCGCGCCCGGTGCGCACGAACAGCGGGTCGCCATAGAGGTCGCGCAGGCGCCGCAGGGCTGCGCTCATGGCCGATTGGGTGACGCCCAGGCGCAGGGCGGCGCGGCTGGCGCTGGACTCGTCATGCAGGGCTTCGAAGGCTTTGAGCAGGTTGAGGTCGACGTTGGCGATATTCATCTGGTTCATATCATTAAGCACTGAGCTGGGGTTTATTGATGATCCATGAGGGCCGGACAATGGGCAACACCTCAGCTTTTAAGGAGTACTCAGATGCCCAAGTCCATTGTTGCCGCCCTGCAGATCGGATCCTTGCCGGGAGGCAAGGCCGAAACCCTGGAGCAGATCCTGTCCTACGAGTCGGCCATCATCGACAGCGGCGCGCAGTTGGTGGTCATGCCCGAAGCCTTGCTGGGCGGTTACCCCAAAGGCGAGGGGTTCGGCACCCAGTTGGGCTATCGGCTGGCGGAAGGCCGTGAAGCCTTTGCCCGTTACTTTGCCAATGCCATTGAGGTGCCCGGTGTTGAAACCCAAGCCCTGGCCGGCTTGTCGGCGCGCACTGGGGCCAACCTGGTGCTGGGGGTGATCGAGCGCAGCGGCAGCACCCTGTATTGCACCGCGCTGTATTTCGACCCGCAGCAGGGCCTGCTGGGCAAGCACCGCAAGTTGATGCCCACCGGTACTGAACGCCTGATCTGGGGCCAGGGCGACGGCTCCACCTTGCCGGTGCTGGACACTCCGGTCGGCCGTCTGGGTGCGGTGATCTGCTGGGAAAACATGATGCCTCTGCTGCGCACGGCGATGTACGCCAAGGGCGTGGAAGTCTGGTGCGCGCCCACGGTGGATGAACGCGAGATGTGGCAAGTGAGCATGCGTCATATCGCCCACGAAGGCCGCTGCTTTGTGGTCAGCGCCTGCCAGGTGCAGGACTCGCCCCAGGCCCTGGGCCTGGAGATCGCCAACTGGCCGGCAGAGCGGCCGTTGATCGCCGGTGGCAGCGTGATTGTCGGGCCCATGGGGGATGTACTGGCCGGGCCGCTGGTGGGGCGCGCCGGCTTGATCAGCGCGAGCATCGACACCGACGACCTGGTGCGCGCCCGTTATGACTACGACGTGGTCGGGCACTATGCGCGCCCTGATGTGTTTGAACTCAGCGTCGATCAGCGGGCCAAGCCGGGGGTCCGTTTTACCTGAGGCGCAACCATTCTTCGCGGGTGATTTCCCAGATGTCCACGGGGAAGGACCCGCTGACGAATTGCCCCGCTTCGGAACGGATCAAACGCATCCCGCTGCGTTCCGAGAGGCGCCGCGAGGCCAGGTTCGGCGCCGCCTTGGGCACCCGCAGCAGTGGCCGCTGCAACACCTCGAACCAGTACTCGGTCACCGCCGCGCTGGCTTCCCCCATGTAACCCTGGCCCTGCCAGGCCGGCGCCAGCCAGAAGCCACGATGGTTGTCGGTCTGGTCCATCAGGCTGACGCTGCCGATCACCTGCTGCGGTGCGCTGCTCAGGCGCAGGGTCCAGTGCCATTCCTCACCCCGGGCCATGGCCGGCAAGGCGATGTCGCGCAAGTAGCTCAGGGCGCCATCGTCCGGGTACGGCCAGGGCACCTGGGCGTTGAGGTAGCGCACCACCTCCCATTGCCCAAACAGCGGCTGGATCGCCGGAGCGTCGGCCAGTTCCAAGGGCTGCAGGATCAGGCGTGGGGTCAGCAGGGTGGGGATTTTCGGGGGCATGGTCCGGCGTCGTCCTGACAAAATATACCCGGCCATCTTCTGCGCAGGGCCGGGCTTGAATCAAGCCGTCGATAGATTTGACGCGCCTCGGGCGCTGCCGTTGAATAGCGCCCTCGGTTCAACCCTGGCCACTGTTGAGAAACGCCTGTGCTTAGAAACGTCACCGACATGGACCTGCGCCTGCTGCGGATTTTCGCCGTGGTGGTGAAGTGTGGTGGCTTCACCGCTGCCCAGGCCGAACTGAACATGGGCCAGTCGAACATCAGCACGCACATTTCCAGCCTTGAGAAACGCCTGGGCTACCGCCTGTGTGAGCGTGGCAAGGGCGGCTTTCGCCTGACGGAAAAGGGCCAGCGCATTCTCCAGGCGGCCCATTCGCTGTTCGGTGCCGTGGAGCTGTTTCGTGACGAGGCCCAGGCCCTCTCCGGGCGTTTGGTGGGCGACCTGTACCTGGGCCTGGCCGACAACATTGCCACGTTGCCGGCGGCGCGGATCGACGCGGCCATCGCCCGTTTCTACCGGCGCGACCATGACCTGCACCTGCATGTGTTCGTCAACTCACCCACCGAGCTTGAGCGCGAAGTCATCGACGGCCAACTGGACCTGGCGATCTCCTATTTCAGCCGCAGCTTGCCGACCCTGGCCTACCAGCCCCTGTACAGCGAAGCGATCCAGCTGTTTTGCGGCGCCGAGCATCCCTTGTTCAACGTGACGCAGCCGGACCTGGAGCAGATCAAGGCCAGCGACTGGATCCAGCACGGGTTTCTCCCGGCCAACCAAGTGTTGCCGGTGACGCCGGCCCGGGCCTCCGCCACTGCCTACCACATGGAAGCCGTGGTTCATGGGGTGCTGGCCGGCACCCACCTGGGTTACCTGCCCAGCCATTACGCCCAGCCCTGGCTGCACAGCGGACAGATGCGTGCCCTGCACCCCGAGACCCTGTGCTACGAGGTGCAGCACAGCATGATCACCCACGTCGGCCATCCCCACAGCGAGGCGCTGCGGGCCTTTATCGACGATCTGCTGACCGAGCACCGGGGCTGAGCCCGGCCCTCAGCCCGCAGTTCTCAGCCCAGGCAACGGGTCACGTGTTTCACCGATTGATAGGCCGCCAGCCCCCAGGGCCCCAGCTCACGGCCGATGCCGCTGGCCTTGGTGCCGCCCCATGAGGTTTCGACGAACACCGCCTGTAAGGAGTTGATCCAGACGTGGCCGACTTCCAGGGCGGCGGCGACTTCCTGCGCCCGCTGCAGGTCCTGGCTGATCACCGTCGCCACCAGGCCGAAGGCACTGGCATTGGCCTGTGCCAGGGCTTGCTCGCGGCTGTTGAAGCGCTGAGCGCAGAGCACCGGGCCGAAGATTTCCTCGTTCCACAACCGGCTGCTGGAGGGCACGTCGGCATACAGGGTCGGGCTGACAAACCACCCCGGCCCGGGCAAGGCCTGGCCGCCGCTGAGGCAGTGCAGGCCTTCTTCGCGGGCCGCAGCGAAGTACTCCTGGACCTTGTGCCACTGCGCCGCGCTGGTCAGCGGGCCCATGTCCACCTCCTGCTGCGCCGGGTTGCCGACGCGCAGATCGGCCAGGGCTGCGGCCAGCCGCGCCAGCAAGGGTTCGGCGATGCGGTCCTCCACCAGCAGGCGCGAGGTGGCGGAGCACATCTGCCCGGCGTTCCAGCAAATGCCACCGATGATCCATTGCACCGCCTGCTCCAGGTCGGCGTCGGCAAAGACGATGATCGGCGACTTGCCGCCCAGCTCCAGGGTCAGCGGTCGGCAGTACGCGGCGGAGCTGTTCATCACCCGCTGGCCGATGGCGTTACTGCCGGTGAACGAGAGCTTGTCCAGGCCCGGGTGGGCGCTCAACGCTGCGCCGGTCTGGCTGCTCCCGGCCACGATGTTCAGCACACCCGGCGGCAGCCCCAGAGTGCTGGCGATCTCGCCGTAGACCTGCTCGATCAGCGGCGTGACTTCCGAGGGTTTGAGCACCAGGGTGCAGCCGGCGGCGAGGGCCGGGGCCAGCTTCCACGCGCTGGTGACCAGGGGGAAGTTCCACGGCACGATCAGCCCGACCACGCCCAGGGCCTCGAAGCGCAATTGTGCGCTGAAACCCTCGGCCCGCAGGGGCACGTTCTGTTCCTGGCGAGCATCCAGTTGCCGGGCCAGCCCCGCGTAATAGTCGAAGGTGGCGATGGCGTCGTCGAGGTCGACCTCAGCCTCGTGCCGAGGCTTGCCGTTATTGCGCATTTGCAGGGCAATCAGGCTGTCGCGCCGCAGTTGCAGTTGGCGGGCAAAACCGTCGAGGAACGCCGCACGCTGGGCACCGCTCAGGGCGCGCCACTGGGGCAGGGCACGGCGCGCGGCCGCCACCGCCTGATCGACCTGCGCCGGGCTGGCGGCGGCTACCTGGGCAATCACTTCTCCCCGGCAAGGGTCGTAGACGTGCATCGGCTGCGGGTCTTCGCCCAGGGTCGGGCGACCGTCGATGTACAGGGCAGGGATCATGGGCGGGCTCCTGGCAGTACGCCGCTGACGGCGTGACGGAAAATCTGGCTGTAGTCCTCGGCCGTCAACGGCCGGGCATTGGTGTCGGAGGACGAGATATCGGCCAGGGCCTGGGCGCCGACCCAATCTGCGTCCTGGCTATCGAGGCCGATCTCGCTCAGGGAGTGGGGAATGCCCAGGTCGCGGCGCAGCTCGAGGACCCAGTCGAGGAAACCCTCGAAGTCGGCCCGGGGCAGCTCCAGGTAGCGCGCCAGGCGGGCGATGTCGGCGCTGATCACCGGCTGGTTGGCCTGCAACACGTAGGGCAGGAGGATCGCGTTGAGCAAGCCGTGGTGCTTGTGATAGCGCGCACCCAGGGGGTGGGCCAGGGCATGCACCCCGCCCAGGCCTTTCTGGAAGGCCACTGCGGCCATGGCCGAGGCCACCAGCATGCCTTCGCGGGCGCCAGGTCCTGGCCGTCGCGGCAGGCCTGGCGCAGGTGCTGGGCCACCAGACGGATGCCTTCCACGGCGATGCCGCTGGACATCGGGTGGTACAGGGGCGAGCAGAACGCCTCGATGTGGTGGGTCAGGGCGTCCATGCCGGTGGCGGCGGTCAGGGCGGCGGGCAGGCTGCGGGTCAGCCGCGGTTCGAGGATGACGCACGCGGGCAGCAGTTCCGGGTGGCTGATAACCCGTTTGACCTGCAGTCGGGTGTCAGTCAGTACCGCTTCGCGGCCCAGTTCCGAGCCAGTGCCGGCGGTGGTCGGCAGGGCGATCAACTTGGGCAGGCCGAGGGCCGGGAAGTCGCTGAGGCTGGGGTAGTGCTCGATGATCTGCGCCCACTCGAAGCGTTGCAGGCCTTCAGGGGCCCGGGCCAGCAGGCTGATGCCCTTGGCCGCGTCCATGGCGCTGCCGCCGCCCAGGGCGATCAGCGAGTCGTGGCCACCAGCGCTGAACACGCTGGCGCCTCGCTGCACATCTTCAAGGCTTGGGTTGGCACTCAATTCGCTGAACACCGCGAACTTCACACCGGCTTGTTTCAGGTGCGCGGTCAGCAGGGCGAAGGGTTCCAGGCCGAGCATGCCCGGGTCGGTGACCAGCAGGGGCTTGCCCATGCCCAGCAGGGCGCAGCGGTGGGCCAGGCCTTCCAGGGCGCCGGTGCCGCAAAAAATCTCGGTGGGGTAGTTCCAGTAATGCACGGAGGGGGACATCGACAGCTCCAAAAGCAGTGGCTTCAATACGACAAGGGGGAGGGGCGGCCGTGGCGGCCGCCGCTACACAGAGGAGGGCGCTGTGGACCACAGCGCCGGGTGAATCACGGCGCCGGTCGGCCCCGTTGCTCGGGCTTGGCCAGGAACAGGTACAGCAGCCCCAGCACGGCCAGGCTGGAAAACACCAGGATCACCGCCCACACCTGGAACCAGGGGGCGCCGGGTGGGGCCAGGGATTCCCGCGGCCAGGCGACGTTGATGCTTTCGAACACCAGCCAGAAGAACGCCATGAGATTGATCGGCAAGCCCCAGCGACCCAGGTTGAACACCCCGGGCTCAGGCTGCCAGCGCCCACGCAGGCGGTTGATCAGGGCGCAGGCGGTGACGATCAGGAACACCAGGAAGAAGCCGCCGCTGCCGAAGGCAATCAGGGTGCCCACGGCCGTGGCATTCAGGCCCAGGGCCAGGCCGAAGCTGGCCAGCAGGGTGCTCAGGACCATGGCGGCAAATGGCACTTTGCGTTTGTCCACCCGGCGCAGCAGGGCCGAGGCCGGCAGGATCGAGTCCCGGGCCATGCCGAACACCGCCCGGCCGATGTAGGTCTGCACCGACACCACGCAGGCAATAAAGGCCACCAGCACCACGCCGACAAACGGCCGCTCGGCCCAGGCGCCGAAGGCCTCGACCACCGCCGGGGTTACCGGGTCGATGACCTGGCCCGAGACCATGCCCGCGGTATCGCTGAAGGACAGGGTGACGGCAAAGGCGGTGAGCATCACCGTCAGGCCCACCAGGATCATCGAGCGCAGGATGGCCCGGGGCGTCGAGGTGCGCGCATCGGCGGTTTCTTCCGAGACCTGGGAGCAAGCATCAAAGCCCAGGAAGGCCCAGCCGCCGACGGCCATGGCCGTGACAAACCCGCTGAGGTAGCTGCCGTCGCCGCTGGCCTGGGTGCTCAGGCCCTCGAACAGCAGGGACCAGGAATGGTTGCGGAAAAACACCAGCAGCAACAGGCCGATGCCGATCGAAGCGATGGCTTCGGCGATGATGCCGGCGTTGACGAAGTACTTCAGCGGGTTGATGCCCAGCAGGTTCACCCCCAGCCCCAGCAACAGCAGCACGCCGCCGCTGAGCACCTGGGCATTGGGGCTCGGTGGCTGGCCGGTGACGAACAGCCAGAGCCAGAAACCGCCGAGGTAGGCCACGGTGGTCAGGGATGCGAGGGCTGAGGCCAGGTACATGAACCCGGTGAACCAGGCCCAGCGATCACCCGCCAGGCGTTTGACCCATTGGTAGCAGCCGCCGGCCAACGGGTATTGGGAGGCGAGTTCGGCATACACCAGGGCCACCAGCAATTGCAGGGCCAGGCACAGGGGCACGATCCAGACCCAGGAAGGGCCGACGCTCATGGCACCCAGGGCCATGACCGAATAGATCCCCACCACCGGGGACACGGTGGCGAAACCCACGGAGAACGAGGACCAGAGTGACAGGCCGCGGTGCAGTTCCTGGCGGTAGCCCTGGCGTTGCAGGAGGTGTTCGTCGGTGCTGTGCGGGGTGACGGAGTCAGTCATGGCTGAGCCTCCGTGGCGCGTGGGCGTCGACGGTCATGCCGCGCCCGTCTGGGGCACGTCGAAGGGTAGGTGACATAGGGATTCCTGGAGTCGGCAGATCAAATTGTTATTGGGGTGGCCTGTTGCTTTTGTTCTAGGCGTACCGACGTTGCCTGCCCTGCAAGGGCAGGGACGGGTCGAGCTTACGGGGGCTAAACATCAGCTTAAATACCCATGTTCGGAAGCTGACATCTTGAATTGTTGATGTATGGCGCCGCGCCCCAGAGCGATCGACGCCGGGCCGTGATCAGGCCGACGGCGGCCGGCGTCCCAGCACCAGGCGTTCGCCGAGGAAGTCGACGAACACCCGTAGCTTGGGCAGCAGGTGCCGGCTGCTGGGCCAGAGGATGGAGAATTTGCCGCTATCGATCTGGTAGTCGTCCAGCACCGATACCAGGCTGCCCTCGCCAGGGCGCTGCGCACCACGAAGTCCGGGACGAAGGCGATGCCCAGGCCCTGGCCGGCGGCGAAGATCAGCGACTCCAGATTGTTGCTGGTCAAGGCGCTGCGCAGCAGCAACGGCGGGGCGTCGGCGGGCAGGGCCAGGGTCCACTCCTGGAGTTGGGTGCTGCCGGGGAATTTGTAGCGCAGACAGGCGTGCTGCTCCAGGTCCCGGGGCGTCTGCGGAATGCCGTGGCGGGCGAAGTAGTGGGGCGCGCCGATCAGCACAAAGGCAAAGGGCCCGAGGGTTCGCGACTTGAGTTGGGAGTCTGCCAGTTCGCCGCTGCGGATTACCGCGTCCACGCCTTCGGCAATCACGTCGATCAGGCGGTCGTTGAAGTCTAGGTCTAGCTCGATCTCCGGGTAGCGCTCGCTGAACTCCGGGAGGATCGGCAGCAGCATGCGGTAACCGATGGCCGGCAGGCTGACCCGCAGCTTGCCCCGGGGCGTGTCGCTGATGCGCGCCAGTTCCGCCTCGGCCTCTTGCACCTCCGCGACGATGCGCTGGCAGCGTTCGAAGAACAGCGTGCCCTCATCGGTCAGGCTGATGCGCCGGGTGCTGCGGTTAAGCAGGCGCACCCCGAGTTTTTCCTCCAGGCGCGCCAGGCTTTTGCCCACCGCCGAGGCGGACAGGCCCAGGCGTTTGCCGGCACCGACGAAGCTGCCACTTTCCACCACCCGCACAAACGCCAGCATGCCGTTGAGGTTGTCCATGGTGCTCCCCTGATTGCAGCGTAAATGTCCGTAAAGCGCGGACTCTTGGCCTATTTTTTTGCGATTGCGGCGAATCTACCATCCAATTCTCAGCCCTGTCTGCTGACTCACTCGCTTTCGAGGTTCCGATGAATTCGCCAATCGACCTGCCGGCCAGCGCCGCCCCGACCACCCACCACGCGTCCGCCTACGGGGTGTTGGCGGCGGTGTGCCTGGCCGCCCTGATCCTGCCGTTGACCTTTGTCGGGGTCGCCGTGGCCACCCCGGCCATCGGCCGCGAGCTGGGGGGCAGCCCCCTGGCCCTGAGCTGGATCACCAATGCCTTTATGTTGAGTTTCGGCAGCGCCCTGATGGCCGCCGGCACCCTGGCCGACGAGTACGGACGCAAGCGTGTGTTCAGTCTCGGTGTCGGCCTGTTCTCATTGACCTCTCTGGCCCTGGCCTTTGCGCCGTCGGTGTTGTGGCTGGATGCCTTGCGGGCGGTGCAGGGGCTGGCCGGCGCCGGAGCCTTGGCCGGTGGTTCGGCGGCCCTGGCGCAGACCTTTGAAGGCCGCGCCCGGACGCGCGCCTTCAGCCTGTTGGGCACCACCTTTGGCCTGGGCCTGGCGTTCGGGCCGATCCTCGCCGGGGTGTTGATCGAGCACTTTGGCTGGCGCTCGATTTTTCTCTCCGCCACGCTGATCGGCGGCTTGGCCCTGTTGTTTGGCGTGCCGCGCATGGAGGAATCCCGGGACCCGGACGCCGCCGGCGTTGACTGGCCCGGCACCGTGAGTTTCACCTTGGCCCTGGCGCTGTTTACCTGGGCAGTCATCCAGGCCCCGCACAGTGGCTGGAGCAGCCTCTGGGTCCTGGGGCTGCTGTTGGCGGCGCTGCTGTCCCTGCTGCTGTTCATCCTGATCGAGGCTCGGGTCAAGCGGCCGATGCTCGACCTGTCGCTGTTTCGCTACCCGCGTTTTGTCGGCGTGCAATTGTTGCCGATCGCCACCTGCTATTGCTTTGTGGTGCTGCTGATCCTGTTGCCGATCCGCTTTATCGGCGTAGAGGGCTACAGCGAGGTGGAGGCCGGGCTGATGATGGTCGCGTTGTCGGCACCGATGCTGGTGGTGCCGTTGCTGGCGGCCTGGCTGACCCGTTGGTTCAGCGCCGGTGCCTTGTCGAGCCTGGGGCTGCTGGTGGCCGCTGTGGGCCTCTACCTGCTCAGTCGTGTTGCGCCGGGGCAACCGCCGGCGACCACGGTCGGGCCCTTGCTGCTGATCGGCCTGGGCGCCGGGGTGCCTTGGGGCTTGATGGATGCGCTGTCGGTCAGCGTGGTGCCCAAAGAGCGTGCCGGCATGGCCAGCGGCATTTTCAGCACCACCCGCGTGGCGGGCGAAGGCATCGCCCTGGCGTTGGTGGTGGCGATGCTCGCGGGGCTCCTGCAACACTCCCTGGGGGCGGCGCTGCCTGGGTCCGAGCAGCTGTCCCTGGCGGCCCAGCAACTGGCCAATGGCAATCTGGCGGCCAGCACCGAGCTGCTGCCGGCGCTGGGGCGCGAGGTGTTGCTGAAGCTTTACGGCGAGGCCTTCAGCAGCCTGTTGTACGTGCTGATCGGCATTACCTTGGCCTCCGCGCTGGTGGTTCGCCTGGCCTTGCGCGAGCGTCATTGAGGGCGCCGGTCCGGGCTGCCGACCCCGGTTCGCCTGTGCCGCGGGTAAAAATACGCGGGCGCAGGCCTTGGCACTGTGTTCCGCAGGCGCCGGCGTGCGTCTAGCAGCCATGGCCCCGCAGCCGTTCGGGGACCCCGACCATGAGCCAGAACATGCAAGCCCTGCTGAACCAGATTCTTGATGAAGTCCGCCCGCTGATCGGCCAGGGCAAGGTGGCCAATTACATCCCGGCCCTGGGGGACGTGCCCGCCAATCAGTTGGGCATCGCCGTGTATGGCAACGATGGCCAGGTGTTCAGCGCCGGCGACGCTGAAACGCCGTTTTCGGTGCAGAGTATTTCCAAGGTCTTCAGCCTGGTGCAGGCCATCAACCACTCCGGTGAGGCGATCTGGGAACGCCTGGGCCACGAGCCTTCCGGCCAGCCGTTCAACTCGCTGGTGCAGCTGGAGTTCGAGCGCGGTCGGCCACGCAATCCCTTTATCAACGCCGGAGCCCTGGTGATCTGCGACATCAACCAGTCGCGTTTTGCCGCGCCGGCCTTGTCGATGCGCGATTTTGTGCGGCGCCTGTCGGGCAACATGCAGATCATGGTGGATGGCCGGGTGGCCGAGTCGGAGTATCAGCACCGCGCCCGCAACGCGGCCATGGCCTACCTGATGCAATCCTTTGGCAACTTCCACAACGACGTCGAGGCAGTGCTGCGCAGCTACTTCAGCCACTGCGCCTTGCGCATGAACTGCGTGGACCTGGCCCGGGCCTTCTGTTTTCTGGCCAACGACGGCTTCTGCAAGCACAGCGGCGAACAAGTGCTCAGCGCGCGCCAGACCCAGCAAGTGAACTCGATCATGGCCACCAGCGGCCTGTACGACGAAGCCGGCAACTTCGCCTACCGGGTCGGTTTGCCGGGCAAGAGCGGGGTCGGCGGCGGCATCCTCGCCGTGGTGCCGGGGCAGTTCACCGTCTGCGTGTGGTCGCCGGAACTCAATGCGGCAGGCAACTCCCTGGTGGGCATGGCGGCCCTGGAGCTGCTGAGCCAACGCATCGGCTGGTCGGTGTTCTAAGCGGCGAACCACAAAGCAGCGGGCAGGGCGGCGGCGCCTCAAACCGGGGCAGGGCCGGGGCTTTTGGCGGTCTTGGGCCGGCCTCGGGTGGTTGCTGAAGCCCGTGATTCCGTGGGTTCGGTGCCTTGGCCCGGGCTTTGCTTGGGTGGGATTCAAACTTGGATACAAGATGGAGTCCCACATGCAAAGCGAGCAGCGTCCCTCTTTTGGCTGGACAGTCGGTGAGTGGCAGGCGGCCTATCGCCAGGGCAATCTGCGCCCGGATGCCTTGGTCAGCCTGCTGGCCCAATTGGCCGTCGATGACCCGGCCTGGATCAGCCTGGCCAGCCCCGAGCAACTGGCTGAGCAACTGGCCCAGTTGGACGAGTGCCTGCAAGCGGCCCAGGGCAACCTCAGCCGTTTGCCGCTGTACGGCGTGCCGTTCGCCATCAAGGACAATATCGACGCGGCCGGCTGGGCTACGACGGCCGCCTGCCCGGCGTTCAGTTACCCGGCTTCGGTGGATGCCACGGTGGTGGCGCGCCTGCGAGCGGCGGGGGCCATTCTGGTGGGCAAGACCAACCTCGATCAGTTCGCTACCGGCCTGGTGGGCACGCGGTCGCCGTACGGCGCGGTGCCCAACAGCTTCAACCCGGACTACGTCAGCGGCGGCTCCAGCTCCGGCTCGGCCTCGGTGGTGGCCCGGGGGCTGGTGGCCTTCGCCCTGGGCACCGACACCGCCGGCTCGGGGCGGGTGCCGGCCGGGTTCAACAACATCGTCGGCCTCAAGCCGACCAAGGGCCGCCTGTCCAACACGGGCCTGGTGCCGGCGTGCCGCAGCCTGGACTGCATTTCGGTGTTCGCCCTGACCGTCGAAGACGCCGAGCAGGTGGCCGGGATCGCCGAGGGTTATGACCCCGACGACGCCTATTCACGGCGCAACCCGCAACAGGCCCCGGTGGCCATGGGCAAGGCGCCCAGGTTGGCGGTGCCGGTGGATCCGGAGTTTTTTGGCGACAGCCAGAACCAGGCGGTGTTCGAGCAGGCGGTGGCGCATTTGGTTAGCCTGGGGGCACAGGTCTGCCCCATCGACTTCAGCGATTTCAAGCAACTGGCCGACCAGCTGTACTTCGGCCCTTGGGTGGCGGAGCGCACGGTGGCCCTGGAAGACCTGCTGCGCAGCCAGCCCGAGGCGATCAACCCGGTGGTGCGCGGCATTGTCGAAAACGGCCACGGCTACAACGCTTGCGACGTCTACAAGGCCGAGTACCTGCGGGCCGAACTGAGCCGGCGGATCAATCGCACCCTGGCCGGTTTCGACGCCCTGGTCGTGCCCACCTCGCCCACCCTGCGCACCCTGGCAGAAATGGCCGAGGAGCCGGTGCGCTACAACTCGCAATTCGGTTACTACACCAACTTCACCAACCTGGCCGACCTTTCGGCCCTGGCGTTGCCGGCCGGCTTGCGCAATGACGGCTTGCCAGCGGGCATCACCCTGATCGCCCCGGCCTGGCATGACCTGGCCCTGGCGGATTTCGGCAAGCGCTGGCAAGCCAGCCTGAAGCTGCCCCTGGGCGCCACCGAACGCAGCTTGCCCACCCCGGCGAGCCCAACCCAGGCCCCGGGCAGTGTGCGTGTGGCGGTGGTGGGTGCGCACCTGAGCGGCATGCCGCTGAATTTTCAGCTCACCCGCCGCGACGCGGTGCTGGTGGAACAGACCCTGACCAGCGACAACTACCGCCTGTACGCGCTGCCCGGCACTGTGCCGCCCAAACCCGGGCTGGCCCAGGGCGAAGGCGGGCGCTCGATCATCGTTGAACTCTGGGACCTGCCGGTGGGACGTTTTGGCGAATTTGTCGCCGAGATCCCCGCGCCGTTGGGGATCGGCAACCTGACCCTGGCCGACGGGCGCAGCGTCAAGGGCTTTATCTGCGAGCCCTGGGCCCTGAACGACGCCAAGGACATCAGCGCCTTCGGTGGCTGGCGTGCCTACATCGCCAGCCTGAAACACAACGGATGAGCGCCCTCGACCCGGCAGGCCCGACGCTGCAACGGGCCACTCCAGTTGCCCAGGAGCGCCCGGACAACCTGGCCGAGCGCATTTACCGCCAGCTCAAGGAGGACATTTTCGAGTTCCGCCTGCTGCCCGGCGACCGCTTCAGCGAAAGCGAGATCGCCGAGCGCATGGCGGCCAGCCGCACCCCGGTGCGCCAGGCGTTGTACCGCCTGGAGCGCGAGGCTTATGTGCAGGTGTATTTCCGCAGTGGCTGGCAAGTGCGGCCCTTCGACTTCCAGTATTTCGAAGAGCTGTACGACCTGCGCATCGTCCTTGAACAGGCAGCGGTGGCGCGGCTGTGTGCCCAGGCTCCGGCAGACAACCCGGTGTTGCAGGGGCTCAAGGCGGTGTGGCTGGTGGAGGCGGCGGAGCGCCTGGAGGACGGCCCGCAGGTGTCGGCTTTGGACGAGGCGTTTCACTGTGCCCTGGTGGCGGCCACCGGCAACAGCGAAATGGCCCGGGTGCACCTGGACGTGACGGAAAAGATCCGCATCATCCGCCGCCTGGACTTTACCCAGGCGCCGCGGATTGCTGCGACCTACGCCGAGCATGGGCAGATTCTCCAGGCCATCCTCCAGGGGCAGACCGAGGTGGCGCAGCAACTGCTCCAGGCCCATATCCACATCAGCAAGCAGGAGGTGCGCAACATCACCCTGCATCGGCTGTACAGCGCCCGCCAGGCTCCGCTGCTGTAGGCGTCTTGGGCCGGGCCCTGACAGCGTTTACCAGTCGCCGTTGGCGGCGTCGGGCAGGCTCAGGTGGCCGCGCTCGACAAAGCGCAGGGTGCCGAACAGGCCGCCGGCCAGCTTGCCCCGCAACACATAGGGCAGGTTGTCGAAGCCCTGGGTCTGGCCCAGGCCGAGGGTCTGGCGCAACACGGAAAACGCCGAAACGCTCACCGGCACCACCAGCACGCCTTCGGAGAAACGGCCGATGCGCCCGTGCTGGTCGCTGACCCCCGAAGCCAGGGGCCGGCCGTTGACTTCCAGGTCCAGGGCCGCGCCGTTGTAGTCGATGGCGCTGTCATTGGGGTTCTGCAAGCGCAGGGTCACGGCAAAGCGCATTTCCAGGTCTTCGCTGGGCAGCGGCTCGATGCCCACCACATTGATGTTCAGCGGGTCACGCTGGGGGAACAGGGCACAGGCGCTGAGGCTGGCCAGGAGCAGGCACAGGGTCAAACCGAAAATCTTGCGCATCAGGCACACCTGTCAAGTCGTGAAGGGAGGGCGCCGGCAGCGGCCACGCAGCATAGACGCCCGAGAACCTCACGAGTTCGTTTTACCGCCCATGTCCGGGTCCTGCATGACCTTGAGGGTGGCCGCCTCTGGGTCGAACTCGTCTTCCTCCAGCTCGATGAACTCTTCCGGCAGGAAGATGTTCAGGAAGATCGCGCAGAACGCACCCACGGTGATCGGCGACTCGAAGATGTTGTGCAGCGCCTTGGGCAGGTCCCGCAGCACTTCCGGCACCGCCGCGACGCCCAGGCCCATGCCCAGGGAAATCGCCACGATCAGCACGTTGCGCCGATGCAGCCCGGCCTCGGCGAGGATCTTGATGCCGGCCACCGCCACGGTGCCGAACATGATCAGGGTGGCGCCGCCCAATACCGGCTTGGGCATCAGTTGCAGCACGGCGCCAATCATCGGGAACAGCCCCAGCAGCACCAGCAGGCCGGCGATGAAGTAGGCCACGTAGCGGCTGGCCACGCCGGTGAGCTGAATCACCCCGTTGTTCTGGGCGAAGGTGACCATGGGCAGGCTGTTGAACACCGCCGCCACCATGGAGTTGAAGCCGTCGGCCAGCAGCCCGGACTTGATGCGCTTGATGTACAGCGGGCCCTTGACCGGCTGTTGGGAAATCATCGAATTGGCGGTCAGGTCGCCGGCCGCTTCCAGGGGCGAGATCAGGAAGATCACCGCCACCGGGATAAAGGCCACCCAGTCAAAGGAAAAACCGTACTTGAACGGCACCGGCACGCTCATCAGCGGCACGTCGGGCAGGGCGCCCATGTCCACCCGGCCCAGCAGCCAGGCGACGAAAAAGCCCAGGGTCAGGCCGATGACGATCGAGCCCAGCCGCAGCATCGGGTGGTTGAAGCGGTTGAGCACCACGATGGTCAGCAGCACCAGGGCCGCCAGCCCCAGGTTGCTGGCTGCGCCCAGGTCGCTGGCGCCGTAGCCGCCGGCCATGTCAGTGACCGCCACCTTGATCAGCGACAGGCCCATCAGGGTGATGATGGTGCCCGTGACCACCGGGGTGATCAGCTTGCGCAGCTTGCCGATGAACTGGCTGAGGAACATCTCGATAAAGGCGGCGAAAAAGCAGATGCCGAAAATCGTCGAGAGGATCTCATCGGTGCCGCCGCCCCGGGCCTTGACCATAAACCCGGCGCTGAGCAGCACGCTGATAAACGAGAAGCTGGTGCCTTGCACGCACAGCAGGCCCGAGCCGATGGGCCCCAGGCGCCGAGCCTGGACAAAGGTGCCCAGGCCCGAGACGAACAGCGCCATGCTGATCAAGTAAGGCACCTGGTCCTGCAGCCCCAGGACCCCGCCAAAGATCAGGGTCGGGGAAATGATCCCGACGAAACTCGCCAGCACGTGCTGCAGCGCGGCAAAAATCGCCGCGCTGAAATGGGGACGGTCGTCGAGGCCGTAGATCAGGTCGGAGGTGTAGCGCGGCGTGGATTTATCAGCGGCGGTCATGGAAAAAAGCCCGGCAAGCCTGTGTCGAGGCGCTGCTCGACAGATAGCGAAATGAAGGAAATCGGGGCCTCAGGCGCACGGCAATCGGCAGAACCTGGGAACCCGGTCAGAAAAAAGGAGGCGCAGGATGCCAGAAACCTGCGGCGGCCAGAAGGGCCACGCGGTGCCTGGAGCGTTGGGCCAATCATTCCCGGGACTGCTGGCACAGCTCGTGCTTAGGCCATAACAGACTATCCACGCGGGCAGGGTTTCTTGCCTGGCAAATAGATAACATGTTAATGATATCGCCATAACAACAAAGGCGGTCTCAACCGGCTTCTGGAGGTGCACAGTGCTTGCTTCCCATAGTTTTGGTTCCTGGATAGGGGCGTTGCAGGGTGTCTGCGGCCGCTTCGACGCGCGCCCGGCGCTGAATTCGGCGTTATTTATCGGCGAGGTCGGGTTACTCGATTACGCCGGCCTGGAAGTGGCGCGGATCCGCACCAATGCCGGGCTGATCTCACGGCAGAGCACCAGCGTCGATCAGGAAGACGATCGCCACTGCTTCCTGATCGTCCAGCGCAGCGGCCACGCGCAACTCAAGCAGGGTGGGGAGAGCATCGAACTGGCCCCCGGCGACATGGCCCTGCTGGATTCGGCCGGTGCCTGCGAGATCGTGCCCCACGGCCTGATCGAACATGCGTCATTCCACTTGTCCCGCGATGAGGTGTATCGCCACTTGCCGGCCCAGCAACGCAAGTTCGGCAAACTGTCCCAGCACTGCGCCAGCGGTCGGTTGATGCGCTTGCTGGTGGAGCAGATCTGCAGCGGCGACCTCCAGGGGTGCGCGGCGCAGCAGGAAGGCCAGGCCCTGCAGGAAGCCTTGATTGCGCTGCTGGCGCCGACCTTGCGCCAGACCCTCAGCAGCACCCTCGACGGTTACGACAGCCTGCATGGCGGTTGCCTGCGCAGCCAGGCCCAGCAATTGATCAGCCAGTCCCTGAATGAACCCGGGTTGACCCCGGTGGCCCTGGCCCAGCAGTTGAATATTTCGGTGCGTCAGTTGTACCGACTGTTTGAAGAGCAGGGCGACAGCGTCTGCCGGTTTATCCAGCGTTCGCGGCTCAAACGCAGCGCCGCCGACTTGAGTAACCCGGGCTTGCGCCACGAATCGATCACCGACATTGCCTTCAAATGGGGGTTTACCGATTCGGCCCATTTCAGCCGCACCTTCAAGAAGCATTTCGAGCAGTCACCGCGGGATTACCGCTCCAGCTCTTTGAACGCCTGAGGGCCTGCCGCCGGCGCCTCAGGGGTTGTCCAAGTCGTGCCCCAGGGATTGGATAAACAACGAAAACAGCTCCGGCTGGGAGGAAATGTCCAGCTTGGCGTACAGGTGCCGGCGGTGAACCTTGATGGTTTCCGGCGAGATTTTCAGGCGCTCGGCCATGGCCTTGGATGAAAAGCCCCGCAGGATCAGGCGGGCGATTTCCAGCTCGCGGTCAGACAGCACGCCACTGCCAAAATGGCTCAGGGCATCACGGATCTGGCTGGCCATTTCCTCGGCGGCCGCGGTTTGCGCGCCTCCTGCGGGAGCCCCTGCTGCAAGCCTTGCTGAAACCCTTGCTGCTGCCAGTGTTGCTGCATCAGAGGCAGGACCCAGGCGGCGAAGGTGGTGAGTTGGCCGACATCCTGGGCCGTGAACAGGCGCTGCATGCCCAACGACAACGACAGGGTGCCGGACCCCGGCAACTGGAGGATGAATTGCAGCTCATCCTCCAGCACGTTGTCGTGGAAGTAGTTGAGGAAATACTCGCTCTGGCGGAAGTGGTCGGGGGCGACTTCCTCCAGGCGGTACAAGCCGCTCGGGTAGCCCTCGCGGCACGCCTGGAAGAACGGGTCCAGCAGGTACAGGCCGTTGAGGTAGGTGAGCATCGACGCTGGCTTGCTCGAAGGCTCGGCGTCGTATTCCTCCAAGGCCTGGGGCGGGCCCTCGACGGGGTAGAAGATCGCCAGGGCGTTATCGAAGGGCGACGCCTGGTGCAGCAGCAGAATCAACTGCTTCCAGAACCGAGGAGTGCCGACCTGGGACAGGGTCCGGCCCAACCCGGCGTGCATGCCGACTTCCCTGAACAACGTACTCAAATACCGTGCTCCCGCAAAACCGTGACGAGGGTGTCGCTGCACGGTTTCGACCATTTGCGCGCCAGCGTCAAGGGGGAGTACTCCAATAGGGGAATGGGCCGCGCCCGTTCGGCTGATTAGAGTGACGGCCATCCAGTGCGACGCCAAGAACGCACCCGCCTGACTGACTTCGTTTCTGCCTCAGACCAAAAACAACCACGAGGATAACGACATGAGCTCTTCCACCGTGCCCGACGGCGCGCTGAAACCCACCCTGAGTGTGTTCGACGTAGTGGCAATCACTGTGTCCGGGGTGACTCCCGCCAGCTCGGTGTTCGTGATTGCGCCCTTTGCCATCCACCAGGCCGGCAGCGGGGTGTTCCTGGCCTTTGTCATGGCGGGGCTGCTGGCCCTGATGTTCGCCTTTTGCTACGCCGAGCTGGGCCGGGCCCACAACAGCGCCGGGGGCGAATACGTCTACGCCAAGCGGGTGTTTGGCGGCCTGGCCGGTTACGCGACCTTTCTCACTGTGCTGGTGATGTTGCTGTTTATCCCGCCGGTGCTGGCCACCGGTGCGGCGACCTACCTGAACAATGCCCTGGGCACCCAGTACGACTCCCAGACCGTGGCCCTGGTGATCGTGGTCGGCAGTTACTTGCTGGGCATCCTCAATATCAAACTCAACGCCTGGATCACCGGCACCTGCCTGCTGCTGGAAATCGCCGCGCTGCTGGTGATCGTCTGCCTGGGCTTCGGCCATGCCTCGCAGCCGCTGAGCGTGTTGCTGCAACCGCAGATGGTCAACGACGGGGTGCTGCACCTAGCGCCCTGGGCCCTGGTGATCGGTGCGGTGGGCATTGGCCTGTTTTCCTACAACGGTTATGGCCCGGCCGTGCTGCTGGCCGAGGACATGAAGTGCCAGGGCCGCGGCGTGCACAAGGCGGTGCTCTGGTCCCTGGCGCTGGTGGTGATTATCGAACTGGTGCCGCTCACCGCATTGCTGATCGGTGCGCCGTCCCTCAGCGAACTGCTGTCCAGCCCGGACCCCATCGGTTACCTGTTGACCAGCCATGGCAACCCGACCCTGGCGCGGGTGGTCAGTGCCGGGATCTTCCTGTCGGTGTTCAACGCCATTGTCGCCATCGTCATCCAGATCGGCCGGGTGGTGTTCAGCAGTGGCCGGGATGCGCTGTGGACGCCAGGCATCAATCGCCTGTTCACCCGCATCCACCCGCGCTGGGATTCGCCGTGGCTGGCTACGCTGTTCCTGGCGATCCCCTCGGCGGTGCTCAGCTTCAGTTCCAACCTGGCGGACCTGACGTCCTTTAGCGTGCTGCTGATCATGCTGGTGTACCTGATCGTGGCCCTGTGTGCCTTGATGAGCCGGGTGCTGCTGCGGGACCGGGCCCATCCCTACCGCATGCCGCTGTGGCCGTTGCCGGCACTGGTGGCGGTGCTGGGTGCGGGGTATTTGCTGGTCAATCTGTTCCTTGAGGCCTCGGCCCGGGACATCCTGGTGATTGTCGGGCTGCTGGCGCTGTCGGCGCTGCTGTACGGCACCAACGGCCGGTTCAGCCCGGTGTTTCAGAAACTCTAAGGAGCTGTTATGCGTGCACGTGAATTGGGTATCCGCCTGGGGCTGGGAACGCCGGGCCCCGACAACGGGATTACCGACGTTCCCGGGGTGCGGGTCGGCCACAGCACCCTCAAGGCCGAGGTCAATGGTCAGCAGGTACGCACCGGCGTGACCCTGATCCAGCCGCGGGAAGGCCCGGCGCGCGAGCAACCCTGTTTTGCCGGTTGCCATGTGCTCAACGGCAACGGTGACGCCACGGGCCTGGAGTGGATTCGTGAGGCGGGTTTTCTGGCCACGCCCCTGGCCATCACCAACACCCACAGCGTGGGGGTGGTGCGCGACAGCCTGATTGCCCTGGAACGGGAGCAACGGGCCGACCCGGCGGTGTATTGGTGCATGCCGGTGGTGATGGAAACCTACGATGGTCTGCTCAACGACATCTGGGGCCAGCACGTGGGCCCGCAACAGGTGCGTGAAGCCATGGCCCGGGCTCGCTCCGGGCCGGTGGAAGAGGGCGCGGTGGGCGGCGGCACGGGGATGATCTGCCACGAGTTCAAGGGCGGGATCGGCACCGCCTCGCGGCGTTTGCCGGCGGACCAGGGCGGCTACACCGTGGGCGCCCTGGTCCAGGCCAACCATGGCAAGCGCGAGGAACTGCGGGTCGACGGCTACCCGGTCGGGCGGCAATTGGGCGACATTGCTTCGCCGTTCGCCGAGCGCGGCACCCCGGGCATGGGGTCGATTGTGGTGATTCTGGCCACCGATGCGCCCTTGCTGCCGCACCAGTGCCAGCGTCTGGCCCAGCGTGCGTCCATCGGCATCGCCCGCACCGGCGGCGGCACCGAAGACTCCAGCGGCGATATCTTCCTCGCGTTCGCCACCGGCAACCGCGACCTGCCGCCGGCGGACTATGGGCGCAAGGACCTGCCCTTGAGCACGGCCCTGGCGATGCTCAACAACGACCACATCTCGCCGTTGTTCAGCGCGGCCGCCGAAGCCGTGGAAGAGGCCATCGTCAATGCATTGCTGGCCGGTGAAAGCATGAGCACGGCGAGTGGGGTGCAGGTGCCGGCCCTGGAACCCGAGCGGCTGTTGCAGGCCCTGGCCGCGACGGGGTGGCGTACCCGGCAATAGCGGGCCGGCCGCTGCGCCCTTGGTAAGCTGCCCACCCTGGGCGGCTTCAGGGGGCGGGCCCGGTGCTGTCGTCGGCGCCAGACAATCATCGCCACCATTTATCCAAATCTCGTTGCCAGGCCAGGGGGCAGCTGTTATCTGTACGCATAACCAGTATTCCTCTGCCGTGGCGCCTCAAGTTCTGTGACTTCAAATCCCCTGGAAAACCCCTTTTATTACTTGCACAACTTCCAGCAAGTGCTCGATTGGCTCGCTCAGCGTTATGCCGACGTGCTGTCGCCGGCCGAGCAGGGTTTTATCGACGACTTCCGTGCGTTACCCCAGCCGGCCCAGGCCTTGCTGGTGCGCATGGTGATGCGCAAGGGCCGGCATTTTCGCGCCAGTCGCTTGCACTACGTGGAGATCGGCGACAGCGCCGAGGCCGTGGCGCCGTTGCTGCGCCTGGGTTGGGTGGATGAGCAGGCGTTATTGAGCTTGGAAGAGCTGTTCGGGCTCTTGCAGAAGGCCGAACTGCTCCAGGCGTTCAAGCCCCATATCCAGCAGCCCAAGGGGCGCAAGGGGGATTGGCTGGCGGAGCTGGCGCCGTTGTTCGAGGCCCCGCTGACCCTGGCCCAGTGGTGCCCGGAGCTTCCGGAGCAGCTGTTCAGCCTGACCCTGATGGACCTCTGCGATCGCCTGCGGCTGATGTTCTTCGGCAACCTTTATCAGGACTGGTCGGAATTCGTGCTGGCGGACCTGGGCATCTACACCTATGAAAAGGTCGAGATCGGCGCCGACTCCCGTGGCCTGCGCAGCCGTGAGGACGTGGACGGCTTTTTCACCCTGCACGGCTGCCAGGAAGACTTCGAGGCCGGGGCCGATCTGGACACGGTGCTGACCCGGATTCGCCAGTTTCACAGTGCCAACCCTTGGTTGCAGCGGCGCCGCGCCAAGTTGCTGTTTCAGCTGGGCCAGCACTGCGAGCGTCTGGCCGACTGGCCGGCGGCGCTCAAGGTGTATGGCGATTGCGTTTACCCGGGCGCGCGCATGCGCCTGATCCGCGTGCTGGAGCGCAGCGCCGATTACCCCCAGGCCCTGGAATTGGCCTGTGCTGCGCAAGAGGCCCCGGAGAGTGCGGCCGAGGCCCAGCAGTTGTTGCGCATGTTGCCGCGCTTGCGTCGCAAACTCGGCGGCCCGCCCGCACCCCGTGGCGCCGCTTCGCGGCAGATCGAGCGCTTGGACCTGGCGCTGCCCCGAGGCGAAGACGGGCTGTCGGTGGAGTTCCTGGTGCAGGCTCATTTGCACGAAGAGCAGGCGCCGGTGCATTACGTGGAGAACAGCCTGATCAATTCGCTGTTCGGCCTGTTGTGCTGGCCGGCGATTTTCGCACCTTTGCCCGGGGCCTTTTTCCACCCGTTCCAGCGCGGGCCGGTGGACCTGTTCAATGAAGACTTCCATGAGCGCCGGGCCGACCTGTTCCAGGCCTGCCTGGCGGAGTTGGAGGATGGCCGCTACCGCGAAACCATCACCCGGCGCTACGCCAGCAAATGGGGGGTGCAGTCGCCGTTCGTGTTCTGGGGGGCGCTGAACGAGGCGCTGCTGGAACAGGCCCTGGACTGCTTGCCGGCCCAGCACCTGCTGCACTGGTTCCAGCGGTTGCTCCTGGACATCAAGGCCAACCGCGCCGGGATGCCGGACCTGATCCAGTTTTGGCCGGAGCACAAGACCTACCGCATGATCGAAGTCAAAGGCCCGGGGGACCGCCTGCAGGACAACCAGTTGCGCTGGCTGGAGTTCTGCCAGGAGCAGCGCATGCCGATCGCCGTGTGCTACGTGCAATGGCAGGAGCTGGAGGCTTGAGCTACAGCGTTGCGGTGCGCGCCTTGTGCGAGTTCAGCGCCAAGGTCGGTGACTTGGACCTGCGCTTCACCCCGTCGCCCACGGCCCTGGAGGGCATGGCCGGGCATCGCACCGTGGCCGCTCGGCGCAACCCCGACTACCAGCAGGAGGTGGCGCTAGAAGGGCAGTATGGGCCGTTGCGGGTGCGCGGTCGGGCCGATGGTTATGACCCCCGGCAACAACTGCTGGAAGAGGTGAAGACCTTTCGCGGCGACCTCAGCCGGCAGCCGGCCAACCACCGTCAACTGCACTGGGCCCAGGCCAAAGTCTATGGCTGGCTGATGTGCCAGAGCCTGCAACTGCCGAGCCTGCGGGTGGCGCTGGTGTATTTCGACATCGTCAGCGAGGAAGAAACCTCGCTGGTGGAGACGTTCTCGGCGGCGCAACTGGAAACCTTCTTCAATCAGCAGTGCATGTGCTTCCTGGAGTGGGCCGAACAGGAAATGGCCCACCGCCAGGCCCGGGACCAGGCGACCCAGGCCCTGGTGTTTCCCCATGCGCAGTTTCGCAGCGGCCAGCGCAGCCTGGCCGAGGCGGTGTACAAGGCGGTCAGCACCGGGCGCTGCCTGATGGCCCAGGCGCCTACGGGCATCGGCAAGACTTTGGGAACGATTTTCCCGTTGCTCAAGGCCATGGCCGGGCAGGCCCTGGACAAGTTGCTGTTTCTCACCGCCAAGACCCCGGGCCGGCAGTTGGCCCTGGATGCCGCCCGGGTGCTGCAGGACAGCCACGCCGGGCTGCCTTTGCGGGTGCTGGAACTGGTGGCCCGGGACAAGGCCTGCGAGCACCTGGACAAAGCCTGCCATGGCGAGTCCTGCCCTTTGGCCCGGGGCTTCTATGACCGCCTGCCGGGCGCGCGCCAGGCCGCCAGCGAGCAAACCCTGCTGGACCAGCAGAGCCTGCGGCGCATCGCCCTGGAGCATCAGGTGTGCCCCTATTACCTGAGCCAGGAAATGGCCCGCTGGAGCGATCTGGTGGTGGCCGACTACAACTACTACTTCGACTTCAGCGCCTTGCTGTTCGGCCTGGCCCAGGCCAATCAGTGGCAGGTCGCAGTGCTGGTGGATGAAGCCCACAACCTGGTAGAGCGAGGCCGGGCGATGTACAGCGCCAGCCTCGACCAGTACCAGTTGGGCAGCGTGCGCCAGGCTGCCCCTGAGGTGTTGAAGAAGCCCCTGCAACGGCTCAACCGTGAGTGGAACGCCCTGCACAAGGAGCAAGTCGCCGCCTATCAGGCCTACGACCAGCCACCGAGTGCGCTGCTCAAGGCCTTGGCCTTGTGCGTGTCGGCCATTGGCGATTACCTCAACGATCCGCCCCAGGGCCTGGACGCCGGGTTGCAGGGGTTTTACTTCGAGCTGCTGCAGTTCGCCCGGGTCGCCGAGCTGTTTGACGGGCATTTCCTCTTCGACATCAGCAAGCGTGAGCTGGGCGGGCGCCGCAGCCAGTCCCAGCTGTGCCTGCGCAATGTGGTGCCTGCCCCGTTGCTGCGCCCCCGGCTGAGCGCGGCACGCAGCACGGTGCTGTTTTCGGCGACCTTGAGCCCGCGGCATTACTACGCCGACCTGCTGGGCCTGCCGGACAACAGCGTGTGGATGGACGTGGAGTCACCGTTCCAGGCTGAGCAGTTGCAGGTTCAAGTAGTCAGCCGGATCTCCACGCGCTTCGCCCGGCGCCAGGCCTCCCTGGAGCCCATCGTCGAGTTGATGGCGCGCCAGTTTCAGCAGCGCCCGGGCAATTACCTGGCGTTTTTCAGCAGCTTCGATTACTTGCAGCAGGTGGCTGAGCTGTTGGCCCAGCGCTACCCGGCGATCCCCCTGTGGTTGCAGTCACGGGGCATGGACGAGGGGCAACGCCAGGCATTTCTCCAGCAGTTTCGCCCAGATGGCCAGGGCATAGGCTTTGCCGTGCTGGGCGGGGCGTTTGGCGAAGGCATCGACCTGCCCGGGTCGAAGCTGATCGGCGCCTTTGTCGCCACCCTGGGCCTGGCCCAGTTGAACCCGGTGAACGAGCAATTGAAGCAGCGCATGGCGGCGATCTTTGGCGCCGGGTACGACTACACCTACCTCTACCCGGGTTTGCAGAAAGTGGTGCAGGCAGCGGGGCGGGTCATCCGTAGTCAGGAGGATCGTGGGGTGGTGGTGCTGATTGACGATCGCTTTGCTGAAGCGCGGGTCCAGCAGTTGTTGCCTCGTTGGTGGGTGCTGGAGGGCGAGCCGGCGTTGTAGCGGGTGGCCTACGGGTTTCTCTTTCCGTCCAGGCCGGGGCACCGAAGTTCAGTTGAAAATATTGCGGCCAATGCAGTAGGCCAGCAGGTCCTGGTCGCTTTGCACCTCCAGCTTGCGCATGGCCGAGATCTTTTGCGCGCTGATGGTTTTTGCGCTGCGATGCTGGGTGCGGGCAATGTCGCTGACGCTTTTGCCGGAGACGAACAGCCGGAGTATTTCAAACTCCTTGGGCGACAGGGTGGAGAAGCGGGCGTCGATGTCCATGTTGGACTCCATCACCGAGTTGGCTGCCGGTTCCAGGCTGCGGTAGGTGCCTTTCTGGGCAATGGTCTTGAGGGCGGTCTGGATTTCCTCGTGCAGTTGGCTTTTCTGGATCACCCCAGCCACCCCCAGTTCGTGCAGGCGGGTGAGGATCAATTGATTGGAAATCATGGTCAGGATCAGGATGTGCAGCCGCGGGTAGTTGCGCTTGAGGTACTCCACCAGCTTCAGGCCATCGCCGTAGGGCGAGTCCCCGGGCATGTTGTAGTCGGTGATGAGGATGTCCACTGGCTGGCTTTCCAGCAGTTCGATCACGCCTTTGGAGCAGACCGCCTCACCCACGATCTCAAAACGATCGTCGCGCTCCATCAACTCCCGAACCCCCAGCAGCACAATGGGGTGATCGTCGGCGATGACAACTTTCATTTTTTTCATGAGACACACACCCGTGTATTACGTTGATTGGTAAAAAAATACGCAAACTGTCGGTACATTAACCCCTGCGTTTCATTATTCAAGCGCCACCATCAGCTCGTCGATCCGCCCCAGCAAATGCTGCACTTCAAGGCTCAAGGCCGCGCTCAGCGGCGTCTCCTGTAACCGGCATTCGAGCTCGGCACCGATCCTCGCCATGTCCGTGGCCCGAACTGCGCCCATGGCTCCGGCGATCCTGTGCAAGCACTCGGCGGCGACCTGGCTGTTGCCCTGGTCGAGGGCGGCGCTGACTTGGCGCATGTCCTCGCGCATGGTGCGCACAAACAGGCCGCGCATCCTCGGCGGGACCTGCAGGCTGTCTTGCTCCGGCTCCGGCTCCGGCACGGGCGCCAGCGGAGTCGCCGTGGCGTGTTCCAGCAGGGGCGTGTCCAGGGGCTGGCCGCGTTGGGCCAGGGACACCGCCCGGGCGATGGCGCGTATGTCGTAGGCGTCCACGTCTTGGCCCGTATCGGGGCGCCGAGCGCACGGCCCGGGCTTAGCGCTCGGATGCAGGGGCCCGGCCAGGGGCGCAGGTTGGGGCCGGGCAGCAAGTCCACCAGCACTGTGCGCTGGGCCGGCGGGTCCCAGGTGGGCGGGAGCGGGTGGGCGGTGACGCCCAGCCGCTCGAGCCAGTCGCAGGTGCTTTGCATCAGCTCCGGCACCGGGGCGCGAACGTAGACCCCCTGGCTGGCAGGCGGCACCTGGGCGTCGGGCAACGGGCCGGGCAGGGCGCTCAGGCTCAGGCGCAGGGAAAAACTGCTGCCCAGGCCGGGGTCGCTGGTCAGGCTCATGGTCCCGCCCATCATCGTGCTCAGGCTGCGGCCGATGGCCAGGCCGAGCCCGGCACCGGCCTCGCGGCTGGGCTCGCGCACTTGGTAAAACGGATCGAAGACTTTCGGCTGCTCGCTGCCGGCAATACCGATGCCGGTGTCGGTGACCTGCCATTCGAGGCGCACCTGCGTGTCCTGGTGTCCCAGCACCCTGGCCCGGAGCACCACCCGCCCGGTGTCGGTGAACTTGATGGCATTGCTCAGCAGATGATCGAGGATCTGCCGCAGCCGAGTGGCGTCGCCGTGCAACAGGTTGGGCAGGCGCGGGTCGAGGCAGGCATACAGCCGCAGGCCTTTGCGCTCGGCGCAGGCGGCGTAGCGGTGCAGGCAGTCTTCGATCAGGTCCAGGGGGCAGAACGGCGCCGGCTCGAGGGCCATCTGCCCAGCGTCGATCTTCGCCACATCCAGCACGTCGCTGATCAACTGGAACAGGGTGCTGGAGGAGCGCTGAATGGTGTGCAGGTAATCCTGCTGGCGACGGTCCAGGGGCGTCAGGCCGATCAACTCGAGGGTGTTCAGAACGCTGTGCAGCGGGATGCGTATTTCATGGCTCATGGTGTTCAGGAACAGGGCCTTGGCCTCGCTGGCCGCGCCTGCCGAACGCTGGGCCTGTGCCAGTAGGGCCGCGTCTTCGAGGCGCGGGGTCATGTCGTTGAAGGCGCACAGCAGCACCTCCTGGCCCTGGTAGCGACTGGTCACAAAGCCCACCTGCAGCGGGCGGCCGTCGATTTCAACCTGGGTTTCGCCGGCGTCGGCCCGTTGCGGATCGCGGTCGAGCAACGCCACCAGTTTTGCCGTGCTTTGCCACGCTTGGGCCTGGCGATTTTCCAGCAGCACCTTGCGGTCGCGTCGGCGCACCACGCACAGGCCGGTGGGCGCGGTGTCGATCAGCACCTGGCTGAAGGCCTCGCTGTCGGCGATGCATTGCTGGGCCTGTCGCGTCGGGACGAGGATCCGCTTGCGGTACCAGCGGCTGGCCCGCCAACCGCCGATCAAGGCGATCAACCCCAAACCCCCCAGGCCTACGCAGGCCCACCGTGCATAACCGAGGTCGTTGCCGTGGCTGAGGCTGTACAGCGCGACCCAAGGGTTGGCGGTGTCGCTGGAGATTTGGTAGGTCAGGCCGTGCAGCCCCAGGTTCAGGCCTTCGTGCAGGCCCTCGGCGGCCGGGCCAGGGCCCACCAGGACCTTGCCGGAGGGGGCGATCAGGGTGAAGTGGTTGTACATCGAACGGGCCATCAACCCCTCGATGTGATTGGCGTGATCCAGGTTCAACAGCGACGCCAGCACCATCCGCCGGGTGCCGCCCAGGGTGTGCGGGTGCTCGTCCTTCAGGTGCAGTTGGACGTACGCCAGCACGTTGAACCCGGTGTGTTCGCCTGCCGCTGGTGCGTAGGTTTCCCACTGCACCGGGTTGCCCGCGGCGCCATTGCCCGTCACCAACCGATGGCGCAGCCGCCGCTCCAGCACTTCGGGATCGGGTTCGCCTGCCGGGCCAGGATGGCCCTGTGGTGGGCCGGCCACCGGCACGCTGAAGTCGAAGCGGCCGTAGCTGTTGAACAACACACTGCGTGGCGCCGGGTACGGGGAAGCCGACCAGAAGGCCCGGTACAGGTTCGACAAGTGCAGGCCGGTGGCGAAGACCTTGGGCAGCTCGCTGGCCGTTGGCTGCTGCGGGTTGACGTGCAGGCTGAAGGGGCTGGCGTAGGGCGGTGGCGAGTATTGCCCTGTGCTCGGCCCTTGTCGGGGGGCCGGGCCTTGCGGGTTAAGAGCCCGCTCGCCGTTCCCGCCTGTGGTGTGGGCGGCCTGCTGCGCTGCGGCGTGCCGGAGGAAACGCTCCTGTTCATGGATGTTTTCCATCAGGTGGGTGAAGTGCAGCCGGGCGCGGCTGTGTTGTTCGTCGAGCAGACGCTGGGTGCTCCCGTAGAGGACGGCGAAGAGTGACAGGGCCAGCCCCAGCACGGCCAGCAAGCCCCTGTTCAGGTGCATTGAACGGCGAGTCAGGTGCTCCAGGAGGGTGTTGCTGTCTGACATGACGGGGTTCCAAAACACATGAAGGGGCGCGACCTGCAGAACCTGACGGAAGCCGAGGTTTGCAGCGGGGAGTGGTTGGGGATCGGGGGGTGGGCTAATACAGCGTGGCGGGCCCGTCATGGTTCAGCAGTTGCTGAAACTGTTGTGCCGACACCGCTTGGGAAATCAGAAAACCCTGGACCTGGGTGCACTCGATCTTGCGCAGCAGGGCCAGTTCCTCAGCGGTCTCCACACCTTCGGCGACCACGGTCAGGCCCAGTTGGCGCCCGAGGGTGATGATGCTGGTCAAGGCCTGGGCCAGTTCTTCGTTGTGGTCGCAGCCCTGGACCAGGCAGCGGTCGATCTTCAGTTCGGTGAAGGGCGCCGACACCAGGTTCAGGTAGGAGCTGTAGCCCTTGCCGAAGTCGTCCTGGGACAAGCCAAAGCCCTTGATCCGCAGGCGGCAGGCGCCGGCGTAGAAGTGGCTGATGTCATCGGGAATCGAACACTCCATCAGTTCGAAGCACAGCTTGCCGGGCACCCCGCGCCGCTCAATGACGAAGTCGTACAGGCGATCGGCCAGGTCGTGGCTGCTGAGCAAATGGGTGGGCAGATTGATCGACACCGGCACCTCGTAGCCTTCCAGGCGCCAGGCTTGCTGTGCCTGGAGGGCGTGCTCGAGCATCAGCCACAGCAGTTGCTCTTCCAGGTCGTGCTCGATCAACGCCGGCAGAAAGTGTTGTGGCAGCAGCGGGCCGTGTTGCGGATGGACCCAGCGCACCAGCGCTTCGGCGGCGACGATACGCCCGTTGGCCAAGGCTTTCTTCGGCTGGAACCAGGCTTGCAGCTGCTGGCTGTGCAGGGCCCCGAGCAGTTTTTCGCGGCTGATCTCCAGGCGGATCGGCGCCGCGCTGTCGTCGGGTTCCAGGCGCTTCAACTGGGCGATCAGGTTGCTCAGGGCCGCCAGGTTCACCGGCTTGGAAATCAGCCCGATCACCGTGACCCCGAGGTTGCGCGCCACCAGGCTGGCGCCCATCAGCATGCGCCGCGAGGACGCGCTCATGATCGCCAGGGCCGGCTTTGAATGCTGGGTGGCCAGGCCCTGGATAAATTGCACGCCGTCCATGCCCGGCATCAGCAGGTCGGTGAGCACCAGGTCGAAGTGCCGCCGCTTGATGCATTTGAGCGCCTCTTCACCGTTGTGGGCGACCTCCAGCTGATAGCTCCCCAGTTCATTGAACAGGTGCTGCAGGTACATGAATTGGAATGGCTGGTCTTCAACAATCAAAATGCTAGAGGGTTTCATGGGAGGCTCGTTCATAGGGCGCCAGGTAATTGAACAGCGCGCGCAAGGCAAAAGGTTTGACCAGGCAGTGGTCCATTCCGGCGGCCAGGCACAGCTCTTCCTCTCCGCGCATGGCATTGGCCGTGGCGCCGATGATCGGGGTCGTGCAGCCTTGGCGGCGCAGTTCGACGGTCAGTTCGTAGCCGTTGAGCCGGGGCATGTTGACGTCGGTCAAAATCACGTCGAACTGGCCGGTTTGCCAGATGGACAAGGCCTCTGCACCGTTGGACGCCAGTTCTACCGAGCAGCCCAGTTCTTCCAACTGGTCCTTGAGAATCAGCTGGTTGATGACGTTGTCTTCGGCCACCAGCACATGCAGGTTGAGTTTCCTCAGCTCGCGAGCGTCGCTGTGTTCCTCGCTCTTGGCCACCCACACACCCTGGGCCTGGCTGACGGCCTGGTGGATGGCCCGCAGGTTATTGGTGTTGACCTGCCAGCAGTTGTCCTGAACCTGGGGTTCGTTGTGGCCATCGCCGCTGGCGAGGATCCGCGGTCCGCTCCAGCCAGGCTGCAAGGGATGCTCCAGCATGCCCGGGTGCAGCTCGATCAGCACGTTGCCCTGGCTGCGATCGGTCGGGCTTGGCAGGCTGAGCTGGGCCCGGGCCCCCCAGCGCCGCAGCCAGCCGGCCACCGACTCGGCCAGCTCGCGCACCGCTGAGACCACGTAGATCATCTCCGGCTGCAAGCGGCCCAGGCCGTGGGGCTGGGGTTTTGGCGGCGAGGCTTCGAGGGGCAGGGTCAGGGTGAAACTGCTGCCCAGGCCGAGCTCGCTGACCATGCGGATATCGCCATTCATCAATTGGGTCAGGCGCTGGCAGATCGGCAGGCCCAGGCCGGTGCCGGCGATCACGTTGGTATTGCCCTCGGTCTGGTAGAAGGGTTGGAAAATCAGCGCCTGGTCATCCTGGTTGATGCCGCGACCGGTGTCGGACACCTGCCAGAGGATGCTCAAGCGTTCGCCGTCGCGATCCTCGACCCGAACCCGCAAGACGATGCGCCCTGAGTCGGTGAACTTCACCGCGTTGTTCAGCAGGTTGCTGAGGATCTGCCGGATGCGTGTCAGGTCGCCGATCAGGGTCTCGGGCAGTTGTGGTTCGATGCAGGCATAGAACTGCAGGCCCTTGGCCTGGGCCGCCGCGGCGTAGCCTTGGATGATCTCGTGGACCAGGTCCAGGGATGAGAATTCGCTGAGTTCCAGAGCCAGTTGTCCGGCCTCGATCTTGGAGACGTCCAGCACGTCGCAGATCAACTGCAGCAAGGTCGCCGACGAACCCTCGATGGCCCGCAAGTAGTCCCGCTGCTGATTGTCCAGTTCGGTGCGCGAGAGCAGCTCCAGGGTGCCCAGCACGCCATACAGCGGCGTGCGGATTTCATGGCTCATGGTGGCCAGGAACAGGGTCTTGGCTTCGTTGGCGGTGTCGGCCAGGCGCTTGGCCTCTTCCAGGGCCGCCTCGATTTCCTTGCGCGTGCTGATGTCGCTGAAGGCACAGAACAGCACGTCCTCGCCTTTGTAGCGGGTGGGCGCGGAACTCAGGTAGAGGTGGCGCCCGGCGGCGGTTTCAAAGTAATCCGAACGGTTGGGACGGCCGGGGTCGAAGGCTTGCTCGATCCAGGCGGCGCAGAGCGGGTCACGTTCCGCACCGCTGCCCAGCCACTGTTGCGAAAGAGTGTTCTCCAGCACCACACGGCCATCGCTGCGACGCAGCACACACAGGGCCACCGGGGCGATCTGGATCACGTCACGGCTGAAGGCTTCGCTTTCGATCAGCGCCTGCAGGCGGTGCATGGCGGGGGCAATCAGGCGTTGCTCGACCCGGCGGGTCAGCAGCACGATCAGGCTGATGCTCAGCAGGCTGAACAGCAGCGCGCCCAGGCACTTCGGCCACAGGGCCTGGAGCAGGTGGCTCAGGTCAAAGGCATAGACCAGTTGCCAGTCCGAGGTGCCGAGCTGCTTGCGAATCACCAGGTGATCGGGCCAGCCGTGGTCGCCGACGAAACCGAAAAAGCTGCCGCCTTCGATCTGTTGCACCGCCTGGCTCAGGGCGTCGCCCGGGGTGCTGGTGAAAATCAGCGCGCCCTGGGCGTTGAACATCATGAAATCCCCGGCGCTTTGATCGCTCAGGGCGCTGGAGACGTTGTGGCTGTCCATCTCCAGGCCGAGCCAGCCAGAGTCCGGAAAGCGCTCGTCGAGGGGGGTGAAGATGTACAGCGGGGAGGAGGGCACAGACGGATCCATCAGCCAGCGTTCATCGCTGCTGGGCGGGGCCCCGGGTGTCAGGGCGCCCAGGCTGTTCAGCAACACCGGGGACAAGGCCTTGGGCCCCGGTGTGGCACTGAACAGGTACTGCACCGACGGGGTTTCGCCCGGGCGCACATAGAGCAGGTTGAGTTGTTGGTCTTTCAGGTAGTCGCGCATGCGCTGGGTCAGCCACAGGCCCCATTGCTTGCCGCGTGCATCCCCCAGTCGCAGGTGGATTTCCTCGCTGGAGCCGGTGTAGCCGGTGCTGCTGTCCTTGGCGGATTGGTGGACGGCCGACAGGCTCAGGCTTTCCAACAGGGCTTCGCGGCTGGTGAAAAAAGCCTGGGCTTCGGCAATCGCGCTGCTCATGTAGCTACGGCGCTGGGACAGGTCGGTGTTGATGGTCGAGCGCAGAAAGTTGTAGACCGCGCCGAGGATGCCCATCAGAAAAATCAACGCAACGAGCCGAAGCAGCCTGCGGGCTGCTTCGGGACTGGAAAAGAGAGGATTGATCTGAGGTAGGTAGCTTTTTAATCTCATGCGCCAACTTTACTGGCGAGCATGCCCAACACGGGATCAGACAATTCTTAAAACTTCAGTATTCTCAGGGGGTTGATGAACTTTTTTGTGAATGGGTGTCAGCGAATCTTCGCTGACCCGCTTTGAAGTTTCACCGCCGCCCCAAGGCCTTGGCCCGGTTTTATCGGTGATCGGTCCAGCGGGCCAATCGGCAAGTTCTGAGCGGCCTAGACCATTTCCAGGCGTTGCTTGCGTTGTGGGGCCTTGAACACCTGATCCAGGGCCAGGCAATCCTCGGGGGCCAGTTGCAGGTCGGCGGCTGCGGCATTCAGGGCAACGTGGGCCGGTTGGGTGGCCTTGGGAATGGCGATCACACCGTCCTGGCGCAGCAGCCAGGCCAGGGCGACCTGGGCCGGGGTGGCGCCATGGCGCGTGGCGATCTGCTGCATCAGTGGCTCGGCCAGCAGCGCACCGCCCTGGCCGATCGGACAGTAGGCCATCAACGGCATTGCTTGTTGCTGGCACCAGGGCAGCAGGTCGAACTCGATCCCGCGCGCTTCCAGGTTGTACAGCACCTGATTGGTCGCGCAGGCGGGGGCGTCGAGTTCCTCCAGGTCGGCGACGTCGAAGTTGGACACGCCCCAACGGCCGATCTTGCCTTGTTCGCGCAGGCGCTCGAAGGCCTCGACGGTTTCAGCCAGCGGGTACTGCCCGCGCCAGTGCAGCAGGTAGAGGTCGATGTAGTCGGTGCCGAGACGGCGCAGGCTGCCTTCGCACGCTTTGGGAATGCCCCCGCGACTGGCGTTGTGCGGGTACACCTTGCTCACCAGGAACACCCGCTCACGCAGGCCGGCGATGGCTTCGCCCACCACCTGTTCAGCGCCGCCTTCGCCATACATTTCGGCGCTGTCGATCAAGGTCATGCCCAGGTCGATGCCGTTGCGCAAGGCTGCGACTTCCCGGGGGCGTTGCCGGCGGTCCTCGCCCATGCGCCAGGTGCCCTGGCCCAGCACGGGGACTTGGGCCCCGGCCAATTGCAGCGTTCGCATCACCGTTCTCCCATCTACGCTTCAAGGCCCTCAGGGAAACAAAGGCCCGGCATCCGGTCAAGCGTTGCTGAGCGATGCCCGACCGAGGCGTCAAGGGCCTTGGACAGCACCTTGAATACCCCCTGGCCGGCGGCAGGCAGGGCAGGCCGAGGCTGATCCGACGGGCAAAATCTTGGTTCTTGTTATTCTTTTATGGAATAAAATACTAATTATTTATTCCTTTAAAATCGAGCGGCAAGGGTGCACCTTTAGCACCAGAGGCTTCTAGCCCACCGGTACTCAACTCCACACAGGAATGCCCGACATGACCATCAAAGCCATCAACGTACGCAACCAGTTCAAAGGCGTGATCAAGGAAATCCACCAGGGCGAAGTGGTGTCCGAAATCGACGTGCAGACCGCTTCCGGCATCGTCACCTCGGTGATCACCACCCGCTCGGTGCGCGACCTGGAGCTGAAGATCGGCAGCGAAGTCATCGCCTTCGTCAAATCCACCGAAGTGTCCATCGCCAAACTCTGACGGCGGCTGCTCTCAAGGACGCCTGCAACTCACAGTGGAGTGAAACATGCCGCAGTCACTGGACATCACCGCCTTGCCTGTACTGGACCTCGCCTTGCTCGATGGCACGGCGACGCAGCGCCAGGCGTTCCTCGACGAGCTGCGCCATGCGGCGCGGGATGTCGGCTTCTTTTACCTCACCGGCCACGGTATCGACGCGGGCCTGCTGAGCCAGGTGCAGGACCAGGCCCGGCAATTCTTCGCCCTGCCGGACAGCGAGAAAAACGCCGTGGCCATGGTCAACTCGGCGCACTTTCGCGGCTACAACCGCCCTGCCTCGGAGATCACCCGCGGTCGCCCGGATTTACGTGAACAGTTCGACCTTGGCGCCGAACGCCCGGCCCTCGAACTGACCCCTGAAAGCCCCCATTGGGCTCGCTTGCAGGGCCCCAATCAATGGCCCGAGGCGCTGCCTCAACTCAAGCCGCTGCTGCTGGCCTGGCAACAGGCAATGACCGCCATGTCGCTGCGCCTGCTGCGGGCGTTCGCCGAGGCCCTGGCACTGCCCGCCGACGCTTTCGACCCGCTATACGGCGAGCGTCCCAACGAACACATCAAGCTGATGCGCTACCCGGGGCAGGCCGACGACGCCAGTCACCAGGGCGTCGGCGCCCACAAGGATTCAGGGTTCCTGAGTTTCCTCCTGCAAGACCGGCAGGCCGGGCTGCAGGTCGAGATCGAGGAGGGCCGCTGGATCGACGCGCTGCCCCGGGACAACGCCCTGGTGGTGAACATCGGCGAACTGCTGGAACTGGCCACCAACGGCTACCTGCGGGCCACGGTGCACCGGGTGCTGTCGCCGGCCCTGGGCCAGGAGCGTTTGTCGATTGCGTTTTTCCTGGGTGCCCAACTGGATGCCGTGGTGCCGCTGTACCCGCTGCCCACCGCCTTGCTGCGCGAAGCCCGGGGCCCGGCCAGCGACCCTGACAACCCGTTGTTTCGCGACGTGGGCTGGAACTACCTCAAAGGCCGCCTGCGTTCCCACCCCGATGTGGCCCAACGTTTTTATGCCGATGCCCTGGTGCCCAACGCCCAGACCGCCTGACCCCTCATTTGATCAAGGACTATTCTCATGCTGAAAAAAACCGCATTGACCCTGGCGGTGGTGGCCGGGCTGTTGACTTCGTTTGCCGCCAGCGCCAGTGAACCGCTGCGTGTGGCCGCCGACCCGGTGCCCCACGCGCAGATCCTGGCTTACGTGCAGAAGCTCGACCCGCAGCTCAACCTCAAGGTCATCGAGATTCCCAACGGCGTGAACTCCAACGAGCTGTTGGTCCATGGCGACGTGGACGCCAACTACTTCCAGCACCTGCCGTACCTCAAGTCCCAGGAGCAGGCCCTGGGTCAGAAACTGGCCGTCGCGGCGACCGTGCACATCGAGCCCCTGGGCATTTATTCCCATCGCCATAAAAGCTTCGACCAGGTGCCGCAAAAAGGCACGGTGGCGGTGCCCAACAACGTCACCAACCTCAGCCGCGCCCTGTACCTGCTGCAGGACAATGGCCTGATCAAGCTCAAGGCCGGTTTCAACGATCCCTCTACCGACCAGGCCACCCCCAAGGACATTGCCGAGAACCCCAAGCAACTGAAGATCCTCGAAATCGAGTCGCCGCAGATTCCTCGGGCCCTGGATGACGTGGACCTGGCGGTCATTAACGGCAACTACGCCCTGGAAGCCGGGCTGGTGCCGGCCAAGGACGCCTTGGGCCTGGAGAAGGCGAAGAACAACCCGTACGCCAATATCCTGGTGACCACGCCCAAGCTGCAGGACGATCCGCGCATCAAACAGTTGGCCAAGGACCTCAATTCGCCCCAGGTCGCCCAGTTCATCACCGAGCACTACTCAGGTTCGGTGATCCCGGTGGTGAGCAGCCAGCCATGATCCAGATCGAGCAGTTGAGCAAACGCTATGGCCCGGGGCAGCCCGCTGCCCTGGACCAGGTGTCCCTGAGCATCCCCGACGGCGCCGTGTACGGCATTCTCGGGCGCAGCGGCGCCGGCAAGTCGACCTTGCTGCGTTGCCTCAACTTGCTCGAGCGCCCCGACAGCGGGCGCATCCTGCTCGATGGGCAGGACCTCACGGCCCTGTCCGACTCGGCCCTGCGCTTGCAGCGCCAGCGCATCGGCATGATTTTCCAGGGCTTCAACCTGCTGCACTCGCGCAACGTGTTCGATAACATCGCCGTGCCCCTGGAAATCGCCGGCCTCGGCAAGCCCCAGCGGCGGGCGCGGGTTCTGGAATTGCTGGACCTGGTGGGCCTGGCCGACAAGGCCGAGGCCTTTCCTTCCCAGCTGTCCGGGGGCCAGAAGCAACGGGTCGGCATTGCCCGGGCCCTGGCGGCGCGTCCGGCCTATCTATTGTCGGACGAGGCCACCAGCGCCCTGGACCCGGAAACCACGGCATCGATTCTTCAACTGCTGCGCGACATCAACCGCCAGCTCGGCCTGACCATCGTGCTGATCACCCACGAACTGGACGTGGTCAAGTCGATCTGTGACCACGTGGCCGCCCTGGCCAATGGCCGTTTGCTCGAGGCCGGGCCCATCGGCGAACTGCTGGCCGACCCCGACTCCAGCCTCGGTCGTTCCTTGTTGCCGGGCTACACCCGGCCCCTGGGGGGCGAGCAGGCGGTGGCGGAGCTGACCTTTTTCGACCAGCAACGGGCGGCACCGGTGTTCCAGGAGCTGGCCAGCCAGGGCCTGGAGCTGGACTTGCTCGGCAGCGGCGTCGAGGTCATCGGCGGGCGCCAGGTCGGGCGCCTGCGCGTGGCCCTGCGCGAGCCGGGTGACGGGCGCAAGCTGGCCCAGGTGGTGGCCTTTCTCAAGCAGCGCGGCGTGCGCGCGGAGCGTCTATGAATCGCACCATCGACTGGAATGAAATTCTTCAACTGGTACTCAATGCCACCGGCGAAACCCTGTACATGGTGTTGCTGGCCGGGCTCTTTACCTTGCTGATCGGCCTGCCCCTGGGGGTGTTGCTGTTTATCAGCCGGCGCGGCGGCTTGTATCCGCTGCCCCGGCTCAACGCAAGCCTCGGCAGCCTGGTCAACCTGGGCCGCTCCCTGCCTTTTGTGGTGCTGTTGATTGCCCTGATTCCCCTGACTCGGCTGGTGGTGGGCACCACCCTGGGCAGCACGGCGGCGGTGGTGCCGATCACCATCGGAGCCTTTCCGTTTTTTGCCCGGATCGTCGAAAACGCCCTGGACGAAGTGGACAAGGGCCGCATCGAAGCAATCCTCGCCATGGGCGGCGACATTCGCCACGTGATCCTCAAGGTACTGCTGCCCGAAGCCTTGCCGGCGCTGTTGGCGGGGTTGACCCTGACCCTGGTGATGCTGATCGGCTTTTCCTCCATGGCCGGGGTTATCGGTGGCGGCGGCCTCGGCGACCTGGCGATCCGCTACGGCTATCAGCGCTTCAACAATGAAGTGATGGTGGCCACGGTGGTGGTCCTGGTGTTGCTGGTCCAGGGCGTGCAAAGCCTGGGGGACCGCCTGGTGCGTTCCCTGGCTCATCGCCGCTGAAAGGGTCGGCCTAGAGGCGTTTCTGGTCTTTTCGTAGCGCTGCCCGGCGAGATCGAGGAAAAACGTCGGCCGGGTTAGATCGATTATTTCTTTAGGTTATGTGCATAGCGTGCAAAGGCATATCTATAGCGCCGGAATATCGGTCACAAACACCGCCTTCTCCGTCATGAAGGAGAATTGCGCGTTATAGCGGATATTCTCGCCACCGCCACACCGATTACCCCCGCCGCAACATCCATCGACGTCGCTGGACCGCCATCTTGCTGCTCTCGGGCCAGTCCCTAGAATCGGCTCCATTCGCTTGATCCGACTATCCAAGCTTCAGGGAGCCACACCATGATGAACGCCATGCAAATGCCAATGCCGATGAACAACACCATGCCGATGATGCCGATGATGGGCATGCCGGTGATGATGGCGACCATGACCTGCGAAATGATGGACGACGGCATGCAGTGCAAGATGATGCCGGCCGCTGGCATGGACATGGCGATGTTCAAGAACAGCGCTGAAATGATGCAGATGATGATGAACTGCGGCATGCCGATGATGATGCACTGCGGCAACATGAGCATGATGTGCATGTCCCAGTCGGCCATGAGCATGCCGATGATGAACATGATGATGCCAATGCCGATGATGGGCATGCCCATGCCGTCGATGAAGTGCGTGATGGAATGCACCATGATGGCCGACGGCATGATGTGCAAAATCATGCCGATGGCCGGCATGAACATGGACATGATGAAGAACTGCTGCACCCTGATGATGAAAATGATGAACGACTGCAGCATGCCGATGATGATGAGCTGCAACGGCATGCCGATGATGTGCTGCACCTGCTGATACATCGCAGCGGCTGAAAGCACAAAGCCCGGCTGGGGTTATCCCGCCGGGCTTTTTCGTGTCTGTGATTTACGGCGGCGGGCTCAGTCCAGGCGTTCCGGGTGGGTCACCACCAGGTAGGCCACGGCTTCGCTGTCGGCCGGGTTGCGGTAGCGGTGGGGCTGGTCGGCGTAGAACAGGATCGAGTCGCCGGTGGACAGCAGGTAGCGTTCGTCGTTGACGCTGATCTCCAGCACCCCCTGGGACACCACCAGGTTCTCCTGGACCCCGGGGCCGTGGCCTTCGGAGAACTCCTCGCCCAGGGGGCTGAGGCGCAATTCGTAGAATTCCGATTGCCGTGCGGTATCGAACGGGAACAGGGCGCGGCTGACAAAGGCGCCGTTGGCACTCACCAGACGCTTGCTCTGGCTCGCCGAGAGCAGGGCCACACCATCGAACGAACGCTGTTCAAGAAAGGCTGCCACGGACACCTTGAGGGCCTTGGCAATCTTGCACAGCACTTTGATCGACGGCACGCTGCGGCCGGATTCGATCTGCGCCAGCATCGCCCGGCTGACCCCGGACTGGCGGGCCAGGGCGTCCAGGGACAACTGGCGCTTGCCCCGCAGGCGCTGCAGGTTCTGCGCAACCCGGGCGCTGATCGGGTCTTCTTCCTGGGCTTCCAAGGCCTTCAACTCCAGGGCGGGCTCATCGACGCTGGCCAGAAAGCGCGACGGGTCTTGGGCGTTCACCCGAGACGGGTCTCGATGGTGCGGCTGGCCTGGACCCACTGCATGACCTGGAAACCGGCGTTGCGTGCATACATTTCCCACATGGCCCGTGCCTGTTGCTGCGCCTGCTTGCGTTTGCGGAATTGGGCGAGGTCGATAACCTTGTCAGTCGATTTCATAAGGCACTTCACTGTGGTGACCAATGGACGGGATGAACTGAGAGTACGTGGATATTTTTATAACGATAAATACTGATTTTTTATTTATTAATTCCTTTTGGGTCTTAGTGCGGCCGCGCCTCAAATCACTTGGGCGCGGTGCAATTCGGTCAGCGCCAGGGCCTTGAGATTGGCCAGCAACGGGTCGCGCCGATCCCGGGGGTGAGCCAGGTCCACCGCCAGGTCGCGGCGAATGGTGCTGGGACGATTGTCCATCACCAGCACCCGGTCGCTCAGGTACAGCGCCTCGTCGACGTCATGGGTCACCAGCAGCAGGGCGATAGCGTGGTGGTCGGCCAATTGCAGCAGCAGGTCCTGGAGTTTCATCCGGGTAAAGGCATCCACGGCGCTGAAGGGCTCGTCCAGCAGCAACACCTGGGGCCGTGAATACAGGCCGCGGGCAATCGCCACACGCTGCGCCATGCCCCCCGAGAGCGCCTTGGGCAGGGCCCCGGCAAAACCGCCGAGGCCGACTTCTTCAATCAATTGCGCAACCCAGGCGCGGTCGTAATCGCGATCGGCACTGAAGCCGATGTTCTGTTCCACCGTCAGCCAGGGCATCAGCCGAGGCTCCTGGAACACGAAGGCCACTTGCGTGGCGTGGCTCTGCAGTTGGCCCTGAAAGTCTTGCTCCAGGCCGGCGACGATGCGCAGCAGGGTGCTTTTGCCGCAACCGCTGGGGCCCAGCAGGCTCACGGCCTCTCGGGGGCGCAGTTGCAGGTGGATGTTGTTCAGCACCGTGGTCGTGGCGAAGGTCTTGCGCTCGACCCGGATGTCCAGCAGGTGTTCACTCATGGCTCATTCCTTGGCGTTGTGGCCGTTGAAGGTGTCGCGCCAGGCCAGGCAGCGTTTTTCCAGGCTGGCGAGCAGGCCGTCGCTGACTTTGCCCAGCAGCGCCAGGACGATGATCGCGGCCAGCACTATGTCCGGGCGCGACGTTTCGCGACCGTCGCTGAGCAGGTAGCCCAGGCCCTTGGTGGCGGCAATCAGTTCCGCCGCCACCAGGAACATCCAGGCCAGGCTCATGCCGGCGCGCAAGCCAGTGAACAGGCCGGGCAGGGCCGCCGGCAGGAGAATCCGGCGCACCAGCCGCAGGCGACTGAAGCCGTACATTTGCCCGACCTCCACCAGCTTGCGGTCGATGTTGCGGATCGCCGCCACGCCATTGAGGTACACCGGGAAAAACGCGCCGATGGCAATCAGCACGATCTTCGAGGTTTCGTCGATCCCCAGCCAGAGCAGCAACAGCGGGACCCAGGCCAGGCTCGGGATCGAGCGCAGGCCGGCGAAGGTCGGTTCCAGCCAGGCTTCGGCTTCCCGGCTCAGGCCGACCCAGGCGGCGAACACCAGGGCCAGGCTGGCACCGATGGCAAAGCCCAGCAGCACCCGCAACAGGCTGGCGCTGATGTGTTTCCACAAGGCGCCCTGGGCCAGGTCGCCGAGGGTGACGGCAATCTCGCTGGGGGCGGGCATCTGGTAGGCGGGCAGCCAGCCGATGCGCACGATGATTTCCAGCACCAGGATAATCAGCACGGGCAGGGCCAGGCCCTTTAGGCGCAAGCGCCAGGCCGGGCTCAGGGACGAGGGCAGGGCGCGGGTTGCGGGCAGGGCCAGGCGTGCGGGCGGGTCGTTGCTTTTGCTGGTCATGGGGTTCTCCGATGACGGCGGGCGGTGGCGACCACGGCGAATCCGCGACGAGCGCGGATTCGGCGGCTGCAGACGGCGAGGGTTATTGGCGGGCGACGCTGTCCTTGGCGCCGGTGTCGAGCAACTGGTCGATCACCTGATCGACATTCACCCCACGGCGCACCAGCTCTTCAGAGACCAGGATCGGCGCGGCGGCCTTGGAGGCAATCACGTCCTGGGCGCTCAATTGCGGACTATTAAGGTCAGTGCGCGACAGTTGCAGCTTGGCCACGTCCAGGGGCAGGCCGGATTCACTGGCCAGCAGTTGCGCCAGCTCGGCCGGGTTTTTCAGTGCCCATTCCCGGGCTTGTTCATAAGCGCCGATCACGGTCTGGATGGTCTGTGGGTGCTCCTTGGCGTATTTTTCGGTGACGCTGACCACGCCGTAGCTATTGAAGTGGCTGTTGCGGTAGAGCAGGCGCGAACCGGCCTGTACCTGGCTGGCGGCCATGTGCGGGTCGAGGCCGGCCCAGGCGTCTACGTCGCCTTTCTCCAGGGCGGTGCGGCCATCCGGGTGCTGCAGGTGCACCAGCTCCACGTCGTCCTTGCTCAGGCCGGCTTGTTGCAGGCTGCGCAAGGTAAACAGGTAAGGATCGGTGCCTTTGGTGGCGGCGATCTTCTTGCCCTTGAGGTCGGCGATGCTCTGGTACGGCGAGTCCTTGCGCACCACCAGGGCGGTCCATTCGGCGCGGCTGTAGACGTACACCGACTTGATCGGGCTGCCATTGGCCCGGCTCAACACCGCCGCCAGGCTGGCCGAGGAGGCGAAATCCACACCGCCGCTGTTGAGGTACTCCAGGGAGCGGTTACTGCCCTGGCTCAGTACCCAACTGACCTTGGTCTGGGGCAGGGCCTTTTCCAGGTAGCCGAAATGCTTGAGCACCAGGCTGACCGGCGAATAGTAGGCGTAGTCCAGGTGCACCTCGGCCGGCGCGGTTTCCGCCGCCTGGGCCAGGGGTTGCAGGCTGAGGGCCAGGGCACAGGCGCTGATCAGGTACTTGGCGCTGGCGAGGGAAAAGCGAAATGTGGTTTTCATGGGGCGGCTCCAGGCAAGGCAACGATAGGGCGATATTCTTATTTCCGAAAAGTCGGATAGAAGGAGTTAATCCTGCTTAAAAGGAATATTGCAGGCTCTGTGCCATTTACCCCAAAGCGCCGCCCACGGGCCCCGCGCAAGCCTCCAAAACCCAGGCAACTGTTGCTCGCCAAACAGTCTGTTGACCCACTGTTGCTCCATCAACATCTCCGCCTTGACCCTCATCGCCACCCAACTGAGCGCCCACTGAACCCCGATAAAACCGGCTATGTGCTTATGCATAAAACGTATTTCAGAATCTGATTCTAAGAGCGTTATGGTCTATGCAAATCGTCCCTCCCTTTCAAGGAATCACCCCATGAACCTCTCTCGACACCTGCGCGGGTTGCTTGCCAGTGCCTTGCTTGCGGCGCCTCTGGCGCAGGCCGCGGCCCCGGTGGTGCTGAATATCGGCGACCAGAACTACTACAACATTCGCGCCTCGGTGGAGGCCTCCGGGGTGCTGGAGGGCGCGCCTTATCGCGTCGAATGGAAGCACTTCCAGGCCGCTGCACCCCTGGCCGAAGCCCTGAACACCGGTGCCCTGGACGTTGGCTTCCTCGGTGATTCGGGCTTCCTGTTCCTGGCGGCCAAACAGGCGCCGGTCAAGCTGATCGGCGTCTCGCGGCAAAACCCCGACACCATCGCCTTGCTGGTGCCCAAGGACTCCCCGGTGAAAACCATCGCCGACCTCAAGGGCAAGAAAGTCGCCTACTGGCCGGGTGCCTGGAGCCAGCAACTGACCTTGCGTGCTCTGGAGAAAGCCGGCTTGCCGGAGGACTACGTCGAGTTCGTCAAGCTGATGCCGATCGATGCGGCCGCCGCCTTGCCTCAAGGCAGCATCGACGCGTTTCCGGTCTGGGAACCCTACATCTCCCAGCAGATCGTGTTTTCCGGAGCGCGGCCGATCTTCACCGCCAAGGACCTGATGCCCGGGCTGAGCGCCATTGCCGCCTCGACCCCGGCCATTGAGAGTAAGCATGAAGCCATCGCCGACTTTCTGCAGCGCCTGAAAAAGGCCCGGGCCTGGGTCGACAACCACACCGATGAATACGCTGACCTGTGGGCGAAAAAAGCCAACCTTGATCAGAATGTCTCGCGCCATTGGTTGCGCCAGGCCCACCTGAGCATCGGCCCGGTGGACGCGCAGGCGGCCAGCGACCTGCAGAGCACGGCGGATTTCCTGTTCAAGGTCAAAGCCTTGCCCGCACCCCTGGCCACCGCCCCGATCATCGACCCTTCGTTCGCCCAGGCCCTGGCGCAATAACCCCCAACAATCCGCCCGCCTCGAAACCGCCATCGCCGGCAAGCCGGGCTCCTACGGGTTTTGTTGCATCCCGGTGGTGGTGTTGCTCCGGCAACAGTGGCGGAACAGATTGCCGTGGGGGATACAGCGTTTACGCCGGCGCCGCGCGGTGCAGCCCCAGTAAAACGGGGTTCGAGCGGGGTTGGCCTGGCCTGTGCAATGACCGATGCAGCACCTTTGAATCAGCCTCACGGAGTAGGCCCAATGCCCGCAGTCGCTCTATCGCCGAACCTCAATCACCGCGCTCCCCGTCGTCTCTTCCCCCGCAAAGGCTGGCAGGCCCTGGCGTTGGCCATCCTGGCCGCCACCTTTGGGGTGACGGCCCAGGCCGATGACGCCGACGTGCCGTCCCTGGCCGGCAAACGCATTGCCATCAGCATGACCGGTACCAGTCACTACTTCGATATCAAGGCGTTCCAGGCCCAGGTCGATGAGGTCAAGCGCCTCGGTGGCACGCCCATTACCCTGGACGCGGGGCGCAATGACAAAAACCTGGTGACTCAACTGCAGACCGTGGTCACCCAGAAACCCGACGCGGTGATCCAGACCCTGGGCACCCTCAGCGTGATCGACCCCTGGCTCAAGCGCATCAACAAGGCCGGGATTCCCTTGTTCACCATCGATGTACCGTCCCAATACAGCATTAACAACACCACGTCCGACAACGTCGCCACCGGCAAGGCCCTGGCCGATCAGTTGATCAAGGACAGCGGCGGCAAGGGGCAGATCCTGGTGTTCAACGGTTTTTACGGGGTGCCGGTGTGCGCCATCCGTTATGACCAGTTGAAGCTGGCCCTCAAGGATCACCCGCAGTTGCAGATCATCGAGCCCGAGCTACGGGACGTGATCCCCAACACCGTGCAGGACGCCTATTCCCAGGTGTCCGCCCTGCTCAACAAGTACCCCAAGGGCAGCGTCGCAGCGATCTGGTCGGCCTGGGACATTCCCCAACTGGGCGCCAGCAAGGCCCTGGTGGACGCCGGCCGTACCGAAATCAAGACCTACGGCGTGGACGGCACCCCGGAAGTCCTGGAGCTGCTCAAGCACGACAACTCGCCCATCGGCGCGGTGGTGGCCCAGCAGCCGGCGCTGATCGGCAAGACCGCGGTGCAGAATGTGGCCCGCTACCTGGCCGGGCAGCATGACCTGCCGAAGGAAACCCAAGTGCCGACCTTGCTGACCACGGCGGCCAATCTGCCCGAGGTCCAGCAACTGCGTGGCGACCAATAAACGCGGGTTTTATCAAGCGCTCAAGCCACAGGCCGATGCCTGAACGGCCATCGCATCACGCCACGGTCTTGAGGGTTAACTCCAAAAGAACTGGCTAACTAACGGAACACTTCGGTGTTCCTTTTTTTTGCAAAAAAATCGTTGACTGGAACTTGAGTGCCAACTTTCTAGTGTTTGCCGGACAACACTGTGCTGACAGTTTGTTGTGTTATCGCGGCTTTTATAAAGAGTAATTAGTTTCATAAATATTTGAAAAATATAGATTTAAAGACATGGCATGAATTTCGGATAGAGCAGGTTGCACACACAACCACTCCCTACTTTCTATAACTAAAGAGTCTGCCATGCGTAAAGTTGCTGCCTTGTCTGTATTGGTCGCGGCCACCCCGGTTACTGTCTGGGCTGCCGATGAACAGGGTTTTATCGAAGACAGTCATTTGAATATCCTCAACCGGGATTTCTACTTCAGCCAGGACTTCCGCAACGGAAGCAGTGCCACCAATCCTCATACCGGCGAGCGCCAGAGTCGTCGTGCGGAGTGGGCCCACGCCATCATCGGGCGCTTCGAGTCCGGCTTTACCCAGGGCACGGTGGGCTTTGGGGTCGACGCCTATGGCCAGGTCGGGATCAAGCTCGACGGCGGCGATGGCGTGGTGGGCAACGGTGTCGGTGGCCCGGGGCTGATCCCCCGTGAAGGCGACAACAATGGCGAGCCCAAGGACCAGTGGGGCAAGGCCGGTGGCGCGGTCAAGCTGCGGGCCTTCGACACCGTGGTCAAGTACGGCGACGTTTCGCCCACCAGCCCGGTGGTGCACGCCAGTGATATCCGTCTGCTGCCGCAAACCCTGCGTGGGCTGATGTTCGACAACACCTCGATCGACGGCCTCAAGGTCGAAGGCGGCAAGCTCACGGCCTCCAGCGACCGCACCGGGGTCAACCACAGCGGCGACCTGGGCACCGTGTACGGTGGGCGCCTGAAGGGGGCGGACGACGTGCAGTACCTGGGCGCCGACTACCGCTTGAACGACAACTGGAGCTTCAAGTTGCACACCAGCCGCCTGGACAACGTCTGGGACCAGTCCTTCGCCCGGGTCGACTTCCGCCAGAAACTCAGCGACACCCTGGCCTGGGACACCGGCCTGAACTACTACCGCACCCGGGACAGCGGCAGCGCCTTGCTGGGGGCCATCGACAACGATGCCTGGAGCACTCACCTGGGCCTGGACGTGGGCTTCCACCGTTTCCTGGTGGCCTATGAACAGGTGCGCGGCGACTCACCCTTCGACTACGTGTGGAACACCTACGACCTGGAGCTGGACAACGCCTCCCAGTGGTCGGACTTCAACAACCCCAACGAACGTTCGTGGCAGGCCAGCTACACCTACAACTTCGCCGGCCTCGGCATCCCCGGCTTGAGCATCACCGGGCGCTACCTGCGCGGCGACAACATCGACGGCACCAAGGCCCAGGGCGGCTACAGCTACTTCAACAGCGTCAGCGACGGCAAGCACTGGGAGCGCAACCTGTGGGCCACCTACGTGGTGCAGAGCGGGCCGGCCAAGGACTTCAAGGTCAATGTGTTACAGGCCACCCACCGGGTCGGCGGCGACTTCGGCAACTACGAGTCGAATGTCGATGAGTTGCGGGTGATCCTCGAATACCCCCTGGACCTGCGCATGCTCTGAGCCTGCCGGCTGTTGCCCAGTCAACAGTGCCCCAACACTTTGCCTGCCCGCTGACAGCCGTCGCCCGCCCAGCCCTTGACCGATGCGCCGCGTGGCGCCTGGCTGCGCGGGCGGTGCGTCCCGGCACGAAGCGTGCTGAGACAAGGTGATTGCCAACAAGGACATAGCCATGGACCCGATTCACACCGCCGCCCAGGCGCCGCCCGCGGCCCTGGAAATGCGCGACATCCATAAACGCTTCGGCGCCACCCAAGCCCTGGCCGGGGTCAACCTGCGCCTGGCGCGAGGCTCGATCCACGGGCTGGTGGGGGAGAACGGCGCCGGCAAGTCGACCCTGATCAAGGTCCTGGCCGGGATCCATCGGGCCGACAGCGGCAGCCTGAGCATCGACGGCCAGGATTTTGCCGCCCTCAAGCCTGGCCAGCTGGAAGGCCTGGGCTTGCAGTTCATTCATCAGGAACGGCTGCTGCCCGCCAGTTTCACCGTGGGCGAAGCGCTGTTTTTCGGCCGCGAACTGCGCCGTGGCCCCTGGCTCGACCGCCGTGCCCAGGAGCGTGAGGCGGCGCGCCTGCTGCAGGAGTATTTCAACCTGACGTTCCCCGCCGGCGCCCTGGTCAGCGAGCTGGACAGCGCCCAGCGGCAGATTTTACAGATCACCCGGGCCTTGCTGGCCAAGCCGAAGATTCTGGTGTTCGACGAACCCAGCGTGTCACTGGTCAAGCGTGAGGTGGACCAGTTGCTGGCGATCATCCGGCGCCTGCGGGACGACGGTTTGTCGATCCTCTACATCTCCCACTACCTGCAGGAAATCGAAAGCCTGTGCGACGAGGTCACGGTGCTGCGTAACGGCCGCGACGTGGCCCGGGTCGACCCGCGCAGCACCTCGACGGCGCAGATCGCCCGGCTCATGGTCAACCGCGATGTGGGCGAGATGTACCCGCGCAGGCAGCGGGTGCCGGGGCCGGTGCTGCTGGAGTTGAAGGGCCTGGGCCTGACCGGCTCCGGCGCGGCACCGGCGTACCAGGGCATTGACCTGAGGCTTCGCCGTGGCGAAGTCCTCGGCCTCACCGGGCTGGTGGGCTCGGGGGCCAAGGAGTTGCTCAAAAGCCTGTTCGGCCTGGTGCAGCCCGACCAGGGTGAGGTGCATTGGCAGGGTCGCCTGATCCGCCTCAAGTCCCCTCGCGACGCGGTGCGCCAAGGCATTGCCCTGGTGCCGGAAGAGCGCCGCAGCCACGGCATCGCCCCGGTGCTTTCGGTGCTGGAAAACCTGACCCTGGCCAGCCTGGAGCGCTTCAGCCGCTGGGGCTGGCTCAAGGCCCCGGCCGAGCGCCGAGAGAGCCAACGGCTGATCGACGAACTGGCCGTCAAGACTCCGGGCCCTGACGCGGCCCTGCAGCACCTCAGTGGCGGCAACCAGCAGAAGGTGGCCCTGGGCAAGTGGCTCAGCCGGGACTCGGCCCTGTACCTGCTGGATGAGCCCAGCGTCGGCATCGACATCGGCGCCAAGGTGGAAATCTACCGGCTGATCGGGCGCCTGGCCGAGGAGGGCGCGGCGGTGCTGGTGCTGTCCTCGGACCTGCCCGAGCTGATCGGCATCACCGACCGCATCCTGGTCATGCACCGTGGCGCCATCGCCGGCGAGTTCGATGCCCGCCAGGTCGACAGCGACCGCTTGCTGGCCTGTGCCACCGGCGCCAGCGAAACCCTCCCCAGCCCTGTGCCCGTGCTTCGGAAGCCTGAACATGCCCTTATCTGAAACCCTGTTTCCACCCCGCGCCGACCTGTCCCGGCGCCTTGGCCTACTGCTGGTGCGCCGAGGTTCGCTGCTGGCGTTCCTGGCGATTCTCGTGGGCTTTTCCCTGAGTGCGCCGAACTTCCTCAGCTACGGCAACATCGCCAACGTCTTTGCCCAGTCGGCCATCCTCGGCATCCTGGCCTTCGGCCTGACCTGCGTGGTGATTGGCGGTGGCTCCAACGTGCTGTCCGGTGGCCTCGACCTGTCCCTGGCGGCCAACCTGGGCTTGTGCGCGGCGGTCTACAGCAGCCTCAACAATGCTGAATTCGGCCCAGTGCCTGCGGTCGGCCTGACCTTGCTGTGCGGTCTGACCGTGGGCGCGCTGAACGGCATCAGCGTGGTGCTGCTGCGCCTGCCGCCGCTGTTGGCGACCCTGGCCAGCATGAACCTGATCGCCGGGCTGGAACTGGTGCTGACCCAGAACAGCGTGCTGCCCACCGATTCGTCCCTGCTCGACACCCTGGCCAGCGGCGTTTGGCTGCAAGTGCCGGCTCTGGCCTGGGTGCTGTTGGCGGTGGCCGGGCTGCTGACCTTGCTGATTCAGCACAGCCCCTACGGCCTGCGCCTGTACGCCGTGGGTGAATACCCGGAAGCGGCGCGTGCAGCGGGCCTGGGCCTGGGGCGCTACGGCTTTTCCAGCTATCTGCTGGCGGGCCTGTGCGCGGCGCTGGCGGCCTTTTGCTCGGCGGCGTTCTTCAGCGGCAGCACCACCGGCTCCGGGGACATGCTGCTGTCGGTGGTGGCCATTGCCTTTCTTGGCGTGGTGTTTTCCCGGCGCCTGGTGGCGAATATCCCCGGGACCCTGCTGGCGACGCTGTTGCTGGGCTTTCTGATCAATGGCTTCCAACTGCTGAACATCTCCAGCTTCTGGGTCAATGGCGTGCAAGGTGTGTTGATCTTGCTGGTGGTGGCGCTGTCCAGCGCCCTGGGCAAACAGGAGGGCGCCGTATGAGCACGTCAATCGTCGTGACTTCGGGCAATGCCCTGGGTCTGCGCCTGCTACGCGGCATCCTGCCGTTGCTGATCGGCCTGATCCTGGTGTTCTTCGCCCTCACGGCGCCGGGGTTTCTCACCCTCGGCAACCTGTCGAGCCTGGTGCTGAACAATTTCGTGCTGCTGGCGATCATCGCCGTGGCCATGACCTGGGCGGTGGCGGCGGGCGGCATCGACCTGTCGGTGGGCACCTCGGTGGACTTTGCCAGCCTGGCCTTTGTGGTCCTGCTCAATGGCGGCTACGGCGTGCCCCTGGCGATTGCCGGCGCCTTGCTGGCCGGGGCGGCAGCGGGGCTGTTCAACGGCGTGCTGATTGCCGGGCTGCGCATTACCCCATTCCTGGCCACCCTGGGCACGCTGTTTATCGGCACCAGCGTGCAGCAACTGCTGTCCGACGGCGGCCAACCGATCTACATCCAGCAGGGCGTGTTGCCGGGCCTGGGCAGCCAGACCCTGCTCGGGGTGCCGCTGCCTTTGTGGCTGGTGCTGCTGGTGGCGCTGGTGTACGGCCTGATCCTCGCGCGCGGGCGCCTGGGCCGGGAAATCCTCGCCCTCGGCACCCAGCCACAGTTGGCCCGTTACTCCGGGTTGTCAGTGCGCGGGATTGCCTGGCGGGTGTTCCTCGGCAGCGCCTTGGCCTGTGCAGTGGCCGGGGTGCTGCTCAGCTCCACGGTCAATGCCTATGTGCCGATGTCCGGCAATGCCTACCTGATCAACGCCATCGGCGCGGTGTTCATGGGCACCACCCTGAGCCGTACTGGGCGCGCCAATGTGCCCGGGACTTTGCTGGGGGTGCTGTTTATCAACGTGATCGCCAATGGCCTGCTGCTGATCGGCTGGAATTTCTATTGGCAGCAAGTCGCCACCGGCGCGCTGATCCTGCTGGTGCTGGCCGCCAGTTTTGCCACTCGGCGCCTGGCCCAGGGCTGAGTCGAAGGGTGCCTCTGGCCCTGGTCAATGCCCCTGCCAGCCCTGGCAGGGGCACCCGGCTATATGTCTCTAACCTGCAGGGCTTGGGGGCTTATTTTGCTTCTAATCCTATTTGTTTGAATCGTTTTATAAATCTATGAATATTAATGATTTATTTATTTTTTACGTGGATTGGCAAGCCAACCTCGGCGGCGCAGCTATTCCCGGCTTTCAGGGGCCAAGCCCCCGGGTTCCGGGGGCCAAGTGTTGGTGGGGCAACAGAGGTTAAGCAGGCTGTGCGTCGGCGATACACCAGATCAAATTAAGAGTGTGTTTCAAGTAATTGAAATATAAGGGTTAGTTGTTTGGCATGGAGGCTGCAATAGGGGTTTCAGAGCGAATCTCCAAGGACAGCCCCATGACCCGAACATTGCCCCAGGCCTTGCAACAGCAGGCCGCCGAACGCGGCCCGGCCCTGGCCCTGCGCTACAAACAGTTGGGCATCTGGCAGACCCGCCGTTGGGCGCAGGTGCTGGAGGACGTGCGGCGCCTCGCCGGGGCCCTGCAGCAGTCGGGGTTTGAGGCCCACGACGAGTTGCTGATCATCAGCCAGGCCCGGGTCGAGGCGTTGCTCCTGGCCCTGGCGGCCCAATGGCTGGGGGGACGGGTCGGCTTGCTGGACCCGCGCCTGGACCATCGTCCGCGCCTGGCGCTGTTGCAGCCGCGCTTTGCCCTGGCCGAAGACCAGGCGGCGGTGGCCCAGTTAAACGCGTCGCCCCAGCCGCCCCGGGCGTTGCTCTATCTGGATGGGCGTGGCCTCAACCCGCCGCAGCCGGGCAACCTGCGGCGCTACGACGATCTGCTGAGCGAGGCCTCCCTGGAGCCGGCACCACCCCAGGCCGAGCCCCACAACACCGCCTTTGTGTTTTACCCCGACACCGATCAGACCGCCTTGCGCCTGAGCCACGGGCAATTGCTTGAAGGCGCCCGGCAGTTGGTGGCGCGCGAGGCCTTGAGCGCCGACGAAGAGGCCCTGGCCGCCCGGGTGTTCGCCGCCAGCGGCCAGGCCCGTTACCTGCTGGCGCCCTGGCTGGTGGCCGGTTTTTGCCTGAATTTCCCCGAAGCCCTGGAAACCCGCGACACCGACCGCCGTGAACTGGGCCCGAGCCTGGTGCTGGGCACCCGCGAATCCTATGGGCGCCTGGCGCAGTGGGCCGAGGAGCGGCTGCCGTTGCCGGGCAGCTTCAGCCATGGCCTGTACCGCTGGGCCCTGGTGCCGGGGCGTGGGGCCCTTGGCACCTGGCTCGGCCATTGGCTGATCCGCCGGCCGCTGCTGGATGTGCTGGGCATGAGCCGCTTGCGTGTGCCGCTGCTGGTGGGGCCGGCCCTGACCGAGGACAGCGCGGCGTTTTTTGCCGCCCTGGGCATTCGTCCCCGGCACTGGCACGAGCCGTCGTCCCTGGCCCAGCCGGACCCGAACCCTGAACCCCTGATCCGCCAATCCGCCTGACGAGCCCTTTATGAGCGCAACCGCTGCAACTCCATTACTTCGGCTCGATGACATCTCCCTGTCGTTCAAGGGGGTCAAGGCCATCACCGCCATCAGCTTTGCCGTGGCCCCCGGGGAAATCTGCGGGCTGATCGGCCCCAACGGCGCCGGCAAAAGCTCGTTGCTGAACGTGATCAACGGCGTGTACCAGGCCCAGAGCGGGCATATCCACTACGCCGGGCAGGTGCGCCGGCGCATGCGTCCGCACCAGGCCGCCGAGGGCGGCATCGCCCGGACTTTCCAGAACATCGCCTTGTTCAAGGGCATGAGCGTGCTCGACAACGTGCTTACCGGGCGCAACCTCAAGCGCCGCAGCTCCTGGCTGGAACAGATGTTCGGCCTCGGCCGGGCGCCCCGGGAGGACGACCGGCAACGCCTGCACGCGGAGCGGGTGATTGCCTTCCTGCGCATCCACCCGTGGCGCGACGCCCTGGTGGGCAAGCTGCCCTACGGCCTGCAAAAACGCGTGGAGCTGGCTCGGGCCCTGGCTGCCGAGCCGCAGTTGCTGCTGCTGGATGAGCCCATGGCCGGGATGAACGCCGAGGAGAAGGGCGAAATGAGCCAGTTCATCCGCGAAATCAACCGCGAGTTCGGCACCACCGTGGTGTTGATCGAGCACGACATCGGCGTGGTCATGGGCTTGTGCGACCACGTGGTGGTGCTCGACTACGGCCGCAAGATCGGCGACGGCACCCCGGAGCAGGTGCGCGCCAACCCTGAAGTGATCGCCGCCTACCTGGGCTCGCGACGTCCCCAGCGAGCGAGGAACTGAGCATGGAGTTTTTCTTTGAAGTGCTGATCGGCGGCCTGCTGGCGGGGGTCATGTACTCCCTGGTGGCCATCGGGTTTGTGCTGATCTACAAGGCCAGTGGCGTGTTCAATTTCGCCCAGGGCGCCATGGTGCTGTTTGCCGCCCTGACCTTTGTCAGCCTGCTGGAGCGCGGGCTGCCGTTCTGGCTGGCGTTCGCCGTGACCCTGGCCAGCCTGGTGGCCCTGGCCCTGGCCATCGAGAAGGTGGTGCTGCGGCCCCTGGTCAATCGTCCACCGATCATCCTGTTCATGGCCACCCTGGGCCTGTCGTACCTGATCGAAGGCCTGGCCCAGTTTCTCTGGGGCGCCCAGGTCCATGGCCTGGAGCTGGGCATTGCCGACGAGCCCCTGGAAATCCGCGGCATGTTGCTCTCCCAGTTCGACCTGTTCGCGGCCGGCACCGCGGCGGCGCTGGTGCTGGCCCTGTCCCTGTTGTTCAACAAGACCCGGGTCGGCCTGTCTTTGCGGGCGGTGGCCGACGATCCCCTGGCGTCCCTGGCGGTGGGCATTCGCCTGCCGCGGATCTGGGCCCTGGTGTGGGCGGTGGCCGGGTTTGTCGGGCTGGTGGCCGGGCTGCTCTGGGGCGCACGCCTGGGGGTGCAGTTCTCCCTGTCGCTGGTGGTGCTCAAGGCCTTGCCGGTGCTGATCATCGGCGGCTTCTCCTCGATTGGCGGGGCGATTGTCGGCGGCTTGATCATCGGCGCCGCAGAAAAGCTCGCGGAGATCTACCTCGGCCCGATTATCGGCAGCGGCATCGAGAACTGGGTGCCGTACGTGCTCGCCCTGGTGTTTTTGCTGGTGCGTCCCGCCGGGTTGTTCGGCGAGCGGACCATCGAGCGGGTCTGACTTTCTTTCAAGGAATGCCTTCATGCTGTATCGCGAAGCCGGTCAATTGAGCACCACCTACAGCGCCCAGCGCCGTACTTTTCGCCTGCGCCAGGACCGACTCGGCCTGGGGTTGCTGCTGGCCTTTGCCTTTGTCGCCGTGCCCTGGCTGGGCAACGACTATTGGTTCAGCGCCATCCTGATTCCGTTGCTGGTGCTATCCCTGGCCGGGCTGGGCCTGAACCTGTTGACCGGCTACGCCGGCCAGTTGTCCCTGGGGTCGGCGGCCTTTATGGCGGTGGGCGCCTTTGCCGCCTACAACCTGCAACTGCGGGTGCCGGGGCTGCCGCTGTTGCTGAGCTTTTTCCTCGGCGGGGTGATCGCCGCCCTGGTGGCGGTGCTGTTCGGCCTGCCGAGCCTGCGGATCAAAGGCTTCTACCTACTGGTCTCGACCCTGGCCGCGCAGTTCGTGGTGGAGTGGGTGCTGACGCGCTTCAGTTGGTTCACCAACGACAACGCCTCCGGGGTCATCACTTCGCCGCCGTTGCTGATCGCCGGCCTCGACTTCAGCTCGCCCCGGGGCCGCTACCTGCTGACCCTGAGCCTGGTGGTGCTGTTGTTCTGGCTGGGCAAGAACCTGGTGCGTAGCGAGCTGGGGCGCAACTGGATGGCGGTGCGCGACATGGACACCGCCGCGGCGGTGATCGGCATCCGCCTGTTCAAGGCCAAGTTGCTGGCGTTTGCCCTCAGCGGCTTCTACCTGGGCATCGCCGGCTCGCTGTGGGCCTTCGCCTACCTGGGCACGGTGGAACCTCACGGTTTCGACCTGAGCCGTTCGTTCCAGGTGCTGTTCATCATCATTATCGGCGGCCTGGGCAGCGTGCTCGGCAACCTGTTGGGCGCGGCGTTCATCGTGCTGTTCCCGATTCTCCTGGCCAACCTGTTCGGCCTGCTGCCCAGCGGCCTGATGGACTCCGGGCAACTGGAAAACCTGCAAAAGATGCTATTCGGCGCCCTGATCATCGCTTTTCTGATCAAGGAGCCCGAAGGCCTGTCCCGGCTCTGGCAACGCCTGCGCCTGCGGGCTCGGGTCTGGCCCCTGCGTTACTGATGCCTGTCGCTTTCTCAACCCCACACTGATCCGCCACAAGGAACTGCCTTTATGACTCACCGCAAACCGTTGCGCCGCCTGGCATTGGGCCTGGCCTTGCTGACCGCCGGCCTGACGGCCCAGGTCCAGGCTGCCGACGAACAGTACTTCCCCTTGCAGAGCTACCGGGTCGGCCCTTACGCCGCCGGCGGCACCGGCTTCTTCGGCGGCTTTATCGATTACCTGCAATACATCAACGCCCAGGGCGGGGTGAACGGGGTCAAGCTGACCTGGAGCGAATGCGAGACCGAGTACGTGGTGGAGAAGGGCGTGGAGTGCTACGAGCGCCTCAAGGGCGGCCTCAACGGGGCCCCGGCAGCGGCCACCAACCCGCTGTCGGTGGGCATCGCCTACGCGACCCTGGAACGCTCAACCGCCGACAAGCTGCCGCTGATTACCATCAACCACGGGCGCACCGATTCCACTGACGGCAGCGTGTTCCCCTATGTGTTCCCGTTGCAGCTCAACCCGTATTCCGAGGTCTCGGCGATCATCAATTACATCGGCCAGCGCGAAGGCGGGGCCGAGCACCTCAAGGGCAAGAAAATTGCCGTGCTCTACCACGGCTCGCCCTACGGCAAGGAAACCAACGGGGTGCTGGAAACCCTGGCGAAGAACGCCGGTTTCGAGCTGACCCTGCTGGAGGTGCCGCACCCGGGCAACGAGCAGCAATCCCAGTGGCTGAACATCCGCCGCTTGAAACCCGATTGGGTGATCCTGCGGGGCTGGGGGGTAATGAACCCGGTGGCCCTGAAGTCGGCACAAAAGGTCGGTTACCCGGCGGACCACATCATCGGCAACATCTGGAGCAACTCTGAAGAAGACGTGGTGCCGGCCGGCGCTGCTGCCAAGGGTTTTATCTCCATCACCACTCACCCGTCGGGCACTGATTTCCCGGTGCTGCAGGGCATCAAGGGCAAGGTGGTGGACGCTGGCAAGGGCAACCTGGCCGACCCGAAACGCTTTGGCACCGTGTACTACAACCTCGGTGTAGTGAACGGCATCCTCAACGTCGAAGCCCTGCGCCTGGCCCAGGAGAAATACGGCAACAAACCCCTGACCGGCGAGCAGGTGCGCTGGGGCTTCGAGCACTTGAACCTCGACGACGCGCGTTTGCAGGCCCTGGGCGCCAAAGGCCTGGTGCAACCGCTGAAACTGTCCTGCTCGGACCATGAAGGTGGCGGTGCGGTGCGCTTCCAGCAGTGGGACGGCCAGCGCTGGAACCTGATCAGTGACTGGGTGCAGGCCGACCGTGCCTTGCTGCGGCCGTTGATCGAGGCCTCGGCCGCGCAATACGCCAAGGAAAAAGGCATCACCCCGCGCAATTGCAGCCAGGAGCAATAAAACCCATGAGCCAGCGCCCGGAAAGTGACCCGCCGTTGCTGCAGGTCGAACAGGTGGAAGTCTTCTACGAGCAGTCGATCCTCGCCTTGCGCGGTGTGTCGCTGCAGGCGGCGGCGGGGCAGATGGTGGCGTTGCTGGGGGCCAATGGCGCCGGCAAGAGCACCACCCTCAAGGCCATTTCCAGCCTGGTTCGCGCCGAACGCGGCGAAGTGGTCAAGGGCCGGGTGCTGTATCAGGGCCGCGACATCACCCACGCCGACCCTGCCAGCCTGGTGCTGGCGGGGCTGGCCCAGGTGCTTGAAGGGCGGCATTGCTTCACCCATCTGAATGTCGAGCAGAACCTGTTGCTCGGCGGTTTTGCCGGACGGCCGTCGCGCCAGGTGCTGAACCAGCGCCTGGAGCGCATCTACGGCTACTTCCCCCGTTTGCGTCTGCTGCGCAAGCGCCTGACCGGCTACACCTCCGGCGGCGAGCAGCAGATGGTCGCCATTGGCCGGGCGCTGATGTCCGAGCCCCGGTTGCTGTTGTTGGATGAACCGTCCATGGGCCTGGCTCCCCAGGTCGTGGAGGAGATTTTCGAGACCCTGGGCCGGCTCAACCGCGAACAAGGGTTGAGCCTGCTGGTGGCCGAGCAGAACATCAACATCGCCCTGGACTACGCCGACTACGCCTATGTGCTGGAGAACGGGCGCGTGGTGGACGCCGGGGCGGCGTCTGAACTGGCCGCCAGCGACGACCTGCAGAATTACTACCTGGGGGCGCTGGCCGGCTGATTCAGGCCACCACTTCCACCCGGTCGCGCTGTTGCTTGGCCCGGTACAGGGCCTTGTCGACTTCGCCCAGCAGGGCTTCGAAACTCCACTGCGTCGGCAAGGCGCAGACATCGGCCAGCCCGGCACTGAAGGTCATCTGCAACGGTGGCTGCAGGCCCTGACGCTGCAACTCCTCGCGCAACCGCTGAAGAAATTGCCGCGCCTGGTGCACATCGGTTCCGGGCAGCATCAGCAGGAATTCCTCGCCCCCCCAACGCACGAACACATCCCCCTGGCGCTTGAGGCGGAACACGCTGGCGGCAAAGCGTTGCAGGGCCGCATCGCCAGTGGCGTGGCCGTGGTGGTCGTTGATGCGTTTGAAGTTGTCCAGGTCGATCATCGCCAGGGTCAGGGGCGTGCGCAACTGCCGGGCGCGGCTCCACTGGTCATTGATGATCGGCGCCGCGCCCCGACGGTTGAGGGCCCCGGTCAGGGTGTCGGTGATGCTCAACTGGAAGGCCTGCTGGCGCAGTTGCTCCTGAAGCATCAGGGCGAAACTCAGGGTGAACAGGAACGACACCATGAAATCCATCACCAGGGCGCCGATGCTCGGCAGGTCCGGGCTGTCGAACGCCAGCGGCGGCACGGGCTCGACCAGGGTGCTGAACAGCGACGAGGCGTGGAACAGGATCAGCGCGGTGTGCCCGGCGATCAGGCCCCAGGCCCCGCGGTAACGCTGCTTGAGGGCCCAGGCCGCGCGCAATTGCTGGCCGATGCTCAGCAGCACGATAAAAAAGAACCAGGGCAGCAGGTAGGAACTGTGCAGCAGTGCCACCGCGCCGACGGTATAGACCAGCGGCAGGAGCAGCACCCGGTCCAGGGGCCAGCCACGGCCGCCACGGTGCCCGAACAGGTGCTCCAGGGCCAGGGTGTGGGCACCGATGGCCGCCAGCAGCAGGGCGATGCCCGACACCAGTTCCTGGGGTGGGGTCAGCAGGCCCAGCCAGGTATAGCCGTCGCCCAGTACACCGGGTTGCAGCAGCACCACGCCGCGGTAGGCGGTCAGCAACAGGTCGCCGGCCAGCCACCAGCGCAACGCGCCGCCGGACGAGCCGAGGCCGAAATACGACAGGCACAGCACCAGGGCGGTGAGCAGGCCGAAAGGAATAAGGATCAGCGACAGGGTAATGGGGTCGTTCAGCAGCATGGTCGGGCGATTCGAAAGCCAGGGGGGCAGGGAGTGTGGAGTGCCTTACCGCGGGCTTGTGCTCGCACGCTGGTGGGAAAACCGCGCCATTATGGCAGAGCCGCGCGGTATGCAAACCTGTGCTGATGCGCCGTCTGGCGCCTGGTTGAAACGGGCCCGCCCCAGGTGCCGTTGATTCCCCGGGGCGGGCGCGGCTTACGGGGCGAAGCGGAACGAGGCGCCGTAGGCCGAGGCCGGCAGGTGGCTGGCACCGTCGGCACGCAAGCGTGAGCGAAAGGTCCCGCGCTGCGGCTGGGTGCGATACAGCCCGCGCTTTTGCAGTTCGGGAATCACCAGTTCGACAAAGTCTTCAAGGCTGCCCGGGCTGATCAGCGGGTTGAGCATGTAGCCACTGGTGCCGGAGATCCGCGCATGTTCCTCGATGCGCTGGGCCACCTGCTGCGGGGTGCCCACCAGAATCAGGTCGCTGCCGCGGGTGACCTGGGCGAAACGCTGTTTGACGTCGCCGGCGGTCAACGGCTTGCCGCTGCCATCGGGGCGCATGACGTAAGAGGTCAGGCCCTCGGTGTGGGTGGACAGGGCTTCGTTGTCGGCATAGCGGCTGATGTCGATGCCGGTGTCGCCGGCGTAGCTCACCAGTTGCGCCTGCAAGTGGTAGTTGCTTTGCAGCTCGGCGTATTTGCGCTGGGCTTCGATCTCGGTCTTGGCGGTGACGATGCGCAACACGGTCAGGGATTTCACATCCTCGGCCTGGCGTCCGCGCGCCCGTGCTTGGGCCCAGATGTCCTCCAGGCCCTGGCGGATGTCCACCGGGTTGGATTTGGCGATAAAGATCAGCTCGGCATGCTTGGCTGCGAATTCCCGGCCACGGCCCGACCAGCCGGCCTGGATCAGCAGCGGCGTGCGTTGCGGCGAAGGCGAGCACAGGTGCGGCCCGGCCACTCGGTAATGCTCGCCCACATGGTTGATCGGGCGTACCCGGTCGCCGCGGGCATAGGTTTGCCGGGATTTGTCGGCCAGCACCGCGTCATCGGCCCAACTGCCTTCCCAGAGCTTGTAGGCCACATCGAGAAATTCCTCGGCGCGCTCATAGCGGTCATCGTGCTTGATCATCTGCTCCAGGCCGAAGTTGCGTGCGGCGCTGGACAGGTAGGAGGTGACGATGTTCCAGCCCACACGGCCATTGGTCAGGTGGTCCAGGGTGCTGAAGCGCCGGGCGTGAGTGAACGGGTGTTCATAGCTGGTGCTGACAGTGACCCCGAAGGCCAGGTTTTCGGTGATCGCCGCCAGCGCCGGGATCAGCAGCAAAGGATCATTGGCCGGGGCTTCCACGGCCCATTTCAAGGCGGCGTCGGCGTTGCCGCCCAACACGTCGTAGAACCCCAGTACGTCGCCGAAAAACAGCATGTCCAGGTGGGCCTGATCGGCGATTCGCGCCAGGTTCGACCAGTAACTCAGGGAGTTGATGCTCAGGCGTTCATCGGCGGGGTGGGTCCACAGGCTCGGCGCGCCGCCGCAGCCGACACTGGATTGCTCGTAGAGGGCAAACAACAAAGGGGTTGGATCGGACATCGAGGGTTCCTGAAAAGTCGCTGGGGGCAGGGGCGCGGGCGGGTGTTGAGGCACCCGCCACGCACGCATTCATATATTTAAACGCACTATAAAAATGCCTTGTACGACTTTTATGGAATAAAAGCCGAGCTTCGAGCTATATCGCCCCCCGGCGCAAACGGCCCTCAGTGGCCCACCAGTTCCTCCAGCAATTGCTCCTTGTAACCCTGTAGGACGGGCGAAGAACGCTCCCGGGGATGGGGCAGGTCCACGCGGATTTCATGCTTGATCCGTCCCGGGTGGGCGTCCATGACAATGACTCGGTCGCCCAGGTACAGGGCTTCCTCGATGTCGTGGGTGACCATGATCACCGTGCAGCGCTGCTGCACCCAGATGCGCTGCAGCTCGTGCTGCAGGCGCACCCGGGTCAAGGCGTCGAGGGCACCCAGGGGCTCGTCCAGCAGCAACACCTTGGGTTTATTGATCAGCGCCCGAGCAATCGCCGCGCGCTGCGCCATGCCGCCGGACAGTTGGTGCGGGTAGGCGTCTTCAAAGCCCTCGAGGTTGACCAGGGCGATGTGCTCGGCCACCAGGCGCTGCTTTTCGGCGGCCGACAACGGGTGGTTCTTCAGCGCCAGGGCAATGTTCTGGCGCAAGGTCATCCAGGGAAACAACCGGTGGTCCTGGAACACGATGCCGCGCTCCAGGCTGGCGCCGACCACGGGTTGGCCATCGAGCAGTATCTGCCCCTGATAATCGCGCTCCAGGCCGACCATCAGCCGCAGCAGGGTGGATTTGCCGCAGCCGCTGGCGCCGACAATGCTAACGAACTCCCCGGGGCGGACCTGCAGGTCGATGTTCTCCAGCACCGGCAGGGCCTGGCCCTGGATCCGGTAGGTTTTGCTGAGGCTGCGGACTTCCAGGGCGCCAGAGGCTTGGGTCAGGCTCGCCTGGGGCGGGTGTTGGGCGATTGCATTCATGTCTTGGCCTTCAGCGGGTAGGGCGCCAGCGCAGCAGGCGGCGGCTCAGCAGGGAAAACAGCAGGTTCATCAGGTAGCCACACAGGCCGATGCACAGCACGCAGAGGACGATTACCTCCATGCGTGAACCGGCCTCGGCATTCATCATCAGGTTGCCCAGGCCGGCGCCGGACGACAGGAACAGCTCGCTGCCCACCGTGGTCACCCAGGCAAAGGCCAGGGCCTGCAAGGCGCCGGTGGCGATGCTCGGCAAGGCTGCGGGAAACAGCACATGGCGCAGTTGCTGCCGGCGACCCAGCACCAGCACCTGGCCCACTTCGCGGTAGCGCTGCTCCACCTGGCTGAAGCCCAGGTAGGTGTTGAGCACCATGGGGTAGAAGGCGGCGAGGCTGACAATCAGTACCTTGGAAAACTCGCCGTTGCCGAACCACATGGCAATCAGCGGGATCCAGCCGAGCATCGGTACCTGGCGGATCGAATGGAACAACGGCCCCACCAGCCGATTGGCCACCGCCGACAAGGCCATCAGCGCGCCCAGCAACACCCCGAACAGGATCCCTAGCAGCAGGCCGCCGCTGGTGCGGGCCAGGCTGGCCAGGAGGTTGACCAGCAGTTCACCGTTGCCCAGCAATTCCACCAGGGCGCTGCCGATGGTCGACAACGGCACGAACGCATAGGCCCCAGCGGCGTCCTGGCGGGACAGGTATTCCCAGAGTGCGAGCAACAGCAGGGGCAGCAGCGCGCCGCGGGTTTTTTTCAACAAAGCGATCATTCGAGGGGGCTCCTAGCGGGTCTGCCAGCGCAGCAGTCGCCGCTCTAGGCGGCGGAAGGAAAAGTCCAGGACAAAGCCGATCAACCCGGTGATGACGACCCCGACCATCACGACATCGATGCGCAGCATCTGCCGGCTCATTTCAATCATCTGCCCCAGGCCGCTGTCGGCGGCCAGCAGTTCGGTGGCCACCAGCACCACCCAGGCTCGGGTCAGGCTGATGCGAAAGCCGGTAATGATCGGCGGCGCGGCGGCGGGCAGGGCGATCTCGCGGACCAGGGTCGGCCAGCGCAGTTGATAGACGTCGGCCACTTCGAAGTAGCTGCGGGGAATGGCCTTGACTCCCTCGCTGGCCGCCAGGGCCACCGGGAAAAACGCGGTTTTGGCGACGATGACGATCTTGAAGGTTTCATCGATGCCCAACAGCAGCACGAACATCGGGATCAGGGCGATGCTGGGGATCTGCCGCAGGCTGTGGAACAGCGGTGCGCAGTAGGCCTCGACGTTTTTCGACAGGGCCATCAGCACGCCAAAGGCCAGCCCGCTGAACGCACCGATGGCGAACCCCAGGCTCAGACGCGACAGGCTGTTATCCAAGTGCTCCAGCAGTTCCCCACTGGCCAGCAAGGCTTCGAAGGTTTGCCACACCTGGGCCGGCGGAACCAGCAAGTTGCGCGGAAAAATCCCCGCATTGGCCACCAGGTGCCAGAGCAACAGCAAGGCAACGGGCGAGATCACCCAAGTCAAGGCATTGAAGACAGGACGAACAAAACGAGCCATGGCAATTCTTACTTCAGCGAAATACCCCTGACCCATCGCAAGACCTGTGCCACCTGCACGGCAAGATTGTGCGACGTTATTGGGGGGGCTGTTGTGTAGGAGCTGGCTTGCCAGCGATGGCGGGTTTAAGGGCGCTGCAAGCGTCAAGTTGCAAGCTTCAAGGGCCCTATCGCCGGCAAGCCGGCTCCTACAGGTGGGGGGCGTCGGTGAGACGGGGTTGGGTCTGACGTGTTGGGGAGGATGTCGTGTAGGAGCTGGCTTGCCAGCGATGGCGGGTTTAAGGGCGCTGCAAGCGTCAAGTTGC
>NZ_JALQCW010000031.1 GCF_023241715.1 Pseudomonas morbosilactucae
GGCCGAGACGGGTGCCGCTGCCGTTGACCACGATGCCGTCGGCCATCACCCACAGCGGCTGCCAGAACATCAGGTTGGCCAGCATGAACGCCAGTCCGCGCTTCGGCAGGCCCCCAAAGGAATGCCGGGATTGCAGGGCAGCAGAAGGCTGGCGAGCCAGGAAGGCAAACTGACGAACGTCCATGTTGTGTATCTCAAGTAAAAATCGGGATTAGAGGAGCATGTCCTAGTAGCCGCTCTCGCCCTTGAGGCACTGCTCCTTATCGCTACGGATCAAGGACTGGCTAGCCGGGGGCTAAACAGCACGTCCTTGCTGCGCGGCCACCAGCCTTTTGGCCCTTCAACGGAGTCGATACTAGATTCGCCCCAGTCACCGACACATCAGGCACTTCTGAATGTTCAAAAAAACCCTTGATCGCGGCCAGAGCAGCAAACCGCCGCTCCCCAGCTCTCACTGAACGCTCTCAGATGCCTTTGTGTGTTCTGGCTTTTGATCCGCACGCCCAGCTCCCACAGCAATGGATGTGCGTACCGACCCAAAACGAGGGGGCGTGTTAGGCCTTGAAGGTCAAAATCGGTGAAAACCGCGCCATCACCGACACCGTGCCCTCTTCCACCTGGGACTGGATCACCTGGCCAATCTCCTTGTAAGCGCCCGGTGCCTCTTCGATCATCCGCTCTTCCTTGGTGGTGATGCACTCCACGCCCTGCAGGCCGAGGAAGGCCTTGTCCTTCTTGGCCTTGAACACCACCTCACTGCGGGACATGGAACGCCCCGCACCGTGGCTGGCCGAGCGCAGCCAGCGTTGGTTGCCCAGCCCGGTGAGCAGGTAGGAATCATGCCCCATGCTCCCCGGGATCAGCAGCGGCTGCCCGGCGTAGGCCGGTGTGGCGCCCTTGCGGTGGACATTGCCGTCTTCTTCGCGCAGCACGATGTTATGGGGCACGTCGACGATCAGCGGCGCCTCGATGCCCGCACCAAAGACTTGCCGCGTACGCTGGCGCACCATCTCGGCGATCAGCGCCCGATTGGCGTCGGCGTAATGGGCAGCGCTGTGCATGGCCAGCAGGTACTCATCGGCCATGTCGCCAAGCAAGGCAAAGATTTTCGATTCGGGGTGCTTGATCCCCAACGGCCACAGGGCCTTGGCCTTGTCCATCCAGCGCCGGCCGACGTAGAAGCCCACGTCCCGGGAGCCGGTGTGGATCATCATCACCACCTGCCCCACAGACAGGCCCTGGGCGAAGCAGGCCTGGCGGTCCACCAGCTCGGTGACCACCTGGATCTCGACAAAGTGATTGCCGCCGCCCAGGGAGCCCAGGCCTGGGTCGCGGAGGATGTTCCGGGAGCGGTCCTGCAGGGCTTCCGGCGCGTAGTCGGCGCTGCCCCGGGCAAAGGAGGAAGGATGCAGCCCCGCCAGCTCGCGGCGCAGTTGTTCGAAATCCGCCCCGGCAAACAGCCCCACCGGGTCTTGCTGCTGCACCTGGGTCCAGAAGTCACCCAGGCCCGAATCAAACAACGCGGTCATGGCCATCGGGCGGGTGGGAATATTGCGCGTACCTTCCAGCAGATCGCCGCGCACCAGGGCGGTCCACTTGGCCTTTTGCGCCATGAACTGCTCGTAGTTCAGCCCCAGTTTGTGCAGGCGCATGCCGCAATTGATGTCGGTGCCGATCGCTTGGGGCACCACCATGTCATGGCTGGTGACAATCACACTGCCCACCGGAATCGGGTTGCCGGTGTGGAAGTCGGGCGTGGCGCAGGCGCACTTCACTTCGCCGCCATGAGGGTGGGCGACCTTGGCGAAATCCATCAGTTGCAGGATGGCTTTTTCTTCGATGGCAAAGCTGTCAGGCAGCAGCAAATCCACCTTGAGCCCGGCAGCATTGGTCGAAGAGATTGAAAGAGAGTTGGCATTCAGGCGTTCAATGGCCACCCCGGAACGGGCGAGCTTGTGCTGAATTCTTTTGAGAGGTGTCTGGGTCATTTTCAACTGCTTTTCTTGGACGCAACAAAACAACCACCCGATTGGTGGCTGGAATTGTCTGGTCAGCAGCGAAACGTAGACGGCGCGGATGATGAGGAATGGGAGGGTGGATGTAAAGACGGGCTGGGAGATTTTTTGCCAGGGGTATCGGGGGCGGCATCGCCGGCAAGCCGGCTCCTACATGGGTCAGCGACCTGGCTCATGAGCAATACCGCCCCCACGCTTTAGAAGCGATTGACCACCGTCACCCCTGCCACTTCGAACTTGTCCATGTTCATCAGCGCATCGATCGACTGTTCCAGGCTGATGGTCTTGCCGATCAGCTTCTGTGGCGCTAGTTTGCCCGACTGCATCATGGCGAACATCGCGTCGTAGCGGTGCGCCTGCATGCCGTGGCTGCCGAGGATTTCCAGTTCCTTGGCGATCACCGTGCTCATGGGAATGATCGGCGTGCTCTGCTCGCCCAGCATCAGCCCAACCTGCACATGCTTGCCGCGTTTACGCAGGTTGCTGATGGAATTGAAGCAGGTCGTGGGGTGGCCCAGGGCATCCAGCGAGACGTGGGCGCCGCCCTGAGTGAGGTCACGAACGGCCTCCACCACGTTCGCCACTTGGTTGGCGTTGACGGTGGCGACCGCGCCCAGGCTGCGGGCCAGTTCCAACTTGTCTTCGGCGATGTCGATGGCCACTACGTTGGCGCCCATGGCACTGGCGATCATCACCGCCGACAGGCCCACGCCGCCACAACCGTGGACCGCCACCCACTGCCCGGCGCGGACCTGGCCCTGGTCGACCACGGCGCGAAACGAGGTGACAAAGCGGCACCCCAGGCTGGCGGCGGTGGTGAAATCCAGGCTCTCGGGCAGTGCAACCAGGTTGATGTCGGCCTGGTGCAACGACACGTATTCGGCAAACGAGCCCCAGTGGGTGAAGCCGGGTTGGAACTGCCGGTCGCACACTTGGTGGTGGCCGGCACTGCACTCCGGGCAAGCGCCGCAACCGCCGACAAAGGGCACGGTGATGCGGTCGCCGACGTTCCAGCGGGTCACGTCCTTACCGACTGCCTCGACGATCCCTGCCAGTTCGTGCCCGGGCACGTGAGGCAGTTCAATGTCGCTGTCGTGCCCGACCCAGCCGTGCCAGTCGCTGCGGCATACGCCGGTGGCCATGACCTTGACCACCACGCCGTGATTCTCGGGCGTAGGGTCGGCGACGGTCTGGATGGTTGGCGGCGCGGAGAATGCTTCGAAGACCACTGCTTTCATGAACTGCTCCTTATCTGAAACATTCCATCAGTATGAAGACGCTGAGTGAATTTACCTTTCTATTTACCGTTGAATAATCGAAGAACTCGAAATAGTCTTACAGATCTCCAACCGTTACTGAAAGGATCTTGCAGGTGGAAAAATTCGACAAACTGGACGCCGCCATTGCCGACCGCCTGCAGCAGGATGGCAAGCTGTCCAACGCCAAGCTGGCCGAGCAACTGGGGATGAGCGAGGCCTCTTGCTGGCGCCGGCAAAAGCGCCTGGAAGACGCTGGGGTGATCGAGGGCTACCAGGCCTTGCTGAACCGCCGAAAGCTCGGCATGGGGGTCATGGCTTTTGTGCAGATCGCCTGCACCCAGCATGGGGAAGAGGTCACCGCCGAGTTCGAAAACATCATCATCGCCTGCCCCAACGTCCTGGCTTGCCACAACACCACGGGCGAAGCCGATTTCCTGTTGCAGGTGGTGGCCCGGGACCTGGACGACTACAGCCGCTTCGTGGAAAAAGTCCTGAGAAAACTGCCCGGTGTGCTGAGTATCTGCTCGAACATTTCCCTGCGAGACATCAAGGTCAGCAACACCTTGCCTCTCACCTACCTGACGTTGAGCTGACCCCCTGACTGACGAGCCAAGGCCCGGCCCTGCCGAGTTGCGCGACTCGATAGCCCAGGGGGCGCCATCGTGCGTATCCATTGTCTCGAAACCTTTACAAAATTCCCCGGCCGGCGGGCGTATAACGGCTTCACCCGGCCACAAATCCCACGCTACACTCGCCCAGCTTAATTTCAATTAGCCATTATCCGTTACCTCATCACCACCTTCGGGCCAGGGCAGGCCAAGCAGGCGTGCCCTCCCCCTCGAGCTTCATTGCCGGAGGAATCGCCAGCCAGGATATTGCCCCATCGCCGGAGCACAATCGGCCGAGCCCGGTTCAACACAGCCCGTTCGAAACAGGGAACCCCGAACGGCACCGGACATTCACGACACAGGGCAACAGGCGCACTCTGAACGGCAACGGCAACCTCTCGACACTGCCTCGACCCATCCCCTCCTGGCCACCTCCCGCACAACGGCGGCCATGGCCAGGAAGGCCAGCAGCACTGCACCTGTTCGGGCACTGCGCACGAACCTAAACGTCGTCAATGGAGACATGGAATGTCACGCCACCCCAAGTGTGTCCCACCGCCTGCCTGCCCGTCCCCTTTGGAGCACGAACGCCTGCGGATTGCCTGCCAACTGCACGATCACGCCGGACAGCATCTGGCACTGGCCCAACTGCGCCTGGCCGAGCTGGGAGAGCAGGTTGCCGCCAGCGACGTCAAACCCTTGGTCGAAGAGGTCCAAGCGTTGATTCGCGAAGCCTCCAGCAGCCTGCGGCGGGTCCTGGATGACCTCGGCAACCAGGCCCCGCCGCCCTTGGAACAAGGGCTGGCCAGGCTGGTCCGGGAAGTCGGGGCGCGTTTTCCCGACGCTGCGCCCATCACCCTGGAGCTGCAGCACCTTCACAGCCCATTGCCCCCGGACACCACCAAGGCCCTGTTGCGCATGGCCGAGGAGTTGCTGAGCAATGTGCGCAAGCACAGCGGCGCCACCCAGGCCACCCTGCGCTGCACCTATCAGGACCGGCAGTTGACCCTGAGCGTCGAAGACAACGGCTGTGGCTTTCCACCGGGGGTCAGAGGCTCGTCCCGAGGCTTCGGCCTGTGCAGCATCGCCTTGCAACTCAAAGCCCTGCAGGGCTCGCTCGTGCTGGATGGCAACGCAGGCCAGGGCGCTCGCGTGCACCTGCTGGTGCCAGGCCAACCGCTCGGCCGCGCGGCACGGGGTGCCTCATGACGCCCAGCCCGATGAACATCCTGTTGGCCGACGACCATGTGCTGTTTCGCCAGGGCCTGGCCGCGTTGCTGAGCAAGGAGCCCGGACTGAAAATCGTCGGGCACGCGGCCAATGGCCTGGAAGCCTTGGCGCTGATCGCCGAACAACCTGTGGACCTGGTGATCATCGACCTTGAAATGCCGCTGCTGAACGGCATCGACACCATGCTCCGCGCCCAACGCAAGGCTCTGGCGCCGCGTTTTCTCTGCGTCTCGGCCCACGGCGAGCAACGCCGGGTCAGTGCCGCCCTGGACGCCGGGGCCTCGGGGTACCTGCTCAAGGACTGCGCCGTGGATGAGTTGCTCAAGGCCGTGCAGGCCGTGGCCCAAGGCAAGTTTTACCTGTCCCCGGAGATCGCCACCGCGATGGTCATCAGCCAGCGCTCGAACCCCGCCCGACAATCCGGTGGCGACGGGCCTCCCTTGAGTCCGCGGGAACGGCAGATCCTTCAGTTGCTGGTGGAGGGCCTGACCACCCGGGACATTGCCGAGCGCATGCACATCAGCAGCAAGACCGTCAGCACCCACCGCGAGCACATCATGCGCAAGCTGGGGATCAAGGGCATTGCCCAGTTGACCCGCTATGCCCTGCGCGAAGGCTGGTGTTAATGCCCGGAGGCATCGGTAAACATACCGATGGGAAATCAGCCTCCCGGAGGCCGCAAATCAGCAGCAGGCGCAGATTCACGCACGCCACCAACCCTTAGTCTTTTGTTCCCGGCGAGCGATGGATGCACCCCATCGAGCGCTACTGGAGGTCGTGGCAGTGGCCACGATGCGCGGTTTTCCCAACCGATATGGAGCAAGACGACATGGCTAATGTGGATACGCTGGACTTGTGGAAAAAATGGATGGGAGAGCTGCAGGCAATCGCCCTGCCGGCTGGCATTGGCCCGCAGCAACAATTCAGTGCTGGCTCGACCACCCTCAATATCGATTTGGGCAATAGCGAGCCCGCCGTCGGCAACTATTACATCCATGGCCTCGGCGATGTGGTGCCGGCCAACAGCCCATCCTACTCGGCCGGCAGCAGCCTGCTTTCGAGCTATGCCACCTTCCTCGACTGGATCGACCCGGGTGCCGTGCTCAACCCGAACCTGACCAGCCAGGTGAACATCGCCACCGCCAATCTGAACTCGGCGCAAGACACCTTCACCACTGCCCAGGGCAAAGCCTTCAGCGCCTATAACACGGCCAAAAACATCTTCCCCAACATCCCGGCCTTCCAGGATTGGGTGGGGCAAAACTACCCGGCCTATGTTTCAGCGAACAATGCACTGATCGGCGCTGCCAGCGCCTATGACAGCCTGATGATCCAGGTCTACGGCCCCGGCTACACCGTCCTCCAGCAAGCCAGGACCAAAGTTGGGCTGAACGGCGCGCAAAGCCTGCTGGGCCAGAATGCCTTCAACATGAAGGTGGCCTCTGGCAGCATCGCACCACCTGGCTCCCAGCCGGTGACGATCGGCGGCAACGCGCCAACGCCCACCAGCGACCTGGTTTTCTCACTGGCACCGTCCTACGCCCTCCAGGCATTCGGTACCAAATACAGCGAGTGGCAAGCCGCCAGCGTCGCGGGCAAGCACCAAGCCGGAGGGTCGATCCGCATTACTTCCAGCAGCAACTCCTACAGCCTGGACCAGTTCGGCTGGAGCGCCTCCGCCAATGCCAGCCTGTTCGGCGACTTCTTCAACTTCTCTCTGGGAGGCTCCACCAGCGGCCAGAAAACCAGCATCAACACCAGCAGCAGCGACTTCTCCCTGCAAGTGGACTTCACCGGGCTCGGCAGCTTTTTCATCGCACCAGGGCAATGGTGGGATGCCGGCCTGGTAGCCCTCAATCACAACCGTCTGAAGTCCGGTGCACCGGCGTTTTTCGGCGACGGCGGGGCTTTGTCCGCGATCGCGACCCAAGTGGTGCTGGGTTTTGAACCCACGGTGACCCTGACCATGAACGCCAATGACTACAGCAACGTTAAAAGCAACTGGCAAGCCAACACCACCACATCGATCGGCATCGGTCCGTTCCGTCTCGGCTCCCTGAGTACCTCGACCAACGGCAGCAAGCAGGACATCAAGTTCAACGATGCCTCCGCCTCGGTGACTATCGGCCCACTGAGCAGTACCGTGCCGATCCTACTCGGCGTTATCAGCAATAAACTCGGCGTCTAGCCCCTGCCCGACTCCCCCTTGGCCACGACAACCAAGGGGGAGTCGAACGCACCACACAGAGCCTGCCTCGTGCCGAACGACTCCTCGATCTGGCAGTTGTACCAACAGACCCTCACCGAGTGGGCACAGGTCGCCATCGGCGAACAACTGTCCATCACCGCCATCAACACCTTCAGTGACCTGGGCAGCGCAGACCCCGGAATCCGCAACTGGAGCATCTACCAACTGGGCAATACCATCCCCGCCCCCACGCCCAGTTACTCGCCCCACAGCGACCTGTTTTCCGCCTACGGGGTCTACCTCGACTACCTGCTGAGCAGTGCGCCGCCCTTGCACCCGGCCGCGCCCGGCACGTCGCCAGCCATTCCGGTGGCGCCCTTGCTGACGGCCCTGAACCAATACCGGCTGGCCACCCTGCAACAACCGACCGCCGTCAATATGGCCGCCAACGCAGCGCAGGCCAGCGCCTTGTTTTGCCCCAGCTACCGCCTGGACAACTGGGACCAGACACTGCCCACTTGGCGCAACAGCACCGCGGTGCTCAGGGGCCCTGGCGCGCACCCACCATTGCTGAACCGGGTCCGTATCCGCGTATCACCCAGGCCTCAACCCGCCTTGCTGGGGCAAACCCTGGGAGGAGCACAATGGCCGCCCTTTATCGAACGGCGCCAGAGCTCGTCATTGAAATCGACCTCGCCTCCAACGGGCGATACCTGGGTCGAGATGGATCTGTCCCTGGAGCAGTTTGGGCGCTTCCCCCTCAGCCCTGGCGCCTGGTTCAACCCGGCGCTGTTCGATCCCGATCGGTACCCGCTGCCGCCGACCGCACCCGATTTCTTCAGCGCCAACGGCGCCATCGGCCTGCTGCCCAAAGGGGCACTGGTCGGCTTTCGGCCCAACATGACCCTGAGCGCCCACAGCCTGGCGCAAGCCCAGGACCTGGCCGGCAATGTCATTCGCATAGGGCCGTTTCACGTCCAGGCCACGGCGGTGATCGCTGGGGCGGGCACAGGTGAAGTGACGGTCCACTTTGCGGCGCAGGATTCGGACATGCCCGTATTGCTGGGTGTGCTCAGCCAGCCGCCGTTGCCCACGTCGTAAAAACCTCACCGGCCTCTACCAACGTTCGCTGGCCCAATGCTCCGGCAGGCCGACGACCAAGGGGAGCGCATCGTCGGTTTACAGGCCCGGTCTCGGCGCAATGGCACCGCCCAATTCCAGCACCGTCACCGGCCCTGCGCGAAAGGTCGGTTTGCACTCGCCCATGGTCACATTGGCTTGGCCGGTGCCTATGCGCCCTTCGTCTGAATGGATAGCATATGGCCACCCCGCCACCCCTTGGCGACCGACACATGGATGTTCTTATGCGCTCACTGCTCCTGCTTGGCGTTGTTTCGCTGCTGACCGCCTGCAGCATTACCCAGCACGTATCACCGGTGAACCCGACGCCCGCCGCAGGTAGCAAAATATGCCTGATCCCCGCTACCGGACTACGTGAGGGCTTCACCCAGGCCTATGGCCAGGCCCTGCAAAACAAGGGTTTCGAGGTGCTGACCCTGCCTTCTACGGCCCAGCCTGACGCCTGCCCGCTGTCCAGCCAATACATCGGCCTGTGGCGGTGGGACATGGCGCTGTACATGGCCATGGCGCAGATCACTGTGTATCAGGACGGCAAGCCCATCGGCAGCGCCAGTTACAACTCGCAATCCGGTGGCGCACGCATGGACAAATTTATCAATGCGCAGGAAAAGATCGAGGAATTGACCGACCAGCTTTTCCCCGTGGGTGTACATCCGCTACCCTCCGCCCCGTGAAATCCATCTGCAATCAAGGAAGCGGCAAATGCGTGCAATCGGCAATTTTCTCTGGTTTATCCTCGGCGGCGTGTTTATGGGCCTGCTCTGGTGGCTCTATGGCCTGCTGGCGTTTATCAGCATCATCGGCATCCCTTGGGGCCGCGCCTGTTTTGTGATCGGCAGCTTCTCGTTCTTCCCGTTCGGCAAGGAGGCCATCAGCCGCAAAGAGTTGAATAACCGAGAGGACCTGGGCACCAGCGGCCTGGGCTTGATCGGCAACATCATCTGGTTCCTGGTGGCAGGCATCTGGCTGGCCATCGGGCACCTGTGCTCGGCCCTGGCGTGCTTTATCACCATCATCGGCATCCCGTTCGGGATCCAGCACTTGAAGCTGGCCGGGATTGCCCTGGCGCCCATCGGCAAGACCGTGGTCAGCAAGGAAGTGGCTGCCGCTTCTCGTCGTTTCAACGCCGAGAGCGTGGCCCTGAAAGTGCGTCAACCGAACTGACAGGCATTAAAAAAGGCATCCTGGGATGCCTTTTTCAACGATAACGAAATTCAACGCATCAGCGGTCAGCCCAAAAGCGTCAGCATGACGATGGCGAACGCCGCCAATACCAGCAGCATCCCTGAGGCGTACATCACTAAACCTCGTCCCATCATCTGTGCTCCCCAGTAACCCAACGTTGTTGCCGCGGCTCTCTGATGGAGCCTGCGGTCTGAGGCGCATAGTAACCGCGAGCGACATCATTTTGACACGCCTCTCTTGAGGCGCTTTTTCATCTCCCGACAAATGGCAATGAACGCCAATTTAACGTCGCCATTTTTCCAGCTGCCCGACCTCTTTGAACCGCTCGCCAGGCTGCTTCAGCACAGGGTCGAGCGCGGCTCACACCGCGCTCGGGGCCATCAAGGCAGCACGCTTTCCACACCCTGCACCGGCGCCAGCGGCGACAGCAGTACCCGGGTCACCCGTCGCTCCTCCACGGCCGCCACCTGCAGGCTCCAGCCTTGCCACTCCAGGCGGTCGCCCTTGACCGGCAAGCGGTCCAGCAGGCTCATCACCAAGCCGGCCAGGGTCTGGTAGTCCTCGGTGGCTTCGGCCTGGAAGCCGGTGCGCTGGCGGATCTGCGACAGGTTCAAGGCACCGCTGACCACAAAGCCGCCCTGCTCCTCGACAATGTCCGGCCCTTCGATTTCGCTGGCGTCGGGCAGCTCGCCGGCAATCGACTCCAGAATATCGGTCATGCTCAACACGCCGACAAAGTCGCCGAATTCGTTGATCACAAAGGCAATGTGGGTCGAGGCCTTACGCATCTGCTCCAGGGCGTTGAGGATCGAAAAACTGTCCAGCAGGTTGATCGCCTGACGCGCCAGGTGTTCCAGGTTCGGCTCGTTGCCGGCCAGGTATTCCTTGAGCAACTCCTTCTTGTGCACGAACCCCAGGGGTTCATCCACCGCACCGTCGCGAATCAGCGGCAGACGCGAGTAGGACGAATGCATCAGCTTGGTCCGGATCACTTCCGGGCTGTCGGCCAGGTCGATGTAATCCACATCGGCACGCACCGTCATCAGGGTGCGAATCGGCCGTTCGGCCAGTTGCAGCACACCGCTGATCATCACCCGCTCACGGCGGTCGAACAGCTCGGCGGTGTTTTCCTCACCGTTGTCCAGCAGGTCGGCAATCTCTTCGCCCACCTCCTCGGCGGCCAGCTTGCGCCCACCCAGCAAGCGCAGAACCGCATGGGCGGTGCGCTCACGCATAGGGCGCAGGCCCTGCATGGACTTCTTGCGCCGCGCACGGGCGACCTGGTTGAACAGCTCGATGAGGATCGAGAAGCCGATGGCCGCGTACAGGTAGCCTTTGGGGATATGGAAGCCCAGGCCTTCGGCGGTCAGGCTGAAGCCGATCATCATCAGGAAGCCCAGGCACAGCATGATCACCGTCGGGTGTTCGTTGACGAAGCGAGTCAGCGGCTTGCTGGCAACGATCATCACGCCAATGGACACCACCACCGCAATCATCATCACCGACAGGTGCTCGACCATGCCCACCGCGGTAATCACCGCGTCCAGGGAGAACACCGCGTCCAGCACCACGATCTGCGCCACGATCGGCCAGAACATCGCGTAAGCGGCATTGCCGGTCCGTTGGCTGACGTGGCCTTCCAGGCGTTCATGCAATTCCATGGTGGCCTTGAACAACAGGAACACACCGCCGAACAGCATGATCAGGTCACGGCCCGAGAAGCTCTTGTCGAACACCTCGAACAGCGGCTGGGTCAGGGTCACCATCCAGGAAATACTCGCCAACAGGCCCAGGCGCATCAGCAGCGCCAGGGACAGGCCGATCAGCCGCGCACGGTCACGCTGCTCCGGTGGCAGCTTGTCGGCCAGGATGGCGATAAACACCAGGTTGTCGATGCCCAGCACCAGCTCCAGGACAATCAGGGTCAGAAGGCCAAGCCAGGCCGTGGGGTCTGCAATCCATTCCATATAAACGACGCTATCTCTCTAGTGATTTCAGACGGCCAGGCACGACCAGGCGTAAACCCTGGGCGAACGGCGAACGATGGGGCAACGTTGCACGGCAAGCCCGGCAAGGGTGGGTGAGCGTCGAATGAAGGGTAGACCGGCTAGGCAGCCGAACCGCTGAGCGAGCGAAGGCCGCGAGGCGGATTGAGCGAGGTTAGAACGGTGCGCGCGCGAGTGGCGACAACTGGGAGGCTCCGAACGGGTGTTCATGCAAATCCTGAAAGAAAAAACGGACTTGGAGATTACAGGGGCGGGTCACATTTCCCCCAGCGGGAAATCATTTCAAAGTTTTAAGAACAGCCCCGGCGCTGCCTTCACCTCCATCCGCTGCTGCAACGCTGGGCGCCTGGCGACAATTAAACGGAATCATCGGCCCGCGATGGCGGTCCTTTCTTCAGCGAACGACATCCCTTACCCCGGCTGGAGAACTCCATGGCAACCACCACCCTTGCCCAGCAACTGGCGACCACCCTTGAACAAGCCGGCGTCAAACGCATCTGGGGGCTGACCGGCGACAGCCTCAATGGCCTCACCGACGCGCTGCGCACCATGGACAGCATCCAGTGGATGCACGTGCGCCACGAGGAAGTCGCGGCCTTTGCCGCCGGCGCCTATGCGGCCGCCACCGGCGAACTGGCGGTCTGCGCAGGCAGTTGCGGGCCGGGCAACCTGCACCTGATCAATGGCCTGTTCGACTGCCAGCGCAACCATGTGCCGGTGTTGGCCATCGCCGCGCAGATTCCGTCCTCGGAAATCGGCCTCAACTACTTTCAAGAGACTCACCCCCAGGAGCTGTTCAAGGAGTGCAGCCACTTCGTCGAGCTGGTCAGCAACCCGGCGCAAATGCCCCAGGTGCTGCACCGAGCCATGCGCAGTGCCCTGCTCAACCGCGGCGTGGCGGTGGTGGTGATCCCCGGGGACGTGGCCCTGCAAGAGGTCCCGAGCCCGCAAAAACCCTGGACGCCCCTGCGCACGCCACGCACCCTGCCCGCGCCCCCGGACCTCGACCGGCTGGTGGAGATCCTCAGCCAGAGCAAGGCCGTGACCCTGCTCTGCGGCAGTGGCTGCGCCGGCGCCCACGATCAGGTAGTGGCCCTGGCCGAGGCCCTGGGCGCTCCGGTGGTGCATGCCCTGCGCGGCAAAGAACATGTGGAATGGGACAACCCCTTCGACGTCGGCATGACCGGGCTGATCGGCTTCAGCTCGGGCTACCACGCCATGCTCAATTGCGACACCCTGGTGATGCTCGGCACCGACTTCCCCTATCGCCAGTTCTACCCCAGCGACGCCACCGTGGTGCAGATCGACCGCGACCCGCAGGCCCTCGGGCGCCGCGTGACCCTGGACCTGGGTATCGCCGCTGATGTCAGCGAAACCCTCGCCGCCCTGCTCCCGCGCCTGCCCTACAAGGCCGACCGAAGCTTCCTTGAAGAATCCCTGGCGCACTATGCCAAGGCCCGCCAGGGCCTGGACGAACTGGCCCAGCCCTCTCCCGCCAACCAACCAATCCATCCCCAGTACCTGACCCGTTTGCTCAGCGAACTGGCCGACGAGGACGCGATTTTCACCGCCGACGTCGGCACCCCCACGGTGTGGGCCGCGCGCTACTTGAAGATGAACGGCAAACGCCGCCTGCTTGGTTCGTTCAACCACGGTTCCATGGCCAACGCCATGCCCCAGGCCATGGGCGCCCAGGCGGCGTTTCCCGGGCGGCAGGTAATCTCGCTGTCGGGGGACGGCGGCTTCAGCATGTTGATGGGCGATTTCATCTCCCTGGCCCAGCTCAAATTGCCGGTGAAGATCATCGTCTACGACAACGCGTCACTAGGGTTCGTGGCCATGGAAATGAAAGCCAGCGGCTACCTCGACACCGGCACCGACCTGCACAACCCGGACTTTGCCGCCATGGCCAACGCCATGGGCATTCTCGGCCTGCGGGTGGAGCAGTCCGAAGACCTTGAAGGCGCCCTGCGCACCGCGTTGGCCCATGACGGCCCGGTGTTGGTGGACGTGGTCACCGCCAAGCAGGAACTGGTGATGCCCCCGGCGATCAAGCTGGAACAGGCCAAGGGGTTCAGCCTGTACATGCTCAAGGCGGTCATGAGCGGGCGTGGCGACGAGGTCATCGAACTGGCGAAAACCAACTGGTTGAACGGTCGCCTGCTCGGCGCACTGGGCCTGGGCAAGGGCGATCGCTGACAGCCCCCCGACGCTGGCCAGGCGAACACTGCGCGGGGCGTCATGGCCCCAGCCGCCAGCACCTGCGGTTCAAGGACGGTCCGCAGATCGCTCCCCGGCCAAACGTCGGCCTCCGGGCTGCGGCTCGGGGATCGCCAGGCGGCTGGTGGCCTTGACCTCCCGCAGCGCCAGGCTCGACTGAATGGACGCAATGCCCGGCTGGCGCCTGAGCACGTGCTCAATGAAGTCGCTGTAGCTGTCCAGGTCCTGGGCCAGCACCTGCAGCAGGTAGTCGGCGTCGCCGGTGATCTTGTGGCAGGCCTGCACCTCCGGCAGGCCCATGATCACCGTCTCGAAGTCATCCGGGGTCTGGTCGGAGTGCGTGGCAAACCGCACCTGCACAAAGGCCATGATGTCCAGCCCGAGCAGACGCCGGTCCAGGTTGGCCTGGTAATCCTTGATCACCCCCTCTTCTTCCATGCGCTTGCGTCGACGCCAACAGGGCGTGAGGCTCAGGGACAGCCGCTCGCTCAATTCGGCGTTGGAAATACTCGCGTCCTGCTGCAACAGCGAGAGGATTGCCAGGTCGGTTTCGTCGAGCGCGACATGCCGAGTTGTTTTTCTCATATCAGGCCACCAAAAAGAAAAATATGACTCAAAAATCGCATTAAACACGAACAAAAAGCAAAGATTTCGCAGCCATGCCGGAACAAAATATTTGCACCGGACAATAACAATGGATGCGATCAGCATGCTTACCGTCTTCAGCGACTCCCACCGTTTGCACCATGGCACCGAATTGAAGGACGGGGTCCTAAAGCCCTCCTTCGAGCAGCCCAGCCGCGCCGATACGGTTCGCGACCGGGTCCGACATGTGGAGCTCGGCGAGATCATCGCGCCCCGCCGCTTTGACCGCGCCTGCTATGTGGCCGCCCACAGCGAACGCTATGTGAGCTTCCTGGAAAGCGCCTGGGGCGAATGGCAAGCCACCGGGCGCAGCCATGACGCCCTGCCGCTGGTGTGGCCGGTGCGCGACCTGGCCAACCAGCAGGTGCCGGAGTTTATCGACGGCAAGCTCGGGTTCTTCGCCATGGACGCCGGCTCGCCCATTACCGCCACCACCTGGGACGCGGTGCGCACCAGCGCCGACATCGCCCTCACCGGCCTGGCCCTGATCGACGAAGGCCAGGACAGCGCCTTTGCCTTGTGCCGCCCGCCGGGCCATCACGCCGCACGGGAATACATGGGCGGTTATTGCTACCTGAACAACGCCGCCATCGCCGCGCAACACGCCATCACTCAGGGCGCCAAGCGGGTCGCGGTGCTGGACGTGGACTTCCACCACGGCAACGGCACCCAGAACATTTTCTACGACCGCGACGATGTGCTGTTCGTCTCGCTGCACGGCGACCCGGCCGTGTCCTACCCCTACTACTCGGGCTTTGCCAGCGAACGCGGCAGCGGTGCCGGCGAAGGCTACAACCTGAACCTGCCACTGCCGAAAAACACCACCTGGCAGCACTACCGCGCAGCCCTGGTCCAGGCCTGCGCCCAACTGCGGGCGTACGCCCCGGAGTTGCTGGTGGTGTCCCTTGGGGTCGATACGTTCAAGGACGACCCCATCAGCCACTTCCTCCTGGAAAGCGAGGACTTCCTCGGCATGGGCCAAGTCATCGCCACGGTGGGTGCGCCCACGCTGTTCGTCATGGAAGGCGGCTACATGGTCGATGAAATCGGCATCAACGCCGTCAATGTGCTGCACGGCCACGCCCAGCGCTGACCCACCCGCGTCGCGCCCCTACGCGGCGTTCAACGCTCCGAACCCGAGGGAAAACCCCATGACATTGTTCATCGATGTGGATCACGCCGCCGCCCTGTATTCGCGCCTGGGCATCGGCCGGGCCATCCGTGAAATGGCTCAGTACATTCACGCGGATTACCTGCGCTGGCAGGCGTTCGAAAAGTCCCCGCGCACCGCCAACCATTCGGCCACCGGCGTCATCGAACTGATGCCCGCCGACGACGGCCAGCAATACGCGTTCAAGTACGTCAACGGCCACCCCGGCAACCCGGCCCGTCATCTGCTGACCGTCATGGCCTTTGGCGTACTGGCGGAGGTCGACAGCGGCTACCCGCTGCTGCTCAGCGAGCTGACCCTGACCACCGCCGTGCGCACGGCCGCGACTTCCGCCCTGGTGGCGCAGTCCCTGGCGCGCCAGGGGTCCAGCAGCATGGCGCTGATCGGCAACGGCGCGCAGAGCGAGTTCCAGGCCATCGCCTTCCACGAAATGCTCGGCATCAACGAGCTGCGAATCTTCGACATCGACGTCGAGGCGTCCCACAAGCTCAAGCACAACCTGCAAGCCTGGCCGGGCCTCAAGGTGCGCATCGCCGACTCGGTGGCCGACGCGGTCAAGGGCGCCGACATCGTGACCACGGTGACGGCAGACAAGGCCTACGCGACCATCCTCACCCCGGACCTGATCGAGCCCGGCATGCACCTCAACGCCGTGGGCGGTGATTGCCCAGGCAAGACCGAACTGCACGCCGACATCCTGCGCAACGCCCGGGTCATCGTCGAATTCGAGCCCCAGACCCGCATCGAAGGCGATATCCAGCAGTTGCCCGCCGATTTCCCAGTGACCGAGTACTTCCGCATCGCCCAGGGTCTGGAACCGGGCCGCCAAGACTCGGCCCAGGTCACGGTGTTCGACTCGGTGGGCTTTGCCCTGGAGGACTTCTCCTCCCTGCGCTACTTGCACGACCAGGCCCGTGCCCAGGCCATCGGCGAGTCGATCCACCTGGTGCCCACACCGACCAACATCAAAGACCTGTATCAACTGCTGCAAGCCAGCGCCACGGCAGTGCCAACGCGCCAGGTAGCCGCCGGCTGACGGCCCAGTCCATGAACAGGGCGGCGCGTTCCCGCCCGGGTTCATGGACCAGGCCCCGCTCCACCTGACTGCCCCGATAAAAACCACCGGCAGCAGGCCCAACCACCACCGACCTTTTTCCTGCCAAAACTCGACAACTATAAAATCAAGAGGTTTTGAGATGACTCCAGATACCCTCGGCGCCCCCGCGCGCCCAGCGTTGCAACGCACCCTGCATAACCGTCATATCCAGCTCATGGCCATGGGCGGCGCCATCGGCACCGGGCTGTTCATGGGCTCCGGCAAGATCATCGCCATGTCCGGCACCTCGATCATCCTGATCTACATGATCATTGGCCTGTTCGTGTACCTGGTGATGCGCGCCATGGGCGAGCTGCTGCTGTCGAACCTGAACTTCAAGAGTTTTGCCGACTTCGCCGGCGCTTATCTAGGCCCGCGTGCGGCGTTCTTTCTCGGCTGGTCGTACTGGCTGAGCTGGAGCGTGGCAGTAGTGGGCGATGCCGTGGTGGTGGGTGGGTTCTTCCAATACTGGTTCCCCGACGTGCCGGCCTGGATGCCCGCCATTGCCATGATGCTGACCCTGTTCGCGCTCAACGTGCTGACGGTGAAACTGTTCGGCGAAGTGGAGTTCTGGTTCGCCATCATCAAGATCATCGCCGTGGTCACCTTGATTGCCGTGAGCCTGGTGCTGATCGCCAGTTCCTTTGTCTCGCCCTCCGGCGTGACCGCCTCACTGAGCCACCTGCTGGACCGCCAAGCCGCCTTCCCCAATGGGCTACTAGGGTTCTTCGCCGGCTTCCAGATGGCGATCTTCTCCTTTGCCGGTACCGAGCTGATCGGCACCGCCGCCGCCGAAACCCGTGACCCGCACAAAACCCTGCCCAAGGCGATCAACGCTATCCCGCTACGCATCATCCTGTTCTACGTGCTGGCCCTGGCCTGCATCATCGCCGTGACCTCCTGGCAGCAGGTGTCCCCCAGCAAGAGCCCATTCGTCGAGCTGTTCCTGATTGCCGGCTTCCCGGCCGCCGCAGGCATCGTCAACTTCGTGGTGCTGACCTCCGCCGCCTCCTCGGCCAACAGCGGTGTCTTCTCGGCCAGCCGCATGCTGTTCGGCCTGGCGACCAGAACAACGCCCCGCGCCTGTTCAAGCGTCTGTCACGCCACAGTGTGCCGGTCATCAGCCTGGCCTTTACCACCCTGCTGATGCTGCTCGGGGTCCTGCTGCTGTACATCGTGCCCGAGGTCATGACCGCCTTCACCATCGTCTCCACGGTGTCGGCGATCCTGGTGATCTTCACCTGGTCGACCATCCTCGCGTCGTACATCGCCTACCGCAAAAAGCACCCGGAACTGCATGCCCGTTCGCACTACAAAATGCCCGGTGGCGTGCCCGTGGCCTGGTTCTCCCTGGGCTTCCTGATGTTCGTCCTGGGGCTGCTGGCCCTGCGCCCGGATACCCGCCTGGCGCTGTGCGTGATGCCGGCCTGGTTTATCTGGCTGGCCATCGCCTACCAACTGACCGCCGGGCGTAAACGCAAGCCTGCCCCGGAAGTGGCGGCGCAATACCGCTAACGCCAAAACGCCTCGGGCGCGCCAGGGATAGGCACGGCCCGAGGCGGATCAGCGCAGTAAAGAAACCATCGACAGCCAACCCAAGGTCTTGCTCTACTCCCGCCGCCATTGATGTAGCCAAGGAGAGGAACATGCACGCAACAGGGCCCACCTTTGAAAAGGTGCTAAGAAAAATCGTCAAACAGGTTCTGACGTACTGGACTCAGATCGGCACCCTTATCGGCTTAAGTGCTGCCGGGCTGGGAATGCTGAGTTTGTACATGTACACCCGCGCCATAGGCCGTACTGATTTGTTCATGGACGCCATTGATGCAAAATCGGCGTTACTGGTGTGGCTGTTCATGGTGCTGGTGATGATGGGGATATTCCTGATTCTGCTTTGCGTCACCACCGTGCTGTTCGGGCTGGCCACTAGCTTGTTTCACCGCACGGCGGATCGCACGAAGGATGTGGTGGTGTGGCTAGCACTCCCTGTGCTCGTCGGGTTCTCGAGCATTGTCGTCGCCATTTACTACGCAAGTGGCTCGGATTGGTGGCTCATCATTGGCCTGCTGATGATTTTTCCAGTCAGTTGTTGGGGCGTGCTATCAAGGCAGGCTTTCCAACAGGTGATCGCCGCAAACCTTGAGACGCCTACCGGTAGCGCTCCACGCGACAGGGTTAGCTTTCTGCTAAGTCTGCTGGCCTGCCTGTTGGGTACGGTCATTGCTGCACTTTTCCCCACTATGCTGGCCATGAATGCCTACGTTAATGAAGTCAGCAATGACTCTGCGCACCCCATAGCCTCACTAAGCCTGCTGACATTGGTACTCACACTGCTGCCAGTCGTTGTGTTCCATCACAAGGCCGGAAGTGTCTACAAACGTGCTTTGTACGCGGTGCTATGTGTAATCCTGATAGCCGTCGTGTTTCTTTTGATGCTGCCTGGCGCCATGAGCCAGATCACCACAAAAGCTGCCGGGGGCCTGGATATTCGTCAGAGCGTAGTGGAGCGCTTTGTATTGCGCGACGATATTGAACTGCTCGACCTGGATCCACTGGTGTGGAACACCCGTCTGATGTCGCAGAACCATCTGGAAATTCAAGGTTTCCAACTATTCTCTTTCGGTGACGTCCTGCTTATCTGTCCGCAAGGCCTGCGCCAACTCCCACTCAACCAGATGCACAGCTATACCCAGCAATGCATCAAGACACGCAACAGTGCAGTGACTCGCAAACCCACCAAGTGGCCCTATGCCCGCAAATTGGACTGCGGCGTCCGGGCAGCACCCTCCGCTTGCTGGGCACCGCCCACGTTTTGAATCAGCGGTCGGGCGTAGACACATAGGCAATGCGCCAAGCACCGCTCCCGCAGCAACGCCCGAAGCACTTACCAGCGGTACGTCACCGAACTCACCAGTTGCCGCTCATCGCCATAGCGGCAGATGGCGAACTCGCAGTAGGTGTAGCGCTTGTTGGTGAGGTTGTTGGCGTTGACCGCCACCTCCCAGTTGGCGTCGATCTCGTAGCTGGCCCGGGCGTCGTACAGGGTGTAGGCCGGCATGTCCGAAGGGACCTGGGAGGCCTGGGTGGTGCCTTTGTAACGGGCACCGCCACCGACCCGCAGCTTCGGCAGGCCAAGCTCGGCCAGGCGATAGTCGGCCCACAGCGCAGCCTGGTGATAAGGCGTGTCTTCACTGCGCTGGCCGACTTCTGCAGCGGTGTTGCTTTTAGTGATGCGCGCATCGATGTAGGCGTAGGAAGCGATCAGGCTCAGGTTGGGGTTGAGCTCGGTCTTGGCTTCCAGCTCCAGGCCGCGTGAACGCACTTCGCCGGTCTGCACAAAGGCGTCGTTGTCATTGCGGTCCGGGGTCAGGACGTTTTGTTGCAGCAGTTCATACACCGCCGCGCTCAACAGCGTGGCGCTGCCTTCGGGCTGGTAGCGGATGCCAACCTCGTACTGCTTGCCTCGGGTGGGCACGAACGCCTGCCCTGCCGTATTGGTTCCGGCCACCGGGAAGAACGATTCGCTGTAGCTGAGGTACGGCGCCAGACCATTGTCGGCCTTGTACACCAGGCCGGCGCGCCAGGTGGTGGCTTCGTCGTCCTGATGGGTGGTGCTCGAGGTGCGATAGACCTCGGTGCTCTGGTCGGCCCAGTCGTGGCGCCCGCCAAGCAGCAGAATCCAGTGCTCGTCGAACTTGATCTGGTCCTGGAAGTAGATGCCCTTTTGCAGGGTGTCGACTTGGGAACCGCGATCCGCGAGAGGGTTCTTGGTCACCACCACCGGCTGCCCGTAGTTGTAGCGGGTGAGGTCCAGGGACGGTGCAGCGCCGCGGAAGTTATGGGAGTCGTAGCTGGTGTCATAACCATCGAAGCCCAGGAGCAAGGTATGGCCCCAGTCGCCGAACTGCCATTTGCTTTCCAGGCTGGTGTCGCTGGCCAAGCCCCGGGAGCGCTCTTCGCGGTCGCTGTACTGGCGGCGCAGGATGCCGCTGCTCAAGGACCCCGGCAGCGCGGCGAGCCCGGTGTTGACCTGCAGGTAGCGCCAGGTCACGTCCGACTGGTAGTAGCGCAGCTTGTGGCTGATGCGGGTGTGCTCGTCGAAGCGGTGTTCGAACTCGTAGCCCAGGGCCGACATTTCGCCGTTCATTTTGTCGTAGTCCGGCTCGCCGATGAAATCATGCCGGCCGATCTGGAACGGGCCATTGCCCACGCCTTTGACGAATTGATAAGGCAGCGGCGCGGAAAACCCGGTTTCGGTCTTCTGGTAGAAGGACAGCAGGGTCAGCGCGGTGTCGTCATTGGGCCGCCAAGTCAGGGCCGGGGCGATGTAGGTCTTGTTGTTGTCGATGTGATCGGCGCTGGTCTCGCTCTTGCGCTCCAACAGGGTCAGGCGATAGCTCAGGGTCTCGCTGTCACCCAGGGGGCCGGTGAAATCGGCGGACAGTTGCTTGCGGTCGTTCTGCCCGGTCTGCAGGTTCACTTCGTGGTACGGCGTCTGGCTCGGGCGCTTGCTCACGGTATTGATCAAGCCGCCCGGGGACAGCTGGCCGTAGAGCACCGAGGCCGCGCCACGAATCACTTCGGCACGCTCCAGGCCATAGGGTTCCTGCACGCCGTCGTAGGAGTTGTTCTGCAAGCGCAGGCCGTCGCGCAGGGAACCGCCAGTGGCCGACTCGACATCGAAGCCGCGGATGCGGAAACGGTCGGAGGTACGGTTGAAGCTGGTGGGCTGGCTGGTGAAGCCCGGGGTCATGTCCAGGCTCTGGGACAGGGTTTCCGATTGCCGGTCGCGAATTTCATCGCTGGTGACCACCGACAGTGACTGCGGGGTTTCAATGATCGGCGTGTCGGTCTTGGTCGCGCTGATGTTGCGCTTGGCGACGTAGCCTTTGACGTAACCCGTGGTGCTCTCGGCGCTCTGCCCGGTGATGTCGGTGGGCGCCAGTTCCAGCGTGCCTTCCGCGGGGTTCACCGCCATCAGGACAAAACCATTGGTGCCCTGGCGCGCCTGGAAACCACTGCCCCGCAGCAACTGGGCAAACCCCTGGCTGATGCCGAACTCACCCTGCAGGCCCGAGGTGGACAGGCCGGCCACGGCGTTGGCATCGAACAACAGGGCAATGCGCGACTGCTGGGCGAACTGGTTCAACGCCGGCCCCAGGGCCCCGGCCGGAATGGCATAGCGCTGTGCGCTCGGGCTCTCGTTCTGGGCCAGCGCCTGGCCGCTGGCGCCCAGGCCGAGCAGCGTGCCAGCCGCCAAATGGATGGCCATCGCCAACGGCCTCAAGGGCAGGCGCTGGCGCTTGGAAGAAGGCAACACGGTGAAATCCGACGACATGGAAGACATTCCTGTAATGGTGTGCTTCCTTCCTTGACGGGGCAGGCGAAAAAAGCGGAACCGTGCAGCGAAACTTTATCGCTCGCGTGCCGGCTCCAGGCGCTCGATGGCCAGCCACCACGGGCCGAATGGACGAATGCGCACGGGCAAGGCCTCGGCAATCAATTGCAGGGCCCGCTGCGGATCATCCAGCGGCAGCACCGCAGACACTCGCAAGCCCGCCAGTTGTTCGGGGTCGAACTGCACATGCCCCGGGTACTGGCGCGCCAACTCGGTCAATACCTCGGGCAGCGGCCGGTCCTGCACCACCAACTGATGCTGTTGCCAGGCGGCATCCAGGGCGCGGCTGTCGACCTTGCCCAGCACCTGCACGCTCTGTGGGGTGATCCGCGCCTGTTCGCCGGCGGCTACTTGGGTTTCCCCGGGGTTGTCCGTGCCCTGGGCCGCGACCCTGGACTCCAGCATGGTCAGCAGCGTGCCGGGCACCTCGCGCTTGACCGTAAAGCGCGTGCCCAGGGCCCGCATGCGCCCGTCTTCGGTGACCACGGTGAACGGCCGGGCGCTGTCGTGGGCCACCTGCACAAGGATTTCCCCCCGCAGCAATTTGACCTGCCGCTGCTGGCCGTTGAAATCCAGGTCCACCGCACTGTTGCCGCTCAAGATCAGTTGCGAGCCATCGTCCAGGCGCAGGCTCTGCCATTGCGCCGGCGCGGTGCGCTGGTCGGCCAGCCAGTAGCTTGCCGGGTCACTGCGCAACACCAACGCCAACGGCAGCGCCAGCAACAGGCCGAGCAAGGCCCGGCGCGGCAGGTTGCGCCGCCGGGTCACCAGCGCCGCGTCCAACGCCGCGCGTGCCGGCGCCTGCTGGGAACGCAGCCCTTGCAAGCGGCCGATAAACCCCTGCAAACGCTCGATCGCCGCCGCATGTCGCGGGTCCTGGCTTTTCCACTGTTCGAACTGCTGCTGTTCCTGGGGATTGAGCACACCCTCGCTGAGGCGCAGCACCCAACTGGCGGCCTGATCGTCGATGGTCGATTGCGCTTCGTTCATGGACCTTCAGACGTCCAGGGCATGGTTGCAGTGGGCCAGGGCATTCATCAGGTGTTTGCGCACCATGCGTTCGGAGATCTGCAACTGGCTGGCGATCTCGCCCTGGCGTAGGCCTTCGAGGAAATACAGGAGGAACGCTTGCCGGGCATTCAGGCACAGGCCGTCGAGGACAAAGGCAATCTGTTCCAGGGCTTCGAGGGTCAGGAGGATCTGTTCCGGCGACTGCTGGCAGCCTTCCAGCACCTCGATGGTCAGGGCCAGCTCGCGCAGGTACGCGTCTTCGATCTGCCGCCGACGGGCGCGGTCGATGATCAGGTGACGCGCGGTGGTGGTGAGAAACGCCCGAGGTTCGCGCAAGGCGCCCAGTGCCTCGCGGGAGGCGAGGATGCGCACAAAGGTGTCGTGGGACAGGTCGGCGGCGTTGTGCGGGCAGCCGAGCTTTTTTCGCAGCCAGCCGAACAGCCAGCCATGGTGCTCGGTATAGAGCGCCTGGACGGCTTGTTGCAGGGGGAGTTCGGCGACGGACATGGCGGGCGACGGTATCTGCGGATAAGAACTATTCGCAAGATTAGCGGGGGCTGCGCCTTGAAAGCAAGTGGCCATTGTTGTGCCCTGCCGGCACGCTCCCCTGCCCCGCCTATGCCGGCCTTACTGGCCGCAACGCCGTCAGGGTTGGGCGACGGCCTGTGCCAGGCTCTGGAGTTTTTCCACGCGGCTCAACGACTGCCAGCGCACATGGCTCACCTTGGGGAAGTCCAGCTCCAGGTATTCCGGCGGCTCGGTGCCCTCCCAGGAATCCATCTCGACGCTGGCGCAATCCGGGCACTGGGGTCCGATCTTCAGGCTGAACAACCGGCCCTGGGCGTCCGGGTCACAGGCCACGCCGAACACCCGGGCGAGGATCTCGGAGCGCTGGTAGTCGCTCACACCCTGGCCGTGCAGCAGTTCCTTGAGCAGGTTGTCGACGTCGTCGTACACCTCATCGTTCAGGCCATCCAGGTAGCGCGTCTCCCCGGACAGGCTGCGCATCAGGAACGCGCCGTAGCTGTGGGGCGGGACCTGGGGCGCCTTGAACGAGTTGCCGCAGCCCTTGCACAGGTAGTTGTAGAGGTAAAATTTCATGGGTCTACCGGAGTAATCATCTGAGGAGTGAGGATTTCATTGAAGTTGTCGAGGACCGCCAGGTTGACCCCGCCCGGATCCCGCTCGGAGTTGAAGCGGATCACATTGTAGCCCTGGTCCCGGGCATCGATCCCGATCTGCTTGGTCTTGGAGCTGATGGGGCCGCCGTCATAGCCCCATTTGCTGGCGACCTTGGGGTCGGTCAGGTCCAGAACCTTGGTCTTGCTGGTATTGACGTTGTAGCGAATGCCGTGGGTCGGTACCGCGTTGTGGTGCGCCAGCTCGGCCAGGGGCGTGCCGGGTTTTTCGCCGACATAAAAGGCTTTGCCGAAGCGGCTTTCCGGGTTGAGGAATTTCGGGTCCACGCCTTTGAGCACGCCGGCGGCGGCCCCCTCGCTGGTGGTGACGTGGAACACCGTCTCCTCCACCGGCGGCTTGGCCTTGCCGACACCCGCCAGCTTGGCCCCAAGGCCCAGGGTCACCAGGCCGACCGTGCCTTGCAGCAGGTCGCGGTAACCCGGCCCCAGGCGATCCCCCAGGTCCCCCAGCAGCGACATGCCGACAAAGCTCGCACCGGTAATCGCTGCAAAACCGACAAAGGCCGCCAGCCCGGCAAACGCAGCAATCACCCCGGCCCCGATCAAGGCGCCCACGCCGAGGAATTCCAGCCCGGTGTGCAACCAGTCCTCGACGTCGAAAACAAAGGCCACCTGCACGCTGGCGCCGCCAATCAGGGTGTTCTCGCTACCGCTCTTGATATGGGCACCGCAGACCATCTTGCTTTGCAGGCGCGCCGCCGGCTTGCCATTGATGGTGACCTTGATGCTGCCTTCGGCGATCAGCGGCTGCGTCCAGGGGAAATGGTTGAAGGGCAAGCCGGAGCATTCTGCCGACAGGTCGATGCCGGCGCGCATGGCGTTGCGGCCGTTGATGTAGACGTTCAGGCTGCCCTGGATCAGCACCCCGGACGTGGGCTCGGGCAGGTTGAAAATGCTGCTGATGCCCTTGACCACCTGAAACATCGACAAGCCGCCCGCCGCCACCGAGCCGGCCAGGATCACCGCAGCCAAACCACCGGTGGCGGCCGTGGCGCCGATGATCGCCGCGCCGATCAAGGCCCCGGCCACCGCGCCCGCAACCATCGCCGCCACGCCAAAGCCGTGGGCGATTTCATCGCCTAAACGTGCTGCTGCCAGTGCATCCATCTACGTGCGCCCGTGCCTGTGCAGCAAAGCCCCGTGCATAGGCGAGGCTTCAGGTTGATCCGCCGAACAGCTCGGTGCAAACACCTGAGCCACCGGGTTCAAGACGCCCTCATCGGGCCCGACTCCAGCATCTCCTGCGCGCTGATGCGCAACAGTTGCACGGGGCTCAAGGTGGTGCCTTCCAGGGATCCGCCGGCATTCAACACATCAAACACGATGGACATTTCGGCGCTGCGGTTGACCACCGACTCGAAGACATCGCGTGGCAGCACCTCGCTCCAGCCGTGCTCGAAGGTCGAGTAGGACAGGTGCAGGGCGGCGGTGAAAAAGTGCTGGGTGGCCACGGGCACCTTCACTTCCTGCTCATCATCGTCATACAGGATGAAATGGTTGGGCAAGGACGCCACGCCCAGGCGCTTGAGCACCACCCAGGACAAGCCTGATGGCACCATGGCATTGAGTTTCTCGGCGGCGATCCGCGAGTAGCCCTGCTGCTGGAGCAAGGCGACGATCTCGTCTTCGCTGGCCTGCGCATGGGCGGCCATAAGGTTGATGGTATCGAGCACCGCCTGATGAGCAGTGGCGTGATCGATATCGAAGGTGTTCTCCGAGGAGCTGTCTTCGGAAGCGGGAAGCAACGGATCCATATCTCTTTCCATGAGCAATGCTGAGCAAATTCGTCGGGCAGTCTAAGGCTGAATGAGCGGCGGAGAAACGTCGCTGTGCATTTTTCTGCAATGAGCGGGCTTGAGTCGCCTGACACGGTGGCGAAGTTGCCACCCAGAGCACTGCCCCGCGCCGTGTGCACCCTGTTATTCGTCCAGCCTGCTATGCCTCAACGCGGTTATCGCGAATGCCCCTGAAGCGGCGTTGCAGGTACAGGCCGGTGCAAAAACGCCGCCCGTTTAAACCCGGATCAGCCCTTGGCAAGCAAGGCCTTTGCACCCTCGCGCAAGGAGGGCTGCACAGGGCAAACGGCTCGTCACGCGGTGGGCCTTGGACGGCGCCTGGCACGCCAGCCAAACCCAGTCGCTGCGGGCGTCAAACCGCAATGATGGCAAACTGGCATTTCGGCAAAACTCAACAATACTTCGTCGCGCAAGGACTCCGCAGCCCCTCCAACTCGAAAGGGAATTCCCCATGAAATCAGAACAACTGGAACTGGACGTTGCCGTGATCGGTGGCGGTGCGTCGGGCACCTACAGCGCCTGGCGCCTGCAACATGAACAAGGCGAACACCAGCAGATTGGCTTGTTCGAATACAGCGATCGCATCGGCGGCCGGCTGTTCAGCATCAACCTGCCGGGGCTGCCCAATGTGGTGGCGGAAGTCGGCGGCATGCGCTACATCCCTGGCGACGATGGCCATGTGCTGGTGGACAACCTGGTCAAGCAACTGAAACTGGCGAGCCAGAAGTTCCCCATGGGCGCGGATGGCCCGGTGGGTGCCGAAAACAACCTGTTCTACCTGCGCGGCAAGCGCTTCCGCTACCGCGACTTCAGTGAGGCGCCGCACAAGATCCCCTATGACCTGGCCTGGTCGGAGCGCGGCTTTGGCCCCGAAGACCTGCAAGTCAAGGTGATGAACTACGTGTACCCGGGCTTCGACAAGCTCAGCCTGTGCCAGCAGATGCAGGTCAAGGTGTTCGGCAAGGAAATCTGGAAGTACGGCTTCTGGGACTTGCTGTACCGGGTCATGAGCAACGAGGGCTACCAGTTCATGAAGGACGCAGGCGGTTATGACGCCAACGTCGCCAACGCCAGTGCGGTCACCCAACTGCCGGCCACCGAATACAGCGACAAAACCGTCTTCCTGACCCTGACCAAGGGTTTTCAGAGCCTGCCCCTGACCCTGGCGGCCAAGTTCGCCAAACTGCCGGGCAAACTGCCGGCCAAGCAACGGGTACAGATGAACCAGCGCCTGGTGGAAATCACCTACGCCAAGGACGCGGACTTCCCCTATCGCCTGCATTTCCAGACCACGGTGACTGAAGACGGCAGCACCCGGGACGGCCAGGGGCAGCAAGTGGTCAAGGCGAAAAAGATCATCCTTGCCATGCCCCGCCGCTCGCTGGAGCTGATCAAGGCGCCCGTGTTCGACGACCCGTGGCTCAAGGAAAACCTCGGCTCGGTGCTGATGCAGTCGGCCTTCAAGCTGTTCCTGGCCTACGAGCAACCCTGGTGGCGCAGCCTGGGCCTGGTGGCCGGGCGTTCGGTCACCGACCTGCCGGTGCGGCAGATCTACTACATGGGCACCGAGTGCGAGCAGCCCGGCGGCGAACCCAGCCTCAACTCCCTGTTGATGGCCTCCTACAACGACATCGGCACCGTGCCGTTCTGGAAAGGCCTGGAAGGCGGAGCACCCTTTGTCGGCTACCCGCCGGCCAGTGCCAAGGGCCTGCTCAAGGCCGAGCTGGTGGTGCCCAAGACCCAGTTCACGGTCAGCGACGAGATGGTCCGCGTGGCCCAGATGCAAGTGACCCAGGTGCATGACCAGGTGGAGCTGCCGCGCCCCTACTCGGCGGTCTACCACGCCTGGGATGCCGACCCGTTCGGCGGCGGCTGGCACGAATGGAAGGCCAACTACCGCCTCGACCAGATCATCTGCCGCATGCGCCACCCGGTGCCGGACCAGCAGATCCACATTGTCGGCGAGGCCTATTCCTTCGGCCAGGGTTGGGTCGAGGGCGCGCTGACGGTGGCCGAGTCCACCTTGCAGGACTTCTTCGGCCTCAAGCGCCCCCATTGGCTGCCGAAAAGCTACGCCCTGCTGCCGGTGCCCACGCCCGACGGTTGCTCGCTCGACCCCAGCCAGCCCCTGCCCTGCCAGGACTGCGGCACGACCCTGAAGGACGTCACCGAATTCGCCTACAAGGGGATCGACCATGGCCAGCAATGAACTTGTCAGCGTCGCCGACTACCTGCTGATCCGTCTGCAACAGCTGGGGGTGCGCCAGGTGTTCCAGGTTCCCGGGGACTACGTTTCGGGTTTCATGGACGCCCTGGAAGCCTTCGACGGCATCGACGCCGTGGGTGACATCAATGAAATGGGCGCCGCCTACGCCGCCGACGGCTATGCCCGCTACACCGGACTGGGCGCGGTGTCTTTGCAATACGGCGTGGGCACCTTCAGCGCTTTGAATGCCATTGCCGGGGCCTACGTGGAACGCAACCCGGTGGTGGTCATCAGCGCCAGCCCCTCGGACAAGAACCGCCAGTTGATCTGGTCCGAAGACGTGCTGTACCACCATTCCACCGGTGACCTGGAGGTGGGCCCCAAGGTCTTCGAGAACATCACCGTGGCCAGCCTGATCCTCGCCGACAACAGCGGCGCCGGGGCCTTGATCGACCGAGCCCTGGTCGCGGCCATCAGCCAGCGCCGACCGATCTACCTGGAGGCCTGGCAGAACGTCTGGAGCGAGACCTGCCCACGCCCCGAGGGGCTCCTGGCGCCGTTGCCACAGGCCTACGACCCCAACTCGCTGAACGCCGCCCTCGACACCAGCCGCCAGCGCCTGAACCAGGCCAGGTCGCCGGTGATCATGCTCGGCATCGAGGTGGCGCGTTACGGTCTGCAGGAGCAGGCCCTGCGCCTGATCGAAGCCAGCGGCCTGCCGTTCACCACCACCCTGGAAGCCAAGACCGTCCTCGACGAAAGCCACCCGCAATTCATCGGCACCTATGCCGGCACCGCCTCACGGCTCGAGACCAGCGCCTTTATGGAGCAGGTGGATTGCGTGCTGGCCCTGGGGGTGATCTTCACCGACGACTACCTGCAACTGCTGGCCAAGGACTTCAGCCGGATCATTCTGGTCAACAGCCAGCAGGCCCGCACCGGGTTGCAGTATTACCCCCACGTGCCGCTGGACGCCTACCTCGATGGCTTGCTGCACACCCTGGCCCCGGACCCGCGCTACCCCCTGGCCAGCCACCCGTTGCCAGCGGCCCGGGCAGCGCAGGCGGCACCGGCCGAAACGCCCCTGGATTACGACCTGTTCCTCAATACCCTGGACCAGCAGATGCGCCAGCGCGGGCTGTGGGCCAGCAGCAGCCTGATCCTCGGGGAAAGTTCGGCGCTGTACGCCGCCAGCAACCTCAACGGCCTGCCCCGGGACAGCTTTGTCGCCGATGCGATCTGGGGCTCCCTGGGCCATGAAACCGGCTGCGCCCTGGGCGTGGCCTTGGGCAGTGGACGCCGGCCGATCGTGGTCGCCGGCGACGGCGGTTTCATGATGATCTGCCAATCGCTGTCGACCCTGGTGCGCCAGCGCCTCAACGCCCTGGTGTTTGTCATGAGCAACCAGGTGTATGCGATTGAACAGGCCTTCGTTGAGATCAAGGCCTTCGATCCGGGCGGCGAGTTCGCCCCGTTCGATGTGCTTCCCGCCTGGGACTACCCGGCCCTGGCCCAGGGCTTTGGCGCGGCGGGCTACCGGGTCTCGACCCTGGCGGAACTGCACGAATTGCTGCCGCAACTGCTGGAACTGCAAGGGCGACCGGCCTTGGTCGAAGTGGTCATCCCGCAGCAGACCCTGGCACCACAAATCAGACGCCTGGCCAAGCCGGGCAGCGCGCTGTTCGTGGCCCGACACGCCCGCGACGACGACTGAACGCTTGCCCCCTGCAGGAGCTGGTTTGCCAGCGATCGCGCCCGCCAGAGCGCCATCGCCCCAAGCCAGCTCCCACACGGCCATCTATCCACACAAGGAGTACCCGCACATGGACGTCCCCTTCCTGCGCAATGCCCTGGTCAGCAGCCTGCTGCTGGCCGGCTTGCCCATGGCCCAGGCCCACACCCTCAACCACGGCGCCCCGGAGACCCTCAAGAGCTTTGTTCCGGCCCCTGCCGACCAGCCCTACCAAGAGGTGCTGCTGCAATGCGTCAGCCAGCAAGACACCGACAGCGGCGTCCTGCTCTCCGGCCTGGGCGGCACCCGTTACCCGCTGGTCAGCCTCCAGGAACCGGGGCAGGTCGAAGCCTTTTACAGCCAGGGCATGGCCCTGCAATACGGGTTCAATTTCTCCGAGGCGATCCGCGCCTTCTACCATGCCAGCCGCTTCGATAAAGACGCGGCCATGCCTTACTGGGGTATCGCCCTGGCGGCCAACTCCAACATCAACAGCGACGCCACCGACGGCTGCGATCGCCTGGCCTATCGCTCGGCGCAGACGGCCCTGGAACGGGCCCAGAGTCGCCTGCAAAACCCCGAGGCCAAGGCGCGCTTCAGCGAACGCCAATTGCAGCGCGAGGTGGATTACGCCAAGGCCTTCCTGACCCAGTACAGCGAACAGGACGGCAAGGTCAGCCTGAGCAAGGAAGGCAACCAGCGCTACGCCGACGCCATGAAGGCCCTGTCCCACACCTACTTCGACGACCTCGACGCAGCCACCTTGCACGCCGACGCCCTGCTCAACCTGACGCCCTGGAAATGGTGGGACGGTGACGAAGCGGTGTCCGACAATTTCGCGCCGACCCCGGCCGCCTACGAGGCCCTGCAGGTGCTCAACCGTGTACTGGTGCAGGACCAGCAACACACCGGCGCCAACCACTTCTATATCCACGCCATCGAAGAGTCGCCGTTCCCCGACAGTGGCCTGCCCATGGCGGATCGTTTCCGCGTGCAAAACCCGGCCATCGGCCATTTGGTGCACATGGCATCGCACATCTACCAGCGCACCGGCAACAACGCGCTGGCCAGCACCGCCAACTACACCGCCGTCGCAGTGGACCGCGCCTACGCCCACCAGGTGCAGCCGCAAAGCCCCTACCCCTTGCATTACCTGGGGCACAACATCCACTTCCTGACCTGGACCCTGTCCATTGAAGGCCGGCAGAACGAGGCGCTGAACATGGCCGAGGAACTGGTGGAAAACACCACCCAATACTCGGCCCTGGCGTTCCTCTGCCGCCAATACCCCAAGGAGATCGCCACCAAGTCCGATTATTTCTATGCGGTGCCCTATTACTTCGCCGTGCGCTTCGAGGATTGGGACGCCCTGGCCCGTATCGAACCGAAAATCACCGAAGGGCTGAAGACCATCAACACGGTCTGCAGCCAAGCCACCCAAGGCGAACCGACGCCCTGGAACCCCCTGGCCGCGCCCTACACCGGGGTGATGAAGGCCTATGCCCTGGCCTACCGGCAACTCACGGCCGCGAACCTGAGCAACGATCAGGCCCGGGACGCCCTCAAGGGCTATTGGCAAGCGGTGGTTGACGCGTTAAAGGCACATCCGAACCTGGCTTACGGCAACAACCCGGCCGTGGAATTGTTCCGTATCGCCAACCTGATTCTGCTGAACAAGGCCCAGGACGGCCGCCAGGGCCAACTCGACCTGGCCGCGCTGAAGGCCACCGCCAACCAAGTGATGAACCCGGAGCAACCCCTCAACGCCGACCTGCAAGCCCTGGACGGCAACGCTCAACAACAAGTCCTGAGTGCCTGGCGCAAGGCGGTCCAGGTACAGGATGCCCTCAGCTACAACGAACCGCCGGACTGGTATTACACCCTGCGTGAATCCCTGGGCTATGCCTTGTTGGAGCAAGGTCAGTATGCCGAAGCGGAACGGGTGTTCCGTGAGGACCTGGCCGGCAATCGCCTCAGCGGGCGTTCCCTCAATGGCCTGAAGTTGAGCCTGGAAAAACAGCCCGGCAGCACCGTCCCCGCGCTACTTGAGGAACAGTTGCAGACCGCTTGGCGCAACGCCACCGTACCTGCGGCACCGAAACACTAGAAACCGCGACCGGCGATGGGGCCCACACAAACCCCATCGCCAGCACGGCCTGCCTCAACGCCGCCAACGCAGTGCAAACGGCCAATGCCAATGTGCCGGGCGCGGACGTTGCATCCGCTCGTACAGCATCCAGCCCATGCACAGCGCCATCAACGCCACATGGCCTTGCTCCGCCAGCATCGGAAACAGCATCAAGGGCCAGCAGGAACCGATGCACCACAACCCGCTGCTCAGGCCAAAGCCCAGGCAATCGCGGACAAAACCCAGGCCAAAGGCCGAGATCCGCGGTTGATGATGGCAATGGTTGAGGCAACGCTGCTTGATCGGCGAGGCCTGCCACACCAGGCACAGCGCCAGGCAGGCGATGAACGCCGGGGTTTCGGAAACGCCCAGCCACACTCGGCTGAGCACCACCACGGTCATCAGCAACAGCCCCATCAAGGTCCAGACCGTGGCAAACCCCAGCAGGAACAGCGCCACCGCCTGCCAGCGCTTGCGCAACAGGCTGCGTTGCCAGACATAGGTCAAGGGGTGCACCAACAGCATCGGGGTCATGGCCAACAGCATCAGCAGCCAGGCCAGCAGCAATTGGCGCGGCGGATTGAACAGCAACGCCTGCTCAATCCCCTGCCAGCCCAGGGCATAACCGGCCAGGGGCAGGCTGGTGCAGAACGAGGGGATCGACAGCATCCCCGCCGAGCCGAGCAGCCAGCCCCAACCGGCCAGGCTGAGCAACAACAGCCAGGGCCGGGAGCCACGGGTCAGGGCCAGTACCAAGTACTGCCCCATGCTCAGTTGCCCTGTCGATAGAGGCTCACCCGCCCCACGGTGATCCGGTCTTCGGCGCGGACATCAGTGACTGGCACGAAGCGCACGCTCAATTGCCCCAGCAATGGTCCGCTGCTGGCGCTGAGCTTGTCGAACACCTCGGTGATGTCCAGCACATGGCTGACGCCCTTGCCGCCATGCTGGCTGTCGGGGCGGCTGGCCTTGCGCACCCCGAACAGCGAGATCGAACCCACCCGCTGGTCCGGCAGGGCCGAATGTTGCCCCGGTACCGGGAAGCTCAGGTAGACGTCGAAGGTCGCGCCATCGTTGTCGCCACGAATGTTCTCCAGGTTGAGGAATACCCGGTCCAGGGAATGCTCCGGTACCGTGGCGGCAAACGCCTTGCTCTTGAGGTTGCCCATCAGCGTGCCGGTGCTGGCCTGGTCAAGGCGCACCGAGGTGTCGACGTTGCCGCCGCTGAGCACCAGGGTCTGGTCGTTGGCGCCGAGCAGTTCGGCGGGGGTGGCTGGGGTCAAGGTCTTGTTCTCCACGGCAGCGGCGGTGATCTGTTGCGGCTGGGCACCGAGGGTTTTCAAGCGTTCGGCGAACAGTTGCTGGCCCGGCAGCGGATCACTGGTGTCCTCGTAGACGTAATCCAGTTGCGGCGCCCGGGTATCGAGCATCTCGCGGACCTTGAACGACCACGGCTGGCCGTCGCTGTGCGGCACCACGAACGCTCGACCATTGGCCGGCGGGCCATCAAGCCACAAGGACGTGCCGGGGTTGTGGTTGATCGGGTCGCGCTGCAGCCAGACATCCCACAACCGGTCGATATTGGCGTGGTGCAGCCAGAAGATCGGGTCCAGCCCGGCGCTGTCCGGGTCAATCATCAGGCCCGGCACATGGCTCAATTCCTCGCGGCCACCCACGGCCACGTGCACGTAGTTGTGGGGCTGGGATTCCAGCAGGCCACTGACCTCGCCATCGTGTTCAAAGGCCGTGACCGGCCCGCCAAAGCCCGGCGAACCGCCATTGCCGGAGCCGGCGAACTGATGGTCGGTAAGGGCCGGGCGCAGGTTGATGCGTTGCTCGTCGAGGACAATCACCCGGTTGCCCTTGGGGCCGAAACGCCGGTCCACGTACAGCGGGTTCTGTTCGCCGTTGGGCAAGTGGGTGTGACCGAAACAGGCGGGCATTTTCAGGTTTTGCGGGTTTTCGTTGTAGTTCCAGTAAGGCAGGGCCCAGTCCTTGGGACCGCCGAGGCTGACCACCGCCGCCCGTACGATCTGCTCGAAAGAGGCCACATAACCCCGGTGCCAGGGCAGGAAATACCAGGATTGGTGCTGGCACTGGTTCCAGTACAGGTCCTGGTCCGCCAGAGGTGGCAAGGGCGTGTCCGCTCGCAGGTAGCCAGCGTCTCGCCACAATTGGAAGTTGATGCCGTGGATCGCCGCCAGAAAGCGCCAGCTGGTGCGGTCGGTGATCGGTCGCTGCTGCAGAACGCCCACCCCGCGTGCGTACCACAACAAGGTGTCGCTCCAGTCCGAGCCCAGTTTCCATACATCACGCCGTACATACGCCATGGTAGATCTCCCTGAAAAACCGCGTGGATGAGGAAGTCGTTCCTCAGACGGCAACGCTAGATCAGGTGATATCAATTCGCCTTGCCTGAGCCCAGAAAAGCAGACCGGCGGCAAAGAATTTTGAACCTTGGATTTTCCGGGTTGTCCGGCGATTTGTAGGCGTCGCTCGCCGGCGATGGGGGTCTTGAGGGCCTCATCGCTGGCAAGCCAGCCCCTACAATCTAGTCGCTGGCGAGCCAGCGTTTACAGGGGGGCGGGGTTTGGGGTGTCGATGTGCTGGTAGGTGGCTTGCAGTACGTCGGCCAGGGCCCGGGCTCGGGCCAGGCGGATGGGGCCGCGTTCGATGTCCAGCAACACGGTCGGGCACGGCAGCGGCAGGGCTTGGGGCAAGGTTTTCAAGCGCCCATCGGTGATCAGCAACACCCGTTGCTGCTCCGCCGGCAGGCGCCGCTGGCGCACCGCCAACCAGTCTGCAGCTTGCTCCAGGGCCGCCGCCAGAGGCGTGCCGCCGCCGGCCCCCAGGTCGTCGAGCCAGTGCCGCAGGTCTTTGCAAGCCTTGAGGCCCTGCACCTGCCAACGGGGCACTCGGCCACTGGCGGTGAGCAGGGCCAGGCGCGCGCGCTGCCGATAGGCGTCATCGAACAACTGGGCCAGCACGCCTTTGGCGTCGCTCAGGGCCGAATGCCGCCGGGTGGACGCCGAGGCGTCGACAATCACCAGCCACAGATCATGGGGCGCCCGGCTGCGCAGTTGGTAAAGCAGGTCGGCACGTTGCCGGGGACGCCCTTTAAGCAGGGTCCCCGGCCAGTGGATCGAACCGCTGATCGCCACTCGGCTACGCCCTTGCCGGCCTTGTTCAAGCTGCCCCGCCCGGGGCCTGGCATCCGCCCCCGCGGTCGATCGAGGGCGAATGCCTAGGGCTTTTTTGGCCAGCTCGGCACGTCTCGGCGGGCGCCGGTGGGCAGCGCTTGGGCAGGCATGTCACCCCATTGGCCCTGGCCTTCGCCGGTGTTGCTGTGGTGCGGTGCCGGCGCCTGGGCAGAAGGCGGCTGGCTCGACTGAGGCGGCGGGCTCTGCCGCCGCCGATGGCGCAGGGCAAACTCGGCCACCGCGTCGATGTCTTCGTCGCGGATGGCCTCGGCCCCGCGCCAGGCCGCATGGGCCCGGGCCGCACGCAGCCAGACCAGGTCCGCACGCAGGCCATCGACGCTGGCGGCAAAACAGCGCTCGGTGATCTGCTCCAGGGCCTGATCGTCGAGCGGGATGCTGGCCAAGCGCGCCCGGGCGCTGTGGCAACGCTCCCGCAGGGCCTGTTGGGCGGCGTCCCACTGGGCGCAGAACGCCTCGGGGTCGCTGTCGAAATCCAGGCGCCGACGGATGATCTGCCCACGCTCGGCAGGTGCGGTGTGGCCGTCCAGGGCCACATTGAGGCCGAAGCGGTCCAGCAGTTGCGGACGCAGTTCGCCCTCTTCCGGGTTCATGGTGCCGATCAGTACAAATTTCGCCGAATGACGGTGGGAAATACCGTCACGCTCAATCAGGTTGGTGCCACTGGCGGCCACGTCCAGCAACAGGTCCACCAGGTGATCGGGCAGCAGGTTGACTTCATCGACGTAGAGCACGCCGCCGTCAGCCTTGGCCAACACCCCGGGGGAAAACTGCGCCCGGCCTTCGCCCAGGGCCGCGTCGAGGTCCAGGGTGCCCACCAGGCGTTCTTCGGTGGCGCCCAGGGGCAAGGTGACAAACGGGCCACCGGCCAGCAGATCCGCCAAACCCCGGGCCAGGGTCGATTTGGCCATGCCCCGCGGCCCCTCGATCAGCACCCCGCCGATCTTCGGATCGATGGCCGTCAGGCACAGCGCCAGTTTCAAGGCATCGGCGCCGACCACGGCGGACAGCGGAAAATGTGGGGTGTCGCTCATGTCGGGGTCTCGCTTGGGTCGGGTCAGGGAGTGTCCGGGGGGACGCTGGCTCGCGATCTGCGCCGGATCAGGAATCTTCTTCTATATCCAGCAGCAGGTTTTCCAGGGCTTCACGATAATCGCCGGGCTCTTGCCACAGCCCACGCTGCTGAGCCTCCAGCAAGCGCTCGGTCATGTCGCGCAGGGCGTGGGGATTATGCTGGCGAACGAACTCGCGGGTCGAGTCATCCAGCAGGTAGGCGTCCGCCAGCAAGGCGTATTGGTGATCGTCGATCAGCTCGGTGGTGGCGTCGAAGGCGAACAGGTTATCCAGGGTCGCGGCCATTTCGAAGGCGCCCTTGTAGCCATGGCGCTTGACCCCTTCGATCCACTTCGGATTGGCCGCCCGCGAGCGGATCACCCGGTTCAGTTCTTCCTTGAGCGTGCGGATCTTCGGCAGGTCCGGCTGGCTGTGGTCGCCGTGATAGCTGGCGGCCTTGGTTCCGCCGAGGCTTTCCACGGCGGCGAGCATGCCGCCCTGGAACTGGTAGTAGTCGTTGGAATCGAGCAGGTCGTGTTCGCGGTTGTCCTGGTTCTGCACCACCGCCTGTACCTGGCTCAGGCGCTGGGCGAACTGATCGCGGGCGGCCGTGCCTTCGTCGGCGCCCCCATAGGCATAACCACCCCAATTCAGGTACACCTCGGCCAGGTCCTCACGGCTTTGCCACAGGCGGCCGTCGATCGCCCCTTGCACACCGGCACCATACGCACCGGGCTTGGCCCCGAAAATCCGCCAACCGGCCTGGCGCGCCGCAGCGTCTTGGTCCAGGCCCGATTGCACCAGGGCCTCGCGCTCGGCGCGAACCTTGGCCGCCAGCGGGTTCAGGTCGTCGGGTTCATCCAGGGCCGCCACCGCCTGCACTGCCGCATCGAACAGGCGGATCAGGTTGGCGAAGGCATCGCGGAAGAACCCCGAAACGCGCAGGGTCACATCGACCCGGGGCCGGTCCAGCAGGCTCAGGGGCAGGATTTCGAAATCATCCACGCGCTGGCTGCCGGTGGCCCACACCGGGCGCACCCCCATCAGGGCCATGGCCTGGGCGATGTCGTCGCCACCGGTGCGCATGGTCGCCGTGCCCCAGACCGACAGGCCGAGCTGGCGCAGGTGGTCGCCATGGTCTTGCAGGTGGCGTTCAAGAATCAGGTTGGCTGACTGAAAACCAATGCGCCAGGCGGTGGTGGTGGGCAGGTTGCGTACGTCCACCGAGAAGAAGTTGCGCCCAGTGGGCAGCACGTCCAGGCGACCCCGGCTTGGCGCACCACTGGGGCCGGCGGGGACAAAGCGCCCGCTGAGGGCGTCCAACAGGCCGCGCATTTCCGCCGGACCACAGGCGTCCAAGCGCGGCGCAACCACCTCGCGCAACCCGTCGATAATGGCCTGCACCGGCTCCCAGCCGGCAGCGTCCAATGCCGCCACCGGCCCCTGGAGCGCGGCCTCGATCAACTGCCCTGCATAAAGCTCCAAGCGTTCGCGGGTATCGCCAGCCGTGCGCCATAGCGCCTCGCTGACCGGCTGCAATGGCGTCGGGCGGAGTCCGCTCCAGGGTTCGGCCAAGGCACAGTCCAGCGGGTCGAAACCCAGCTCAAAGGCCTTGGCCAGAGCGCGCAGCAGACTCGCGTGTTGACCCTTGCCGTCACCCCGGGGAATGCGCAACAGAGCCAGCAGGGTGTCGAGGCGCAAGCGCCCGCCGGGGGACTCGCCGAACACATGCAGACCGTCGCGGATCTGCGACTCTTTCAAGTCGCACAGGTAGGTGTCCAGGCGCGGCAGCCAGATTGCCGCATCGGCATCGCTGTCCAGCGCCTCGCCCAGTTGCAGTTCGCGGTCGATATGGGTTTCGCGCACCAACGCAAGAATGTCCCGCTGCAGTTCCCGGGCCCGACGCGGGTCCAGCAGTTGAGCTTCGTAATACTCGTCGGCCAACAGCTCCAGGTCGCGCAGCGGGCCGTAGGTTTCGGCCCGGGTCAGAGGTGGCATCAGGTGGTCGATGATCACCGCCTGGGTGCGGCGCTTGGCCTGGGCACCCTCCCCCGGGTCGTTGACGATAAACGGGTAGATGTTGGGCAACGGCCCCAGCAGCGCGTCTGGCCAGCACTCTTCGGACAGGCCCACGCCCTTGCCCGGCAGCCATTCCAGGTTGCCGTGCTTGCCGACGTGGATCACCCCGTGGGCGCCGTAGGCCTGGCGCAACCAGAAGTAGAACGCCAGGTAACCGTGGGGCGGCACCAGGTCCGGGTCGTGGTAGACCGCGCTGGGGTCCACCTGATAACCCCGGGCCGGCTGGATGCCGACGAAGGTCAGGCCAAAACGCAGGCCGGCGATCATCATTCGCCCGCCGCGGAACATCGGGTCCTGCTCCGGGCGGCCCCAACGCGCCTGCACCGCCTGGCGGTTGGCCTCAGGCAGGGCGTTGAACATCAGCCAGTAATCATCCAGGGCCAGGCTTTGCGCACAGGGGCGCAGATCGATGCTGTCCAGGTCATTGCTGACCCCGCCCAGCAGTTGCTGGATCAGCGCGGTACCGCTCTCGGGCAGCTCGGCCGGCAGCGGATAACCCTCGGCGTGCAAGGCCCGAAGGATGTTCAAGGCCGCGGCCGGAGTGTCCAGGCCCACGCCGTTACCAATGCGACCGTCGCGGGTCGGGTAATTGGCGAGGATCAGGGCGATGCGTTTGGCGCCATTGGCCAAGCGCCCCAGTTCAATCCAGCGTCGGGCCAGTTGGGCGACAAAGTCCATGCGCTCGGGCGCGGCCCGGTAACAGACCACGTCCGACTGGCTGCGCTCGCTGCGCCAGGCCAGGTCCTTGAAGCTGATGGGCCGGCTGATGATCCGCCCGTCCAGTTCCGGCAAGGCGATGTGCATGGCCAGGTCACGGGGGCCCAGCCCCTGCTCGCTGGCGCGCCAGCCAGGTTGGTTGTCCTGGGCACAGATGGCTTGGATCACCGGGATATTGCGGCGAAACGGACGCAGATGGGGCGCTTCGGGGCTGGATTGGGCGAACCCAGTGGTGTTGAGGATCACCCCGGCAGCGGCCTGGTCCAGCAGGTCTTCGACCACGCTCAGGCAGCCGGGCTCCTTGAGGCTGGCCACCGCCATGGGCAAGGGATTGAGCCCCGCCGCCTGCAAGCGCTCACAGAACACGTCGATAAAACCGGTGTTGGCCGCCTGCAAGTGCGAGCGGTAGAACAGCACCGCCGCCACCGGTTGCCCGGCCTGCCAATCGGCTTGCCAGTGATCGAGGGTGGCGTGGCTTTTATGGGGGTGGTAGATCGCCGTGCGCGGCAGGGTTTGCGGTTCGCCCCAGGGATAGGTGCGACCGAGCAACGTGCTGGCCAGGCAGCGGTAGAAGTCCAGGGCATTGTCACGCCCGCCCTGGCGCAGAAACTGCCAGAGACGATCGCGCAACTCGGCCGGCACGCTGGACAGGTCACTGAGTTCCGGGTCGGGACGATCGTCCCCCGGCACCAGGATCAGCTGCACGCCGCGCTCGGCCAGTTGCACCAGGCGCTCGACGCCGTAGCGCCAGTAGCCAATGCCGCCGTGCAGGGAAATCAGGATCACCTTGGCGTGGCGCAACACCTGGTCGACGTACAGGTCCACCGAGGCGTGGTTCTGCACTTGCATGGGGTTGGCCAGGCGAAAGCTGGGGTAATCCTCCGGCAACTGCTGGGCCGCTTCGGCCAGCAGCGCCAGGCTGGAATCGCCGCTGCACAGGATCACCAGCTCGGCGGGGGTTTGTCCTAAGTCGGCAATGTTGTCATCCGAGACAAATCCGCCGGGCTGGGTCCTGAGCAGGTGCATGGCTTAAACGCTGAGGGCAGCGCGCAGTTGCGCTTCAAGCAGGGCCGCGTCCAGTTCCTGGCCAATCAGCACCAGGCGTGTGGTACGGGCCTCATCGGCGCCCCATTGACGGTCGAAGTGTTTGTCAAAACGGGTGCCCACGCCCTGAATCAGCAAACGCATCGGCTTGTTGGGGATGGCGGCAAAGCCCTTGACCCGCAGGATGCCGTGCTTGACCACCAGTTGGGTCAGGGCGTCCAGCAGCAGGCTTTCTTCGGCCTGGGGCAGTTCGATGGAGATGGAGTCGAAGGCGTCGTGATCGTGGTCATCGTGATCGTCACCGTCGTGGTGGTGATCGTGGTGGCTGTGACGGCTATCGATGTGTTCTTCGGAGCCGGCACCCAGGCCCAGCAACACGTCCAGGGGCAGGCGGCCACTGCTGGCTTCGATGACTTTCACCGCCGGCGGCAGTTCTTCGGCGACTTCCAGGCGCACTTTGGCCAGGTCTTCAGGGCTGATCAGGTCGGCCTTGTTGAGGATCACCAGGTCGGCGCTGGACAGTTGGTCGGCGAACAGCTCGTGCAACGGCGATTCGTGGTCCAGGTTGGGGTCGAGCTTGCGCTGGGCGTCCACTTGGTCCGGGAACGCGGCGAAGGTGCCGGCGGCCACGGCCGGGCTGTCGACCACGGTAATCACCGCATCGACGGTGCAGGCGCTGCGGATTTCCGGCCACTGGAAGGCTTGCACCAAAGGCTTGGGCAGGGCCAGGCCGCTGGTTTCGATCAGGATGTGGTCGAGGTCGCCACGGCGTGCCACCAGCTCACGCATCACCGGGAAGAACTCTTCCTGCACGGTGCAGCACAGGCAGCCGTTGGCCAGTTCATAAACACGGCCATTGGCCTCTTCTTCGGTGCAGCCGATGGAGCACTGTTTGAGGATTTCGCCATCGATGCCCAGCTCGCCGAACTCGTTGACGATCACCGCGATGCGCCGGCCCTGGGCGTTGTCCAGCATGTGCCGCAGCAAGGTGGTTTTACCTGAGCCGAGAAAGCCGGTGACGATGGTGACGGGAAGTTTGGCCAGTGTTTTCATCGGATGCCCTTTGGCAAGGTGGCGGGCATACGGGACGAGGGCCGCAACGCCTGGCGCGCGGACGATTTCGCCACCGGATCACCCCGCCCGGTTGTAGTGAGAATCTGTGTCGAGGCAGGTCTCCTGGCTGACGGTGTGCCGGTCGTTCGACCGGCGGCCCCTGCGCCTTCCCGCACGCATGCCGGGAGGCAGCGGGCAGTGGCCGTGCAGAAGCGGAACCGTTCACAGTTGCGGGGGCAGCCGCGGCATTGACCGCGTTCCCGTCTTAGCTTCGGCATGCCGAAGAACCTCGAAGGCGCAAGGCTACGCAGAGCGCGGGGGCCGGTCAATGCGCAATGTGACGAGAGTGGCAACAGCCCCGGCCCAGGCCATTGCGGGTGCCTGGGGCGCTGCACGGTGCCAGTGAGAACGGTTGCCAATTGACGCCCACTCCCCGCCCATGCTCTCCTACACAACTTGTTACGGGTGCCCTTCACAGGGTGAAACGGGAAACCGGTGAATCACGTGCTTTACTCAAAGCCTTGACCAGTCCGGTGCTGCCCCCGCAACGGTAAGCGAGCGAAGTGTCAAATCCACTGTGCCACGGCATGGGAAGGAGACACTTGTCGGCCAGGCGCAAGCCCGACCCCTCGTGAGCCCGGAGACCGGCCCGCTGCACACATAAATAACAAACCCGCGGTGGGCGGGCGCTGTTAAAACCCTGCGGGCCTGCTCGCGGGGTTTTCTTGCGCACGTTGCACCCACTGCCAGACCAGAGGGAAGCGCCATGTCGATCATCAGCAGCACCAGCCATTCCGCCAGCACCACCCACACCCTGAGCCAACGCTTGGTCGCCGCCATCGGCGCGTCGATCCTCGGCGCCTGCCTGGTGTACTTCGCCGGTTTCTCGCACATCGAAGCGGTGCACAACGCCGCTCACGATACCCGTCACAGCGCCGCGTTCCCTTGCCACTGAGACCTGCCCCGATGATCAAGCGCATTGCCCAAACCGCCGGTTTCAGCGGGCTGCTGGCCGCCCTGCTGCTGACCCTGCTGCAAAGTTTCTGGGTCGCCCCGCTGATTCTGCAGGCGGAAACCTACGAGAACGCCCCTGCCGCCGAAGCCCATGAGCACGCCGACGGCGCCATGGCCGCCCACAGCCACGACGCCGAAGCCTGGGAGCCGGAAGACGGCTGGCAGCGCGTCCTGTCCACCACCGGCGGTAACCTGGTGGTTGCCGTGGGCTTCGCCCTGATGCTCGCCGGCCTGTACACCCTGCGTGCGCCGAACCGCACCTCTCAAGGCCTGCTGTGGGGCCTGGCCGGCTACGCCACCTTCTGCCTGGCGCCGACCCTGGGCCTGCCGCCCGAGCTGCCGGGCACTGCCGCCGCCGATCTGGCACAACGGCAAATCTGGTGGGTCGGCACTGCGGCGTCCACCGCCGTGGGCATCGCCTTGCTGGTGTTCGCCCAGAACTGGCTGCTGAAGGTGCTGGGCGCGGCCATTCTGGCAGTGCCCCATGTGATTGGCGCGCCACAGCCGGAAGTGCACTCGATGCTTGCACCGCAAGCCCTGGAAGCCCAGTTCAAGATCGCTTCGCAATTGACCAATGCCCTGTTCTGGCTGGCCCTGGGCCTGATCAGCGCCTGGTTGTTCCGACGCAAGAGTGACGGTCAATACTCGGCATGATCGACCTGCGCGCGGCGCCGTCCCTGGTGGTCGGCCTGGGCTGCCAGAAAGGCTGCCCGGCAAGCACGCTGCGCGCCCTGCTCGACCAGGCCTTGCAAGCCCATCGCCTTGACCTGCGGCAGGTCAAGGCGCTGGCCAGCATCGACTTGAAGCGTGAGGAGCCCGGCCTGCTGGAATTGGCCGCGCAACTGAACCTGCCCCTGACCTGTTTCAGCAGCACTGAGCTGGCCCGCTACGCCCAGCAATTGAGCCACCGCTCGCAGATCGCTTTCGAGCGCACCGGCTGTTACGGCGTGGCCGAAAGTGCAGCCCTAGCCCTGGCTGAACAACTGAGCAACGGACCGGCCACCCTGCTGATCTCGCGACAAAAATACGCCCAGGCTACCCTGGCATTGGCCGGCTGCGCGTAAAATCCCCGACAATCCCCGTTTCCGATCATGAGCGATCTTCATCTGCGGGCTCGTGTTGACCATTTTTCACAGGAGAAGGCCATGACCGTCTACTTTATCGGCGCCGGCCCCGGCGACCCGGACCTGATCACCGTCAAAGGCCAGCGTTTGATCCATCGGTGCCCGGTCATCATCTACGCCGGCTCCCTGGTGCCGACCGCCGTACTTGAGGGCCACCGCGCCGAGCAGGTGATCAATAGCGCCGAGTTGCACCTGGAACAGATCATCGAACTGATCAAGAACGCCCATGCCCAGGGCCAGGATGTGGCCCGGGTGCATTCAGGCGATCCCAGCCTGTATGGCGCCATTGGTGAGCAGATTCGCGGCCTGCGCGAGTTGGGTATTCCTTTCGAGATCATTCCCGGAGTCACCGCCACCGCGGCCTGCGCGGCATTGCTGGGGGCCGAGCTGACCCTGCCCGACGTCTCCCAGAGCGTGATCCTGACCCGCTATGCCGACAAGACCGCGATGCCACCGGGGGAGGAGTTCGCCAGCCTGGCCGCCCATGGCGCCACCATGGCGATTCATTTGGGGGTCAATCACCTGCCGAAGATCGTCAGCGAACTGCTGCCTCACTATGGCGCCGACTGCCCGATTGCCGTGGTGCACCGCGCCTCCTGGCCGGATCAGGACTGGGTGCTGGGTACCCTCGCGGACATTGCCGATCAAGTCGCGGCCAAGGGCTTTCGGCGGACTGCGTTGATTCTGGTGGGCCGGGTATTGGGCACCGACACCTTCAGCGAATCGTCCCTGTACCGCGCGGGGCATGCCCACCTTTACCGGCCCTGAGACCTTCTGTGCAAGAGCTGGCTTGCAGCGAGACGCCCCTGAGCCTGATGCAATATTCAGGGGCGTTGATCGCCGGCAAGCCGGTTCCTACAAGGGAAGCAGGCATAAAAAAACGGCGCTCACGGGGCGCCGTTTTTTTGTTCGCAGCGAACGCCTTAGTAGTAGGCGTTTTCTTTCTGCGTGTGGTCGGTGACGTCACGCACACCTTTGAGCTCGGGCACGCGCTCGAGCAGCGTGCGCTCGATGCCTTCACGCAAGGTCACGTCAGCCTGGCCGCAGCCCTGGCAACCGCCACCGAACTGCAGCACCGCGATGCCGTCATCGACCACGTCGATCAGGCTCACCTGACCGCCGTGGCTGGCCAGCCCCGGGTTGATCTCGGTTTGCAGGTAGTAGTTGATGCGCTCGTTGAGCGGGCTGTCGGCATTGACCATCGGCACTTTGGCGTTCGGCGCCTTGATGGTCAGCTGGCCGCCCATGCGGTCAGTGGCGTAGTCCACCACGGCGTCGTCCAGGAAGCCTTCACTGAAGGCATCAAGGTACGCGGTGAAGCTTTTCAGCCCCAAGGCGGTGTCTTCGGGTTTCTCTTCGCCTGGCTTGCAGTAGGCGATGCAGGTCTCGGCGTACTGAGTACCTGGCTGGGTAATAAAGATGCGGATGCCAATCCCCGGGGTGTTCTGCTTGGATAGCAGATCAGCCAGATAATCGTGGGCGGCGTCGGTAATGGTAATGGCGCTCATGGAATTTCCTCGCAGACGTTGGCGCAGTTTACGCCAATCAGGGCGCTGCACAAAGTCCTAGTGTTTTTGTCGGGATAGTCGCGACGATGGCCCCCTGCCCCACCCCGCAGCAACGGGGGCGAGGCGCCAGACACACGACCCGAAAGCCGGTCGCCGCCTAGAGGTTTTCGTAACGGTTCATGTCCAGCACCCCGGCTTCCCGGGGGTCGGTTTCATCCAGGTAACGGGTCTGGTCATGGAAGTACTGCCAAAACTGCGGGTGGCTGCGACGGATGCCCCAGCGGTCAACGATTTTCTCTAAAGCGGCGGCGTCCTTGGCATTTTCCATCTGGGTCACAAACTCCGGCACCTGCTGCGCCGGGATATTGAAGATGAAATTCGGGTAGCTGCTGAGCACCCCCGGGTAAATGGTCAGGGTGTCCAGGCCCGGCTGGTAACGCAGGGCCTCGCCCAGCATAAAGGCCACGTTGCTGTGGGCGCGGTTGCGCAACAGGCTGTAGAACTCGCGCTTGCCGCTGGCGGTTTCGATCCGCAGCAGGCTGGCTTCCGGCAGTTGATCGATGACCTTGAGCCCCGCCGCAGGCCGCGCAGTCAGGCGACTCAGGGCCTGCTCGGCATCCTGCAGCGCCGGGTCGATATTGGGCCGCGAGCAATAGGCACCGTCGCACCGGTTGATCGGGTCAGGCTTGGCATTGAGGTCGCCATAACGGGCCAGCAGTTGTTGCGCGAAGTCACGCTTGGGGTCCACCGGGCTCAGTTTCAGGGCGCTGGGTTTGTCATCGTCGATGGCTTCGTAATCCAGCCACAGCTTGAGCTTGCCGCTGTTCTGGTACCAGTCGTCGAGGAAGTCCTCACGGGTGCCGGCGGGCATCAGGCGCAGGAAGTTCTGCTCGGCACCGTTGCGGATCAGATCGAAATAAAGCCGGGTCTGGGCCTGGTGGGAGACATTGCCAAACACGTCGAAATTCACCGCCAACTGGTAATAGGTGCGCTCCAGCAAGGGGTAATCGAACAGCCACATCGTCTGCGGCACCTCACCGATCAGGCCTTTGGTGACCGAGGCGCTGTCGAAGTGGCGGAAGATGCTCAGCAGCGCGTTGTCGTTGCCGGCCCACAGCGTCGACCAACTGGGCGCGGGCAGATCGGCATAAGCGTCGCGGCGCAGGGCCTCGTACTCGTTGCGCTTGTCGCGGTAGGCCAGCCACAGGCTGAGCACACTGCCGACGTCATCGTTCTGCCCGGGCATGGCCAGCAACGGTGTGGTCTGGCCGCGATAGGCCGGATCGGTGATGTAAAGGTCGTGGCTCGGGTCCTGGAACAGGGCCCAGAAGTTATCGCGGATCACATCGGTGGCGATCTGCCCGCGGCACACCGGGCCACGGATAAAGGTGCGCACGAAGTACTCGGCGTTATCCAGCATGAACTGGTAACGGGCCTTGGCCGGGATCGCCTCGAAGGTCTCGAACGGGTTGGCCCGTCTGGCTGGGCCATAACCGGGCAAGGCCGTGACCTGCCAGTCGCCGCTGTAAAACAGGGTCTTGACCCGTGCCAGCTTGGCCGCACTCAGCGGGTAGGTGATGTGGGTCTTGTGCACAATCACCCCCTGCACCGGCCACAGGCGGTAGTAAACCTGGGTGCCCGGGTCGTCATTGGGGCGACGGGTGTTGATCAGGTCGATGGGCTGGCCGCTGGGGGTCCGCGAACGCACCCACTGGAAGTAATGCCCCGGCTCACCGCCGTCGAAATAGACATGGGCGAGGAACCAGTGTTCGTACAGCCAGCGTCCTACCAGGCTTTCCCGGGCGCCGGGGGCGTTGAGCAGGTTTTCCCACTGCAGCACCTGCATGGCTTCCTGAGCGCTGGGGGCCAGGCCTTGCGGGTCGATGGGTGCACCCGAAGCCAGCCAGCGTTGCAGGGTCTGGTATTGCTGGTCGGTGAGCCCGGTCACGGCCAGGGGCATACCTTCCTTGGGATGGGCGCCGGCGTAGGCATCGAACTCACCGGGCAGCGGGCAGACGTTGTCCCGGCTCAGGCCCAGGACGATCTCGGCGGGCAGTTTGGCGTTGGGCTGCAACGGCGTCTTGTGCCCCAGTTCCAGCATGCGCGCCATCAGCGCCGCCTGGCTGCCCTGGGCATCGAGGACCGAATAAAAATCCTTGCGCTGCCAGGCGGCTTTGCCGAAGGCGTCATAAAACAGTCGGGTCGGGGCCTGGGCCTGGCTGCGCTCGCCGTCGTAGACCGGGATCTTCGACGCGCCCCGCGCCGCGCCCTCGGCACTGCCCAGGTTCAGTTGGCAGGCGGAGTCGTAACAAGCATGGCAGGCCACACACTTCTCGGTGAAGATCGGCTGGATATCGCGGGTGTAGGAGATGGCCGGCGCTGGACCTTGCGCCGAGGCCCACGAGCTTAAAAGCAGCAAAACGCTGCTGACGACAAAGCGGTACGGCATGTCCCTGGTCCCAAAAGTAAAAATCGCCGCGATTCTACCGATCTACCCCCTGCCACAACATGAGCGATATTCATGCAAAACCGCCCCATGCTCCAATAGCTCGCAGGTTTGCTATGATCCACGCCCTTCGCAATGGCCTTACCAGGTAGTTCCCATGTCCGATCGCAGTGCTCGCCTTCAAGCCCTCCAGCAAGCTCTCAAAGAGCGCATCCTGATTCTCGATGGCGGCATGGGCACCATGATCCAGAGCTACAAGCTCGAGGAGCAGGACTATCGCGGCAAGCGCTTCGCCGACTGGCCCAGCGACGTCAAGGGCAACAACGACCTGCTGGTGATCACCGTCCGGACGTGATCGGCGGTATTGAAAAAGCCTACCTGGATGCCGGCGCCGACATCCTGGAAACCAACACCTTCAACGCCACGCGCATTTCCATGGCCGACTACGGCATGGAAGAACTGGCCTACGAATTAAACGTAGAAGGCGCACGCCTGGCGCGCAAAATCGCCGACGCCAAGACCCTGGAGAACCCGGACAAGCCGCGTTTCGTCGCCGGCGTGCTGGGCCCGACCAGTCGCACCTGCTCGCTGTCGCCCGACGTGAACAACCCCGGCTACCGCAACGTGACCTTCGATGAGCTGGTGGAAAACTACACCGAAGCCACCAAAGGGCTGATCGAAGGCGGCGCCGACCTGATCCTGATCGAAACCATCTTTGACACCCTCAACGCCAAGGCGGCGATCTTCGCCGTGCAGGGCGTGTACGAAGAGCTGGGCGTCGAATTGCCGATCATGATTTCCGGCACCATCACCGACGCCTCCGGCCGCACCCTCTCAGGCCAGACCACCGAAGCCTTCTGGAACTCCGTGGCCCACGCCAAACCGATTTCCGTCGGCCTGAACTGCGCACTGGGCGCCAGCGAACTGCGCCCGTACCTGGAAGAGCTGTCGAACAAGGCCAATACCCACGTTTCCGCGCACCCGAACGCCGGCCTGCCCAACGAATTCGGCGAATACGACGAATTGCCGACGGAGACCGCCAAGGTCATCGAAGAGTTTGCCCAGAGCGGCTTCCTCAACATTGTCGGCGGCTGCTGCGGCACCACGCCGGGCCACATTGAAGCCATCGCCAAGGCAGTGGCCGGTTACGCGCCGCGCCCGATTCCGGACATTCCCAAGGCGTGCCGCCTGTCGGGTCTGGAGCCGTTCACCATCGATCGCAGCTCGTTGTTCGTCAACGTCGGCGAGCGCACCAACATCACCGGCTCCGCCAAATTCGCCCGGCTGATCCGCGAGGACAACTACACCGAAGCCCTGGAAGTCGCCCTGCAGCAGGTGGAAGCCGGCGCCCAGGTGATCGACATCAACATGGACGAGGGCATGCTGGATTCGAAGAAGGCCATGGTCACCTTCCTCAATCTGATTGCCGGCGAACCGGACATCTCCCGGGTGCCGATCATGATCGACTCCTCCAAATGGGAAGTGATCGAGGCCGGCCTGAAATGCATCCAGGGCAAGGGCATCGTCAACTCCATCAGCATGAAGGAAGGCGTCGAGCAGTTCATTCACCACGCCAAGCTGTGCAAGCGCTACGGCGCCGCCGTGGTGGTGATGGCCTTCGACGAGGTCGGCCAGGCCGACACCGAAGCGCGCAAGAAAGAGATCTGCAAACGCTCCTACGACATCCTGGTGAATGAAGTCGGCTTCCCGCCGGAAGACATCATCTTCGACCCGAACATCTTCGCCGTGGCCACCGGTATCGAAGAGCACAACAACTACGCCGTCGACTTCATCAACGCTTGCGCCTACATCCGTGACGAACTGCCTTACGCCCTGAGCTCGGGCGGCGTGTCCAACGTGTCGTTCTCGTTCCGTGGCAACAACCCGGTGCGCGAGGCGATCCACTCGGTGTTCCTGCTGTATGCCATCCGCAATGGCCTGACCATGGGCATCGTCAACGCCGGCCAACTGGAGATCTACGACCAGATCCCGGCCGAGCTGCGTGACGCAGTGGAAGACGTGGTGCTCAACCGCACCCCGGAAGGCACCGACGCCCTGCTGGCCATCGCCGACAAATACAAAGGCGACGGTAGCGTCAAGGAAGCCGAAACCGAAGAGTGGCGCAGCTGGGACGTCAACAAGCGTCTGGAGCATGCGCTGGTCAAGGGCATCACCACGCATATTGTTGAAGACACCGAAGAATCCCGGCAGTCATTCGCGCGCCCGATCGAAGTGATCGAAGGCCCGTTGATGTCGGGCATGAACATCGTTGGCGACCTGTTCGGCGCTGGCAAAATGTTCCTGCCCCAGGTGGTGAAATCCGCCCGGGTGATGAAGCAGGCCGTGGCCCACTTGATCCCGTTTATCGAACTGGAAAAAGGCGACAAGCCGGAAGCCAAGGGCAAGATCCTCATGGCCACGGTCAAGGGCGACGTGCACGACATTGGCAAGAACATTGTCGGCGTGGTCCTGGGCTGCAACGGTTATGACATCGTCGACCTGGGCGTGATGGTGCCGGCGGAGAAGATCCTCCAGGTGGCCAAGGAGCAGAAGTGCGACATCATCGGCCTGTCCGGGCTGATTACCCCGTCGCTGGACGAAATGGTCCACGTCGCCCGCGAGATGCAGCGCCAGGATTTCCACCTGCCGCTGATGATCGGTGGTGCCACCACCTCCAAAGCCCACACCGCGGTGAAGATCGAGCCCAAGTACAGCAATGACGCGGTGATCTACGTCACCGACGCCTCCCGCGCCGTGGGCGTGGCCACCCAGTTGCTGTCCAAGGAACTCAAGGCCGGCTTCGTGCAGAAGACCCGCGAGGAATACATCGAAGTCCGCGAACGCACTGCCAACCGCAGCGCCCGCACCGAACGCCTGAGCTACGCCGCGGCCATCGCCAAGAAGCCGCAGTTCGACTGGAGCAGCTACCAGCCGGTCAAGCCGACCTTCACCGGCGCCCGGGTCCTGGACAACATCGACCTCAAGGTACTGGCCGAGTACATCGACTGGACGCCGTTCTTTATCTCCTGGGACCTGGCGGGCAAATTCCCGCGCATTCTCACCGATGAAGTGGTGGGCGAAGCGGCTACTGCGCTGTACAAAGACGCGCGGGAAATGCTCGACAAACTGATCAATGAAAAGCTGATCAGCGCCCGCGCCGTGTTCGGTTTCTGGCCGGCCAACCAGGTGCTGGACGACGACCTGGAAGTCTACGGCGATGACGGCCAGCCCCTGGCCCGCCTGCATCACCTGCGCCAGCAGATCATCAAGACCGACGGCAAGCCGAACTTCTCCCTGGCCGACTTCGTCGCGCCCAAGGACAGCGGCGTCACCGATTACGTAGGTGGTTTCATCACCACCGCCGGCATTGGCGCCGAAGAAGTGGCCAAGGCCTACCAGGACGCCGGCGACGACTACAACTCGATCATGGTCAAGGCCCTGGCCGACCGCCTGGCCGAAGCCTGCGCCGAGTGGCTGCACCAGCAAGTGCGTAAAGAGCACTGGGGCTACGCCAAGGACGAAGAACTGGACAACGAGGCGCTGATCAAGGAGCAGTACAGCGGCATCCGTCCTGCCCCGGGCTACCCGGCCTGCCCGGACCACACCGAGAAGAGCACCTTGTTCGCCCTGCTCGACCCCGAGGCCAGCGAACTCAAGGCCGGCCGCAGCGGCGTGTTCCTCACCGAGCACTACGCTATGTTCCCGGCCGCGGCGGTCAGCGGCTGGTACTTCGCCCACCCACAGGCGCAGTACTTCGCCGTGGGCAAGGTCGACAAGGATCAGGTGCAGAGCTACACCGCACGCAAAGGCCAGGACCTGGCCGTAAGCGAACGCTGGCTGGCACCGAACCTGGGCTACGACAACTGATACCCACCTTGTAGAAGCCGCTTTGCAGGCGCTGGCTTGCCAGCGATAACGCCCTCACCGCTATGCAAAACCCGAGGGGTCCATCGCCGGCAAGTCGGCTCCTACGAGAGCACGCTCCGGACCGTCTATGCTCTGTGCACACTCATCCGTGTCGAGGGCTTTATGGACGACCCAAGCAACGGCAAGCCTCCAACCTTCTGGCAGATGCTGCAAAGCGTCATCGCCGCCGCGTTCGGGGTGCAGAGCGGCAAGAACCGCGCCCGTGACTTCACCCACGGCAAACCCAGCCATTTCATTTTCCTGGGCATCCTGTTCACGGCGATTTTCGCCCTGACGCTGCTGGGCATCGTCAAGCTGGTGCTGCACCTGTCAGGGCTTTGAGCGCTTAGCGCATCAACAACTGCAAGCCGAAGGGATAGCGGTAACCGTCCGCCTGCCCCTGAGCGGACAAACGGCGAAAATCCACACCGTAATCCTGGCTGGCGCTGGCGTTCAGCAACCGTTGGGCCTGGAGCTTGGTCAGCGACTGAAACAACGCCAGTTGCCAGTCGGGGCCACCCATACGCTTGATGTCGATTCCCAAGGCATGGTCATGCACCACCACCATGGCCCAGCCCCCCAACGTGAAGTGACCGCCGAACAGCGTGCTGAGACGGCCGTCGAGCAAGGCCTGCAACGCTTGTGGCGACGTGTTGATGGCGCTGAACAACACATCCTTGCCGGGTTGGCGCTGCTGCTCCTGAAACGCCTGCATGGCCCCTAGGGCCATTTCATCGTTGGCCGACCAGACCAGGGCCGTCTTGGGGTAACGCTTGAGTAACTGGCTCGCCTGTTCATAGGCGCGCTGGCGACTCCACTCGCCGGAGACCACCTGGCGCAACCGCACCTCGGGGTGCTCGGCCAGGGCACGGCGCAACCCTTGTTCGCGCCACTGGGCAGCCGGAGTGACCTTCAAGCCGGAAAATGCCAACAGATCGATGCGCTGCCCCAATGCGACCGGGCCGTGCTTGCGGATCAACGCCTTGAGCATCTGGTAACCGGCCTCTTCGTCGTTGGCCACCATGCTGCCAATCAACTCAGGGCTGGCGCTCTGGCGCTCGCTGAGCAGGCGCTGCTGATCCGCCGTCAGCGGGCTGTTGACGACAAACAACTTGACCCCGCTGCCCTCGGCCAGACGGAAGATTTCCGGTGCCACGTAGCGTTCATTGACCAGCAGCAGGTAATCCGGGCGCCGAGCGCCTTGCAGCGCGCTGCGAGCTTGCTCAAGGGTGCGGTCGGGGTTGCGCTCGGCATAGTGGATCTGCAGATCCAACCCCAGCTCTTTGGCCGCCGCCTGCATGAACTGCGAGTAGCTGACCCAGAAGGTTTCAGTCGAGGAACCGGGGTTGAGGAACACCACTGAAGTGGCGTGGGCGCAAGCCCAGAATGGAATACTCAACCACAGCAAACATTTGCCTAACACCTTCAACATCGTGACAAGAGCCCCAGAATAATCGCCGTAGTATAGCGAGCTAAATCCTGGCCAAAGGCAGCAAATCGTCGTATTTGTCCGACAATCTGGGCTCTTTACTGCTATCGATTACTGGTGGCTGACCCAAAACACGGCCGTTCCCACGACCAGAATGATCAGAAACAGAATGGCCCAGGCATCCACGCTGCTGTCAGTTTTCCTGGCCTTGGTTGGATTGCTCATAGCATCGCCTCTTGTCGGTTTTATCGGTGATTGCTCAAAGACTCGCTCACAGTAAAGTTCAGGATTGCCCTTAGCTCAAATGTGGGTAATGCATCAGCGACTACCGTTAGTCGTTTTGGTTCTTTGCATATACTCAAACATCACTTTTGCGCATAACTGCAAACTGGTATCTTCCCCCGGCTCCGTTGGGAGTGCGCGGCCGTGCGCGCAGATTTGCTTACATGGGTGACCTGAAGCGCAAACGAAGGCAAGACGAGGCGAAGACGGGCGCAAGCGCCATGTTGACCCCGGTCAACCAGCACTGCCCCGAGGCTTTCACCGAAGTATTTGCCGAGTGCCGCTTTGTGCGACACCTGTAGCCTGAGAACTGGACCTATATGTACGTATACGACGAGTACGATCAGCGGATCATCGAGGACCGCGTCAAGCAGTTCCGTGATCAGACCCGACGCTATCTGGCAGGCGAGCTGAGCGAAGAAGAATTCCGCCCCCTGCGCCTGCAGAATGGCCTCTATATCCAACGTTTCGCCCCCATGCTGCGGGTGGCCGTGCCTTACGGGCAACTGACCTCGCGACAAACGCGAATGATGGCCAAGATCGCCCGCGACTACGACAAGGGCTACGCCCATATCAGTACCCGGCAGAACGTGCAGTTCAACTGGCCGGCCCTGGAAGACATCCCGGACATCCTTGCGGAACTGGCCACCGTGCAGATGCACGCCATCCAGACCAGCGGCAACTGCCTGCGCAACGTCACCACCGACCAATTCGCGGGTGTGGCCGCCGATGAGCTGATTGACCCGCGCCCATGGTGCGAGATCGTTCGCCAGTGGACGACGTTCCACCCGGAATTCGCCTACCTGCCGCGCAAGTTCAAGATCGCCATCAATGGCTCGACCTCGGACCGCGCAGCCATCGAAGTCCACGACATTGGCCTGGAGCCTGTGCACAACGCGGCCGGCGAACTGGGCTTCCGAGTTCTGGTGGGAGGTGGCCTGGGCCGTACCCCGGTGGTCGGCGCCTTTATCAACGAGTTCCTGCCGTGGCAGGACCTGTTGAGCTACCTCGACGCCATCCTGCGGGTCTACAACCGCTACGGCCGTCGTGACAACAAGTACAAGGCGCGGATCAAGATTCTGGTCAAGGCCCTGACGCCTGAAGTGTTCGCACAAAAAGTCGACGCGGAAATGGAACACCTGCGCGGAGGCCAGACCACGCTGACCGACGCCGAAGTGCACCGCGTCGCCAAACACTTTGTCGATCCAGACTACAAAGCCCTGGCTAACCAGGACGCCGAACTGGCGGCCCTGGACAAAGAACACCCGGGCTTCGCCCGCTGGCGCACCCGCAACACCCTGGCTCACAAAAAGCCGGGTTATGTGGCCGTGACCCTGTCGTTGAAGCCTACCGGCGTTGCCCCGGGCGACCTCACCGACAAGCAACTGGACGCCGTCGCCGACCTGGCCGACCGCTACAGCTTCGGCCAACTGCGCACCTCCCACGAGCAGAACATCATCCTCGCGGACGTTGAACAGAGCCAACTGTTCACCCTGTGGGGCGAGCTGCGCGAAGGCGGTTTCGCCACGCCGAACATCGGCCTGCTGACCGACATCATCTGCTGCCCAGGCGGCGATTTCTGCTCCCTGGCCAACGCCAAGTCGATCCCGATCGCCGAATCCATCCAGCGCCGTTTCGACGACCTGGACTACCTGTTCGACATCGGCGAACTGGACCTGAACATCTCCGGCTGCATGAACGCCTGCGGGCACCACCACGTGGGCCACATCGGCATCCTCGGGGTGGACAAGAAAGGCGAAGAGTTCTACCAGGTATCCCTGGGTGGCAGCGCCAGCCGCGATGCCAGCCTGGGCAAGATCCTCGGCCCGTCCTTCGCCCAGGAGGCCATGCCGGATGTGATCTCCAAACTGATCGACGTCTACGTGGAACAACGTACCGAAGACGAACGCTTTATCGACACCTACCAACGTATCGGTATCGACCTCTTCAAGGAGCGCGTCTATGCAGCGAATCATTAAAAACAACGAGGTGGTCGACGAAACCTGGCACTTGCTGCCCAAGGACGCGACCCTCGACGGCATCTCCAACTGCGACGACCTGATCGTGCCGTTGGCCCTGTGGCGCGAACATGCCCATGCCCTCAAGGCCCGCGATGGCGGCCTCGGCGTGTGGCTGGATAGCGATGAAGAAGCCGAGGAAATCGGCGCTGACGTGGAGCACTTCCAGGTCATCGCCCTGAACTTCCCGGCCTTCACCGATGGCCGCAACTACTCCAACGCCCGCCTGCTGCGCGACCGCTACGGTTACAAAGGCGAACTGCGGGCGATCGGCGATGTGCTGCGCGACCAGCTGTTTTACCTGCGCCGCTGCGGGTTTGACGCCTACGCGCTGCGGGCCGACAAAGACCCGTACGACGCCCTGGAAAGCCTCAAGGACTTTTCGGTGACCTACCAGGCCGCCACCGACGAACCGCTGCCGCTGTTCCGTCGTCGTTAAGCCTTAAGCGCTAAAACAAAAAGCCCTGAACCGGTCATCCCAGTTCAGGGCTTTTTTGTTCCCGCTGACAGCAAAAACCTGTAGGAGCCCGGCTTGCCGGCGATGGCGATTCCAAGACTGGTGTTGGGCTTGAGGACCCTATCGCTGGCAAGCCAGCTCCTACAAAAGCCGGCGCCTACCAATAACGTGGGGCA
>NZ_JALQCW010000032.1 GCF_023241715.1 Pseudomonas morbosilactucae
CGCACCACCTGCACTACACCGCATTGCCGGATTGGGCACAGTCCCTGGGCATGGCCATGTCAATCATCCTGCTGGCGCCAAGCTGGGGCGGCATGATCAACGGCATGATGACCCTGTCGGGCGCCTGGCATAAATTGCGCACCGACCCGATCTTGCGCTTCCTGGTGGTGTCCTTGGCGTTCTACGGCATGTCGACCTTTGAAGGTCCGATGATGGCGATCAAGACCGTCAACTCCCTGTCCCACTACACCGACTGGACCATCGGCCACGTACACGCCGGCGCCCTGGGCTGGGTCGCGATGATCTCCATCGGCGCCCTGTACCACATGATCCCGAAACTCTTCGGGCGTGCGCAGATGCACAGCATCGGCCTGATCAACACCCACTTCTGGCTCGCGACCATCGGTACCGTGCTCTACATCGCTTCGATGTGGGTCAACGGCATCACCCAAGGCCTGATGTGGCGTGCAATCAACGACGACGGCACCCTCACCTATTCCTTCGTCGAAGCGCTGCAAGCCAGCCACCCGGGCTTTATCGTTCGTGCCCTGGGCGGTGCGTTCTTTGCCTCCGGCATGCTGTTCATGGCCTACAACGTGTTCCGCACCGTTCGCGCCTCGAACCCGGCTGAAGCCGAAGCCGCCGCTCAGATCGCTGTAGTTGGAGCTCACTGATGAAGCACGAAGTAGTCGAGAAGAATATCGGCCTGCTGGCCTTCTTCATGGTCATCGCCGTCAGCATCGGCGGCCTGACACAAATCGTCCCGCTGTTCTTCCAGGACGTCACCAACAAGCCGGTGGAAGGCATGAAGCCGCGCACCGCACTGGAACTGGAAGGCCGCGACGTCTACATCGCCAACGGCTGTGTCGGCTGCCACTCGCAGATGATCCGTCCGTTCCGTGCTGAAACCGAACGTTATGGCCACTACTCGGTGGCCGGTGAAAGCGTCTGGGATCACCCGTTCCTCTGGGGTTCCAAACGTACCGGTCCGGACCTGGCCCGCGTAGGCGGTCGTTACTCCGATGATTGGCAGCGTGCGCACTTGTACAACCCGCGCAACGTGGTGCCCGAGTCGAAAATGCCGGCTTACCCGTTCCTCGTGGAAAACAAGCTCGACGGCAAAGACACCGCGAAGAAAATGGAAGTCTTGCGCACGCTCGGCGTCCCTTACACCGACGAAGACATCGCCGGCGCCAAGGATGCTGTGAAGGGCAAAACCGAAATGGACGCGCTGGTGGCCTATCTGCAAGGCCTGGGCACCATCATCAAAAGCAAACGGTGATCTAGATGGATATCGGGATGATTCGAGGCCTGGGCACCGTTGTAGTGATGGTGGCCTTCATCGGCCTGGCGCTGTGGGTGTTCAGCCCCAAACGCAAGTCCGAGTTTGAAGACGCGACCTTGTTGCCCTTCGCGGATGATCCCGAAGCCATCAAGCACGTCGAGCAAGCTTCTAGGAGTAACAAAGAATGACTACGTTCTGGAGTCTGTACGTCACAGTCCTCAGTCTGGGTACCATCTTCGCCCTGACCTGGCTGCTGCTGTCGACCCGCAAGGGCCAGCGCGCCGAGCAGACCGACGAGACGGTTGGCCACTCGTTCGACGGGATCGAGGAGTACGACAACCCGCTGCCGAAATGGTGGTTCATGCTGTTTGTCGGCACCATCATCTTCGCCCTGGGTTACCTGGTGCTGTACCCGGGCCTGGGTAACTGGAAAGGCCTGTTGCCGGGCTACGCCTACCTGGATAACGACAAGAAAACCGAGTTCGCCAACGGCCAGTCAGGCTGGACCGGTGTGCACGAGTGGGAAAAGGAAATGGCCAAGTCGGACGCCAAGTTTGGGCCGATTTTCGCCAAATTCGCATCGATGCCCATTGAAGAAGTGGCCAAGGACCCGCAAGCCCTGAAAATGGGCGGTCGCCTGTTCGCCTCCAACTGCTCGGTGTGCCACGGTTCCGACGCCAAGGGGGCCTATGGCTTCCCGAACCTGACCGACGCCGACTGGCGCTGGGGTGGTGAGCCGGAAACCATCAAGACCACCATCATGGGCGGTCGCCATGCAGTTATGCCGGCCTGGCTGGACGTGATCAAAGAGCAAGGCGTCAGCGATGTCGCAGCGTTTGTCCTGACCAACCTCGACGGCCGCAAACTGCCTGAAGGCGTAAAAGCCGACCCAGCCAACGGCCAGAAGCTGTTCGCCGCTAACTGCGCCGTGTGCCACGGGCCGGAAGGTAAAGGCACCCCAGCAATGGGCGCCCCAAACCTGACTCACCCGGGCGCCTTTATCTACGGTTCGAGCTTCGCGCAACTGCAGCAGACCATCCGTTACGGCCGCCAGGGCCAGATGCCTGCCCAGGAACAACTGCAAGGCAACGACAAGGTTCACCTGCTGGCGGCTTACGTCTATAGCCTGTCCCACGGTGACAAGGCGGAAGAAGCCAAGTAAGGCACACGCCTGAACGCAACACCGAACGGCCCCGCCAATCAGCATTGGCGGGGCGTTTTTTTACCTGGTACAACTAACCTTATGTCGCCCTGCCCCGCTGGATAATTGTTTGATCAGAGGCGCGACAGTAACGTTTCTACATTGACCCAGCAGGCAGGCCCCGACCATCACCACACTTTCCAGTCGCGTGTTCAACCAGGACACAAGCGGCCTCAATGTCAGCATCGTCGAGATGTTGAGCATGCCGGAGGTGGCAGACATCGAATTCAGCACGGAGCGCGCAGCGATTTCTCCTCGCGAAACGGACCTGACCTGATGTTCCTGCTCGACACCAACTTGATCTCCGAACTGCGCAAGCCCAACGCCAATCATGGGGTCAAGGTCTGGGCCCATGGCATAACGCCGAACCGGCTGTTTCTCTCGGCCATCACCTTGCTGGAACTGGAAACCGGAATACTGCGGGTGGAGCGCCGCGACCCGGATCAAGGTGCGTTGCTACGCTCTTGGCTGGAACGCCGAGTGCTGCTAGCTGTCACGGGGCGCATTCTGCCCATCGACAATGAAGTGGCGTTGCGCTGCGCTCAATTGCACATAGCGGACCGCAGCAACGAGTGCGGTGCATTAATTGCTGCGACCGCTCTGGTCCACGGGCTGACCGTGGTTACGCGCAACGTGGCAGACTTCGAACATTGCGGCGTACGCCTGCTCAATCCGTGGCAGGATTGAAGCGTGGGGCGCTGAAAACCGTCCATACTGCACATGTCAATTGATTCAAGTCATTACACTATCAATTGATTTCCCCCAACGCGACCAAAGGTCGCACCCGTGCGCCAGAGGGACAGGCGTATCATTGCGCCACTGCAAGACCTCTTTTTGACCGCGATCGGCACGTACTGATCGGGGCATTTTTCCACTGCCGTGGGATGCAATGATGAGCAATCAGATTCCTGTACACGACGTTACACCGCCTGCCAAAAACACGACTCAAAGCGTCGACCTCTACGCCTCCCGGGAAAAAATCTACACACGCGCCTTCACCGGTCTCTTCCGCAACCTGCGGATGATGGGTGGCGCCGGTCTGTTCCTCCTGTACTTCGGCACCGTCTGGCTCAACTGGGGTGGCCACCAGGCCGTCTGGTGGAACCTGCCGGAGCGAAAATTCTTCATCTTCGGCGCCACCTTCTGGCCCCAGGACTTCATCCTGCTCTCCGGGCTGCTGATCATCGCCGCCTTCGGCCTATTCTTCATCACGGTTTACGCTGGCCGCGTGTGGTGCGGCTACACCTGCCCGCAAAGCGTCTGGACGTGGATTTTCATGTGGTGCGAAAAGGTCACTGAAGGCGACCGCAACCAACGCATCAAACTCGACAAAGCGCCCATGAGCGCTAACAAGTTCCTGCGCAAACTGGGCAAACATAGCCTGTGGCTGCTGATCGGCTTTGTCACCGGCATGACCTTTGTCGGCTACTTCTCACCCATTCGTGAACTGGTCATCGAGTTCTTCACCGGCCAGGCCGATGGCTGGTCGTACTTCTGGGTGGGCTTCTTCACCCTCGCCACCTACGGCAACGCCGGCTGGCTGCGCGAGCAAGTGTGCATCTACATGTGCCCCTATGCGCGCTTCCAGAGCGTGATGTTCGACAAAGACACCCTGATCGTTTCCTACGACCCACGCCGCGGCGAGACCCGTGGCCCCCGCAAGAAAGGCGCCGACTACAAGGCGCAGGGCCTGGGTGACTGCATCGACTGCACCATGTGCGTCCAGGTCTGCCCTACGGGTATCGACATTCGGGACGGCCTGCAAATCGAGTGCATTGGCTGCGCCGCCTGCATCGACGCCTGCGACAGCATCATGGACAAGATGGAGTACCCCCGCGGCCTCATCAGCTACACCACCGAGCACAACCTCTCCGGGCAGAAAACCCATAAACTGCGTCCGCGCCTGATCGGCTATGCCTTGGTGCTGCTGGCCATGATCAGCCTGCTGGTGACGGCGTTCTTCATGCGCTCGCTGGTGGGTTTCGACGTCAGCAAGGACCGGGTCCTGTACCGCGAGAACGCCGAAGGCCGGATCGAGAACGTCTACAGCCTGAAGATCATGAACAAGGACCAGCGCGACCACACCTATGTGCTGGACGCCTCGGGCCTGCCGGACCTCAAGCTGCAAGGCAAGCGCGAGATCCACGTGGCCGCCGGCGATATCGTCAGCATGCCGGTGGAGCTCTCCAGCGCCCCTGAGCAACTGCCCTCGAGCGCCAACGAAGTGAAGTTCATCCTCAAGGACGCCGACGATGACAGCGTCCACGTTGAAGCCAAAAGCCGCTTCATCGGCCCACAAGTTCGTTAAAGAGAAGTGATCATGCCCACAGCCACCGCCACAAGCCCCTGGTACAAGCACCTCTGGCCCTGGATCATCATCGGTATCCTCGCCTGCTCGGTGACCTTGACCCTGTCCATGGTGACCATCGCCGTGAACAACCCGGACAACCTGGTCAACGACAACTATTACGAAGCCGGAAAAGGCATCAACCGCTCCCTCGACCGTGAACTGCTGGCCCAGACCCTGCAGATGCGCGCCAGCGTGCACCTGGACGAAGTGACCGGCGAAGTCGAGTTGCGCTTGAGTGGCAACAGCCAGCCCAAGACCCTGGAGCTGAATCTGATTTCCCCAACCCAGCCCGAGAAAGATCGCAAGATCAGCCTGACCCGCAGTGAAACCGAGCAAGGCCGCTACATTGGCCAACTGACCGACCGGATCGAAGGCCGGCGCTTTGTCGAATTGCTGGGAGTGGAAGGTGAAAAAACCTGGCGCATGTTCGAAGAAGAGCAGGTCAGCCACGACAAGGACCTGCTGCTGGGCGACGAGCCGCTGCAAGGCGCGGAAGACCTGAAGAAGTAAGCGCCTGACCATCGCCGGCAAGCCGCCCCTCTGTGCAGGGGTCGGCTTGTCGGCGATGACGCCCTTCCAGACGATATAGAATCCCGATGACCGAGCCCCTGCCCTGTTACCACTGCGCCCTGCCGGTCCCTGCCGGCAGCCGGTTCACCGCCGTCGTTCTTGGCGCCAACCGTGAATTCTGCTGCCCAGGCTGCCAGGCCGTGGCCGAGGCGATCGTCGCCGGCGGCCTGGAGAGCTACTACAGCCATCGCAGTGAAGCTTCCGCCAACCCCCAAGCCCTGCCGGTGCAACTGGTGGACGAGCTGGCGCTCTATGACCGCCCCGACGTGCAGCAGCCCTTTGTGCGTCATGACGGTGAACTGGCAGAAACCACCCTGTTGATGGAAGGCATCAGTTGCGCCGCCTGTGGCTGGCTAATCGAAAAACACCTGCGCAGCCTGCCAGCCGTGGCCGAGGCGCGGCTGAATCTGTCCAACCACCGCCTGCACGTGCGCTGGGCCGACAGTGACCTGCCCTTGAGCCAGGTGCTCAGCGAGCTGCGCCAGATCGGTTACGCCGCCCACCCCTACCAAGCCGACCGCGCCAGCGAACAACTGGCCAGCGAAAACCGCCTGGCGCTGCGCCAACTGGGCGTAGCGGGCCTGCTGTGGTTCCAGGCGATGATGGCAACCATGGCCACATGGCCAGAATTCAATATCGACCTGAGCCCGGAGCTGCACACCATCCTGCGCTGGGTCGCGCTGTTCCTCACCACCCCCATCGTCTTCTATAGCTGTGCGCCGTTCTTCAAGGGCGCCATGCGCGACCTGCGAACCCGCCACCTGACCATGGACGTGTCGGTGTCCCTGGCCATCGGCGCGGCTTACTTGGCCGGAATCTGGAGTGCCATCACCGGCGTCGGCGAGCTGTATTTCGATGCCGTAGGCATGTTCGCCCTATTCCTGCTGGCCGGCCGTTACCTGGAGCGCCGGGCCCGGGAGCGCACTGCCGCGGCCACCGCGCAACTGGTCAACCTGCTGCCGGCTTCATGCCTGCGCTTGAGCGACGACGGCCAGAGCGAACGCATCCTGCTCAGTGAGCTGCGCCTGGGGGATCGGGTGTTGGTGCACCCCGGCGCCATCCTGCCGGCGGACGGCAAGATCCTCGACGGCCAGTCGAGCATTGACGAATCCCTGCTCACCGGCGAATACCTGCCACAACCGCGCAACCAGGGCGATGCGGTCACCGCCGGCACGCTGAACGTCGAAGGCGCGCTGACCGTGGAAGTCCTGGCCCTGGGCCAGGACACTCGCCTCTCGGCCATCGTGCGCCTGCTGGATCGCGCCCAGGCGGAAAAACCCCGGCTGGCGGAAATCGCCGATCGCGCCGCCCAGTGGTTTCTCCTGCTGTCGCTGATTGCTGCGGCCGCCATCGGCCTGTTGTGGTGGGAGCTGGATCCGTCCCGAGCCTTCTGGATTGTCCTGGCGATGCTGGTCGCCACCTGCCCTTGCGCGCTGTCCCTGGCAACGCCGACCGCCTTGACCGCGGCCACCGGCACCTTGCACAAACTCGGCCTGCTGCTGACCCGCGGCCATGTGCTGGAAGGCTTGAACCAGATCGACACGGTGATTTTCGACAAGACCGGGACCCTCACCGAGGGGCGCCTGGCCTTGCGCGCCATCCGCCCGTTGCGCGACCTGGACAGCGACCAGTGCCTGGGCCTGGCTGCGGCCCTGGAAAATCGTTCCGAACACCCAATTGCCCGTGCTTTCGGTCGAGCGCCGCAGGCTGCCGAAGACGTCACCAGCGCGCCCGGGCTTGGCCTCGAAGGCCAGGTCGGCGAGCAACGCCTGCGGATCGGCCAACCGGCGTTTGTCTGTGAGCTCAGCGGCTGCGCGGTCCCGCCGATGCCTGAAGAAGCCGGCCAATGGCTGCTGCTCGGTGACGCTCAAGGCGCCCTGGCCTGGCTGGTCCTCGACGACCGCCTGCGGGCCGACGCCCCGGCCCTGCTGGCGGCCTGCAAGGCCCGAGGCTGGCAGACCCTGCTGCTGTCCGGCGACAGCTCGCCGATGGTCGCCAGTGTTGCGGCAGAGCTTGGGATTGACCAGGCCCGTGGCGGCCTGCGCCCCGATGACAAGTTGCAGGTACTGCAAGACCTGCATCGGCAAGGGCGCAAGGTGCTGATGCTCGGCGACGGGGTCAACGACGTACCCGTGCTGGCGGCGGCGGACATCAGCGTGGCCATGGGATCGGCCACTGACCTGGCGAAAACCAGCGCGGACGCGGTGCTCTTGTCCAACCGCCTGGACGCCTTGGTACAGGCCTTCGGTCTGGCGCGACGCACCCGTCGAGTGATCATCGAGAACCTGCTGTGGGCAGGCCTGTACAATGGCCTCATGTTGCCGTTCGCCGCCCTCGGCTGGATCACCCCCATCTGGGCGGCAATCGGTATGTCCGTCAGCTCCTTGACCGTGGTACTCAATGCGTTGCGCCTGACCCGCATGCCTCGCGTGCCGTAGCCTGCCACCTTGTCAGAAACCCGCCCGTTGCCGGCCTGAGCCGCACGCGCCTGGAGTCCAGATGCCCGCCCTCTACGTGATGATTCCCGCCGCCCTGCTGATCGTGGCCATCGCCGTGTACATCTTCTTCTGGGCGGTGGACAGCGGCCAGTACGACGACCTCGACGGCCCGGCCCACAGCATTCTGTTTGACGACCAAGATCCCAACCACACCGCTGCCGTGGACCAGGCCAACAACCCGTCCAAAGCAGAACGCCCAACCGACAACGACCAGGCGCCGCCCCGTGCTTGAGCTGGCGCCGCTGCTGGTGTCAGCCCTGATCCTCGGCCTGCTGGGGGGTGGGCATTGCCTGGGCATGTGCGGTGGCCTGATGGGCGCCCTGACCCTGGCCATTCCCAAGGAGCAACGCAGCCGGCGGTTTCGCCTGCTGCTGGCTTACAACCTGGGGCGTATCCTCAGTTACGCCAGCGCCGGCCTGTTGATCGGCCTGGCCGGCTGGGCGGTGGCCAGCAGCCCCGCGGCGTTGTTCTTGCGCTACCTGGCCGGGCTGCTGTTGATCACCATGGGCTTGTACCTGGCGGGCTGGTGGAGCGGCCTGACCCGGATTGAAAGCCTTGGACGCGGCCTGTGGCGGCACATTCAACCCGTGGCCAACCGGCTGCTGCCAGTCTCCAGCCTGCCCCGCGCCCTGCTGCTCGGTGCCCTGTGGGGCTGGCTGCCTTGCGGGCTGGTCTACAGCACCCTGCTGTGGGCCGCCAGCCAGGGCAATGCCATCGATAGCGCCCTGCTGATGCTGGCGTTCGGCCTAGGTACCTGGCCGGTGCTGCTGGCCACGGGCCTGGCCGCCGAACGAGTCACGGCCCTGCTGCGCAAACGCAGTGTGCGCATGGCCGGCGGCCTGCTAGTGATGTTGTTCGGCCTCTGGACCTTGCCTGGGCCCCACCAGCACTGGTTGATGGGGCATTAAACTCAGCGCCAGCCGCCCGATGCATCAGGGCCCAACGGGCTTTCCAGCCTCTGAACACCCTTGATACAAATCAAGATGGCCTCCCCATGAAGCTCATAGACTCGCGAACACTGCCAGCCTATCCGGGGGAATTCCCGCATGCTCGACGCCATTCGTTGGGACTCAGATCTGATCCGCCGTTATGACCTGGCGGGACCACGCTACACCTCCTATCCGACCGCCGTTCAATTCAACAGCCAGGTCGGCAGCTTCGACCTGCTGCACGCCTGCGCGACAGCCGCAAAGTCTTGCGCCCACTGTCGCTGTATGTCCACGTGCCGTTTTGCGCGAACATTTGCTACTACTGCGCCTGCAATAAAGTCATCACCAAGGACCGCGGCCGCGCCCAGCCCTATCTGCAGCGCCTGGAGCAGGAGATCCAACTGATCGCCTGCCACCTGGACCCGTCACAGAAGGTGGAGCAACTGCACTTTGGCGGCGGCACCCCGACCTTTCTCAGCCACGACGAACTGCGTCAGTTGATGACACACCTGCGCAAGCACTTCAACCTGCTGGACGACGACTCGGGCGACTACGGCATCGAGATCGACCCACGAGAGGCCGACTGGTCGACCATGGGCCTGCTGCGGGAACTGGGCTTCAACCGTGTGAGTATCGGCCTGCAGGACCTCGACCCAGCCGTGCAGCGGGCAGTCAATCGCCTGCAGAGCCTGGAGGAAACCCGCGCAGTGATCGAGGCCGCACGGACCTTGCAGTTTCGCTCGATCAACATCGACCTGATCTACGGCCTGCCAAAACAGACGCCCGACAACTTTGCGCGCACCGTGGAAGAAGTCATCAGCCTGCAACCGGACCGACTCTCGGTGTTCAACTATGCCCACCTGCCGGAGCGCTTCATGCCCCAGCGGCGGATCAACAGCAACGATTTGCCAGCCGCTGCCGACAAACTGCAGATGCTGCAACGCACCATCGAACAACTGACTGCTGCCGGCTATCGCTACATCGGCATGGACCATTTCGCCCTGCCGGACGACGAGCTGGCCATCGCTCAGGAAGAGTCGACCCTGCAACGCAACTTCCAGGGCTACACCACCCACGGCCATTGCGACCTGATCGGGCTTGGGGTGTCGGCCATCAGCCAGATTGGCGATCTGTACTGCCAGAACAGCAGCGACCTGACTCAATACCAGAACGCCCTGGCCGGCGCGCAACTGGCCACCAGCCGGGGCCTGGTGTGCAACACCGATGACCGCCTGCGCCGCGAGGTGATTCAGCAACTGATCTGCAACTTCAGTCTGCGCTTCGAGGACATCGAGCGGGCCTTCAACATCGACTTTCGCGGGTACTTCAATGAGCTATGGCCGCAGTTGCAAGCCATGGCCAGCGACGGCCTGATCGAACTGGGCCCTCAGCAGATCCAGGTCCTGCCGGCCGGGCGCTTGTTGGTGCGCTCGGTGTGCATGGTGTTCGATGCCTACTTGGGGCAGCAGAACCGCCAGCGGTTTTCCCGGGTGATCTAGGACTTCATCGCCAGGGATGCCGCTTTCATCAGCAGTTCAGGGCTCAGCCCGGCCTCTTTCAAGGCTTTGGCCAGCGCCATGTTGGCGGTCATCAAACCAGCGTTGAGACCGGCCATTGCCGATTGCAGGGCGGCCACCTTGGCCTGGGACTCTTCGGGCGACAGGCGCCGATTGGCCATCACGGCTTGCAGCTCGGCGAGTTTTTCGGCGATTTGCTGCTTCAGTTTGCGAATCATTTTGAGAATGTTCTGAATATTCTCGGGCAGACCGCTCTCTTCGATATCGCGGTCATCGGCACTGGACGCCGCTGCCCGCTGCAGGCCTACACCGGACAGCGACACTTTGACGCTCTGCGCCGACTGGGCATGCTCAGCCAGGGGCGATAGCTCCAAGGGTGAACTGGCCGAGTCCGCCAAGGCGTCGCCGGTCGCCTGCAAGTGACTGTTGCCATTGGTAATACCGCCAATTGGGGGCATAAAGGAGGCACTCGATGTTGTTTCAGATACCGGGTTATCGACCCCAAAAGGTATTGCTTTACGACTAAGCGCCAATACGCCATGGACTGGCCGGAACCTCCTCCCGTGAGTTACCCTTACGGCTTATGTGTGTTTTCCCACAAGGATTCTAGAATGTCCGAGCCAGTTAAACTGCGCGCTCACAACCAGGCCCATTGCAAGGATTGCAGCCTGGCCCCCCTCTGCCTGCCACTTTCTTTGAATCTGGAAGACATGGATGCGCTGGACGACATCGTCAAACGTGGCCGCCCGCTCAAGAAAGGCGAGTTCCTTTTCCGCCAAGGCGATAAATTCGATTCCGTGTATGCCGTTCGTTCCGGAGCACTGAAAACCTTCAGCCTGAGCGACAGCGGCGAAGAGCAAATCACCGGCTTCCACCTTCCCAGCGAACTGGTGGGCCTGTCCGGCGTCGACACCGAAAGCCACCCGGTGTCGGCCCAGGCACTGGAAACCACCTCTGTCTGTGAAATCCCCTTTGAACGCCTCGATGAACTGGCCCTGCAGTTGCCTCAACTGCGCCGGCAACTGATGCGTGTAATGAGCCGCGAAATTCGCGACGATCAACAAATGATGCTGCTGCTGTCAAAAAAGACCGCCGACGAACGCATTGCCACCTTCCTGGTCAACCTGTCGGCGCGTTTCCGGGCCCGTGGGTTCTCGGCCAACCAGTTCCGCCTGAGCATGTCGCGCAACGAAATCGGCAACTACCTGGGCCTGGCGGTCGAGACCGTGTCCCGTGTGTTCACGCGCTTCCAGCAGAACGAGTTGCTGGCGGCCGAGGGCAAGGAAGTGCACATCCTCGACCCGATCCAGCTCTGCGCCCTGGCTGGCGGCTCCCTGGAAGGCTGACCCTGGCGGTTTGCGGCTGAGCCAAGTGGCCCAGCCGCGGTTATACTGGCGCGGCTCATTTGCCCGCCAGGACACTCCGAAAATGGCCTTCGACCCCTTCGATATCAAATCCCTGATCCGCCCCGTCATCGACTTTCCCAAGCCGGGCGTGATCTTCCGCGACATCACCCCGCTGTTCCAATCGCCCAAGGCCTTGCGCCTGGTGGCCGACAGTTTCGCCCAGCGTTATGTCGAAGAAGACTTCAGCCACATCGGCGCCATGGACGCCCGTGGCTTCCTGATCGGTTCGATCATTGCCTACCAGTTGAACAAACCGCTGATCCTGTTCCGCAAGCAAGGCAAGCTGCCGGCCGATGTGCTCGCCGAGGGCTATCAGACCGAGTACGGCGAAGCCTATCTCGAAGTCCATGCCGACAGCCTGTGCGAAGGCGACTCGGTGTTGATGTTCGATGACCTGATCGCCACCGGTGGCACCCTGATCGCTGCCGCCAACCTGGTGCGACGCATGGGGGCGAAAATCTTCGAAGCCGCGGCCATCATCGACCTGCCGGAACTGGGCGGCTCGCAAAAGCTGGAAGACATGGGCATCCCGACCTTTTGCCTGACCCAGTTTTCCCTGACCGAACGCTAAACGCCCTACCCCACTCGCAGGCAGCCCGCTTCAGCCGAAGACGGGCGAACCTGCGCAGTCAGAGCCCCATCTGCTTGCTGATGATTTCATTCATCACTTCACGGGTCCCACCTCCGATGGAGAGGATCCGGTTGTCGCGGTACAGGCGCTCCACCAGGCTGTCACGCATGTAACCCATGCCCCCGAGGATCTGCACGGCGTCATGGGTGATGCGATCGGCGGTATCGGTGGCAACGTTCTTGGCCATGGAAATTTCCTTGATCACGCTCTTGCCCGCCGCCATCTTCGCCGCCTGGCGATAGGTGAATTCCCGCGATACCTCCAGCGCCGTGGCCATTTCCGCCAAGCGATGCTTGAGCACCTGGAATTTGCCAATGGGCTTGCCGAAGGCTTCGCGCTGCCGTGCCCACTTCAGGCTTTCTTCCAGTGCCAGTTGCGCGGTCATGTTGGCCATCAGCGCCAAGGCCAAACGCTCGCTCTGGAAGTTGCCCATGATGCAGGCGAAGCCCATGTTTTCCGCCCCAATCAAGTTGCCCACCGGCACCCGGCAGTTATCAAAGAACAGCTCGGCGGTGTCCGACGCCCACCAGCCCATCTTCTTCAGGGGCTGACCGACGGTGAATCCCGGGGTGCCCTTCTCGATCAACAGCAGGCTGATGCCGCCGAAACCCGGCTCGCCAGTGCGCACCGCGACGGTGTAGAAATCCGCGCGCACGCCACTGGTGATAAAAGTCTTGCTGCCGCTGACACGGTAAACGTCGCCCTCGCGCACAGCGCGGGTTTGCAGGTTGGCCACATCCGAACCACCGCTGGGCTCAGTGACCGCCAAGGCGCTGATGCAGGCCCCGGAGAGCACCTGGGGCACCACACGCTCACGCACCTCGGGGCGGGCCCATTTGACGATCGGCGGGAGGCCGATATCCAAAGACCCCAAGCCTGCCACCAAACCACCGGAGCCACTGCGCATCAGCTCTTCGCTGGCGGCAATCTTGGCGAACAGGTCGCCTTCATGGCTGCCCCCCAGCGATTCGGGATAGCCGATACCGAGAATTCCGGCGGCACCGGCCTTGAGGTACAGCTCCCGAGGGAAGCTCGCCGCCTCTTCCCATTGATCGATCTCGGGAAGAATTTCACGCTCGACGAAACGGCGAACGCTGTCGCGGACCAACTGATGGCTAGGGTCGAAGTATTCCTGGCAGGCAGACATCGGCAAGCTCCTCTGAAGGGTCGAGGGAACTTACCAAGCGCTTGCTTGGTTATCAAGATACTCTGCGTTGTTCGCGTTTGCCGGCCAGCCGGCGCCTACCAACCGCGTTACAGGGCGATGGGTTTACGCCCGGCAAAGGAATGCGCGAGGGTCCCGCCATCCACCAGCTCCAGCTCGCCACCCAAAGGCACGCCATGGGCGATGCGCGAGGCCACCAGGCCTTTGTGGTGGAGCAATTGGGCGATGTAATGGGCCGTTGCTTCACCTTCGACGGTGGGGTTGGTGGCCAGGATCACTTCGGTGAAGCTGCCTTGCTCCTCGATCCGCGCCAGCAATTGCGGAATGCCAATCGCCTCCGGCCCCAGGCCGTCGAGCGGCGACAGGTGGCCCTTAAGCACGAAGTAACGACCGCGATAACCGGTCTGCTCCACGGCATACACATCCATCGGCCCCTCCACCACGCACAGCAGGGTGTCATCGCGACGGGTGTCGGCACATTGCGGGCACAGGTCGTCTTCCGTCAGGGTGCGGCACAACCGGCAGTGCCCGACCCCTTCCATGGCCTGGCTCAAGGCTTGCGCCAGTCGGGAGCCGCCGCTGCGGTCACGCTCCAGCAGTTGCAGGGCCATGCGCTGGGCGGTTTTCTGACCCACGCCCGGCAAGGTGCGCAAGGCGTCGATCAGTTGGCGAATCAGGGGGCTGAAGCTCATGGGCAAAGGTCCGACTAAACAACGAGACGCGGTTTATACCCGCGCCTCTGACCAGCGTCAAATGCTCAGGCTTCGGCGACCCGCACCACCAACTTGCCGAAGTTGCGTCCTTCCAGCAGACCGATAAAGGCCTCCGGCGCTTGCTCGAGCCCCTCCACCACGTCTTCCTTGAACTTGATCTTGCCGTCCCGTACCCAGGGCGCCATGGCGCTGATGAATTCGGGCTGGCGATCACCGTAATCGTCGAACACGATAAACCCTTGGATGCGCACACGCTTGGTCAGCAACGCACGCTGCAGCAGGGGCAAGTGGTCCGGCCCGGCGGGCACATCCTGGGCGTTGTACTGGGCGATCAGGCCGCACAGAGGAATCCGCGCCTTGGCATTGAGCAGCGGTAGCACTGCGTCGAAGACCTTGCCGCCGACGTTTTCAAAGTAGATGTCCACGCCTTTGGGGCAGGCCTGGGCCAACTCATCGCTGAAGTCCGGGCTCTTGTGATCGATGCACGCATCGAACCCCAACTCCTCAACCACGTAGCGGCACTTGTCCGCCCCTCCTGCAACGCCCACCACACGCAGCCCCTTGAGCTTGGCCACCTGCCCGACCACCGAGCCAACGGCGCCCGAGGCTGCCGCGACCACCAGGGTTTCCCCGGCTTTGGGCTGGCCGATGTCCATCAGACCCATGTAAGCGGTCATGCCGGGCATGCCCAGCACCCCCAGGGCCATGGACGGGCTGGGCAGCCCGGAGGGCACGGGTACCAGGTTGCGGCCGTCAGAGATGCTGTGGCTTTGCCAGCCGGTGGCACCCACCACCAGATCGCCTTCCTGGAATTTCGGGTTGAGGGAACGCTCGACCCGGCTCACGGCGCCGCCGGTCATGACCTCATTGAGTTCGACCGGGGCCGCGTAGGACGGCGCGTCACTCATGCGTCCACGCATGTAAGGGTCCAGGGACAGGTACAGGGTCTTGAGCAAGACCTGGCCGTCTGCCAGGTCCGGCAGCGCCTCGCGTTCCAGGCGAAAGTTCTCCGGGACCGGCGCGCCCTGGGGGCGGGACACCAGGACGATACGCTGGTTGAGGGTCAATGCTTGGGGCATCGGGGAGGCTCCTTTGTGGATGAAGAAATCAGCTGCTACAGGGTGCAGACCATGATTGGCTGAGGGCGTTCGATGTTTTCAGCCACCGCGGCCGCAAACAAAAATGCCAGGCTCAAGGCCTGGCATTTCATGTCATCCATCCAATACGCCTGGGCGAATCAGAAGGGCAGCTTCATGCCCGGTGGCAGTTGCATGCCCGCGGTCATGCCGGACATCTTGTCCTGGCTGTTGGCTTCGATCTTGCGCACCGCGTCGTTGACGGCGGCGGCAAACAGGTCTTCCAGCACTTCACGGTCGTCTTCGCTGACGCCTTCGAGCAGGCTTGGATCGATGCTCACGCGCTTGATGTCGTGACGACCGGTCATGACCACGGTGACCATGTCGCCGCCGGCCTTGCCGGTGACTTCAGCGTTGGCCAGTTCTTCCTGCATCTTGGCCATTTTTTCCTGCATCTGCTGCGCCTGCTTCATCAGGCCGGCCATGCCACCTTTCATCATGGGAATCACCTCAAGTACTTGGATAAAAACAGCGCCCGGCGATTACAGCCCGGCGCCCTTCAGTTATTAGCCCTGACTGGCCAGGGCCTCGACAGGTTCAATAGTATCGTGACGCACCACCGCGCCGAACTCCTGCACCATCTGCTGGATGAACGGATCGCCGTGGATCGACTCCTCGGCTTCGCGCTGGCGATTGGCCCGGCGACGCGACGCCGCCTGGGCCGGGGTTTCCTGCTCGGGCTTGATCAGCTCGATGCTCAGGGTCAGGGTCCGCTGCAGGTGCTGGTTCAGGGCATCGTTGAGGCGGCGCTGCTGTGTGGCGTTGAACAGGGCGCTGTGGGCCGGGTCCAGGTGCAGCAACCAGCTGTCGCCGTCCACGGCCATCAGGGTGCAGTTGGCGGCGATGCTGCCGGTCATGCCGGAAATCGGCAACTTCGGGAACAGCTCCAGCCACTCCAGGGCCAGGCCGGTTGCAGGCTGCGCAGCAGGCAAGGGTTCAGGCTCGGGCTCCGGATCCGCCGCATGCTCGCTGGCCAGTTCGTCCAGGTAGCTGTAGGCCGAGTCCATGTCGGGCTCGATGTAGTCCTCGTCCAGAGGCGGCTCGTCGTCCAGGTCGATGCCCGGGGTGGCGGCATCGACGTCGGCAACGCTCGGCTCAGGCACCGGCGCATTGACCCACTCCGGCGCGTCCGGCACCACGCTGTCCGGGGTCGGCGTCGGCATCGGCGTCAACTCGGGCTGCTCAGCGGTGGTCTCCAGCACTGGCTCGACCGCCGGCTGCTGCTCAACCACTGGCTCGACCGGGTCGTTCCAAGGCAGGTCGACCACGGCTTCGACCACCGGGGCCGGCTCGACCCGCTCTGGCTCGACCGGAAGCTCAGGGGCCACCGCAACCTGCGGCCGAGGCTCGGGCACAGGTGCGGGTACCGGCTCAGCGGCAACAGGAGCCACAGGAACAGCAGGCGCGGCAACCGGCGCTGCGGCCGCCACTACTGGCGCAGCGGACGCTGCCCCCGCCACGGCTTGGGCGGAATCAACTGTGGCTTGGCTGATCCCCACTGGCTTTAGCGGCTGCCTCGGCGCGTCCGTGGCATCTGCCGGGCGGAACGCCAGCATGCGCAACAGGACCATCTCGAAACCGCCACGGGGGTCGGGTGCCAACGGCAAGTCGCGACGCCCGATCAAACCCATCTGGTAATAGAACTGCACATCCTCGGCCGGCAACGCCTGGGCCAGGGCCAATACCCGATCACGATCGCCATGACCGTTATCCACGCCTTCAGGCAGCGCCTGGGCAATGGCCACCCGGTGCAGCACATTGAGAATTTCTGAAAGCACGCCATTCCAGTCCGGCCCCTGCTCCGCCAGGTGGCGCACGGCCTCCAGCAGGGCTTTGGCGTCGCCGTTGATCAGCGCGTGCAACACATCGAAGACCTGACCGTGGTCCAGGGTCCCGAGCATGGCCCGTACATCGGCCGCCATGACCTTGCCCTCACCGAAGGCAATCGCCTGGTCGGTGAGGCTCATGGCGTCGCGCATCGAACCGTCTGCTGCGCGCCCCAGCAACCACAGGGCGTCGTCTTCGAACGGCACGTTCTCCACCCCCAGCACGTGGGTCAAATGCTCGACCACGCGCTCGGGCGTCATGTTCTTCAGGGAAAATTGCAGGCAACGCGACAGAATGGTCGCCGGCAGCTTTTGCGGGTCGGTGGTCGCCAGGATGAATTTAACGTAGGGCGGCGGCTCTTCCAGGGTCTTCAACAGGGCGTTGAACGAGTGGCTGGACAGCATGTGCACTTCGTCGATCAGGTAGACCTTGAAGCGCCCGCGGCTGGGGGCGTACTGCACGTTGTCCAGCAGCTCGCGGGTGTCCTCGACCTTGGTCCGGCTCGCGGCGTCGATCTCGATCAGGTCGACAAAGCGCCCTTCATCGATCTCGCGACACACCGAGCACGTGCCACAAGGGGTGGACGTAATACCTGTTTCACAGTTCAGGCATTTGGCAATGATCCGCGCAATGGTGGTCTTGCCCACCCCGCGGGTGCCGGTAAACAGATAGGCGTGGTGCAGCCGCTGGCTGTCCAAGGCATTGATCAGAGCCTTGAGCACATGGGTCTGGCCGACCATTTCGCGGAACGAGCGCGGACGCCATTTACGTGCAAGAACCTGATAACTCATCGAAAACCGTCGCAACTGGGAAGCGGAAGCCGGTAATGCTAGCGGAGCAAGGGGCAAATTGCATCCGGCGCGCTCGTCTAATCTGACTAAGCTGCACTTTGCACGGCAAGGATCGGTGCTTTTAACCACGGAGCGTGTATGCGTTTGACTTGGGGGGCTCTTTTACTGATCAGTGCCTGGACCTCGGCCGACGAAATGCCCCTGCGTTTCGTGATCTCGGACAGCTGGGCCATGCCGGTGGTGCAGATCGAGCAGGGCCAACCGACCCGGGGCATCCTGCACGACATGATGATCAGCCTAGCTCGCCAAGTCGGCATGTCGGCGCAGTTCCACGTCCTGGCCCGCGCCCGGGTGCAAAACGCCATGGAGCAGGGTGAGGTCGATGTGCGCTGCTATGCCGCGCAGTCCTGGCTGCCGAACCAGTCCGGCGACTACATCTGGAGCATTCCGCTGTTCATGCAGCGCAACCTGCTGGTCAGCCAAGGCCTACACCCGCAAAAGGTAAGCCTCGCCGAACTGGAACGACAGCGTATCGGCACCGTGCTCAGCTACACCTACACCACCCTGCAGCCGTTGTTCGACCGCGACCAATTGATCCGCGACGACGCGCGCAACGAGGAGCAGGTGCTGCAAAAACTCGAGATAGGCCGCTACGCCTATGCGGTCAGCAGCCTCTGGACCCTGGAGTGGTACAACCGCGGGCGCGCCCCTGACAAACAACTGCGCGGCGTGGCCCTGCTTCAGGAACAGGCGGTGGGCTGCTATGTGCGCAATGACCCGGCGCTGCCCGTGCAACGCCTGTTGCGCACGCTGCTGCGAATGAAAATGTCCGGGGAAATCGACGACATCGTCCAGCGCTACACCGGCCATCGCGAGCCTCCCCATTTCGCCCCTTGAGCCCGGGCCGCTGATGACTTGCGACTCCTGACAGGAACTGACAGGTCCGCCCCTTAAGCTGCCGACCTACCCACCAGCCACCTGGAACAGGCAGCCACCATGCTCAACCTCACTCACCTCTTGCTCTACGTCGACAGCCCGGCCACCAGCGCCCACTTCTATAGCCGCCTGCTGGATCGGCCGCCGGTGGACTTGTCGCCGACCTTTGCCCTGTTCATCCTCGACTCCGGGCTCAAGCTTGGGTTGTGGTCACGCCATACCGTGCAACCTGCCGCCCAGGCCGCCGGGGGCGGGGGCGAACTGGCGTTGGCATTGGACAGCCGCGAAGCGGTCGACACCCTGTATCAGCAATGGAAAGCCCTGGGCATGACCATCACCCAGCCACCCAACACCCAGGACTTCGGCTACAGCCTGGTCGCCCTCGACCCCGACGGCCATCGCTTGCGTGCCATGTTCCTCACCCTCGACTGAAGCGCCTGCACAGGCCCATGGAGAACGCAGTGTTGCCCCGGACAACACTGCGCTGGCCCCTCCCCCAACGACCGCGCACAGGGCCAAAAAGGCCCTGCACCACACCCTCCTGCATGCAATAAATGGAAACACATCATTGAGCCCCGGCGACGTCATCGTTATCCTTCCCGTCGACTTGTCACAAAATGTAAGGGAATACGATGAAATACCTACGCCTTCTTATGGTGATGGCGGCCCTGTTCTGCGCGCCGTTTTTTGCCCACGCTGCCAAGCCAGCCGAGAGCGACACCACCGAGACCCAGACTGAAGAACAGTTTTTGGCCTCACTCTCCCCCCGCCACGGCAGCGTCAAACTGCCCGGCGATATTGCCAGCCTCGAGCTGAGCAAAGAGTTCTACTACCTCGCCCCCAAAGACACAGAACGCCTGCTGACCGAAGGCTGGGGCAACCCGCCGGGCTTCACCACCCTGGGCATGATCGTGCCCAGCGGCGTCAGCCCACTGTCGGCAGAAGGCTGGGGCGTGATCATCAGCTACAAGAATGACGGCCATATTTCGGACGACGACGCCGCCAAGATCGACTACAACGACCTGCTCAAGCAGATGCAGGAAGAGGACGAGGAAGACAACAAACAGCGTCAGGAACAGGGCTACGGCGCCATCCACCTGCTGGGCTGGGCCGAACAGCCGAGCTATGACGCGCAGTCCCACAAGATGTACTGGGCCCGCGAACTCAAGGCCGAAGGCGCCGAGAACAACACCTTGAACTACAGCATCCGCGTGCTGGGTCGCGAGGGCGTGCTGGAGCTCAACGCCGTGGCGTCCATGGACGACCTGGCCACCATCAAGCGGGAAATTCCCAAGGTCCTGGCCTTCACCAACTTCACCGACGGCAACCGCTACGCCGACTACAACCCCAGCACCGACAAGCTCGCCTCCTACGGCCTGGCGGCCCTCGTAGCCGGCGGCATCGCCAGTAAGGCGGGGTTGTTTGCCAAGCTGGGTGTCCTGCTGCTGGCCGGCAAGAAGTTCATCATCATCGGCGTGGTCGCCATCGCCGCCTTCGTCGGCCGGCTGTTCAAGAAAAAGAGCTGAACCGCCCCGCCGCAACGACAACGCCCCGCCTATGCGGGGCGTTGTTCATTCAGGCCCTGGTGCTAACGCCCCTCCAACACCTCGGCCTCGCGAATGGCCCCCGGCAAGGTGCTCGAGACACCTGCCGCCCGCGGCCGCCCGAACCGGCTCCGCCGCCAGCGCCCCTCCAACTGCAGCGCCATCACACTGCCCAGCACCACCGCCGCCCCCAGCAGCACGCTGGATGACACCCGCTCTCCGAGCACCGTCGACGCCAGCGCCATCGCCATGGGCGGAATCAGGTACATGGCAATCGATGCCCGGCTGACCTCGACCCGCGCCAACACATAGGCCCAGGCGAGGTACGCCAGCGCACTGGGAAACACCCCCAGCAACAGCACCGCCAGGTTCACCCGCCAGGACGCCTGGGCCACCGCCTGGGTCAAGCCCGGCGCATACACGCTCAACAACAGCGTGCCGGACCAGACCATGTAGCAGACCGTGGTCAGCAGCCCATAGCGCCCGGAAAAACGCCGCTGCAAGACGAAGTACAGCCCCCAGGAAAACGCCGCCACCAACACCAGCAAGCCACGGGGTTCAATCGAGCCCAGGCCCTGATCCCCGGCGACCACCACCACGGCGCCCAACAGCCCAACCCCCACGCATACCCAGCGCCATACGCTGACTGACTCCCTGAGCCAGAAAAAAGCAATCACCGTGCTGAAGATCGGCGCCGACTGGGCCAACACGCTGGAGGCCCCGGCACTCAAGCCCTGCTGGCCGTAGTTGAGGCTGACGTGGTGCAAGGCAATGGCAAAGAACCCCAGCACCAGCAGCCAAGGCAGGTCGCGCCAAGCGGGCAGCGAGATGTCCGACAGCAGTGCAATGCCGCCCATCAACAGCGAGGCAATCAGAAAGCGCAGCAGCGCCAGGTGCCCGGGGCTGTAGCCCTCAAGGCCGATATGGATGCCCACCGGCGAATAGGCCCAACACAGGATCACCGCAGCGGTGGCCAGCAACAGCTTGAACAGGGGCGAGATCTTCACGACACAGGTATCCACAGGGCAGGAGAAGAACTGCAGTGTCCCGCCCTCCACAGCTCACCACAATTAACGGATACTGCGGCCATTGATCACGAGAAATGAGCAATGGAACTGACCCAACTGAAAATGGTGAAAGCCGTTGCCCGCACCGGCAGCATCGCCCGCGCGGCAGAACACCTGCATTGCGTCCCCTCCAACATCACCAACCGCCTCAAGCAGTTGGAAAGCGAACTGGGCACCCCGCTGTTCACCCGGGTGGGCCGTGGGCTGAAAATCAGCCCCACCGGGGAAATCTTCCTCGGCTACAGCGAACGCATCCTGGCCCTGGTGGATGAAGCCAAACGCGCCGTCGACAGCCAGGCCAAACCCAGTGGTCCGCTGCGCCTGGGCTCCATCGAATCCTGCGCGGGGGGGCGCCTGCCGCCCTTGTTGGCCGAATTTCACCGGCGCTACCCGCAGGTAACTGTGGAACTGGTCACCGGCACCTGGTCGCAACTCTTTGAAGAACTGCAACACCAGCGCATCGATGGCGCCCTGGTCGCCATCGACAGCTTGCCGGCGAAGCTGCAACAGACGGTGCTGTACCGCGAGCCGCTGGTGCTGATCTCCAGCGCCAACGCTGCGCCGATCCGCACCCCCAGCGACCTGCAAGGGCAACACCTATTCATGTGGCCGGCGGGCTGCCCCTATCGCCGCGCCCTGGAGCAGTGGCTGGGCAAGCACGACCTGAACCTGCCGATCACCGGCTATGCCAGTTGGGGCACCATCATCGGCTGCGTCAGCGCGGGGGCCGGGGTTTCGCTGATCCCCGAAGGCGTGCTGGAGCGCTACTCGCAATCGGCGACCCTGACCGTGCAACGTTTCAACGACTTACTGCCGGTGGATAACCGTTTTGTCTGGCATCGCGACGTGCAAGGGCACCGCGCCCGGGATGCCTTTGCCCAGTTATTGCGGGAAAAGCTCGGGGCCTGATCCAGCCCCCGCCTGCCATCAGAAGCAACTGAGCGTTTCGGCACAATGGTCGAGCGTGCCGGCACAACGCAGGGTTTGCCCTCTCCATACACTCGCCTTTCCTCCTACCCCGCAAGACGAGTTCCTTATGAAAAACCGCCTTTTGCTCAGCGCGCTTCCCATGGTTTTGAGCCTCAGCGCTCATGCGGCCGACTTCACCCTGAGCAGCCGCGACATCCGCGATGGCCAGCCCTTGAGCAGCCGTGAAGTGTTCCAGGGGTTCGGCTGCGACGGCGCCAACACCTCCCCGCAACTGTCGTGGAGCAACCCGCCGCCCGGCACCCAAAGCTTCGCGATCACCGCCTACGACCCTGACGCCCCCACCGGCAGCGGCTGGTGGCACTGGACTGTGGTCAACCTGCCCGCCAGCACCTCGCAACTGCCCAGCGGTGCCGGCAATCTGCGCGGCGAACACCTGCCGGCCGGAGCCGTGCAAGGGCGCACCGATTACGGCCAGCCGGGCTTTGGCGGCGCCTGCCCGCCCGTGGGCGATAAGCCCCACCGCTATCAGTTCACCGTCTGGGCCTTGAAGGTCGATAAACTGCCCCTCGACGCCAACGCCAGCGGCGCGCTGGTGGGCTACATGCTCAACGCCAACGCACTGGCCAAGGCCACCCTCACCGCCACTTACGGACGCTAACCCCATGAACGCCCCGGTCGGACTGCTGCATCGTGAAAGCCGCATCGATGCCTGTGTCATACGGGCCCGACAGCCCCATGCACTGCTGCGGGTGCCGATTTTCTCCAGCGCCCTGTGCCGCGTCCGCCAAGGTGAAAAATGCATGAATTGGGACGACCGCGAAATGCGGGTCGGCCACCAGCACCTGATCCTGCTACCGGCGGGGCGCGAAGTGGGCATCAGCAATTACCCGGGGCCGCAAGGCCACTACATCGCCGATGTGGTGGTCTTTCCCACCGCAGCCTTACGGGCATTCAGCACGCGCTACAGCCAGCATCTCGTCCCGCGGCCCGGGCAAACCGCCAGTGCGGACCTGTGCGTGCCGCTGGATCGGCACACCACCCAGGCCTGGGAAAACCTCCTGCACAGCATCGCCGCCGATGCACCGGACGCCCTGCGCAGCCACTACGGCGAAGCGGTGCTGCTGGCCCTGGCCCTTGGCGGCTACGCCGGGCCACTGCTGCTGGACCGCCACGACCCGCTGTGTGAACGCGTGCAGCACATCATCCTGAGCAACCCCGCCCGAGACTGGACCGTGGCCAACGTCGCCGAACGCCTCAACCTCGGCGCCTCGACCCTGCGCCGCCAACTGACCCACGAACACGCCAGCTTCAGCAGCATCCTGGAGAACGTCAGACTCGGCATGGCACTGCACTGGCTACAAACCACACCACGCCCCATCGGCGACATCGCCGCCGCCAGTGGCTACGCCTCGGCGTCGAGGTTTGCCGTGCGTTTTCGCAAGCATTACGGACTGTCGCCACGGGAGTTGCGGGCAGCGCTTTAAGGCGGTGGGCTGCGAGGTTCGAACGTAAGCGCTCCATGAACCTCACATTCAAAGTACTTAGCTAACCCCGGATGCTGTGCTCCCGATTTTCTCAGGAGCTTGCCCGCCATGATGCGACCCGATGCTAAAGTCGAAAAAGTGTACCTCTACCCCAAACCCGTGGACTTCCGAAACCCATCGACGGTCTCGCCGCGTTGGTCGAGCTAGATATAAAGGTGGCGGTATTTGATCCGGTGCTTTTTGTTTTTTTCAACAAGTCCCGCAACCGGGTGAAGATTTTGTATTGGGAGCGCAACAGCTTCTGTCTTTGGCTCAAGCGCCTGGAGTCCGAGCGCTTCAAAACATCTCCAGATGTCACCGACGAGGCCATTGTGTTGAGCGTCCAGGAACTGAACTGGCTGCTCGACGGTTTCGACCTCTGGCGCAACCGCCCTCATCAGATTTTGACGCCGCGCTACGTGGCGTGACCCGGTATAATCCGGGCCATGATTTCTCTTCCCGATGACCTTCCTGATGATCCTGTTTTGCTCAAGCAACTGCTGCTTGAGGCACTTAGTCGCCAAGAGGAATCGGCCCAGGCTTATCAGACCCACATCGTCGACCTGAAAGAACAGATCAAGCTGTTGCGCGACTGTCTGTTCGGGCGTAAGTCCGAGCAAACCATCGAGCCCAACACGCCACAATAGGCCTTGTTCAACGAGCCTGAAAGCGAACCCATGCCGTTGGTTGGCGACGCTGATGAAGAAGTTTTTGCCGCGATACCGCGCCGAGGCAAACGCAAGCCACTGTCGGCTGATCTGCCGCGTATCGAAGTCATCCACGAACTGCCCGAACACGAACTGACCTATGCCTGCGGTTGCCGTGCTTGTGAAAGTGCACCGGTCACCGCTGACAAACCGGCGTAATTGATCGAAAAGAGTATGGCCAGCCCGAGTGTTCTTGCCATGCTGCTGACCATCAAGTACGTCGATGGCTTGCCGTTACACCGGTTTGAAACGGTACTGAGCCGACATGGCGTTGATATTCCTCGTCAGACGCTGGCGCGCTGGATCATCCAGTGCTGCGAACACTTTCAGCCGCTGCTGAATTTGATGCGTGACCGGCTGCTAGAAAGTGCGGTGATCCACTGCGATGAAACTCGCGTTCAGGTCCTCAAGGAACCGGATCGAGACCCGACCAGCCGTGCGCAGGAGGTGCCGTTACGCCTGCTGGAAAGTTATCGCGGTTATGTCATGACCGATGATTACGCCGGCTATAACGCCTTGGCGTTGCAATCGGGTGTGGAGCGCCTGGCGTGCATGGCCCATGCGCGCCGCAAATTTGTGGACGCGCAGAAGGTTCAGCCCAAGGGCAAGACCGGGCGGGCCGATATTGCACTGACGATGATCAACAAGCTGTACGGGATCGAGCGTGAACTTAAGGAAGCCGACGATGAACAGCGGTTTATCGCTTGCCAGGAAAAGAGCCTGCCGATCTTGGGGCAGCTGAAAGTCTGGGTGGATAAAACCCAATCCTAGGTTACGCCGCAAAGTGCATTAGGCAAGGCGGTGCATTATCTGGCGAATAACTGGAGCCGACTGGAGCGCTATCTCGAAGCGGGTTATTTGCCCATCGACAACAACGCGGCCGAAAGAGCGATCAAGCCGTTTGTCATCGGACTCAAGGCCTGGTTGTTCAGCGATACCGTCAACGGCGCCACTGCCAACGCAAAGATCTACAGTCTGGTCGAGACCGCCAAGGTCAACAGCCAAGAGCCCTATACGTGGCTGCGCCACGTACTGGAGCGGTTGCCGCATGCTTCGTCGGCCGAAGACTACGAAGCGTTACTGCCGTGGAACTGCTCGCCGCAGATGCCACGGTAGACCGTTGCCCCACCACTGGGTAGGTGGGGTTTATGGATCGCATACACTGCGTTTGCGAGGTCGCCCCGGTTTACCAGGAACGCGTACCTGATCCAGCAGCGGCTGGGCGTGGGCGATATCGCTGGCGTGCCCCGGCGAAAGCATGAAGCGTAATGGCACACCATTGGCGTCGCAGACCATGTGAATCTTGGTTGTCAGACCGCCTCGACTGCGTCCCAAGGCATGGTCTAGCGGTTCTTCAGGCCCCCTTTTTTCCGACACCTGAAGAGGCTCGGATTGCACGTACCGCAGTGGAATCGATCATCCAAGTGCCCAGATCGATCAGTCCTTCCTGATTCAATCTGATGTGCAAGCACTCAAGTATCTGGTCGAACGTACCGTCATCGCGCCAGTCACAAAAACGCTGGTACACCGTCGACCAAGGCCCAAATCGTTCAGGCAGGTCACGCAAGGCAGCGCCCGAACACAGGATCCAAAAGATTCCATGAAGTACCAGACGATCATCACTGCGTGGTCGACCCATTTTCTGCTCGGGAGAAACCAGATCTTTGATCAATTCCCACGATACATCGGAGATGTTCATAACGCTTTGCCATGCGGACCTCCAGCCAATCATGGCGGCAATTCTACCCGTACCGACTTTTCGTACAAAACCTAGGAAGACACTGAGCTGGCGGTGATCTGCGATCGCCATTTGCTGGTCGACAAGTTATCAACAAGAAGCGGGCACCGACTGAGATGCTAAGGACCAACATCGTCACCAGCCAGAAACGCCTGAGCAACCTGCAGGCTGTTTGGGTCCTGTGCTTCACGGCCAATGGCCTGTTGGTGACCCGCCTCGATGACCTGTCGATCTACTGGCAAGAAGCTAGGTAAAGACGCGCTTCCGTGGTGTTCACGATGTTCTCGCGGTGGCTAAAAAAATTGGGATGAGTGAGTGATCTCAGTGTTTTGGATTTACTCAGTACTTTCAAAAACGTTGGTGACCGAAGTTAGATAGAAATATATGACTACTTCAGATTATTCTCAATCTAGCGAAAGGCGGTTGCAGATTGCAATCCTGCGGGTTAGCTTACATGTGAAGACGCCAAATTTCCTAGCAGTTGCAAATACACTGAAAGCTTGGGGAAGCATGTCAAAATAAGTTACCAGCAATAGCCGCTGATAGCGGGCGGAGGAAGTATTGAGGAGGGAGCTCGGAAAAATATAAATTTGTGCGCGGTAAAAATTAAATAATTCAGGCTTGGATCGGCGATAGTAAGTGAAGGATGATCTCAAGGCTGCGTCGATAGTTGAATTTGCAATTATCTTTTATTTATCTTGTTGTAGCAGGGTGTCGTTAGGTGGATGACGCATAGATTGGATTGAGCGTTACAAGTAATGCTCTTGCTTCATTATCTTTTAGCTTCTACCAAAGGTTTTCTTAGTAGGAAGAAATTGCCAGCCTATTCCCCGGCTGTAGTTGTAAGGCATGAGCGTCCCGAGAAGTATAGTTGGATAGTTTATGCTCATTATACATTCAAGTGAAAAATCGGAATCCACATAACTAGCCACTGTATTCCCCAGCGATGGAAGGTACATAAACTGATGGCGATCAGCACGAGCAAGTGTGCATTTAAAATCTATTAATTTTTTACGACAAGGGAAGGCGTATGCAACAGGTGAGGATTAGAAGCGGCGATATCTCGACAACGCCACGTATTGCCGAATTGCCGGCACTATTAAAATATAAAAATGAAGATGTGGTGCTGAAGTTTTGCAAGGAGTGGGACGTTAGTCAAACTGAAGCTGAAGATATTTTCGAAGATACAAAGAAATTTCTTTACCTCGCGGCGCACTGCAAAGCTGATTGTTTCAGTGCCTCGATCTACCATCAATTCCAGATCATAGACGAAATGTGGCACTCGTTCCTTCAGTTTACTGACCAGTATGCTGATTTCTGTGAAGCTTATCTGGGCGGATTTCTCCACCACTTCCCGTTTTCTCGAAGCCTGCTCAGAGAGCAAATGAAGCTTCTGGCACGCACCCAGCAGACGTTTGCATCCTACAAACAAGAAACCTTTGCTCGGCAACTTGCGAAAACCAAGGATTTGCTGGGTGATGATACCCTCATAAAGTGGTATGGCGAGTACGCTCATCGATACAACGTCAGCCAGCTTAATGCATTGCGCAAGCCGATTGAGTTCGATAGCACCCAACTCAATATTGAGAGCCTGGTAACCCCTGAAATACTGGCATTGCCTAAAGAAAAAGTACTTCAATTCATTCTGGACAGAAAACCTATTTTTAACTCCGTTTGCGGGTGTTCTGGAAAAGGCTGTGGTGCAGGTTGCTATTGCAACTCGCCACATATGTAGATTACGCGCCCGCTTTAGGGCGGGCCTTTTATTTTGCTCAATTAAGGGAACGTTGCCGTGAGCAAAATTGAAGTATTTATATTCAAAAGCGGCTTGACTAGACAGCTAAGCATCGTGTCGTTAACGTTGATAGCATCTTTGCTGTTTGTATCCTTCGGCCTGCTTGTACGTTATGTCGTCGATCATCCAGACTTTGTTAAAAGTATGACTGGCGTCACTATCTTCTGTACTATTTTTATAGGAATCAGGTTGGCAATGCCCCTCTCCTATTCGGTGATCGAGTCACTCACTCACGATCACTACATGACGCTCGAGTCTGCACTACGATCTTTCTACTTTGACCAGATTAATCGTATTTACATTGAGCGATTGGAGGGCGCTTGGAAGAACGAGTTTGTTGCTATTTACGAATCCGCCATGTCCTCAGTCGGCAGCTATGTGAGAACAGTCTGGGCTGAGACGCTGCCGGTTATATTTCAGACTCTGTTTATTCTAGGTTCGGTTTCGGTATATCTGAGCTGGGATGTGGCGGTGGTCTTTTCAATTACGATCGTGGTTTACATATTTTTTGTTATTATCATGACGAATGCCCGTTTCCCGTTGATGAAACGCGTAGCGCAATCTCAAAAAAAAAATGAATGGCATGGTCCATAGCCTGTTAGCGGCAGGCTTCACAGAAAAAGCATACGCTTCAGCCGGAAGGTTCAATAGAAGTATCAAAACATTGTGAATCTTTACCTGCGAGCCCAGCAAAGCGTGCGTCTTGTGTTCTTCAAGTTTGGAGTGCTTACTACCGTTATCTCCGTTATTGGCAGCATGCTGGTGTTGGCCTGTGCCACCTTTGATTTCACAAAAGACAACATGACATTAGGCAGCCTGATCATGCTCGCCACCTTCCTTTTTCAGGTATTTCTCCCGTTAAATCGAATAGGAATGCTATGGCGCACGCTTAACAAATTGCGCATTGATTTCGCCCTGCTAGAAGAGGCTCTGGAGAAGTATGAACGCTATACAGTGCTCGCTTCGCCACCACCTTTCGACTTTGCGCGTCTAGCCATCAGTTTAGATGGAGTTTACAAGAAAAAATACGATAAGTGCATTTTCGAAAACCTACAGGCCGTCATCGAGTTTGCCCCAGGTCTGCCTACCTTGATCACTGGAAACAACGGCAGTGGGAAAAGTACACTCGCAAGACTGATCAGCGGGATCGATAAGCCAGACCAAGGTGCACTTTACTACAATAACACCGCCCGCTCGCTGGACAGCTACGGTTTGCTGCCCGAGTGGGTGGCGCTCTCCAGCCAATCGATTGTATTCATCAACGGTACGATCGGGGAAAACCTCGAACTCTTTCTGAAAGATGTCGACTTGGAAGGTTACCATCAGTTCGCGCATCGACTGTCATTCGAAAAACCACTGCACTACGAAGTTGGCGATCAAGGGCGAAACCTTTCGGCTGGTGAGCGTCAGAAGCTCTGCATTCTCTTGGCGCTTCTAAAGCGTCCGCAACTGCTCATTCTGGATGAGCCTACTGTCAACCTAGACTCCTTCAGTGGTGAGCAACTTAAGCGCCTTATAGAGGAGTATTCAACACTTATTAAAGTTCTTATCATCACTCACGACAAGGGATTTCTCGACCAGTTCGAAGACGCACCAATTTACGACGTAACTGAGGGCAGAGTCGTGAAATTTCATACCATTCAAAAGGAATTTCAATGAAAAATATCAGCTTTCGCCTGCCAGAAATAGATATTTTTATCCAAGACTTCTTCCAGAAGAAACCTTTTATGTTTCAGTCGATAGATGGCTATGAGATGGTGGACTGGCAAGCGATTAATCGGCTGTTAGAGAAGGATATTCTCGATTTTCCTAGAGTTCGTTTGGCCAACGACAACAATCCATCAATCCGGGGATACAAAGGTTTTGTTAATTATTCGCTGACGGTGACAGGCGAGACATCTCCCCATATAAATAGGTATAACTTACTCAAAAGCCTTCAAGGCGGAAGCACACTGATCGTCGACCGCTGCCAGGCTTTTTTTGAAGGTGCCCTCCATGCTACGCAATATCTCAATGAGAGATTGCGCTGTCGATCAAGTGCAAACCTTTACTGCGCATGGAGCGCCACACCCAGTTTTGGCGTCCATTTTGACAATAATGATGTGATCGCTGTTCAAATCGAAGGGGTCAAAAAATGGGATATTTACGCACCCACCCGCCATTATCCGCTGCTGTCCGAAAAAAGCTTTGACCACACGCCTCCGACCGGAAGCCCCATCGCGACTTACACGGTAAGTCCAGGTCAAGCTATCTACCTTCCAGCCGGATACTGGCATAACGTGTTTACCGAGTCCGAGCGCTCCATGCATCTCTCTTTTCCCTTGGTTAGGCCGCGTAAGATCGATGTAATACGCTCCATCCTAAGCCATCTGGAAGATTCGCCAGAGATGCGCCATCCTATCGCCTACTCTAAGGATATTGCTGAGAATGCAAAGTTAAGTGGTATTTTGTATTCCTATCTTGCCAATGTTGATATTGATCAATGGGAATCTGCCATTATAGAAGACTGCATGAATACAAGAAATATCACCTTCAACTTACCAGAGATAAGAACTCGAGATGCCTAAAGCAGAAATTCCCCAGCCAGAAAGAAAGGCTATCACCGATCAGCTCAAACAATATTTTCTGACCAACTTCGACTTGCACCTTGGGCAGTTTGAGGTAGAGTTTCTCCTGGACTTTATCGAAAAAACCTGCGGCCCAGCACTTTATAATAACGGTATTGATGAAGCCATCAAAACTTACGCAAGTTATAGTGAGCGTGTTCAGGAAGAAATGGAACCAAAGAGGATAATTTGAAAATCTCATCAAATCTTTCGTTGATGCGTAAAGAGTGGCATAGCGCTTTTTATACTTTGAATATTGAGCAGCTCGATTTCCTAGAGACGGAGTGGTTTTTCTCTACCAATGGCATAAAGTTTATGTACAAGAAAAACAACTCCATAAGCTTTCTGTGTTGCGAGCTAAAAATCGTAGTGCCTTTTCTGCTTACCGGCGAACTGAAACGGGCTTAGAAGTCCGAGAACTCGGGAATCTTGCGTCAGTCTCCGGATCAGCGAGCATTACCAGTCCAGAAGGCGAAAAATATATAAATTTCATAGAAAGCTGGATCAAAATCAATGATTTCTGGAAGTTGCAGTTTCTGACTTTCGATGGTGAGGAGTAAATTGCTTTCCACAGAAATGTACTCCGCTCGCCGCTAGTGTTCTGTCTCACACATAAAGTTCATCAGGCCTGTGAGGCCATTGCCTCTCGGACTCGCTGTATCTTGTTCAAAATATCGTAAACGCTCCATAAACCCCACCAGCTTTAAATGGGCGACGCGCTCAGCTAGGCGATGCGGGTGAGCAGTTCCACGGCAGCAGGGCTTCGGAATCTTCAACCGATGTCGCCGTTGGCAGGCGTTCGAGTGCGTGGCGCAGCCACGCATAGGGCTCTTGGCCGTTGGCTTTGGCAGTCTCGACCAGTCTGTAAAGTTGAGCACTGGCCGTCGCGCCCTTGGGCGTGTCGCTGAACAGCCAGTTCTTTCTTCCGATCACGAAGGGGCCGATCGCGCGTTCAGCGGCGTTGTTGCCGAGCGGCAGGTAGCCTTCCTCCACGTATTGCTCCAGTTACTTGCGAGGTAACTGATGGCTTTGCTCAGGGCATTCTGAGCAGTGACCTGTGGCTGCGTCTTTTCAATCCAGCTTTTCAACTGAGCCAGTACGGGCAGACTTTGTTCGTGACGACCGATCTTACATTCAGCGTCGCCGCAAGCTTTTAGATCGCGTTCGATGCCGTAAAGCTTGTTGATCAGATTCAGCGCGATATCCGCGCGCCCCGTTTTACCTTTGGGCTGCACTTTCTATGCTTCAACGAATTTGCGACGCGCATGGGCCCAGCATCCTAAACGCTCAACTCCAGCCTGGGCGCCCAGTGCGTTGTAACCAGCATAATCATCGGTCATGACGTAACCGCGATAGCCATCGAGCAGGCGCGTAGACACCTCCTGCGCTCGGCTGGTGGAGTAGTCAAAAAGATCACCGGCTTATCCGGCGGGCGCCGGTTTGCACCCACATCAATGACTGGCTGCTCGGCTCACGGTCAGGCTCTTTCAACACCTGCATCCGCGTTTCATCGCAATGGATGACCCGGCTGACCAATAGGATGTAACGCATTAAATTCAACAACGGCTGAAAGTGCTCGCCGCACTGGATAACCCAGCGAGCCAAGGTTTGGCGCAAGATATCAACGCCGTGGCGACCCAGCACTTTTTCAAAGCGGTGTAGCGGTAAACCGTCCACATATTTAGTGGTCAGCAGCATTGTAAGAACGCTGGGGCTGGCCATGCTCTTTTCAATCAGTTGAGCTGGCTTGCCTGCTGTGACGGGTGCCGTTTCGCGGTCGCGGCAACTGTAAACTTTACGAATGTGTTTGATCACCCGTATCTGCATCGGGACGATTTCAAGTTGCTCGCTGATTTCCTCGCCAATGGCGTGTTTGCGGCAACCGCAGACGCAGGTCAGCTCATGCTCGGGCAGTTCGTGGATGACTTCGATGCGCGGTAGAGCAGCAGGCAGTGGCTTGCACTTGCCACGGCGCTTGGTGGGTGCGACGACCTCTTCTTCCGTGTCTTCGTCGGCAACGTCGGCGATGCTTTCTGCTTCATTGAAAAGGGCTAGCTGAGGCGTAGTAGGATCAGCTGTCTGCTCGGACTTACGTCCGAGCAAGCGCTGACGCAGCAGCGCATTTTCCTCTTCAAGAAAACCGATCCGCGACTGCATCTTCGCAAGCATCTGCTTAAGTAGTTGAAGATCGTCAGGGAGGTTTTCGGGCACAGAATTCATGCCTTGGATTATACCGAATCAGGCCACGAATCGCGGCGTCAAAACCTGATGAGGACGCTTACGCCAGAGGTCAAAACCGTCGAGCATCCAGTTGAGTTCCTGGACAGTCAGGACAATCGCTTCGTCCGTCACGTCGGGCGACGTTTTGAAACGTTCGGACTCCAAGCGCTTGAGCCAAAGGCAGAAGCCGTTGCGTTCCCAGTACAAAATCTTCACTCGGTTGCGCGGCTTGTTGAGGAAAACAAAAAGCACTGGGTCAAAGACGGCGACCTTGATATCCAACTCGACCAACGCAGCCAGGCCGTCAATGGATTTTCGAAAATCGACGGGCTTGGGGTAGAGATAGACTTTTTCGACTTTTGCATCGAGTCGCATCATGGCGAACGGGCTCCCGAGGGAATCGGGAGCACAGCATCCAGTATTAGCTGAGCGCTTTGAATGTGAGGCTCATGGAGTGGTTACGATCGATCTGGACATCTGGATGATCGATTCCACTGCGGTACATGCAACCCGAGCCTCTTCAGGTGTCGGAAAAAAAGTGGGCCTGAAGAACCGCTAGACCATCACTTGGGACGCAGTCGAGGCGGTCTGACAACCAAGATTCACATGGTCTGCGACGCCAATGGCGTGCCATTACGCTTCATGCTTTCGCCGAGGCACGCCAGCGATATCGCCCACACCCAGCCGCTGCTGGATCAAAGCGTTCCCAGTAAACCGGGGCGACCGCGCAAACGCAGTCGCTGGTTGCTGGCCGACAAATGCTATGACGCAGAACACCTGCGTCACTACTGCGATCGTTACCGAATACAGCCAGTAATCCCGCTATGCGCCATGCCGCGCAAACCTAAACCTGGTCTGCCCCGACTATTTGATCGTCCAAAGTATCGGCAGCGGAACATTATTGAGCGGATGTTTGGCTGGCTAAAAGAAAACCGCCGAATCAGCACTCGGTACGACAAGCTGGCCAAGAGCTTCGCAGCCATGGTCACGCTGGCATGTAGCCTACGTTGTATGCGGCAATACTTTTCGTACAAAACCTAGCTAAAGCGCCCACCAACTCCCCTACGGTTTTGCTCATTTGCACTCCATGCTTACTCGCGTTAACTACGGTTAAAAGACAGATAAGCTAATTGAATCAACTACGTCTACCAAAACTCCCGCCTTATAGTCTTTCCCATACCGACCAAATGTTATTCCACCTGTTTGGTGGCCCAGGATGCCATCGACCAACGCCTCTGAAACATCCTTCTGTTTCAAGTGGTCAGCAAATGTATGTCCGAAACTGTGGAAGTCCTTCTTGGCGACATCATCCCTCAATCCCAGTTGTTCACGCACCCGAGTAAACCACTTCGATGGCGCAGCACTGTAACCATGCTTCTTATGGCAAGTCAGCTCCGAAAACAGACGCTCATTCCCGGCCTCTTTAACCTTCGTCACGTACTCTAGGAAACCCAATGCCAAGAGTTTGGAATGTATTGGCGCAAGTCATTCGGATGACGCCGTCTTTAGCTTCTGGTCCGGCCTTGTAGCTCGTATGTGGATGCAGGTATGGCTGTCGATAGTCACTACGTCGTCGGTGTACAGCTGGCACAGCTCGTTGAGCCTGGCGCCCGTGTAGAGTTCCAGGAGGGGCAGCCAGTATTGATTCGGCTTTTGGCCATGGGCCGGAGCATATGTCGCCCGGTTAAACAACAGTTTGAGGGCTTCCGCACTGAAAGCGCTACGCTCCTCGCTCACCTTACGCCGCTGGCGCACGCGCAGACCATCGAACGGATTACGACTGCAATAGCCCTCCCTGACCGCATACGAAAAGAAGGCCGTCAGGTTCTTCACGTAGTTGTTAAAGGTCGTGACGCTGATGGTACTGGTCGCCTCAGCGATGGACTGCTCCAGTGGTTGGTCCGGCAACTGATGCAGGCGCGGGGGAAGCTTCAGCGCCGTCTCTCGGAATAGGTGGGCGTCCTTGCGGGTTATCTGGTCGATGGGCATGTCACCGATGATTCGGGTCAACAGCACGGCTACCGCACGCTTGTCGTCTAGGGACTTGACCGCGACGCCCTCCCGGCGCTGCTGCACTAACTGCTCATCGACCACCGCGAGAAAGCTTGGGGATTGCTGAACAACTGCGGGCACTGTCACGACAGATGCCACAGGAGGAAGCTGAAGAGCACCTACGGACCGTTCTGGCGCTAGTGAAGGCACAGGCATAGCCGCACCTATCAACTGCTGCTGCCGCAGCCAGGACGCCCAACTAGCAAGACGCTTACCTCCCACTTCCCAGGCCCCGCGAATGAACTCAAGCGACGGCCTAATACCCTGAAACGCTTGCGTAAACAGCCCCTGGACCTGGGCCAGAATGTCCCGCCCACGAATCAGCGCCTCCCGCTTGCAGCGTGTCTGCAGGGAGCGACGAATTTCTCTTTGGGGCAACAACGGGCGAATGACATCCGGCACCACGACTCGGAAGTAGTAGACCGAGTGGCGGGACAGTAAAAGGTAGGACGGGATGGTCGACACGGATGTATCACTCCTTGTACCACCGCGTGGCAAAGGGTGAAAAACCGTTAAGAATCAATCACTTAGATGATTGGAGGCAACCCCACCAGCCACACCCCGGCACACAATGTTCCCGCTGTGGCTGCTGCCTTCCGGCTCTGACCAGGTTCACGGGTAATCGTTGCGGGGGGACCGATGGGGTCACCATAACGACGCTCGCCTGACGGCGAGCCGCGCCATTGTACCTATCTGAGTTGAAGTTACAACCGCTGCTTGCAGATTAAAAAATCCGAGGGTGGTCAAGCACTTGGCCACTTCCCTTGGAACACCCCGCGATGCAGGGGATGGCAGCGGACAAGGGGTAGCGACACAGCCCCCCTTGTAGGGAAAGCACCTGAGGCACGGTGGAGTTTTCGCTTTGTTTTGTAGGGCGCTTCCGAGAGAATGCAAACCGCCTTTGAGCGCCTTGAACCCCTCTATTCGATCAGGCAGTCTCCCTGGGCCGCTGCACAATCAGCGGCCCGGATGTGGAAGTTCGGAACTGAGTAAGCATGAGCGCTCTTGAGCATTCTCTGACGATTTCTGGTCAGCGTCGCTTTATGGCGGTTGTGCGCGGGACACCTTCGGGTGTGCTGGGTTACTCAGTCCCGGTCTTCCACACCCTCGCACAACTGCCACCCCTCATGTGGAAGTGAGCTCGGCAGTCCTTTAATACTGAGTGAGTGACACACATGAAAAAGCTTGTCCCCGACCCACCCTTCTCCCTCCCTGCTCATCGTCGCGACCCCGAGCTGGACAGCGCCAATGCCATCTTGCTGCACACCCTCAAAGCCACCCGCGAGCGCCCTTTTGGCCTGCGTGACGCCCACGGCCAGGCGTTGTACACGGTGCAGCCGGGCATAAGTGCCGAAGATGCCTTGGCCCACGTGTCGCTGCTGCTCAAGTGCGCCGAGGAGGTGTCCGATGAAATCACCGAGCAGGCCAGCGGCATCGAGCGCGGCCTGATCTGGTCCATGGTGCATTCCGTGGAAATGGCCCGCGCCGTGGTGGATGCCTTGCTGGACAGCAACCGCCCCAACTGCTAAGCGCAGCGCTCAGTACAGGGGCCGGCTTGCCCTTTCCGGCAGACCGGCCCCTTTGCTGCACCTTCAGACCTGGGCCAATACCTCATCGGCCTTGCCGCCTTCGCCCTGGATCACCAGGTGAATAAAGTGCAGTTTGGCGATCACCGCCGACGGCAGCACAAAGGGGTAAAAGTCCGGCTGGCCCATGCTGCGGGACAGCTCGTTGAGCATCCCGGCCAGCTCGATCCAGGCGTTGACGAACGACAGGAACGCCGGCCCGCCTGGGTGCTGCGGGTCGTAGAGGGTGCTCAAGGGAAAGGGCTGATAGTCGAAGTCCATTTCCCGGGCGCTCATGCCAAAGCCCAGGGCGGTGTCCACCGCATCCATCATGTGCAGGTAGTGGGCCCAGGTTTCCGCCCAGTCTTCCCAGGGGTGCATGGTGGCGTAGGCACTGACGTAGCCCTGCTGCCAATCGCTCGGCGCGCCTTGTTGGTAATGCCGGTCCAGGGCTTCGGCGTAGCTTTGTCGCTCATCGCCGAACAGGTTGCGAAAGGGCTCCAGCCAATAGCCGTTGGCAATCAGCCGATCCCAGTAGTAATGCCCGACCTCGTGCCGGAAGTGCCCCAGCAGTGTGCGGTAAGGCTCACGCATCGCCACCCGCACTTGCTCGCGATGGGCGTCGTCGGCTTCCTTGATGTCCAGGGTGATCAGGCCGTTGGCGTGCCCGGTCATGGGCGCCTTGCCTTCCAGGTCGATGCCGACAAAGTCGAAGGCCAGCCCGGTGTCTTCATCCAGAGTCTTGGGGATCACCTGCAGGCCGAGGCTGACCAGTTGCGCCACCAGGCGCCGCTTGGCGATTTCCACTTTGCGCCAGCGCTCGGGGTTTTCCGCCACTGACAGGTCGGGGATGGTTCGATTCAGGCTGCACGCCACGCACAAGCTGTCGCTGCCATGGGCCGGCAACAACCAATTACAGGCGGCTGGGGTATCGAGATTGGCGCAACGGCGAAACAGGCCGGCCTCGGGGTCGGCATCCAGCCACCAGGTGGCAACCTCGGGCCCGGGCTGCAACGATGACAGTCGGCTTTGTTCCGGCTGATAGCCCAACAGCGCCGAACAGGCCAGGCATTGGCTGTTGCGAAAGAACAGCGACTGCCCACAACGGCACTGCCAGACCTTGCTGTTACGCGAACTTTCGCCCATGAAGGGCGCGGCGATACGGGAACTGAGCTGCTCGAAAAAACGGTACATGGCGATCCCTCTCTGAGGCTTGCGAAGACTAGATCATCCCGGCTGCCTCATCGTTCCATCGCGCTTGCCGGCGAAGCTTTCGCCGGCAAGCCGCTGCCAGCAGATCACGCCGAGAGTGAGATCCCGTGGTCGCCGAGGAAGGCGACAAAGGCCTCTTCATCCAGGACCTTGAGGCCCAGTTCATTGGCCTTGGCCAGCTTGGAGCCGGCACCCGGGCCAGCCACCACGCAATGGGTTTTTGCCGACACCGAACCTGCAACCTTGGCCCCCAGACTCTCCAGCTTGTCCTTGGCCACGTCGCGGCTCATCAGTTCCAGGGAGCCGGTCAGCACCCAGGTCTGGCCCGCCAACGGCAGTCCTTCGACGACCTTTTTCTCGCTGCGCCAGTGCATGCCAAACGCCTGCAACTGCGCCTCGATGGCCAGGGCGTGGGTGGCATTGGCTTCGACGTCAAAGTAGTCACGCACGGCCTTGGCCTGCTTCTCGGGCAAGGTCTGGCGCATGTCCAGCCAGTCGGCAGCGATCACCCCTTGCAGGGTGCCGAACTTGTCCGCCAGCTTCTGGGCGGCGCCCGGGCCCACCGACGGAATGTTCAACTTGTCGAGCATGCCGCCCAGGGTGGCGCTGGCCGCAAAATCGGCGCCCAGCTCACCCTGGTCCTGCAACTCCAGCCCGCACTGCTCCTTGTCGAGCAAAGCCCCAATCACTTCTTGGTTGTGGCTGTCTTCGAAGAAGCTGTGGATCTCATGAGCCACTTCCAGGCCGACGTCCGGCAGGTAGGTCAATACTTCCGGCAACGCCTGCTGCACACGCTCCAGCGAAGCCAGGGAGCGCGCCAGGACCTTGGCCGTTTCTTCGCCCACATCAGGAATGCCCAAGGCGTAGATAAAGCGCGCCAGGGTCGGCTTGCGGCTGTCGGCAATGGCCTTGAGCAGCTTGTTGCTGGAGACCTCGGCGAAGCCCTCCAGATCGATGATTTGCTCGTACTTGAGCCGGTAGAGGTCTGCGGGCGAGGCGATAAGCTTCTCGTCCACCAGTTGCTCGATGGTCTTGTCGCCCAGGCCTTCGATGTCCATGGCACGCCGGGACACAAAGTGAATGATCGCCTGCTTCAACTGGGCACCACAGGCCAGGCGCCCGACGCAGCGGTACACGGCGCCCTCGCTGACGGTTTCCTTGCCCTTGCTGCGTTTCACCAATTGGGTGCGTTCGACGTGGGAGCCGCACACCGGGCAGGTTTCCGGGGTCGGGACCGGCCGGGCGTCAGCAGGACGACGCTCGGGCACCACCTGCACCACCTTGGGAATCACATCGCCGGCGCGGCGGATGATCACCGTGTCGCCGATCATCAGGCCCAGGCGCGCCACTTCATCCATGTTGTGCAGGGTGGCGTTGGAAACGGTGACGCCGGCCACCTTGACCGGCTTCAAGCGCGCCACCGGGGTCACCGCGCCGGTACGCCCGACCTGGAATTCCACGTCCAGCAACTCGGTCATTTCTTCCATGGCCGGGAATTTGTGGGCAATCGCCCAACGTGGCTCGCGGGCGCGGAAGCCTAGTTCCCGCTGGGATGCCAGGCTGTTGACCTTGAACACCACGCCGTCGATTTCATAGGGCAACGCGTTACGCCGCTCGCCGATGTCGCGGTAGTAATCCAGGCACTCGTCCACGCCCTTGGCCAGCTTCAGCTCGCGGCTGACAGGCATGCCCCAGGCCTTTAACTGCTCCAGGTTGCCGATGTGGGTGTCGGCAATGTCTGCCGACACCTGGCCAAGGCCGTAGCAGCAGAACTCCAGGGGACGGCTGGCGGTGATCTTTGAATCCAGCTGGCGCAGGCTACCGGCGGCAGCGTTGCGCGGGTTGGCGAAGGTCTTGCCGCCCACTTCCAGTTGCGAGGCGTTCAGGCGCTCAAAACCGGCCTTGGACATATAGACTTCGCCGCGCACTTCCAGGGTGGCTGGCCAGCCGCTGCCTTGCAGCTTGAGGGGGATGTTGCGCACTGTGCGCACGTTGACGCTGATGTCTTCGCCGGTGGTGCCGTCGCCACGGGTGGCACCGCGCACCAGGGCGCCGTCCTGGTAGAGCAAGCTCACGGCCAGGCCATCGAGCTTGGGTTCACAGCTGTATTCCACCGCCGCGCCACCGCCAAACAAGTCGCCCGCCGGCAGGTCCAGCCCTTCGTTGACCCGGCGATCGAACTCGCGCATGTCCACTTCTTCGAAGGCGTTGCCCAGGCTGAGCATGGGCACTTCGTGGCGCACTTGAGTGAACGCCGAAAGCGCGGCGCTGCCGACACGCTGGGTGGGCGAATCGCTACTGACCAACTCGGGGTGCTCGGCCTCCAAGGCCTTGAGCTCATGGAACAACCGGTCGTACTCGGCGTCCGGAATGCTCGGCTCGTCCAGCACGTGGTAGCGGTAGTTGTGTTGGTCCAGCTCAGCGCGCAGCTCAAGAATGCGGGTTTCAGCGGCGGTCATGGGGTTCTCTCATAAAGCAAAAGAGCAGCCATGGCTGCTCGATTTGAAGATGGGGCAAAGGCTTCGCTGGCGAGCCAGCTCCTACAGGAGGAGCTGGCTGTGGAAGCTTAGCGCTTCTGGGTCAGGGCGCGGCGCTCGAATTCGACGATGCGCTGGCGGTAATGCTCGATGGTCTGCGCAGTCAGCACGCTGCGCTGGTCGTCCTTGAGCTCGCCATTGAGTTCCTGGGACAGCTTGCGCGCTGCGGCCACCATCACGTCGAAGGCTTGCTTCGGGTGACGCGGGCCCGGCAGGCCGAGAAAGAAACTCACGGCCGGGGTGCTGAAGTGGTCGATGTCATCCAGGTCGAAGACGCCCGGCTTGACCGCGTTGGCCATGGAGAACAGGACTTCGCCATTGCCTGCCATGCTTTCGTGACGGTGGAAGATGTCCATCTCGCCAAAACGCAGGCCGCTTTCGAGGATGTTCTGCAACAACGCCGGGCCTTTGAAACCGGCGGCGTCGCGGCAGATCACACTGATCACCAACACTTCTTCGGCTTGCGGCTGATCTTTCTCGGCGTGGCTCGACGCCTTGCCTTCGTCCGGGAAGTCATCGTCACGGCTGCTGAAGCTCGGGCCGTTGTCCAGATCCAGGTCCAGGTTCAGGTCGCCCTGATGCGGCTCGCCACCCCGCTTGCCGCGCTTGGACGAAGACTCACGCGGCTCGCGGGCCGGCATGCTCACCGACGGCAAGTCATGCTCGTCGAGTTGCGGTTCCTTGTGGGTATCCAGCACGCGAGGCGGCCCCAGCAATTCAGCGCTGGTGTCCTCGTCCGGCAGGTTGGACAGGCTTCGGTCAAGACGGAATTTCAACTTGCCTTTGCCGCCGCGCATACGGCGCCAGCCATCAAAAAGAATACCGGCAATGACAATAATGCCGATGACGATCAGCCACTCGCGCAGACCGATTTCCATGTAATCCCGTGCCTCTATAAAAAATGCTGATAAATAAGGGGCTTAGCAAACTGCAAACCGCTTTAAAACGTGGCGCCAACTCTATGTTCTGAATGGCATTTTGCCCACGCATAGGAAAAATTGACATTAAACTAGCACGACCAAAGGCAACTTTACACCGTCTGTCACAACGGTTAAGGCCAATATGTCGATTGGCCAGCAATCCGGGCGGGTAAAAACTCCAGGCTGACCGTCCCCTCGCTCCCCCGGCCCTTTGGACTCAAGCGTCCACCATCGCCATCGCCTCCTCGACATCCACTGCTACAAGGCGCGAACAACCGGGCTCGTGCATCGTGACCCCCATCAACTGATCGGCCATTTCCATGGCGATCTTGTTGTGGGTGATATAGATGAACTGCACCGTTTGCGACATTTCTTTGACCAGTCGGGCATAACGTCCAACGTTAGCGTCATCCAGCGGCGCGTCAACTTCGTCGAGCATACAGAACGGCGCCGGGTTCAATTTGAAGATGGCAAATACCAGGGCCAATGCGGTCAGGGCCTTTTCACCACCCGAGAGCAAATGAATGGTGCTGTTCTTCTTGCCTGGAGGACGCGCCATGATTGTTACCCCTGTATCGAGTAAATCTTCGCCCGTCAGTTCCAAATAAGCGCTGCCACCACCGAAAACTTTTGGAAAGAGCGCCTGCAAACCGCCGTTAATCTGATCAAAGGTATCTTTGAAACGATTACGGGTTTCCTTGTCGATCTTGCGGATAACGTTTTCCAGGGTCTCCAGGGCTTCCACCAGGTCAGCGTTCTGCGCATCCAGGTAGCGCTTGCGCTCGGACTGCTGCTGATACTCGTCGATGGCCGCCAGGTTGATCGCGCCCAGGCGCTGGATGCGTGCAGCGATGCGTTCCAGTTCTTCCTCGGCGGCCTTTTCATTGGCCTCGGCGGTCAGGGTCGCAAGCACGCCTTCAAGGTCATAGCCGTCTTCCAGCAACTGGTCCTGCAAGGTCTTGCGACGCACGCTCAGGGCTTGCCATTCCATGCGCTGCTGTTCGAGCTGGCCACGGATCAGTTGCGACTGCTGCTCGGCCTGATTGCGGCGCTTCTCGGCGTCGCGCAGTTCGCGGTCGGCGTCTTCCAGGGCGATTTGCGCGGTCTTGAGCTCGACGTCCACCGTCATGCGCTTTTCCAGCAGTTCTTCCAGCTTAAGGCGCAGCTCTTCCAGGGGCGCTTCGCCCTCTTCCAGGTTGAGGCTGAGCTGCTCGCGCTTCTCGGTCAGGCGTTCGGATTGCAGTTCAAGGCGTTCCAGGGCCTGGCGCGTGGAGTCGTGCTGGGCTTTGAGCGAACCCAAACGCACCGCCAGTTGATGGGCGTGATCCTTGTGTTGCCGGGCTTCCTGGCGCACCCGGTCCAGGCGCTCGCGCAGGCTGTCGCGCTGGGCCAGTAGCAGTTCGCGCTGCTCGGTGTCCAGGGCCATGCTGTCCAAGGCTTCCTGCAACTGCAGCCGAGCCTCGCCTATTTGTTCGTGTTCCAGGGCCCGCTGTTCGCCCAACTCGGTGAGTTCTTCATCCAGGCGGGTACGACGCAAACTCAGTTGCTCAGCCTTGGCCTTGCCGGCGGACAGCTTGGCCTTCAATTCACCCTGCTGACGGGCTTCGTCCTGCAGCAGGCGGCGCAAATGTTCGCGGCCATTTTCCTGCTGGCGCTGCTGCGCCCGCAGGTTTTGCAATTGGCTTTCCAGGGCTTCGACGCTGGCTTCGCGCTCATCGCGCTCCAGGCCCAGTTGCTGGATTTCCTGACCACGGGCCAGCACGCCGCTTTCCGCTTCACTGGCGCGGCGCACTCGCAAAAAGTGCCGGCCGACCCAGAAGCCATCACGGCTGATCAGGCTCTCGCCCGCCGCCAGTTGCCCGCGCAAGGCCAGGGCCTGTTCCAAACTGTCCACCGGTTTGACCTGGCCCAGCCAGGGCGCCAGGTCCACCGGCGCATCGACCTTGTCCAGCAGGCTACCGGGGATGCGCGCGCCCTCCCCGGCCAGCGTCAGCAAGCGCAGATCGCCCTGCTCGAAACCGGCCAGGTCGATCCCGGCAAAGTCATCCACCAGCACCGCTTGCAGATCGGCACCGAGCACGGTTTCCACCGCCAGCTCCCAGCCGGCTTCGACCTGCATGCCATCGGCCAGGCGCGGGCGCTCGGACAACTGCTGGTCCTTCAACCATTGGGCAGTGCCGGTGCCCGGATCGAGCGCCGCCTGCTGCAACGCTTCAAGGGAGGCCAAGCGACCGTTGAGGCGTTGCAGTTCGCCCTGGGCCTGCTGCTGGGCCTGGGTGGCCCGCTGCAGTTCCTGACGCAGCTGTTCCAGCCGCTCGACCTGGGCTTCTTCACTGGCTTGCAGGTCTTCCAGGGTCACCTCGCTGGCGGCCAGTTCTTCATTGAGTTCGAGGATCGCCGCATCTTCCGGGTCGGCGGACAGTAGGTCACGCTCCTCGGCGAGACGTCGCTGGCGTTCGGCCAGGCGCTCCATGCTGCCTTCCAGTTGCTGGATGCGCGATTGCTGTACCTGGGCCTGGCGCTGCGGCTCGGCAGAGCTGAGGTTGAAACTGTCCCACTGCTCCTGCCAGCCGTGCATGGTGGTTTCGGCTTCTTCCAGGGCGGCTGCGGCTTCTTCGGCTGCGGCGCTGGTGACTTCCTGTTCCGGCTCGAGCATTTCCAGCTCTTCGCCCAGGGTCGCCAGCAAGGTACGGTCATGGCCCAGGTGGGATTCGGTTTCCTGGCGCGCGCGCTCGGCTTCGCGCAGGTCGTCCTGCAACTGGCGCAAACGCTGCTGGCCGTGCTGGATGCTCTGTTCGACCCGGGCGATATCACCGCCCACCGAATAGAAGCGCCCCTGCACCAGATTGAAGCGTTCGGACAGTTCATGGTGCCCGTCACGAAAGCGTTCGATGGCGGCATCGGCGTTGCGCTGCTCGGCCACCAGGGCTTCGAAACTGACTTCCTGGTTGCCGATGATCGACTCGCGCTGCCCCACCTGTTCATTCAACGCCTGCCAGCGCAGCGCCGACAGTTGGGCCTTGAGCTGACGCTCCTCGCCCTTGTATTCCTGGTACTTCTCGGCGGCCTGGGCCTGGCGATGCAGGCGCTCGAGCTGACGTTCCAGCTCTTCACGCAGGTCAGTCAGGCGCGCCAGGTTTTCATGGGTGCGGCGAATACGGTTCTCGGTTTCGCGGCGGCGCTCCTTGTACTTGGAGATGCCCGCGGCTTCCTCGATAAAGTTGCGCAGGTCCTCGGGCTTGGCTTCGATCAGCTTGGAGATCATGCCCTGCTCGATGATCGAGTAGCTGCGCGGCCCCAGGCCGGTGCCGAGGAAAATATCGGTAATGTCGCGACGCCGGCACTTGGTGCCGTTGAGGAAGTAGCTGTTCTGGCTGTCGCGGGTGACCTTGCGGCGGATGGAGATTTCCGCGTAGGCCGCGTACTCGCCGATCAGGGTACCGTCGGAGTTGTCGAACACCAGCTCGATGCTGGCCTGGCTCACCGGCTTGCGGCTGGTGGAGCCATTGAAGATGACGTCGGTCATCGACTCGCCGCGCAAATTCTTGGCCGAGCTCTCGCCCATCACCCAACGGACGGCGTCGATGATGTTCGACTTGCCGCAACCATTGGGCCCGACCACCGCCGCCATGTTACTGGGGAAGTTCACCGTAGTCGGGTCGACGAAGGACTTGAACCCCGCCAGCTTGATGCACTTGAGCCGCACGTTTAGGCGCCCGTCAACGCAGACACCACCAGGTCGCAGCTGCGCTGGGCGTAGGCCGTGAGCACCTGGCGGATCTGCGGCAAATCACGGGCCATCACCGCGGCCAGCAGCTGTTCGAACAACGCCAGGTACTCGCTCATCGACGCCTTGCGCTGCTCCAGTGCCAGGTAATAGGCACGGCTCATGGCCGGCTGCAGGTTCTCGACGGTTTCCTGCAGATAAGGGTTGTTGGCGAAAGGATAGGCGGCGCGCATGACGTTGAAGCTGTCTTCAACGAACCCCCGGATATCCTGGCGCTCGTAGGCCGCGATCAGGCGCTGCTGGATCTGCAGGAACGGCGTCATGTCCGCCTGCTGCACCCAGCCGCTGGCCACCGAATTGCCCAGCAGGATGTACAGCTCGCTCATCAGCGCGCACAGGCTGCGCACCTTGTGCTCGGTGAGTTCGGTCACGTGGGCGCCACGGCGCGGCAGGATGGCGATCAGATGGCGGCGCTCGAGGATCAGCAAGGCTTCACGCACCGAGCCGCGGCTGACATTGAGTGCCAGGGTGACCTTCTGTTCCTGGATGCGCTCCCCGGGCTTGAGATCGCCACGAATGATACGTTCGGCGAGGTGGTGGGCAATTTGCTCGGCGAGACTGTCCGGCGCCTTGAACGTCATGGTTTTCCTTGAAAATCTTCGATCAACACAAGCGGCGCAGTGTAGCGCAATTGATACCTGATGGCGGAGTGCCCGAAGCGCGTAAATTGGCATGGAATAAGCAAAAACATTCCATCCCGAGAGGGTCAATACTCTTTGCATGGAACCGTTGACCGACAAAATCAAATTTCCTGACCTTTGGGTCAGAAAACAATTGACCGAAAAGTCAGACCTGACTAAATTCGGCCCCAGTCGGTTAACAACAATAATGAGTCTGCGAGGCCTTCCGTGATCCAGTTTTTACTCAACCAGGAACTCCGTAGCGAGCACGCCCTGGACCCCAACCTGACCGTGCTCAATTACCTGCGCGAGCACTTGGGAAAATCCGGCACCAAAGAAGGCTGCGCCAGCGGTGACTGTGGCGCCTGCACCGTGGTGGTGGGCGAACTGCAAACGGACGCCGACGGCGCCGAGCACATCCGCTACCGCAGCCTCAACTCATGCCTGACCTTTGTCTCGGCCTTGCATGGCAAGCAACTGATCAGTGTCGAAGACCTCAAGCACCAGGGCCAACTGCACAGCGTGCAGCAGGCCATGGTGGAGTGCCACGGCTCGCAGTGCGGCTTCTGCACCCCGGGCTTTGTCATGTCGCTGTTCGCCCTGCAGAAAAACAGCGAGGCCCCGGACCGCCACAAAGCCCACGAGGCCCTGGCCGGCAACCTCTGCCGTTGTACGGGCTACCGGCCGATTCTCGACGCCGCCGAGCAGGCCTGCTGCGGCCGGCAACCGGACCAGTTCGACGCCCGCGAAGCCCAGACCATCGCCCGCCTCAAAGCCATCGCGCCCAAGGATACCGGCGAGCTCAACAGCGGCGACAAGCGCTGCCTGGTGCCGCTGACCGTGGCCGACTTGGCCGACCTGTATGACGCCTATCCCCAAGCCCGCCTGCTGGCCGGCGGCACCGACCTGGCCCTGGAAGTCACCCAGTTCCACCGCACCCTGCCGGTGATGATCTACGTCGGCAATATCGAAGAAATGAAGCGCGTCGAACGCTTTGACGACCGCCTGGAAATCGGCGCCGCCACGGCCCTGTCCGACTGCTACGAAGCCCTCAAGGCCGAGTACCCGGACTTCGGCGAACTGCTGCAACGCTTTGCCTCGCTGCAAATCCGCAACCAGGGCACCCTGGGCGGCAATATCGGCAACGCGTCCCCCATCGGTGACTCGCCGCCCCTGCTGATCGCCCTCGGCGCGCAGATCGTCTTGTGCAAGGGCGAGACCCGCCGCACCCTGGCCCTGGAAGACTATTTCATCGACTACCGGGTGACCGCGCGCCAAGACAGCGAGTTTATCGAGAAGATCATCGTGCCCCGGGCCAGCGCCGAGCAGCTGTTCCGCGCCTACAAAGTGTCCAAGCGCCTGGATGATGATATTTCGGCGGTCTGCGCGGCCTTTAACCTGCGCCTCGAAGACGGCGTGATCGCCGATGCCCGGGTGGCGTTCGGCGGCATGGCGGCCACCCCCAAACGTGCCCAGGCCTGCGAAGCCGTGCTGCGTGGCGCGCCCTGGAACCACGCCACGGTGGAGCGCGCCTGTGCCGCCCTGGCCGAGGACTTCACACCGCTGTCGGACTTCCGCGCCAGCAAGGAATACCGCCTGCTCAGCGCCCAGAACCTGCTGCGCAAATACTTCATCGAACTGCAGACTCCGCACATCGAGACCCGGGTGACCGCTTATGTCTAATCATCACAAGGTCGAAAAGACCCAGGCCGAGCTGACCGCGCTGTTTCACCAGGACCTGACCACCGGCGTGGGCCGCAGCGTCAAGCACGACAGCGCCGACAAACACGTGTCCGGCGAAGCGGTGTACATCGATGACCGCCTGGAATTCCCCAACCAGTTGCACGTGTATGCGCGCTTGTCGGACCGGGCCCACGCGAAAATCCTCAGCATCGACACCGCGCCCTGCTACGCCTTCGACGGTGTGCGTATCGTCATCACCCACGAGGACATTCCCGGCCTGAAGGACATCGGCCCGCTGTTGCCCGGCGACCCGCTGCTGGCCATCGACACGGTGCAGTTCGTCGGCCAACCGGTGCTGGCCGTCGCCGCCAGGGACCTGGACACCGCACGCCAGGCCGCCATGGCCGCGGTCATCGAATACGAAGACCTGGAGCCCGTGCTGGATGTGGTCGAAGCGCTGCGCAAGCGCCACTTCGTGCTCGACAGCCACACCCACCAGCGCGGCGACTCCACCAACGCCCTGGCCAACGCTGCACACCGCCTCCAGGGCACGCTGCACATCGGCGGCCAGGAGCACTTCTACCTGGAGACGCAGATCTCCTCGGTGATGCCCACCGAAGACGGGGGCATGATCGTCTACTGCTCGACCCAGAACCCCACCGAAGTGCAGAAGCTGGTGGCGGAAGTGCTGGACGTGTCGATGAACAAAATCGTGGTCGACATGCGGCGCATGGGCGGCGGTTTCGGCGGCAAGGAAACCCAGGCCGCCAGCCCGGCCTGCCTGTGCGCGGTGATTGCCCGCCTCACCGGCCAACCGACCAAAATGCGCCTGCCGCGGGTCGAAGACATGCTGATGACCGGCAAGCGCCACCCCTTCTACATCGAGTACGACGTGGGCTTCGACAGCAACGGGCGCCTGCACGGGATCCAGCTGGAACTGGCCGGCAACTGTGGGTGCTCGCCGGACCTGTCGGCCTCCATCGTCGACCGGGCGATGTTTCACGCCGACAACGCCTACTACCTGGGCGACGCCACCATCAACGGCCATCGCTGCAAGACCAACACCGCATCCAACACCGCCTATCGCGGCTTCGGCGGGCCCCAGGGCATGGTCGCCATCGAGGAAGTCATGGACGCCATCGCCCGGCATCTGCACCTCGACCCACTGGCGGTGCGCAAGGCCAACTACTACGGCAAGACCGAGCGCAACGTTACCCACTACTACCAGACGGTGGAGCACAACATGCTCGAGGAAATGACCGCCGAGCTGGAGGCCAGCAGCCAGTACGCCGAACGCCGAGAGGCGATCCGCCTGTACAACGCCCACAGCCCGATCCTGAAAAAGGGCCTGGCGCTGACGCCGGTCAAGTTCGGGATTTCCTTCACCGCCAGCTTCCTCAACCAGGCCGGGGCGCTGATCCACATCTACACCGACGGCAGCATCCACCTGAACCACGGCGGCACCGAGATGGGCCAGGGCCTGAACGTCAAGGTCGCGCAGGTGGTGGCCGAGGTGTTCCAGGTGGATATCGAGCGGGTGCAGATCACCGCCACCAACACCGACAAGGTGCCCAACACCTCGCCTACGGCGGCGTCCAGCGGTGCCGACCTGAACGGCAAGGCCGCGCAGAATGCTGCCGAAATCATCAAGCAGCGCCTGGTGGAATTTGCCGCGCGCAAATACGACGTCAGCGAGGCAGACGTCGAATTCCACAACGGCCATGTGCGGGTGCGCGAGCAGATCCTGACCTTCGAGGCGCTGATCCAGCAGGCGTATTTCGCCCAGGTGTCGCTGTCCAGCACCGGCTTCTACAAAACCCCGAAAATCTACTACGACCGCTCCCAGGCCCGTGGTCGGCCGTTCTACTACTTCGCCTACGGCGCAGCCTGTGCCGAGGTCGTCGTCGACACCCTGACCGGCGAATACAAAATGCTCCGCACCGACATCCTGCATGACGTCGGCGCCTCGCTGAACCCGGCCATCGACATCGGCCAGGTAGAGGGCGGGTTTATCCAGGGCATGGGCTGGCTGACCACCGAAGAGCTGGTGTGGAACGCCAAGGGCAAGCTGATGACCAACGGTCCGGCCAGCTACAAAATCCCGGCCGTGGCGGACATGCCCCTGGACCTGCGCGTCAAGCTGGTGGAAAACCGCAAGAACCCGGAAGACACGGTGTTCCATTCCAAGGCCGTGGGTGAGCCGCCCTTTATGCTCGGCATCGCCGCCTGGTGTGCGATCAAGGACGCGGTGGCCAGCCTGGGCGACTACCGACATCAACCACAGATCGATGCACCGGCGACACCGGAACGGGTGTTGTGGGGCTGTGAGCAGATGCGCCGCCTGCAGGTGGCCAAGGTTGCAGATACGCAAGTCGAGCTGGCTTCGCTGTAACGGCTATCGCCGGCTCCTACCTGTAGGAGCCGGCTTGCCGGCGAACAGGCCGTCATCAACACCCAAGATCCCGAGGTGAACATGTACAACTGGATCAGTGCCCTCGCCGACCTGCAGACCCGCGGTGAACCCTGCGTATTGGTGACCATCATCGAAGAGCTGGGCTCCACGCCACGCAACGCCGGCTCGAAGATGGTCATCAGCGCCACCCAGGCCTTCGACACCATCGGCGGCGGCCACCTGGAATACAAAGCCATGCAACTGGCCCGCGAGATGCTCGCCAGTGGCCGGCAAGACACTCACCTGGAGCGCTTCAGCCTGGGCGCCAGCCTCGGCCAGTGCTGCGGCGGGGCCACGGTGCTGCTGTTCGAACCCATGGGCCAGGTACAGGCGCAAATCGCCGTGTTCGGCGCCGGCCATGTCGGCCGCGCCCTGGTGCCGCTGCTGGCCAGCCTGCCCTGCCGGGTGCGCTGGATCGACTCGCGGGAGCAGGAGTTCCCCGAGCAGATACCCCACGGCGTCAGCAAGCGGGTCAGCGAAGACCCGCTGGATGAAATCGACGACTTGCCCCCCGGCAGCTACTGCATCGTCATGACCCACAATCACCAACTGGACCTGGAACTCACCGCGGCGATCCTCAAGCGCAACGACTTCGCCTACTTCGGCCTGATCGGTTCCAAGACCAAACGGGTGAAGTTCGAACACCGCCTGCGCGATCGCGGCTTCGACAGCGCCACCTTGCAACGCATGCGCTGCCCGATGGGTCTGAGCGAGGTCAAAGGCAAGCTGCCTGTGGAAATCGCCATCTCCATCGCTGGCGAAATCATCGCCACCTACAACGCCCATTTCGGCCAAAACAGCACCCGCGCCGAACCCATTGCCAAGCTGCTGCCAGTGTCGCGCCGCAGCCAAGCCACCCTCTGAGAACACCCCATGCCTTTGACTCGCAAAGCCTACCGCGCCGCCATTCTGCACAGCATCGCCGACCCCGCCGAGGTGGGCATCGACGCCTCCTATGAGTATTTCGAGGACGGCTTGCTGGTGGTCGAAAACGGCCGGATCAGCGCCCTCGGCCACGCCAGCGAACTGCTGGCCAGCCTGCCGGCAGACATCGACATCACCCACTACCCGGACGCACTGATTACCCCGGGCTTTATCGACACCCATATCCACCTGCCGCAAACCGGCATGGTCGGCGCCTACGGCGAGCAATTGCTGGATTGGCTCAACACTTACACCTTCCCCTGCGAAAGCCAGTTCGCCGACTCGGCACACGCCGAGCAGGTGGCAGACATCTTCATCAAGGAACTGCTGCGCAATGGCACCACCACCGCCCTGGTGTTCGGCAGCGTGCACCCGCAGTCGGTCAACGCCTTCTTCGAAGCCGCCGAGAAGCTCGACCTGCGCATGATCGCCGGCAAGGTGATGATGGATCGCAACGCTCCGGACTACCTGACCGACACCGCTGAAACCAGCTACCGCGACAGCAAGGCGCTGATTGAACGCTGGCACGGCAAGGGCCGCCTGCATTACGCCGTGACCCCACGCTTCGCCCCCACCAGCACCCCGGAGCAACTGACCCTGGCCGGCCAGTTGCTGGGGGAATACCCCGACCTGTACATGCAGACCCACATCAGCGAGAACCTCCAGGAAGTGGAATGGGTCAAGGAGCTGTTCCCGGAGCGCAAGGGCTACCTGGACGTGTACGACCACTACCAACTGCTGGGCGAGCGCTCGGTGTTCGCCCACGGTGTGCACCTGTGTGACGACGAGTGCGCGCGCCTCGCCGAGACCGGTTCGGCCATCGCCTTTTGCCCCACCTCGAACTTCTTCCTGGGCAGCGGCCTGTTCAACCTGCCCATGGCCGAAAAGCACAAGGTCAATGTGGGCCTGGGCACCGATGTCGGCGGCGGCACCAGCTTCTCGCTGCTGCAAACCCTGAACGAGGCGTACAAGGTCATGCAGTTGCAAGGCGTGCGCCTGAGCCCGTTCAAGTCGCTGTACCTGGCCACCCTCGGCGGCGCCCGGGCACTGCGCCTGGAAGACAAGGTCGGCACCCTGCAGCCGGGCACCGACGCCGACTTCCTGGTGCTCGACTACCACGCCACGCCGCTGCTCAGCTACCGCCTGCAACAGGCCAAGAGCATCGACGAGACCCTGTTCGTGCTAATGACCCTGGGCGACGACCGCAGCGTTCTGCAAACCTACGCCGCCGGCGTGAAAGTGCACCAGCGCTAGGCCCTGAAACGAAAAATCCCCCGCCCTGTGGATAACCCGGGGCGGGGGATTTTTTATGGGCCAAGGTTTAAACGCGTTGGCCGCTACCGAGTGCCTAGAAGGTCACTTCCATGTTCAACGTGGGCGCCGACGTACGGGTGCCTCGCCCGCCATCGACCCCGAACTTGTTGTGCCAATACTCGTAGCCCACGCCGAGGTAGAGGTTGGGCTTGACGTTTTTCCCCGGCATCACGGCAACCATCAACGCGGTGCGCACCAGGGTTTCGGCGGCGGTGTCACGGTCGTTGTAATCGTGGCCTTTTTCACCGGTGTAGTTGATGAAACCCTGGAACTTGGCACCGTGGCTGCCCACCTCGAACGGTCGCATCCAGGCCAGGTTGATCAAGTAGCTGCCGTCGAAGGTATGGTCGGGGTCCTTGGCACCGGGGATGCCGGAATGGTTGCTTTCCTTGTAGTACAACAGGCTCAAGTCGAGCACGCCGACGGTGTTGAACTTCAGGGTCGGCCCCACCACCAGAGCACGTTTTTTTTGCCGAGCCCAGGTTGTTGTTGCGGCTGGCATCGAACCCCAGGGTCAGGGCGTAATCCTTGACCAGCCCGGTGCCCAGGGGCGTGTCGAACACCCGGGAAGCGAAGAGTTGATGGCGATACACGCCATACACTTCGCTGCTGCCACGGTCGGTGCCTTTGCGCGGGTCGTCGCTGTCGGACAGCAGGACGTCGAGGTGCAGGTAGTTGCTGCCGTACTGGTAACCACTGGCGTGGGTGAAGCTGTAGATGCGCTTGCTGATGAACTCCGGGTTGTTCGGGTTGGTGAACTCCTTGCCGTACCTGAAGCCCACGCTGTTGCTCATCCATTCCACGGCGGCCGCCTCCCCTGCGCCCACGAGTGTCATCAGCAGGGCTGCGCCTTGTAATGCCTTTTTCATTTTTATTATGTCCTGTGGCGGTGTGGCTTATGGCAGCTTCGCTGGCTGCCGACCGGACGCAGTATCGGCACAAGCGCCACCGGCCCCAAAGAACAGAATATCGACCAGGGCGCTGCCGAAACGGCAGCGGGTAAAGGGCGCAGCCACTCACACCACAGGCTGGCTGGCGCCTCGTTGCGCACGCTCACGCAGGGTGATTTCCTCACCCAGCAAGTGCGCCAGCGCCGCTACCGCGCTGGGCAAGTCTCGACCACTGCGGGCATATAACCCCAGGTCGCTGTAGATGCCGCCCCGGTCGCTCAAGGGGATGTGCACCAGTTCGCCACGGGCCAGGTCGGACTCCACACCGATCCGCGTCTGGAACGCCACCCCCATGTTGTGCCGGGCCATTTGCCGGGCCAGTTCCAGGGAGTTGCTTTGCAACGGGGGCTTGCCCACCAGGCTCGAACGCGGGTGCAGCGGCGCCAGCAGGTGATGGATCGACAACTCGCTCTTGGCCAGGATCAGGCCGTGCTCGGCACAGGTGGCGAAGCTGACACTGCCTCGCTGCGCCAACGGGTGGTCGGGGCTGACCAGGGCCCCCAGGCAGAAATGACCGACGCTGAGCTGGCGAATCTCCACTGCTCGCGGCAAGGCAAAGGCCAGCCCCAGGTCCGCCCGGCTGTTGATCAATGCCTCGGGAATCGACTGCGACCCCTGCACCGTGACGCCGATGGTCACGTGCGGGTAGAGATCGCGCATGCGCTTGAGCACCGATGGCAAAAGGTCCACCGTCGCGCCCTCCACGGCAGCGATCTCCACATGCCCGCTCTTGAGCCCCTGCAAGGCATCGAACTCCAGGCGCACCCGCTCCAGGTCCTGCAGCACCAGGCTGACATGGCGGCTGAAAATCTCCCCGGCCAAGGTCAAGCGCAAACCGCCGGGCAAGCGCTCGAACAGCGAGGAGCCGATTTCGTCTTCGATCTTGAGGATCTGCCGGTTCACTGCCGAAGAGGCGACGTTCAACCGCCGCGCCGCCTCACGAATGGAATGGCAGCGCTGAACCATATCGAAGTAATGAATGGCCGAAGAATGGATGCGTAATTTTCTGTTAGACATGCCGCACGCTCCTTGCACAGGGCGCACTGCAGGGTGGTGCGCCCTGAAGAGCAGCACCGGTGAGTGGTCAAGCGCCCGGAAGCGACAACTGTATACAATCCACCGCACCAAACCGCAAGCCAATGCATACAACCTACCGAACAGCCCAGCCGGCCTGGGTTTCAGGGGGCTGACGACCTGGGCGGGGCACGTTATCAGCCCCCTGAAAACACAATCCCCCGCGACAGCAAACGCCATGGCGGGGGATGTTCAAGGGGAGAACTGGCAGCAAACGCCGCCGGCGCGGCCTTACAGCTTGAGGGTAGGACGACCCGGCTTCTTGGTTTGCAGCAGGTGGGAGAACACCGCATGCAGGTCATCGGAAGCGCTTTCTTCGTCGAGGTTGAGCTTGCTGTCGATGTGATCCATGTGATGCATCATCAGGGTCACTGCCAGGTCGCCGTCACGGGCTTCGATGGCATCGATCAGCTGGGTGTGCTCGTCGTAGGAACAGTGGGAACGGTTGCCACTTTCATACTGGGCGATGATCAGCGAAGTCTGGGACACCAGGCTGCGCTGGAAACTGATCAAGGGTGCATTTTTCGCGGCTTCGGCCAGCTTCAAGTGGAACTCCCCGGACAAGCGAATCCCGGCGCCCCGATCGCCCCGGGAAAAGCTGTCGCGCTCCTCATTGACCATCTGCCGCAATTCGAGCAATTGCTCGGCTGTTGCGTGCTGGACGGCCAACTCGGTGATCGCCCGCTCCACCAGACGGCGGGCGAGAAAGACCTGGCGGGCGTCCTCGACACTCGGGCTGGCAACCACAGCGCCACGATTGGGGCGCAACAGCACCACGCCTTCATGGGCCAGGCGCGACAAGGCGCGACGAATGATGGTCCGACTGACTCCGAATATCTCCCCCAGCGCCTCTTCACTCAACTTGGTGCCGGGCGCCAGACGCTGCTCGAGGATGGCCTCAAAGATGTGCGCGTAGACAATATCGTCCTGGGTTCCGCTGCGACCGGCTTTGCCTGCTCGCGGTTGTTTCTTGAGAGGTTGCAACTGTTCGTTCATGGGCACTCGGGTCGGGAGGACTGCAGCGAATTCACGGAGACTTTAATACGCACGGGTAGGTCGCTGGCAAGTATCGCGTTAAAACAATGGCACATTGTACACAACCCCTGGGGATCATTCGCAATAAGTGTGCATGGCCCGGCACTTATTTAACGACTGTACGGCTACATGGAGCCCTGGCTGTATTGCAATGCACAGCGCCATTTGAGTTTAGGCTTGCGCGGGAAAGACCGTGGCAGACCGCAGCGCCTTTTCCCGCCCCGCAACACCGGCTAGCCACCCGCTGGCGCTTGATCAAGAACAAGGATCCGCTCCGATGTCCGACGCTACACCTTTGCCGTTACGCCCCTTGGCCGACACCTCACCGTCCGCCATCGTTGCCGGCTTCATTGCCATGATGACCGGCTACACCAGTTCGCTGGTGCTGATGTTCCAGGCCGGCCAGTCCGCCGGGCTGACCAACGGTCAGATTTCTTCGTGGATCTGGGCCATTTCGATCGGCATGGCCATCTGCAGCATCGGCCTGTCGCTGCGTTACCGCACCCCCATCACCATTGCCTGGTCGACCCCGGGCGCGGCGCTGTTGATTACCAGCCTCTCCGGCGTGAGTTACGGCGAAGCCATCGGCGCCTACATCACCTGCGCCGTGCTGGTGACGATTTGCGGGCTCACCGGAAGTTTCGAACGCCTGGTCAAGCGCATCCCGGCATCCCTGGCGGCGGCGTTGCTGGCGGGGATCCTGTTCAAGATCGGCAGTGAGATTTTCGTCGCCGCCCAACACCGCACTGGCCTGGTACTGGGGATGTTTTTCACCTACCTGCTGGTCAAGCGCCTGTCGCCCCGTTACGCGGTGCTGGCGGCGCTGCTGATCGGCACGGCGCTGTCGGGGTTGATGGGCCTGCTGGACTTCAGCGGCTTCCACCTGGAAGTGGCGACCCCGGTCTGGACCACGCCGCACTTCTCCCTGGCGGCGACCATCAGCATCGGCATTCCGCTGTTTGTGGTGGCCATGACCTCGCAGAACATGCCCGGGGTCGCCGTGCTGCGGGCCGACGGCTACAACGTGCCAGCGTCGCCGTTGATCACCGCCACCGGCATCGCCTCGCTGCTGCTGGCGCCGTTCGGCTCCCACGGGATCAACCTGGCGGCCATCAGCGCCGCCATCTGCACCGGCCCCCACGCCCATGAAGACCGCAACAAGCGCTACACGGCGGCGGTCTGGTGCGGCATTTTCTACGGCATTGCCGGTGTCTTTGGCGCGACCCTGGCTGCGCTGTTCGCCGCCTTGCCCAAGGAACTGGTGCTGTCGATTGCCGCGCTGGCGCTGTTCGGCTCGATCATCAACGGCCTGAGCATTGCGATGAGCGAAGTGAAGGAACGCGAAGCGGCGCTGATCACCTTTATGGTCACGGCCTCGGGGCTGACGCTGTTTTCCATCGGCTCAGCGTTCTGGGGCATCGTCGCCGGCGTGGTCACCCTGATGATTCTAAATTGGCGCAATGCCTGACACCCCTAGTCGCCGGCTCGCCGGCGATTGGCGAATGACGCCCACGGCAAAACCCCGGACAAGCCCGCGGCAGAAACAGCAAACAGGGAAATTTCGACATGTTGCTGCACTAGGGCAGCAACGCATAAGCGCCCGAACGGGCCGCTTATGCATGACATCACGCGACTGGGTTGATCGCGTTGTCCGGGTACCAAACGTCCAGCAGCGGGCTGACTTCAACGCTGGTCAGCTCGGTGCGGCCTTTGAGCCAGGCTTCAACAGCGGCACGTTGTGCTTCGCTGACGGAACCGCGCTTGCTCAGGCAAACCAGACCGAAGTCATCGCCGCCTACATAGCCCAGACCGTTGGCTTCCATCGCTTCTTTGAGGAACGCGTCGAGGAAAGCGTCAATAGCTTCTTCAGCCAGATCTTCTTTGAAATCCAGGTTCAGCTCAAAACCCAGCTCCTGAAATTCATCTACGCAGAGTTTTTTGCGCAGACGGCGGGAACGGTTAGTGGCCATGGAACAATCCTCATAAGTAATAACGGGCGGCACTTTAACAGTTTAGCCGGGCGATTGCCTGACTCTATGAGGACGCCCGCTAGCCATTGGCAAAAAAAATACCGGATTAGCCACGCCAGGCAAGGCACAAGCCGCTATACCTTGGGGCATAATGCCGACACTTTCTTGACCACTGAGGGATTTTATCTTCATGCCCTCGTCTTTTTTCCCCTCGACTGCAGGGTTTTAGTTCATATGATCAAATCTTTACGCCCTCTATTACTCGCCAGCTTTCTTCTGCCCCTGGCACTCCCGGTTTCTGCGAACCCCGTCAACACCACCCTGTCCCCCAAAGTCCAACAAGCCCTGAAGGCCAGCAAGCTGCAAGACAACGCCTTGTCGCTGGTCATGTTGCCGCTCAACGGCCCAGGCACCCCAACAATTTTCAACGCGGACGTGTCGGTCAACCCGGCCTCCACCATGAAGCTGGTGACCACCTACGCGGCCCTGGAAATGCTCGGCCCGACCTATCAGTGGAAGACCGAGTTCTACACCGATGGCACCCTCAGCGGCGGCATCCTCAACGGCAACCTGTACCTCAAAGGTGGCGGCGACCCGAAGCTGAATATGGAGAAACTCTGGTTGCTGATGCGTGACCTGCGGGCCAACGGCGTGCGCCAAGTCACCGGCGATCTGGTGCTGGACCGCAACTACTTCCTGCAACCGCAACTGCCGGAGTTCAACGACGACGGCAACGACGAGAACAAGCCATTCCTGGTCAAGCCTGACTCGCTGATGGTCAACCTCAAGGCCCTGCGCTTTGTGGCGCGCAATGATTCCGGGCGGGTGCTGGTTTCGGTGGAGCCACCGATCGCCAAGATCCGTATCGACAACCAGGTCAAAGCCCTGCCCGGCAAGCAATGCTCCGGGGATGTGCGCTACAACCCGGTGCCGCAAGCCGATGGCAGCGTCAGCGTGACGGTCAGCGGTCAATTGGGCGACGGTTGCAGCTCCCAGACCTACCTGTCCCTGCTCGACCACGCCACCTACACCGCCGGCGCCGTTCGCGCGATCTGGGACGAGCTGGGCGGTAGCATCCAGGGCCAGGATCGCCTGGCCACAGTGCCCAAAGACGCCAAAGTGCTGGCCCGGGCATTCTCCCCCGACCTCGCGGAAATCATCCGCGACATCAACAAATACAGTAACAACACCATGGCCCAGCAGCTGTTCCTGAGCCTGGGGGCCAAGTACCGCAACGAGGCCGATGGCGATGACGCCAAGGCGGCCCAGCGCGTGGTCCGCCAATGGCTGGCGAAGAAAGGCATCACCGCACCGCACCTGGTGATGGAGAACGGCTCTGGCCTGTCCCGTGCCGAGCGGGTCAGCGCGCGGGAAATGGCCGGCCTGCTGCAGGCGGCCTGGAGAAGCCCGTATTCCGCGGAGTTCATCAGCTCAATGCCGATTGCCGGCATGGACGGCACCATGCGTAAACGCCTGAAGCGCACCGCCATGTCCGGCGAAGCCCACGTCAAGACCGGCACCCTGAACACCGTACGCGCCATCGCCGGCTATAGCCGCGACAGCAACGGCAACACCTGGGCCGTGGTGGCGATCCTCAATGACCCGAAACCGTTCGGCGCCTCTTCGGTGCTCGACCAGGTGCTACTGGACCTGTACCGCCAGCCACGCCTGGCCGCCACGGCTTCGGCGCTGTAATACGGGCGCACAGGAGGCAGCGCCCGACGCTGCCTCCTGTGCCTAGCGCAACTCCGACTCGACCCGATCACGCCCGGCCAGCTTGGCCGCGTACACCCCCGAATCAGCCCGCAACAACAGCCCGTCGGCACCCTCGCCCTCACGCCAACTGGCGATGCCGAAACTGGCCGTGACCACGCCCACGCCGTCGATCGGCGAGCTGCGCAGGCCCTGCCACAGCTCCTGCGCCAGGCTGAAGGCCTGCTGACCGTCGGTGTCAGGGCACAGCACCATGAACTCCTCACCGCCCAGGCGACAGAACACATCGGTGCGCCGCAGGCGATGGCTGATGCGTTCACACACGCCCTTGAGCACCTGATCGCCGACGCCGTGGCCATGCTGATCGTTGATACGCTTGAAGTGGTCGATGTCGAGCATGATGATCGCCATCTCCCCGCCCCCGCGCTCCAGGCGGGCCATCTCGGCTTGCAGGCGCTCCTGGAAATAGCGCCGGTTGTGAATCCCGGTCAGGGCGTCCGTCACCGACAAGGCCCGTAACTCTTCCTCCACCCGCTTGAGGTCGGAGATGTCCGAGATGTAGCCGTGCCAGAGCGCGCCGCCGCCCGGCAAGTGTTCCGGAGTCGCCGCGCCGCGCATCCAGCGCAGGCCACGCTGGGGCAAGAGCACCCGGTATTCCTCGCGCCAGGGGCTGAGCAGCTTGGCCGACAACTGGATCGAGGCGCGCACCCGTTGCAGGTCATCCGGGTGAATACGCTCGAATACCGCACTGGCATCGGTCTGCAGCAATTCGGGTTCGATCTCATAGATCTCGCGGATGCCATCGCTGGCGTAGGTAAAGCTGGCATGCCCCTCGCCGTCGAGCTTGAACTGGTAGATGCCGCCGGGAACGTGGGCCGTGAGCTTTTTCAGCAGTTGATCCCGAGCCGCCAGGGCTTCGTGCACCCGCTTGCGCTCGGTGATGTCGATGCAGATTGCCAGGTGCCCGACCCACAGCCCCTGATCGTCCAGCACCGGGGTCGCCAGCATGTTCACCGTCAGGTGGCTGCCGTCACGCCGCACCAGGGTCCACTCCAGGGTTTGATGGTTGCCCTCCTCACCCTCGCTCACCAGCATCGCCTGGCACAGCGGAATCGACTTGCCCAGGCGCCGACTCAGCACTTGGGCCCGCACCTCCAGCTCCCTGGGCACGTGCAGGCTTTCCAGGGTCAGGCGGCCCAGCACTTCAGCGGCGCTGTAGCCCAGCATCTGCTCGGCGCCGGCATTGAAGGTGCTGATCACCCCGCGCAAGTCGGTGGCGATGATTGCCACCTGGGTGGCGGCATTCAACACACTGCGCAGTTGCCCGTGGGTGCCGCGCAACTCCAGCTCCCTGAGACGCAGCTCCTCGGTGCGCTGCTCCACCAGTTTCAAGGCGCGCTGGCGCTGGCTGACCAGCACGTACAGCAAGGCGCTGAGCAACAGACTGAGCAAACCGCCGAGCACCACCAGGCTGCTCAGGGATGAATGATTGGCCTGCAGGAACGCCTGGCTGGGCTGCACATCGACCTGATAATCACGGTCCGCCAGGCGCAGCAGGCGGGTGGCCGCCAAGCTGCTGTCGACCGGCTGGTTGCTCGATTCATAGAGCACTTCATGCTGGCCATCGGTGGACAAGTCGAGAATGCGCACTGCGAGGTTGTCATTGAGCTGCTGGGACAAACCATCCGCCACCAACTGACGCAAGCTGATCACCGCCAGGACATAGCCATAGGGCTCGTCAGGACGACCCTCGGCCGCCGGCGCGCTGACCGGCGCCACCAACAGCACGCCCAAGGCATAGGCTGGGTCCACACCCACCAGGTGCAAGGGCTGGGATACCGCCTGGGCATTGAGGCGCCGAGCGCGCTCCAGGGTCGCACGGCGCAAGGGTTGGGCCAGCAGGTCATAACCCAAGGGCGAGCCGAGGGGGCTTTGGGTCTGGCTGTACAGGACGGGCACGTACTGATCGCGCTCATCGGCCAGTTCCAACTGGCCCGCAGCGTTCAACTGACGGATGGTGAAATCGGCAATGCCCTGCTCACGCACCGTCTGCTCAAGCAGCGGGCGTTGCTCACGGGTAATCAATGGGGCCCAGGAATAGGCTTGGGTTCGACGCAGCAAGGCCTTGGTATAGCCGTCGAAATCCTGGCGGGTGACGAAATCGGAATTGGTAAAGAAGCGCCGCAGGCTGTCCAGGCGTTGCTCCTGGTCCTGAAAACGTTCTTCGATACGGCTGTAGCGCTCATTGGCGAGCAATTGAAAACGCTGGCGCAATTGCTGGTGATACAGCTCGGAGGTCGACCAGGCCAATAGCCCGGTAAGCACGCCGCCGGCCAGCAATACCAGCACCGCGACCAACCAGGCCGAGACCTCTTCGCTAATGAAACCCAGTATTTTCGGGCGCATCACGTGCAGCGGCATAGGCAGAACTCACAACGCCAGAGAGTTTGGGCATCACGTTAGCTTTGTGTGAGTTATAGCTATTGGCCATTAATTTGACCAGCTCAAACAGGCCACGGAGCCTTGAAAAATCAAGGTTCCGTGGTTGCAGCCCCACTCAGCGCGGGGTGATTTTCCAGGCACGGTGGATCTTGCCGTTGCGGGCAAAGTCCGGGTCGATGGTTTTTGCAGTGATCTCCTCAACGGCGTAACGGGCCTCGAGGTTTTCATCCAACTGGAACTTGCGGAAGTTGTTGGAGAAGTACAGCACGCCGCCTGGCGCCAGGCGAGCCATGGCCAGGTCGAGCAATTGCACGTGGTCGCGCTGCACGTCGAACACACCTTCCATGCGCTTGGAGTTGGAGAAGGTCGGCGGGTCGATGAAGATCAGCTCGAACTCGTCGCGGCAGTTGTCCAGCCAGGTCATCACATCGCCCTGCTCCAGGCGGTTCTTGTCAGAGAAGCCGTTCAGGGAGAAGTTGCGCCGCGCCCAGTCCAGGTAGGTTTTCGACAGGTCGACGCTGGTGGTGCTGCGCGCCCCGCCCTTGGCCGCGTGCACACTGGCGGTGGCGGTGTAGCAATAGAGGTTGAGGAAGCGCTTGCCGGCCGCCTCTTTCTGAATGCGCATGCGCATTGGCCGGTGGTCGAGGAACAACCCGGTGTCCAGGTAGTCGGTCAGGTTGACCAGCAGCTTGACCCCGCCTTCCGTGACCTCGGTGAACTTGCCCTGGGCACTCTGGCGCTCGTACTGCTTGGTGCCGCTCTGGCGCTCGCGGCGTTTGATCACCACGCGGCTCTTGTCGACGTTCAGGGCCTGGGGGATGGCAGCCAGGGCGTCGAACAGACGGGCCTGGGCCTTCTCCGGGTCCACCGACTTGGGCGCAGCGTACTCCTGGACATGCACCCAATCGTGATACAGGTCGATGGCCAGGGAGTACTCAGGCATGTCGGCGTCGTACACGCGGTAGCACTCGACGCCTTCGCGCTTGGCCCACTTGCCCAGCAGCTTGAGGTTCTTCTGCAGGCGGTTGGCGAACATCTGGCCGCCCTCGCTCAGGCGCGCCTGCTCCACCACCGGTGCCGGCACCGGCGTGGGTTTGATCGGGTTGCCGTTCTTGTTGTACTGGCGCTCTTGCGGGGCGGCCTGGATCTCAGCCTCGGCCTGGGCCTGCTCGCGCTCGATCTGCCGCTGTTCCGGGGTGCGACGCTCGCCGGTGACGAACTGATCGGGCAGCACTTTGATCAACAGCAGCTTGCAAGGCAAGGCGCCGTTCCAGAACGAATACTGTTTGTGGCTGCGGATGCCCATGCGCTTGCCCAGGTCCGGGGCGCCGGTGAACACCGCGGCTTCCCAGTTCAGGCAGGCCTGGCGCAGGCGCTCGCCGAGGTTCTGGTAGAGGTACAGCAGGCTGGCCTCGTCACCCAGACGCTCGCCGTACGGAGGGTTGCAGATGACCAGGCCTTTCTGGTTCTGGTCAGGGCGCGGCTCGAAGGTCGCCACTTCGCCCTGGTAGATCTTGATCCACTCGCTCAAGCCGGCACGTTCGACGTTGTTGCGGCCCGGCTGGATCAGCCGCGGGTCAGCCTCGTAACCACGAATCCACAGCGGTGGCTTGGCCAGTCCGGCCTGGGCCCGGGCCGAAGCCTCGTCGTGCAGCTTGCGCCACAGGGCCGGCACGTGGCCGAGCCAGGCGGTGAAGCCCCACTGTTCGCGCTTGAGGTTGGGGGCCATGTCGGCCGCGATCATCGCCGCTTCCACCAGGAAGGTGCCCACACCGCACATTGGGTCAGCCAGTGCGCCGCCATCGGCCGCAATGCGCGGCCAACCGGCGCGAATCAGGATCGCCGCCGCCAGGTTTTCCTTCAACGGCGCCGCGCCTTGCTGCAAGCGGTAACCGCGCTGGTGCAGGCTGTGGCCGGAGAGGTCGAGGGACAGGATGGCTTCGCCACGGTCCAGGCGCAGGTGAATGCGCAGGTCCGGGTTGAGCTTGTCCACGGACGGGCGCTCGCCGGACGGCGTGCGCAGTTTGTCGACGATGGCGTCCTTGACCTTCAAGGCGCCGAAGTGGGTGTTGTCGATGCCCGAGCCATGGCCGCTGAACTCCACCGCCAGGCTGCCATCGGACAGCATGTGATCCTGCCATTCCACGTCCAGTACGCCGTGGTAGAGGTCCTCGGCATCCTTCATCGGGAAGCGTTTAAGCACCAGCAGCACGCGGTTGGCCAGGCGCGACCAGAGACACAGGCGATAAGCGGTCTCCATGTCGGCCATGCCGCGCACAGCGGAGGTGTGCTCGCGCGCTTCCTCAAGGCCAAGCCCGACGGCTTCCTCGATCAGCAGGCCTTCGAGGCCTTTGGGGCAAGTGAGGAAGAGTTCGTAACGATCCGACATGGGAATTCCAGGGCCTTTGGCAATAAATGAACGGGCAACGCATCGCCCGTTCGGTTTTCAATCAAGCGCTTTTCTGCAAGAGCGCTCGCGTGGCACGAAACTGTGCCGTCCCACCCCGGCCAACTCACGACCGCACGGGTCAAAAGAGCTTAGAGGCCGGAACAGATAAAAAAGTCAGCGCAACAAATGGTCATAACTCGACCCTTCGTCGAATAGTACTCGAGTGCAGGCGGTCGCCATTCTCACTAAAGCATTAACCCTACCATCCCAGCGAGAGGCTGATAATAGCGGGGTTTGGGCAAAAAACACGGTGCCGGGGCACGCCATTCTTATGGCCTTACCACGCAAATCGTGACGTCCTTATGACAAAACGATCATTCACTTGCTGTGACCTATTGGTTAGAACTCACCTCAGGTTGACGCCGCAATGACGTCAACGATCAGGCTCGCGACGCCGGCAGCGAGCACCAACGGCAGAAGCAATCTGCCCGACCTCAGCGAAGGTCGACAGGACATAAGACAGTCAACAAGTGAGGGAAACACCCTATGAGAAGACTAAAGCGTGATCCGTTGGAAAGAGCATTTTTACGCGGATATCAGTATGGCGTTAACGGCAAGTCCCGTGAGCTTTGCCCATTTACTCTACCGTCGGTACGCCAAGCCTGGATTAACGGCTGGCGAGAAGGACGCGGCGACAACTGGGACGGTATGACAGGCACTGCGGGCATCCACAGACTCAACGAACTTCGTGCTGTCGGCTAATCAGGGCAACAATCCCGACACCTACCTCTGAAGCGTTACAACGATCAACCATGCGCGTCCTATCCGGGCGGCGGGCTTCGGCCCAGGGGCTCCTTCAAGGAGCCCTTTTTAATGCCTGCGATTCAAGTCGCCCTTCCGAGCCTCAGCGCATCGCCGCAATGGCGTCCACCGACTCGCGAATCAGCGCCGGGCCCTTGTAGATAAAACCCGAATACAGCTGCACCAGGCTGGCACCGGCGGCGATTTTCTCTGCCGCGTGCTTGCCTTCAGTGATACCGCCCACGGCAATGATCGGCAAACGCCCGCCCAGCTCCGCCGCCAGGACCTTGACCGTGTGGGTGCTCTTGTCGCGCACTGGCGCGCCGGACAGGCCGCCCGCCTCGTCGCCATGCTCCATGCCTTCGACACCCACCCGGCTCAACGTGGTGTTGGTGGCAATGACCGCGTCCATGCCGGTTTCAATCAGGGCCTGGGCCACTTGAACGGTTTCTTCATCGGTCATGTCCGGGGCGATCTTGATCGCCAGGGGCACGTGTTTGCCGTGTTGCAGGGCCAGGACCTTCTGCCGCTCGCTCAAGGCCGCCAGCAATTGCTTTAGCGACTCACCGAACTGCAGGCTGCGCAGGCCCGGGGTGTTGGGCGAGCTGACGTTGACCGTCACGTAACTGGCGTGGGCATAGACCTTGTCCAGGCAGATCAGGTAGTCGTCCACTGCACGCTCCACCGGCGTGTCGAAGTTCTTGCCGATGTTGATCCCCAGCACGCCCTTGTATTTGGCGGCGGCAACACGGGCCAGCAAGTGGTCCACACCGAGGTTGTTGAAGCCCATGCGGTTGATGATGGCTTCAGCCTGGGGCAAGCGGAAAATCCGCGGCTTGGGGTTGCCCGGCTGCGGACGCGGGGTGATGGTGCCGATCTCGACAAAGCCGAAACCCAACTGAGCGAAACCGTCGATGGCCGCACCGTTCTTGTCCAGGCCGGCCGCCAAGCCCACCGGGTTGGGAAACTCCAGGCCCATGACCTTCACCGGCACCTGCGCCGGCGCCTTGCACAGCAAACCGTTAAGCCCCAGGCGCCCGCCCGCACCGATCAGGTCCAGGGACAGGTCGTGGGAAGTTTCCGGGGAGAGTTTGAACAACAGCTGGCGGGCCAGGGTATACATGGGCGGGATTGACTCGGTAGGCGGCGAAATGAGGCGGTGATTATAGCCGGGCCCGAGGGCTCCAGGCGAGGCGCCGGGTGAAATCAGCGTTGAATGGCATATGCCTTGCACCAACCTTGCTCATCAACACTCATGCCAACGACGGCATGAGTCTCTCGCTGTACGAAAGAGGACAATGGCGTCGTCACCGGCTTGGGATTACCCGATGCCCGGCTGCGGCGCTTTTTTTTTGCAAGGTGCCTACCCCATGAATGAATTACCCGTCAGCCCACTGGCTTGGGTCAATGGCAGCGATGCCCCGGAAAAGACCGAGATCAATCTCGGTTTCATGGCCCTGAGCGACTGCGCCTCGGTGGTGGTCGCCGCAACCCAGGGGTTCGCCCAGCCTTACGGCCTGACCCTGAACCTCAAGCGCCAGGCCTCGTGGGCCACCCTGCGGGACAAACTGGTGAGCGGTGAACTGGACGCCGCCCACAGCCTGTACGGCCTGATCTACGCCGTGCACCTGGGCATCGGCGGGGTCAACCCCTGCGACATGGCCGTGCTGATGGGGCTGAATCAGAACGGCCAGAGCATCAACCTGTCCCGGGAGCTGCAGGGCCGGAACGTGACCAGTCCTGAAGCACTGGATCGCCACGTGCGCCAAAGCAGGGCAAAGCTGACGTTCGCCCAGACCTTCCCCACCGGCACCCACGCCATGTGGCTGTATTACTGGCTCGCCGCCCAGGGTATTCACCCGCTGCAGGATGTCGACAGCGTGGTGGTGCCGCCGCCGCAAATGGTCGCCCACCTGCAAGCGGGACGCATCGATGGCTTTTGCGTGGGCGAGCCCTGGAGCGCCAGCGCGGTGAACCAGGAGCTGGGCTTCACCTTGGCCACCAGCCAGGCCATCTGGCCCGATCACCCGGAAAAGGTCCTGGGCTGCACCCGCGCCTTTGTCGAGCAATACCCCAACACCGCCCGAGCCTTGGTGATGGCGATTCTGGAGGCCAGTCGGTTTATCGAAGAAAACCAGGAAAACCGCCGGAGCACCGCCCAGTTGCTGAGCGCCAGCCAATACCTGGATGCACCGCTGGAGAGCATTGAGCCGCGACTGCTCGGGCACTACCTCGACGGCCTCGGCAACCAGTGGCAAGACCCCCACGCCCTGCGCTTTCATAACGACGGCGCGGTGAACCTGCCGTACCTGTCCGACGGGATGTGGTTCATGACCCAGTTCCGCCGCTGGGGCCTGTTGCGCGAGGACCCGGATTACCTGGCCGTGGCCCGGCAGGTGCAGCAATTGCCACTGTATCGGGAAGCCGCCACGGCGGTCGGCGTCGCCCCGGGCAGCCAAGACCTGCGCAGCAGCCAATTGATCGACGGCAAGGTCTGGGACGGCAGCGACCCCGCCGCCTATGCCCGCAGCTTCAAGCTCCACGCTTTGAACGACAGCACCCCGCTGCTCGCCAGCCGCTGACAGGAGCCTGTGACCATGTTGCGTATCCTGCTGATCAACGACACCGCAAAGAAAGTCGGCCGTCTCAAGGCCGCTCTGGTGGAAGCCGGTTTTGAAGTGATCGACGAGTCAGGCCTGACCATCGACCTGCCGGCGCGAGTCGAAACGGTGCGTCCGGACGTGATCCTGATCGATACCGAGTCACCCAGCCGCGATGTGCTGGAGCAAGTGGTGCTGGTCAGCCGCGACCAACCGCACCCGATCGTGATGTTCACCGACGAGCACGACCCCGGCGTCATGCGCCAGGCCATCAAGTCCGGGGTCAGCGCTTATATAGTCGAAGGCATCCAGGCCGACCGCCTGCAACCCATTCTCGACGTGGCCATGGCCCGCTTCGAAAGCGACCAGGCCCTGCGCGCCCAGCTGCAGGCCCGCGACCAGCAACTGGCCGAGCGCAAGCGCATCGAGCTGGCCAAGGGGCTGCTGATGAAAATGAAAGACTGCAACGAAGAACAGGCCTACACCCTGATGCGTCGCCAGGCCATGAGCCGGCAGCAGAAGCTGATCCAGGTGGCGGAGCAGATCATCGCCATGAGCGAGCTGCTCGGCTAACCAACGCTGTTGGCTCAGCTCTTGCTAAGTAAACCTCACAGGTAACCAACGGCGGTTGCCCCACCTACGACAAAGACGTCGCACACCCTTCTCGCCCAGGCGAATCGGGTTGCGGCGTTTTTTTTGTTTTGGCCCCAGAGAACGGGGCCGGTGGTGCGGCCGCCAAGGCGCTCCACCTGAAAGCTCATGACTCCCTACGAGACTTTTATCAGCTGAGGTGCGCGATGAATTCAAGCTTCTGGAAATCCGGCCATACCCCGACCCTGTTCGCGGCCTTTCTGTACTTCGACCTGAGCTTCATGGTCTGGTACCTGCTCGGCCCGCTGGCCGTACAAATTGCCACCGACCTGCAACTGACCACCCAGCAACGCGGGCTGATGGTGGCCACGCCGATCCTCGCCGGCGCCATCCTGCGCTTCGCCATGGGCCTGCTGGCCGATCGTCTGTCGCCGAAGACCGCCGGCCTGATCGGCCAGGTGATTGTCATCTGCGCCCTGTTCGGCGCCTGGAAACTGGGGATCCACAGCTACGAGCAAGCGTTGCTGCTGGGGGTATTCCTCGGCATGGCCGGTGCCTCCTTCGCCGTGGCCCTGCCCCTGGCGTCGCAATGGTACCCGCCACAGCACCAGGGCAAGGCCATGGGCATCGCCGGCGCCGGTAACTCGGGCACCGTGCTGGCCGCGCTGATCGCCCCGGTGCTGGCGGCCGCCTTCGGCTGGAGCAACGTGTTCGGTTTCGCCCTGATCCCGCTGATCCTGACCCTGATCGTGTTTGCCTGGCTGGCCAAGAATGCCCCGGAACGCCCCAAGGCCAAATCCATGGCTGATTACTTCAAGGCCCTGGGCGACCGCGACAGCTGGTGGTTCATGTTCTTCTACTGCGTGACCTTCGGCGGCTTTATCGGCCTGGCCAGCGCCCTGCCCGGCTACTTTAACGACCAATACGGCCTGAGCCCGGTGACCGCCGGCTATTACACCGCTGCCTGTGTCTTTGGTGGCAGCCTGATGCGCCCGCTGGGCGGCGCCCTGGCGGATCGTTTCGGTGGCATCCGCACCTTGCTGGCGATGTACAGCGTGGCCGTGATCTGCATTGCCGCAGTGGGTTTCAACCTGCCGAGTTCCTACGCGGCCCTGGCCTTGTTCGTCTGCACCATGCTCGGCCTGGGTGCCGGCAACGGTGCGGTGTTCCAACTGGTACCGCAGCGCTTCCGCCGGGAAATCGGGGTAATGACCGGGCTGATCGGCATGGCTGGCGGCATCGGTGGCTTCGCCCTGGCAGCGGGCATGGGTGCGATCAAACAAAGCACCGGCAGCTACCAAGTGGCCCTGTGGCTGTTCGCCGCCCTGGGCATCCTGGCCTGGTTCGGCCTGCACGGGGTGAAACGTCGCTGGAGAACCACTTGGGGCTCGGCCGCCGTCACCGCAGCGCGGGTCTGAACCTTCGATGAGCCTGCAACTGCGTCACGCCCAGGCCAGTGCCATTGGCCCCCGCACGGAAAACCAGGACGCCCTGCGCCTGGTGACCCCCGAGCCGGGGCTGGCGGCCAGCAAAGGGCTGCTGTTTGCCATCGCCGATGGCGTCAGCCAATGCGCCGATGGCGGCCTGGCCGCCCGTTCGACCTTGCAAGCCCTGGCCCTGGATTACTACGCCACCCCGGAAACCTGGGGCGTGGCCCAAGCCTTGGAACGCCTGCTGCTGGCGCAGAATCGCTGGCTCCAGGCCAATGGCGGCGGCCAGCCTCTGCTGACCACCGTCAGCGCCCTGATCCTGCGTGGCCGGCGCTTTACCCTGGCCCATGTAGGCGACTGTCGGGTTTACCGCTGGCATGCCGACCAGTTGCAACGGATCAGCGTGGACCACGTCTGGGAGCAACAGGGCATGCAGCATGTGCTCAAGCGCGCCCTGGGCCTGGATCAGCATCTGGTGGTGGACTTCCTCGACGGCGAACTGCGCCAGGATGAGAGCTTCCTGATGCTCAGCGACGGTGTCTGGGCCACCCTGGGCGACACCGCCATCGCTGCCATTCTGCGGGACCAGCCCGACCTCGACAGCGCAGTGCAGACCCTGGTCAACGCCGCCCACCTGGCCGGCAGCCAGGACAATGCCAGCGCGCTGCTGATACAGGTCGACGCCCTCGGCGAGGGCACCATCGGCGACGCCTTGATCCACCTGCAACAATGGCCATTGCCACCCGCGCTGAAACCGGGCCAGGACTTTGAGGGCTGGCAGGTCGAAAGCCTGCTGGGCCAGAGCCAGCAATCGCTGCTCTACCGGGTACGTGATGCCCAGCAACAGCCCTGGCTGCTGAAGACCCTGCCCGAACACCTGCACGACGACCCACACGCCGGGCAAAGCCTGCTGTCAGAAGAGTGGTTTTTACGGCGGGTCGCAGGGCGCCATTTTCCCGAGGTGCATTCGGCCCTCACGCGCCAGCACCTGTACTACGTGATGCGCGAATACCCGGGCACCACCCTGGCCGATATTTTCAAGCAAAGCGGGCCACTGCCCTTGCCGCAATGGCAGAACGTGGCCGAGCGCCTGCTGCGCGCAGTGGGCCTGCTGCACCGACGGCAAATCCTCCACCGCGACATCAAGCCGGACAACCTGCTGCTGGGCGACGACGGTGAATTGCGCCTGCTGGATTTCGGCCTCGCCTACTGCCCGGGGCTGTCGGAAGACCAGGCCCATCTGCTGCCCGGCACTCCCAGTTACATTGCACCCGAAGCCTTTAACGGCGAGGCGCCAACCGCACAGCAAGACCTCTTCAGCGTGGGCGTGACCCTGTATTACCTGCTGACCGGGCATTACCCTTTTGGCGAGATCGAAGCCTTCCAACGCCCGCGCTTTGCCCAACCCATCAGCCCTAGCCGCTATCGGCCGGACCTGCCGGACTGGCTGGAACGCAGCCTGGAGCGGGCCGTCAACGCCGACCCAGGGCAGCGCTTTGAAACGTCGGAAGAGTGGTTGCTGGTACTGGAGAAAGGCGAGCGCCACAGCCTCAGCGTGCGCCCCCGGCCGCTGCTGGAACGGGAACCGCTGAAAGTCTGGCGCACCCTGGCCCTGGGCTCGCTGCTGATCAACCTGCTGTTGCTGTACGCGCTGCTGCATCAAGGCTAACGGCAACTCGGAGCCTCGCTCGATAACCAGGCAGCGCGCGTCAAAACGGTGCAAAACCGTTCCTTTAACCTGAATAAAACCTGGCCAATACACAGAAAAACCCTGCCCTGTGCAGGTTGGCACAAGCGCTGCATCTGCATTACCAACACACATAAAGCCCGGCCTTCAACGACGAAGGACGGGCGTTCCCGAACACGGGACCGGACAAAGGCGTCCTCGCTAGATTACTGGCGGGACGCCTTTTTTGTTTGTGCGCCAACAGCACCCGGCCCGGAATACACCGTCGAGAGGACCTGAACATGAGTGCAAAAGTCTGGTTGGTGGGCGCAGGCCCGGGTGACCCCGAACTGCTGACCCTCAAAGCGGTACGCGCCCTGAACGAAGCCGACGTGGTGCTGGTAGACGACCTGGTGAACACCGAGGTGCTGAGCCATTGCCAGGGCGCGCGGATCATTCCTGTGGGCAAGCGCGGAGGCTGCCGTTCCACGCCCCAGGCGTTCATCCATCGCCTGATGCTGCGTTATGCCCGCCAGGGTAAGTCGGTGGTGCGTCTCAAGGGCGGCGACCCGTGCATCTTCGGCCGCGGCGGTGAAGAGGCCCAGTGGCTGAAAGCCCAAGGCATCGAGGTAGAACTGGTCAACGGCATCACTGCCGGGTTGGCGGGCGCCACCCGCTGCGATATTCCCCTGACCCTGCGCGGGGTCGCTCGCGGGGTGACCCTGGTCACCGCCCACACCCAGGACGACAGCAGCCTGAATTGGCAAGCACTGGCGCAAAGCGGCACGACGCTGGTGATCTACATGGGGGTGGCGAAACTCGCGGAGATTCGTCAGGAACTGCTTAAAGGCGGCCTGGCGGCCGATACCCCGGTGGCGATGATCGAGAACGCCTCGTTGCCCCACCAACGGGAATGCCGCAGCGACCTGACAGCCATGGAGCAGGATGCGCTGCACTTCCAACTCAAGAGCCCGGCCATCCTGGTGATCGGTGCCGTAGCGGCCGAGACCGCGAGCCAGGCACTGCCGCTGACCGAGGCGATGCAGTCTGCCTGAGCCAGCCCAGCGCCGCACCCGCAGCGCCCTGGAGACCAAATTTCAGGCAAAGAAAAACCCGGCCTAGGCCGGGTTTTTCAGAGCTGCAGGCTAATTACTTAGCTTGAGCTTCTACCGACGCTTCTACGCGACGGTTAACAGCGCGGCCAGCTTCAGTTGCGTTGTCAGCAACTGGGCGGGACTCACCGTAACCAACGGATTGAACGCGGTTAGCGCCAACACCGTATTGGTTGACCAGAACTTGTTTAACGGCGCTAGCGCGACGCTCAGACAGCTTCTGGTTGTAAGCGTCAGGACCGACGGAGTCAGTGTGACCTTCAACAACGGTGGTGGTTTGTGGGTACTGATTCATGAAATCAGCCAGGTTCTTGATGTCAGCGTAGCTATTAGGCTTAACGACGGACTTGTCGAAGTCGAACTTAACGTCCAGCTCAACACGAACCACTTCAGCTACTGGAGCTTCTGGAGCTGGCTCAGCTACTGGAGCTGGTGCTGGGGCAGGTGCTGGAGCAACCTTGCCACCGCTGCCGCCGAAGTTCACACCCAGACCAACGGTAGGAGCGTAGTCCCACTTACCGTTGTCCAGTTTGTAGTCAGCTTCAACACCGGCGCGGGCGAACAGGTTGTCGGTGAAGTAGTACTTAACACCGGCGCCTGCAGTCAGGAAAGTCGACTGGTCGCGGCCGCTGTGACCGTCAGCGATCACGTTGGTCATGCTCTTGTGAGCAACACCGCCGGAAACGTATGGACGCAGAGCGTCACCCACGGTACCAAAGTGGTACTGAGCGTTCAGGCCGAAGTTGTCGCCCTTGATTTTCTGGTTACCAGTACCGTCGTTCGAACGGGTGTGGTTGGTCTTGTCGTAGGTAGCATTCAACGACAGGTCGTCGGTCAGGAAGTAACCGATCGATGCGCCTGGGTTGAAGCCGTCTTCAACGTGATTAACGCTGTCGTTGTACTGTTTTTTGTAAAACAGTTCACCCTCGACCGCGCCTTGGCCTTGCGCCAGAACGCCGAACGAAGTCACGGCAACAATAGAACCAATGGCAATGCCCAAGGTGTTTTTCAGTTTCATCCGTTAAATCCCCATCTGGTGATTGTAAAGCAGTCCCACATACCGGGGGACAACTCGGCGGCAAGTCTATCAGAACTCACCTAGACGTAAGAGATATTTGCGCCGAACTAAGTTTCAGCAATGCCTGCAAATTTCTCACGCAATTTATCTAGAGCACGTTTGTAACGCATTTTTGTAGCACTCAAACCCATGTGCATGATGTCCGCGATCTCTTGGAACTCCAGCTCTGCGACAAAACGTAGCACCAGAATCTCCCGATCAATCGGGTTGACATGCACCAACCAGCGATCAAGTCCGCCCTTTTCCTCAGGTTTCGGCGCCTTTTCTTCAGAGGCCTCCTCGAGGGGGTCAAGACTTAAAGCGTCCATCAAGCGACGCTTGCGCCGTTCCTTTCGATACTGCGTGATGCATTCGTTGTAGGTGATGCTATATAGCCATGTCTTGAACTTCGATTTACCCTCAAAGTTCTTAAGGCCATACAGCACCTTCAGCATCACTTCCTGACAGACATCGTCCGCATCGCGATCGTTCCCTAAATAACGCGCACAAACATTAAACAGGGTTCTCTGATAGCGCCGCATCAACTCTTCATAGGCGCGGGTGACGTGAAACAGCTCGGAATGCGAGCGCGCAACCAACTCCTCATCAGAGAGCTCGCGGGGGTCGTAGCGCGTGGATAGCGATTGAGCTTTATTCAAAACGAGTCGTGCCGACAGTCAGGTCAATGTCCGCCGCAGCCCGGTGGGGGGCATTTTTGCGGCGGCATACATTAGCAGGGTTTGCCGGGTTAGCGGCTACTTACATGCTGTTCCAGCAGGATCCGATTGGAGAGAGAGACTAGCTCACCCTCGTCGGTCAGCAATGTAGTTTTAACCGTGCCGATCTCTTCGATCTGGCCTTCGACCTCGCCAACTCGCACTTGTTGCCCAACCTGGTACAACTCACGCACATAGATCCCGGCAAGAATCTGCCCGGCAATTTCCCGACTTCCCAAGCCCATCGCCAGCGCAACCGCCAGACCAACGGTAATCAACACAATCACGATCACGTGGTTGAGCAGGTCGGTTTTGACCTCCAACTGACTGATCGCTACAGAAATACTGATGATGATCACCAGCCCCTGAGCAATTCGCCCCAGGCCGCTGGCGTAGTCCAGCCCTACCCCTTCAGCCGCGCCGCGCACCAGGCCATTGGCCAATTGCGCCAGCAAAACACCCACCAGCAGCACCAGCGCAGCGCCGAAAACCTTCGGCAAATACAGCGCGAGCATATCGAGCGTAGCCGAAACGCGCTCAAGACCAAGGGATTCGGCAGCGGAAACCAGGAAAATCAGCAACACGAACCAATACACGATCTTGCCGATCAACGTGGAAATCGGCACCTTGAGGCCGGCGCGCGACAGCAGCTTGGTCAAGCCGGTGCCTCCCATCAGGCGATCCAGGCCCAACTTGGCCAGCAGCTTGGACAGCAAGGTGTCGAGCAGCTTGGCCACGACAAAGCCCAGCAGCAGCACTACCAGGGCGCCAAACAGGTTGGGAATGAAGTTCGCCACCTTGGTCCACAAGGCAGTCATCGCAGTGACCAGGCTCTGAGTCCAGAGATCAAGTTCCATATTCAATCAGCCTTATCAGCAGTGCGAGCAGTAGGTTTACGACGGGACACCGGCGCGATATGGGCCGAGCCGTTATTGAGGGCGATCATCAGCGCCGGCAGCCAGCGGCCCAGCAAGCTGAACAGGTCGCCTGCACCCACCTGGCGGTTGGCGGTTTTCAGTACGCGGCCAAGGCAAGCATCGTCGTCGCGGCTGGACGGCGTGGCCTTGAGCATGTCACGCAAAGACTGTTCAAACGGATCGTGCATACGCACCTCTCGTGATGTCTGTGAAAGACGCGATCAAATTTATTCGGGTCACATGGCTCATGTGTCAGACCCAGCGCAAACGACGGAATAACCACCACTGCCCCAGCGCCACCGAAACCATCATCAGGCAGGCAATGGCAAAACCGTAGGGGCTCGAAGAGAACGGAATACCGCCCACGTTGATCCCCAACAAACCGGTGAGAAAACTCATCGGCAGAAAGATCCCGGTGATTACCCCAAAACGGTACATGGTGCGATTCATGCGCACGCTCAAACGTCGGTCTTCGGCCTCCAGCGCAAGCCCCACGCGCTCTCGGGTCAGTTCCAGCTCTTCCAGGTAGCGGGTCAGGCTGTTGTTCAATTCGTTCCAATAGTCGCCATCGTCATCGGCGAACCAAGGCAATTTGCTGCGGCTCAACTGACCAAAAATATCCCGCTGCGGGGCCAGGAAGCGCTTGAGTCCGGCAGCCCGACGACGGATCTGCAAAATGCTCCCGTGCTCGGGGGTATACCGTTCGTCGGCGTCCAGCTTTTCTTCTTCTTCATCGACCACTTCAGACAGGTCGCTGACCAGATCCTGCACTTTGTGGGTCAGGTATTCAGCCATATAAAGGATGAGTTCAGATGCGTTTTTCGGCCCCTTGCCTTCGGCCAGTTGCACCAGCAATTCGTCCGTGGCGCGCAAGGGACGCAAACGCAGGGAGATCACCCGTTGGGCGGAGGCGAAGATACGCACCGACACCATGTCTTCCGGCTCGGCCCCCGGGTTGAGGTTGATCCCGCGCAAGAACAGCAAGAGTTCGGAGTCCGGCAACGCCAACAGGCGCGGCCGGGTGTTTTCCTCAAGCAGCAAGTCACAGCTGAAGGCACTCAGGCCACTGGAGCGGCGCAGCCAGGTCTGGGTTTGCGGATGACTGCGATCCCAATGCAACCAGAGGCTTTCATGGGCTTGCAGTTGCAGATCGTCGAGCTCAGTCCGGGCAATCGAACGCGCACCGCCTTTACCATCCAGCACCAGGGCATGCACCAGCCCCCACTGCGCGTTTTCTTCCTCGAACATCCTCATCCCTTGCTAGGTCGACTGTTTATTCAGGCATTTTCAGGGGGCTGGGCGACACAATCACCCCGTTGTTGTCGGCGTAGACATACTCGCCCGGACGGAAGGTCACACCAGCAAAGGTCACCGCCACGTTCAGATCACCAATGCCGCGCTTGTCGGTCTTCATCGGGTGACTAGCCAGGGCCTGGACCCCCAGGTCGGTTTGAGCGATCACGTCCACGTCGCGAATGCAGCCATAGACCACCAGCCCTTCCCAACCGTTCTTCGCCGCTTTCTCGGCCAGCATGTCGCCGAGCAAGGCCCGCCGCAGGGAGCCTCCGCCATCGACCACCAACACCTTGCCATTGCCCTTGAGCTCGACCTGCTCCTTGACCAGGGAGTTGTCCTCGAAGCACTTGATGGTGACGATTTCGCCACCAAAGGAATCGCGGCCACCAAAGTTGCTGAACATGGGCTCAACCACTTGCACCAGGTCCGGGTAGGCGTCGCACAGGTCAGGTGTCAGGTAATGGTTCATCGAGAAACTCCTGTAGCAGAAAGAACACGATAGAAAGTGAGGTAGATCTCCGGCGTCACCCTTTAAGAACGAACAGAATGTTGCCAAAACAACTGAATATGACCAGAAAAGCGTAACGCGTCATATCTTAGCCGCAAGCCGAACAGAGCGAAATGCCCTTGTCAGAGCCTTCGCCTCAAACCGTTAACGGCTGCTCCACGGCTGTCGCCAACAGCGGCACCTGTGGCTCCTGCAGCCAGCGCGCGACCAGCGGCCACACCTCAGTCTGCGCCTCTTTGCTCACCAACATCTCCACATGACCGAAATTACCGCTGAAACCCTGCTCACGCCCCAGGCAGATGAACTGCTTGTGCTCGGCCCCCATCTGCTCGAAGAGCTTGCGGCAGGCCCAGGTCGGGTCTTGGTGATCGCCGGCTGCACTGACTGCCAGGACCGGAACCGTCACCTCGGCCAAGCCCGCCCACCAATCCTTCTGCGCGTCGCCGAAGCGGCCAAACAAGCCGTGCCAGCGCATGCTTTCCAGGGCCAGGCCAATGGGCTCGTCCTCCGGGCCGCGCTTGAGCCGTGACCCCGACAGTTGGGCAAACCGCTTGAGGATCAAGCGCCCGCCCCATTCCACCGGCGGAATTTTCAACGGCCAGTAAGTACGGCTGATCTGGCTGCCGAAAAACGCCGCCGACGCCACAGCCGGCTCACCCAGGTAATGCCCGCCCAGGGCCGCGGCCAAGGTGGTGCCGCCCAGGGAATGGCCGATCCAGTGGGGAACCTGCCCGCTCTGCTCGCGCACAAAGGCGCCGATGGCCGGCAAATCGTAACGGGCGTAGTCGGCCACGCGATTCTTGCGGTAATCGGCGTTGCGCCGGGACAGGCCATGACCGCGCATCTCTGGAATCCACACGTCGAAACCGGCGCGCGTCAGGTAAGCCCCCAGCCCCAGCCCTTTAGGCGAATACCAGAAGCGCCGGTTGGAAAAACTGCCGTGAAGCAAAATCACCGGAATCCCGCGGGCTTCGGGCTCATCGGCCAGGCCCAGACGGGTAACGGCCAGCTCCACAGAAGGGTCCGGGCTGTTGCCGGGTTTCAGACGGTAGACGTCTTCACTCAGGTCGCCTCGACGTTCTGCACTGATCAAGGCGACGGGAAACAAATCACTGCTGCTTTGCATAATCTTCTTGCACAAAAAAGGGCGGCACCCGGAAGGAGCTCGCCCTGCTTGAATCGTAAAGTGCCGGTCAGCGCTCAGACCGACCGGCACTTGCTCCACGGATCAGCCTGCGGCTTGACCTTCAGCCAGGAAGAACCAGGTTTCCAACACGGAGTCCGGGTTCAACGAAACGCTTTCGATGCCCTGCTCCATCAGCCACTTGGCCAGGTCCGGGTGGTCCGAAGGGCCCTGGCCGCAAATGCCGATGTACTTGCCGGCCTTGTTGCAGGCAGCAATGGCGTTGGCCAGCAGCTTCTTCACCGCCGGGTTCCGCTCATCGAACAGGTGGGCAATGATCCCGGAGTCACGGTCCAGGCCCAGGGTCAGCTGGGTCAGGTCGTTGGAACCGATGGAGAACCCGTCGAAGTACTCGAGGAACTCTTCGGCGAGGATCGCGTTGGACGGCAGCTCGCACATCATGATCACGCGCAGGCCGTTTTCGCCGCGCTTGAGGCCGTTCTCGGCCAACAGATCCACCACTTGGCTGGCTTCGCCCAGGGTACGAACGAACGGCACCATGATTTCGACGTTGGTCAGGCCCATCTCGTTGCGCACGCGCTTGAGGGCGCGGCACTCGAGTTCGAAGCAGTCACGGAAGGACTCGCTGATGTAACGCGACGCACCACGGAAGCCCAGCATCGGGTTTTCTTCTTCCGGCTCGTAGAGCTTGCCGCCGATCAGGTTGGCGTATTCGTTGGACTTGAAGTCCGACAGGCGCACGATGACTTTCTTCGGCGTGAATGCCGCAGCCAGGGTGCTGATGCCTTCCACCAGCTTGTCGACGTAGAAGTCCACCGGGTCGTTGTAGCCGGCAATGCGCTTGTCGACGCTTTCCTTGATGTCCAGCGGCAGCCCGGCGTAGTTCAGCAAGGCCTTGGGGTGCACACCGATCATGCGGTTGATGATGAACTCCAGACGGGCCAGGCCCACCCCGGCGTTCGGCAACTGGGCGAAGTCGAAGGCACGATCAGGGTTGCCGACGTTCATCATGATCTTGAACGGCAGGTCCGGCATGGCATCCACCGAGTTCTGCTTGATGTCGAAGCCCAGTTCGCCTTCGAAGATGAAACCGGTGTCGCCTTCAGCGCAGGACACAGTCACGCCCTGGCCATCCTTCAGCAGTTGGGTGGCGTTGCCGCAACCTACAACAGCCGGGATCCCCAACTCGCGAGCGATGATCGCTGCGTGGCAGGTACGACCGCCACGGTTGGTCACGATGGCGCTGGCACGCTTCATCACCGGTTCCCAGTCCGGGTCGGTCATGTCGGAAACCAGTACGTCGCCGGGCTGGACTTTGTCCATTTCCGACACGTCCCTGATGATCCGCACCTTGCCCGCGCCGATGCGCTGGCCGATGGCACGGCCTTCCACCAGCACCGTGCCGGTTTCCTTGAGCAGGTAGCGCTCCATAACGTTGGCCGAAGTACGGCTCTTCACGGTTTCAGGACGGGCCTGGACGATGTACAGCTTGCCGTCATCGCCGTCTTTGGCCCATTCGATGTCCATCGGGCACTTGTAGTGCTTCTCGATGATCATCGCCTGCTTGGCCAGTTCGCTGACTTCAGCGTCGGTCAGGCAGAAACGGGCGCGATCAGCCTTGTCGACGTCGACGGTTTTCACCGAACGGCCGGCCTTGGCTTCGTCGCCGTAGATCATCTTGATGGCTTTGCTGCCCAGGTTGCGGCGCAGGATCGCAGGGCGACCGGCTTCCAGGGTGTTTTTGTGAACGTAGAATTCGTCCGGGTTGACCGCGCCTTGTACGACGGTTTCGCCCAGGCCGTAGGCGCCGGTGATAAACACCACGTCACGGAAGCCCGACTCGGTGTCGAGGGTGAACATCACGCCGGCTGTGCCGGTTTCCGAACGCACCATGCGCTGCACGCCGGCAGACAGGGCGACCAGTTTGTGGTCGAAGCCCTGGTGCACGCGGTAGGAAATGGCCCGATCGTTGAACAGGGAAGCGAACACTTCCTTGGCCGCGCGGATGACGTTCTCGACGCCACGGATGTTCAGGAAGGTTTCCTGCTGGCCCGCAAAGGAAGCGTCTGGCAGGTCTTCGGCGGTGGCCGAGGAGCGCACGGCCACCGCCATGTCAGGGTTGCCGGCCGACAGCGCGGCGAAGGCAGTGCGAATTTCGGCGTTCAGTTGCTCGGGGAATTCGGCTTCCATGATCCACTGGCGGATCTGGGCGCCGGTCTTGGCGAGGGCGTTGACGTCGTCGACGTCCAGCGCATCGAGCGCGGCGTGGATCTGGTCGTTGAGGCCGCTCAGCTCGAGGAAATCACGATAAGCCTGAGCCGTCGTGGCAAAGCCACCAGGGACCGATACGCCCGCACCCGCGAGGTTGCTGATCATCTCGCCGAGGGATGCGTTCTTGCCCCCCACATGCTCTACATCATGGACGCCGAGCTTATCGAGGGAAACTACGTACTCTACCAAGGTGATCTCTCCACTAACTGTGTTGGAAAAGCTCAGAAGCGGGCTGCTCGTTGGAGCGTTCGCCCGCTGTATGGCCTGGACCTGGAAAATAAGTGAGAATGCGGGCCATTCCCGGCCGACAAATCGCGCCTATCATATCCAAGAATCGTCACCAGCTTAAGGCCCAAGCCGCAAATGAAACGATCTGCTTTCTTTATTTCCGACGGCACCGGCATCACAGCCGAAACCCTGGGCCAAAGCCTGTTGGCGCAGTTCGAAAACATTACCTTCAACAAATTCACGCGGCCCTACATCGACAGCGTGGAAAAAGCGCGGGCCATGGTACAACAAATCAATATCGCCGCCGAAAAAGACGGATTTCGGCCGATTATCTTCGACACCATCGTCAACCAAGACATCCGTGAGATCCTCGCGACCTCCAATGGTTTCATGATCGACATCTTCTCCACCTTCCTCGCGCCCCTGGAGCAGGAACTGACCGAGCACTCGTCGTACTCGGTGGGCAAGTCCCATTCCATCGGCCACAACTCCAACTACATGGAGCGCATCGAGGCGGTGAACTTCGCCCTGGACAACGACGACGGTGCCCGCACCCACTATTACGACAAGGCCGACCTGATCCTGGTGGGCGTATCGCGCTGCGGCAAGACCCCGACCTGCCTGTACATGGCCATGCAATTCGGTATCCGCGCGGCCAACTACCCGCTGACCGAAGACGACATGGAGCGCCTGCAATTGCCCGCAGCCCTGCGCGCCCACCAGCACAAGCTGTTCGGCCTGACCATCGACCCGGACCGCCTCACCGCCATCCGCAACGAGCGCAAGCCCAACAGCCGCTACTCCAGCTACGCCCAGTGCGAATTCGAAGTGCGGGAAGTGGAGAATCTGTTCCGCCGCGAGAACATTCCCCACATCAACTCCACGCATTTTTCCGTGGAAGAGATTTCGGCGAAGATCCTCGTGGAAAAAGGCGTGGAACGGCGCTTCAAATAACCGCCCCGCCCTAATCCCCTCACCAGCAAAACCGCGCCTACAAAGGCGCCAACGCCCGACTCAGGGCCGCAAATCCTTCCTCTAGCCGAGCATCGTCCGCCTGGGTGTTGCAGACACTGGCGCGAATGTACTGCGCCACGGCGGCCTGGCCCACGGCAAAGGCTTCAGCCGTGGCCACCAGGTAGTGATTGCGCTTCAATTCGGCCTCGATTTCCGAGGCCCGCCACGGCTCGGGCACCCTGATCCAGAAATGCGGACTGCCCGGCGGGCTACGCCACTCGAAGCCCGCCAACAGGTCACTGACCAGCGCCTTGCGCCGGCCGATCTCGCTGATTTGCGCCTGCCGCAACTGCTCGGCCACGCCACTGTCGATCCAGTGGGTGGCCAGCTCCAGGCTCAGGGGCGTGGCCATCCAGCAGGTGGCGCGCAACGCCGCCGCCAGCCGCCCGACCAGGGGCAGCGGGCCATGCACAAACCCCACTCGCAACCCCGCCGACACCGCCTTGCTCAAGCTGCTGATAAGCACCGTGCGCTCGGGGGCGAAATGACTCAGGGGCGCCGGGCGCCGATCCACCAGCAGCGCATGGGTTTCATCTTCCAGAATCAACAGGTTGTGCTGGCGACACAGCTCGGCAATGGCCTCGCGCCGGGCCGGTGACTGCACCGCGGCCGTGGGGTTCTGGATGGTCGGGGTGCAAAACAAGGCTGCCACCCGATGCTGGCGACACACCTCGTCCAGCGCCGCCGGCAACAAGCCCTCCTCGTCCATCGCCAGGCCGATCAGCTTGATGCCAAGCATCCGTGCAGTGCTGATCAACCCGGGGTAGGTCAATTGCTCGGTGACCAGAGTGTCCCCCGCCTTGAGCAGCGCCAGCAGGGAAATGTGCAGCCCATGCTGGGCACCATTGACGCAAATCACCTGCTCAGGTTGGGCGACAAAATTCTCCTGTGACAGCCAGCGCGCACCGGCCGCCCGGTGAGACCCCAGGCCAGCCTCGTCGCTGTAGCGGCTGATCTCCTGCAGCTGCTGCGGCTGCTCCGCCAGGGCGTGCAGACTCTGCGCCATGAAGCGAATTTCCGGGCCCGGGATATGGGTGTTGCGGCTCATGTCGAAGTACGGCTGCGGCTCGTCACTGACATTGCGAAAGCCGCTGTCACGTGGGCGCTGCTGACCTGAATGCCGCACATAAGTGCCGTCGCCGACCCGCGCCACCACCAGGCCCAGGCGCTCCAGCTCGGCGTAGGCGCGGCTGATGGTGCCGATGGTCACGCCCAGCTTATCCGCCAACCAGCGATGGGGCGGTAGTTTGGCCGCGGGCTCGAACGTGCCCTCGGCGATGGCTTTTTCAATCGCCTGGGCCAGGCGTTTGTACTTGGCGCCCACACCCTGGAGCAGCTCGGCGCGCATCATTGACACCGTGTCAATACTTACTTTGACAGCCATCATTTTCCCTAATAGCGTGGGTTTCAGGTTCAATTTCCGGAACAGACCCGCTCAATATAGAGGTCAATTCCGCCCCACGAAAGGAATGTCGGATGACCGCCTCAACCGCCCAACCCAGCACGATCCGTCGCTCCAGACCGGCGCTGGCCGGGCTGGTGACCAGCCTGCTGTTCCTGGTGGTCTGCCTGAGTTGGGGCACCACCTGGCTGGGGATCAAGATCGCCGTGGAAAGCGTGCCACCCCTGACGGCTGCCGGCCTGCGCTTCCTGATCGCCTTTCCGCTGTTCCTCGGCTTCGCCCTGCTGCGCCGCGAGCCGCTGATGTTTCCCCGGCCACAGCGCGGGTTCCTGGTGTTCGTCACCCTGTGCTACTTCGGCGTGCCTTACTACCTGCTGAACTACGGGGAAATGCATGTTTCTTCCGGCCTCACCGCCTTGCTGTTCAGTTGCATGCCGGTGTTTATCCTGATGTTCTCGGCGATCTTTCTGCGGGAAAAAATCCACGCCTCGCAAGTGCTCGGCATCGCCATCGGCTTTACCAGCCTCTACCTGATTTTGCGCAGCCAGGGCCTGCGCCTGGATCACGCGGAGTTCTTCGGCGTGCTGGCGATCCTCGCCGCCGCGGTGCTGCATGCCCTGTGCTACGTGATGACCAAAAAACAGGGCAGCGCCATCAGCGTCATTACCTACAACACCCTGCCCATCGGCATCGCCGGGCTGATGCTGTTTGTCGCCGGCTGGTTTCTGGAAACCCCCGACGTCCACGCCATCACCCAGCGCTCGTGGGGCGCCCTGCTGTACCTGGGGCTGGTGGCGTCGGTGGGCGGTTTTATCGTGTACTTCATGCTGCTCAAGCGCTTGAGCCCGATCATCTTGTCCTTCGTGTTCATCATCTTCCCGGTGTTCGCCGTGATCATCGGCGCCTGGTACGAAGGCCAGGCCCTGTCGCAGGAATTGCTGATCTACTCCAGCCTGCTGCTGGCAGGGTTCGCCATCACCAAGCTGCCGGCGGAAACCTGGCGCTTCAAGCGTCGCGAACGCTGACCGCCAGACGAAAAAAAGCCCGCTGATGCGGGCTTTCTTGTTGCAGGCGCGGCGGTCAAATCACCAGCAGGTCGACAAAGCGCTGCACCGGCGTGGCCTCTAGTTGCTCCGGGTCTTTGCACAGGGCAAAGATCTGCGCCGAACGCTGGGCGGTAAACCGCGTCGCCAGGTTGGCCTTGAACTTGTCCTCCAGCAACGGGATGCCTTCGGCCCGGCGCCGACGATGGCCAATGGGGTACTCGACCACCACCTGCTCGGTGCTGGAACCGTCCTTGAAAAACACCTGCACCACGTTGGCGATGGAGCGCTTGTCGGCTTCCAGGTATTCCCGGGTGAAGCGCGGGTCTTCGACAATCACCATCTTCTCGCGCAGCTGGTCGATGATCGGGTGCGCCCTGTGGAAGCTGTCTTCGTAGTGCTCGGCCACCAGGTTGCCAAAGGCCAGGGGCACGGCGGTCATGTACTGCAGGCAGTGGTCACGGTCGGCCGCATTGGCCAGGGGCCCGACCTTGGAAATGATGCGGATCGCCGACTCATGGGTGGTGATGACAATCCGCTCGATCTCCGACAGGCGATTGCGCACCAGCGGATGCAGGGTCACCGCTGCCTCACAGGCGGTTTGCGCGTGGAACTCGGCCGGAAAGCTGATCTTGAACAGCACGTTTTCCATCACGTAGCTGGCGTACGTCTGCGACAGGCTGAACCGGCGCTGCTCTTCAGGCTTGAGCGCCAGGTCCTTGTTGGTGTGACTGAACAGCACGTCATAGAAGCCCCATTGCGGCGCACTCAACACGCCGGGAATGCCCATTTCGCCGCGCATGGCGATGTCCGCCAGGCGCACACCGCGGCTGGATGCATCCCCCGCCGCCCAGGACTTGCGCGACCCGGCGTTGGGCGCATGCCGATACGTGCGCAGCGCCTGGCCGTCGACAAAGGCGTGGGACAGGGCCGCCAGCAATTGCTCACGGTTGGCCCCCATCAACTTGGCCGTGACCGCGGTGGAGGCGACTTTCACCAGCAGCACATGGTCGAGCCCGACACGGTTGAAGGAGTTTTCCAGGGCCATCACGCCTTGGATCTCGTGGGCCATTATCATGGCGTCCAGCACCGCGCGCACGGTCAACGGTGCTTCGCCATTGGCCACGCGTTTTTGTGACAGGTGATCGGCCACTGCGAGAATGCCGCCAAGGTTGTCCGAAGGGTGGCCCCACTCTGCCGCCAGCCAGGTGTCGTTGTAATCCAGCCAGCGCACGATGCAGCCGATGTCCCAGGCCGCCTTGACCGGGTCCAGGCGGTAGCTGGTGCCGGGCACCCGGGCGCCGAACGGCACCACGGTGCCCTCCACCAGCGGTCCCAAATGTTTGGTGCACTCGGGAAAGCGCAAGGCCAGCAAGCCGCAGCCCAGGGTGTCCATCAAGCAGTTGCGGGCGGTGTCCAGGGCTTCCCGGGAGTCGATGCGGTAGTCGAGGACGTAATCGGCAATGCCCTGCAGCACCGGGTCGTAGTCAGGGCGGTTGTTCAGGTCAACGTTGGCGCTCATGTTCGGTTCACTCCAGCAAGGGTTTGGGTGTGGGTGAAATCCTCGGGGTCAGGCTGATCAGATTATCGTTATGTGCGCCAGGGCCGGCGTGCCGGCCCTGGTCAGGGAGGTCGCGTTGGAACCTTAGAAACTGTCGCCGGGCACTCGCACCCAGCCTTCCATCAACACCCGGGCGCTGCGGCTCATGATGGCTTTGCGCACGCGCCATTCGCCATTGGCCTGGCTGGCTTCGGCGCCGACGCGCAAGGTGCCCGATGGATGGCCGAAGCGCACCGCGCTGCGCTCACCGCCGCCGGCGGCCAGGTTAACCAGGGTTCCGGGAATCGCCGCCGCCGTGCCGATGGCCACCGCCGCCGTGCCCATCATCGCGTGGTGCAGCTTGCCCATGGACAGGGCCCGCACCAGCAAGTCCACCTCCGCCGCCTTGACCGCCTTGCCGCTGGACGCCTGGTAATCGGCGGGGGCCGCGACGAAGGCCACTTTCGGCGTGTGCTGACGCTGGGCGGCCTGTTCCAGATTCTGGATCAGGCCCATGCGCAAGGCACCGTGGGCACGAATGGTCTCGAACATTGCCAAGGCCTTGGGGTCACCGTTGATGGCGCCCTGCAATTCAGTGCCCTGGTAACCGACATCGCCGGCGTTGATAAAAATCGTCGGGATCCCGGCATTGATCAGGGTCGCCTTGAAGGTGCCGACACCCGGCACTTCCAGGTCGTCCACCAGGTTGCCGGTGGGGAACATCGAACCGCCGGCGCCCTCCTCTTCGGCGGCCGGGTCCATGAACTCCAGCTGCACTTCGGCGGCCGGAAAGGTCACGCCGTCCAGCTCGAAGTCACCGGTTTCCTGAACCTCGCCCTGGGTGATCGGCACATGGGCAATGATGGTCTTGCCGATGTTGGCCTGCCAGATACGCACCACGGCCACGCCGTCCTGGGGAATCCGGCTGGGGTCCACCAGGCCGCTGCTGATGGCGAAGGAGCCGACCGCCGCCGACAGGTTGCCGCAATTGCCGCTCCAGTCGACGAAGGCCTTGTCGATGGCGACCTGGCCGAACAGGTAGTCCACATCGTGATCGGCCTTGATGCTTTTCGACAGGATCACCGTCTTGCTGGTACTGGACGTGGCGCCGCCCATGCCGTCGATCTGCTTGTCATAAGGGTCGGGGCTGCCGATCACCCGCAACAGCAGGGCATCCCGGGCCGCGCCGGGCAGTTGGGCCGCCTCGGGCAAATCCTGCAGGCGGAAGAACACGCCCTTGCTGGTGCCACCACGCATGTAGGTGGCGGGAATCTTGATCTGCGCTACAAAAGCCATGGATGTCTGGTCCTGATAAAGACCGGGAGCGGCACCTGGCGGCCCGCTCGCGGTACGTCACTTAACTGGCAACAGCCGATTCGAGGAAGTCCTGGGCGAAACGTTGCAACACTCCACCGGCTTCATAGATCGACACCTCTTCCGCGGTATCCAGGCGGCAGGTCACGGGCACTTCCAGGCGTTCACCGTTGTGACGGTTGATCACCAGGGTCAGCGTCGCCCGCGGCGTGCGCTCACCGAGCACATCGAAGGTCTCGGTGCCATCGATGCCCAGGGTCTTGCGATCGGTGCCCGGCAGGAACTCCAGGGGCAGCACGCCCATGCCCACCAGGTTGGTCCGGTGAATGCGCTCGAACCCTTCAGCGGCAATCGCCTCCACCCCCGCCAGCCGCACGCCCTTGGCCGCCCAGTCGCGGGACGAGCCCTGGCCGTAGTCGGCGCCGGCGATGATGATCAGCGGCTGCTTGCGTTCCATGTAGGTTTCGATGGCTTCCCACATCCGCGTGACCTGGCCTTCCGGCTCGATCCGTGCCAGGGAACCCTGCTTGACCTGGCCGTTTTCCCGAACCATTTCGTTGAACAGTTTCGGGTTGGCAAAGGTCGCCCGTTGCGCCGTCAGGTGGTCGCCACGGTGGGTGGCGTAGGAGTTGAAGTCTTCCTCGGGCAGGCCCATTTTCGCCAGGTATTCGCCCGCCGCGCTGTCAAGCATGATGGCGTTGGACGGCGATAGGTGGTCGGTGGTGATGTTGTCCGGCAGCACCGCCAGCGGGCGCATGCCCTTGAGCGGCCGAGCCCCGGCCAGGGCGCCTTCCCAATACGGTGGACGGCGGATGTAGGTGCTCATCTCGCGCCAGTCGTAGAGCGGCGCGACCTTCGGCCCGGTGTCTTCGTGGATCGCGAACATCGGGATGTAGACCTGGCGGAACTGCTCCGGCTTGACCGAAGACTTGACCACTGCGTCGATCTCTTCGTCGCTGGGCCAGATGTCTTTCAGGCGGATTTCAGCGCCGGAGGCGTCCACGCCCAACACGTCTTTTTCGATGTCGAAACGGATGGTCCCGGCAATCGCATAAGCCACCACCAATGGCGGCGAGGCGAGGAACGCCTGCTTGGCATAGGGGTGAATCCGCCCGTCGAAGTTGCGGTTGCCCGACAACACCGCCGTGGCGTACAGGTCGCGGTCGATGATCTCTTGCTGGATCACCGGGTCCAGGGCGCCGGACATGCCATTGCACGTGGTGCAGGCAAAGGCCACCACGCCAAAGCCCAACTGCTCCAGCTCAGAAGTCAGGCCGGCTTCGTCCAGGTACAGCGCCACGGTCTTGGAGCCCGGCGCCAGGGACGACTTGACCCAGGGTTTGCGGGTCAGGCCAAGACGGTTGGCGTTGCGCGCCAGCAGGCCGGCGGCAATCACGTTGCGCGGGTTGCTGGTGTTGGTGCAACTGGTGATGGCGGCGATGATCACCGCGCCGTCGGGCATCTGCCCCGGCACTTCGTCCCAGTGGCCGGAAATGCCCTGGGCAGCGAGGTCCGCGGTGGCGACCCGGGCGTGCGGGTTGCTCGGCCCGGCCATGTTGCGCACCACCGAGGACAGGTCGAAGCTCAAGCCGCGCTCGTATTGCGCGCCCTTCAGGCTGTCGGCCCAGAGCCCGGTCTGCTTGGCGTATTGCTCCACCAGGCGCACCTGCTGGTCTTCACGGCCGGTGAGCTTGAGGTAGTCGATGGTTTGCTGGTCGATGTAGAACATCGCCGCCGTGGCGCCGTATTCCGGGGCCATGTTGGAGATGGTCGCGCGATCGCCCAGGGTCAGGGCCGCAGCACCTTCACCGAAGAACTCCAGCCAAGCGCCGACGACTTTTTGCTTGCGCAGGTATTCGGTCAGGGCCAGCACCATGTCGGTGGCGGTAATGCCCGGTTGCAGCTTGCCCGTCAGCTCGACGCCGACGCTTTCCGGCAGGCGCATCCACGAGGCGCGGCCGAGCATCACGCTCTCCGCTTCCAGGCCGCCCACGCCGATGGCGATCACCCCCAGCGCATCGACGTGGGGGGTGTGGCTGTCAGTGCCGACGCAGGTATCCGGGAAGGCCACGCCGTCGCGCACCTGAATCACCGGGGACATTTTCTCCAGGTTGATCTGATGCATGATGCCGTTGCCCGGCGGGATCACATCGACGTTCTTGAAGGCCTTCTTGGTCCAGTTGATGAAGTGGAAACGGTCTTCATTGCGCCGGTCTTCGATGGCGCGGTTTTTCTCGAACGCCTGAGGATCGAAACCGCCGGACTCGACCGCCAGGGAGTGGTCGACGATCAACTGGGTCGGCACCACCGGGTTCACCTGCGCCGGATCACCGCCTTGCAGGGCGATGGCATCGCGCAGGCCGCCAGGTCCACCAGGGCGGTCTGGCCGAGGATGTCATGGCAGACTACGCGCGCCGGGAACCAAGGGAAATCGAGGTCGCGCTTGCGCTCGATAAACTGCTTCAGGGAATCCGTCAGGGTTGCCGGGTCGCAGCGACGCACCAGGTTCTCCGCCAGGACCCGTGAGGTGTAGGGCAAGGTGTCGTAGGCGCCGGGCTGGATGCTGTCGACCGCCGCGCGGGCATCGAAATAATCCAGCGCGCTGCCGGGCAGCGTTTTGCGAAATTCAGTGTTCATGGTCAAGGCTCGGTCACGGTAGGTTTCAGGTACGACCCATGGGCGTTGCAGGAGCTGGCTGGCGATGACGTCTCAGGACTTGACGCAATCGCTTGGGCCTATCGCTGGCGAGCCAGCTCCTGCAAGGGGCGAGTCATACCGCTCAGCGACGCTCGATTGGCACGAACTTGCGCTGTTCAACGCCGGTGTACTCGGCGCTAGGACGGATGATGCGGTTGTTGGCCCGCTGCTCGAACACGTGGGCGGCCCAGCCGGTCAAGCGCGAGCAGACGAAAATCGGCGTGAACAGCTTGGTCGGGATGCCCATGAAGTGGTACGCCGAGGCATGGTAGAAGTCAGCGTTGGGGAACAGCTTCTTCTGCTCCCACATGGTCTGGTCGATGGCTTCGGACACCGGGAACAGCACGGTGTCGCCCACTTCGTCGGCGAGCTTTTTCGACCAGCCCTTGATCACCTCGTTGCGCGGGTCGTTGTCCTTATAGATCGCGTGACCGAAGCCCATGATCTTGTCCTTGCGCGCCAGCATGCCGAGGGTGCCCTCGACGGCTTCTTGCGGCGAGGCAAAGCGCTCGATCATTTCCATGGCCGCTTCGTTGGCGCCGCCGTGCAACGGGCCGCGCAACGAGCCGATGGCCGCAGTGACGCAGGAGTACAAGTCAGACAGGGTCGAAGCGCACACCCGGGCGGTAAAGGTCGAGGCGTTGAACTCGTGCTCCGCATAGAGGATCAGCGACACGTTCATCACCTTCACATGCAAGTCGCTGGGCTTCTTGCCATGCAGCAGGTGCAGGAAGTGACCACCGATGGACGGCTCGTCGCTGGTGCAGTTGATGCGCACACCCTCGTGGCTGAAGCGGTACCAGTAGCACATGATCGCCGGGAACGCGGCCAACAGGCGGTCGGTGGCGTCGTGTTGCTCGGAGAAGTCCTTCTCCGGTTCGAGGTTGCCGAGGAACGAGCAGCCGGTGCGCATCACGTCCATCGGGTGCGCCTGGGCAGGAATGCGCTCCAACACTTCTTTCAATGCCTGGGGCAGGTCGCGCAGGGTGCTGAGTTTGTCCTGGTAAGCGCTCAGTTGCGCCTGGCTCGGGAGGTCGCCGTACAGCAGCAGGTAGGCGATTTCTTCGAACTGCGCGTCGGCAGCCAGTTCACGCACGTCATAGCCGCGGTAGGTCAACCCGGCACCGGCCTGGCCCACGGTGGACAATGCGGTTTGTCCGGCCACCTGGCCACGCAGGCCAGCGCCACTCAATACTTTTGCTTCGGCCATTGCTCTCTCCAATCTTGAATTTATTAGGGACTTGGCAACTTCATCAACGGTTAGGTCGTGGTTCGCGGATCAGCCTTTCTTCTGCGCAAACAGCGCATCGAGCTTCTGCTCGAAGACGTGGTAGTCGATGCGGTCGTACAGCTCCATGCGAGTTTGCATGGTGTCGATGACGTTTTGCTGGGTGCCGTCGCGGCGGATCGCGGTGAACACATTTTCCGCCGCCTTGTTCATGGCGCGGAACGCCGACAGCGGGTACAGCACCAGGGACACGCCCACGGAGCCGAGCTGCTCGGTGGTGTACAGCGGGGTAGCGCCAAATTCGGTGATGTTGGCCAGGATCGGGGCTTTCACCCGGTCGGCGAAAATCTTGTACATCTCAAGTTCAGTGATGGCTTCCGGGAACACCATGTCGGCACCGGCCTCGATGCACGCGGCAGCACGATCCAGGGCCGACTCCAACCCCTCCACTGCCAGGGCGTCGGTCCGCGCCATGATCACGAAGCTGTCATCAGTGCGCGCATCGACCGCGGCCTTGATGCGGTCGACCATTTCCTGCTGGGAGACGATCTCTTTATTCGGACGATGACCACAGCGCTTGGCGCCGACCTGGTCCTCGATGTGGATCGCCGCGGCGCCGAACTTGATCATCGACTTCACGGTGCGCGCCACGTTGAACGCCGACGAGCCGAAGCCAGTGTCCACGTCCACCAGCAGCGGCAAATCGCAGACATCGGTGATGCGGCGGACGTCGGTCAGCACATCATCCAGCCCGGTGATGCCCAGGTCCGGCACGCCCAGTGAGCCGGCCGCCACTCCGCCACCCGACAGGTAAATCGCCTTGAACCCGGCGCGCTGTGCCAGCAACGCGTGGTTGGCGTTGATGGTACCGACCACCTGCAGTGGATGTTCATTGGCGACCGCATCGCGGAAACGCTGGCCTGGAGTGCTTTTGTTATTGGAACTCATGACTCACCTCTCTAGGGCGCGCACTCTGGAAAGTGACGCGCAATGTTGCGTTTCGACGCGCCGATGTGGCGGCGCATCAGTAGCTCGGCCAGTTCGCCGTCACGATCGGCAATGGCATCGAGAATCCGGTGGTGTTCGGCAAAGGCCTGGCGTGGACGGTTGGGCGTGGCAGAAAACTGGATGCGGTACATGCGCACCAGCTGATACAGCTCGCCGCAGAGCATCTGGGTCAGGGTGCGGTTGCCGCTGCCCTGGATGATCCGGTAGTGAAAGTCGAAATCGCCTTCTTGCTGGTAGTAACCGACCCCGGCCTGGAACGCGGCATCGCGTTCATGGGTATCGAGCACCCGGCGCAGCTCGTCGATGTCTTCCGTGGTCATGCGCTCCGCCGCCAGGCGACAGGCCATGCCTTCCAGGGATTCGCGGATTTCGTAGAGTTCGATCAGCTCGGCATGGCTCAGCGACACCACCCGGGCGCCCACATGAGGCACCCGCACCAGCAGGCGCTGGCCTTCCAGGCGGTGGATGGCCTCGCGCAGCGGCCCGCGGCTGATGCCGTAGGTGCGCGCCAGTTCCGGCTCGGAGATCTTGCTGCCCGGGGCGATCTCGCCCTTGACGATGGCCGCCTGGATACGACGGAAGACATTCTCGGATAAGGTCTCGGAATCGTCTTGCGCCACCGCTGGGGGATCGAGTTGATCCAGCATATTGTCGACACCTTTAAAATCAATGTGACAAAAACTAGCCAAATCAGCTCATGCAGTCAAAGGAAAAATAGACATTGTCGACAATCGTCTAATAACCCCAGGTTAGGTCACCGCCCAAAAGCCCAAACCCCCAACGCTGGCGCCATAAAACCAGCATGCTAGAATGCCGCCCGCATTTGCCTGTCATCTTTATATGGCAGGCATACGAGGGAGCTTGCGCAGCAATGCCAGTCGCCTTGAACTGAAGAACCCATGCAACGCACCAGGATCTATGAGACTCAAGGCCTTTCCCCCATTACTCTGCCTCCTTTGCCTGCCCGGCATGAGCGCTGCCGCCGACAAGACCGTGTACGGCCTCAATGAGTACGCGAGGCTGGCGGGCATCGACCTGGAGGTCGCGGCCAAGCTCGACACCGGGGCCAAGACTGCCTCCCTCAGCGCCCGCGACATCAAGCGCTTCAAGCGCAATGGCGAATCCTGGGTACGTTTCTACCTGGCCATCGACGCCGCGCACTCCCACCCGATCGAACGGCCGCTGGCCCGGGTCAGCAAGATCAAGCGCCGTGCCGGCGACATCGATGCCGAAGACGACAAGAAGTACACCGCCCGTCCGGTCATCACCCTCGATGTGTGCATGGGCACCGCGCTGCGCAGCATCGAAGTGAACTTGACCGACCGCAGTGCCTTCCAATACCCGCTGCTGATCGGCTCCGAAGCCCTGAAACGCTTCGATGCGCTGGTCGACCCCAGTCTTAAATACGCTGCTGGCAAACCCGCCTGCGCCATCAACGTTCAAACCGCAGAGTAATTCCAATGCGCTCTCTTACCCTTCATCTGAAAATCCTGATCGCCGTCCTGGTGGTGTTGGGCATCTCGATCACGGCCTATCAGATTTTCGTGCTCGGCATTCCCGTGACCGAAGACGCCACCGACGACCTGTGGAACATCGACGCCAAGGTCGAGTTCGTCGCCAACGGCAAGGACCCGATCAAGATCCAGATGTTCGTGCCGCCGCTGAGCCGCGACTACGTGAGCCTGAACGAGAGTTTCATCTCCAATAACTACGGGGTCGCGGTGAACCGCGTCGACGGCAACCGCAAGGTCACCTGGTCGGCACGCCGGGCCAAGGGCAACCAGACCCTGTACTACCGCCTGGTGCTGACCAAGCGCTACAGCGCCGAGAAAACCAAGGTCAAGGGGCCGACCTTCCGCGACAGCATCGCCGTCGAAGGCCCGGAAAAAATCGCCGCCGAAGCCCTGCTGGCGCCGATCCGCCAGCACTCGGCCGACGTCGAGACCTTCATCGGCGAAGCCATCAAGCGGGTCAACAACCTCAATGACGACAATGTGAAGCTGTTGCTCGCCGGCGACCCGTCCACCGCCCACAAGGCGCGGATCGTCGAACTGCTGCTGTCCATCGCCCACGTGCCGGTGGAAAAGGTCCACACCATTCGCTTGGTGGCCGACCAGCCGCAAACCCCGGAACTCTGGCTGCGCAGCTTCAACGGCAATGACTGGCTGTACTTCAACCCGGAAACCGGCGAGCAGGGCATGCCCAGCGACCGCCTGCTGTGGTGGACCGGTGACGACAACCTGATCACCGTCGATGGCGGCAAGAAAGCCAACGTCACCTTCAGCCTCAACAACAGCGAAATGAACGCCATTCGCCTGGCCAAGCTGACCGACGAGAACACCGACGCCAACTTCCTCGAATACTCGCTGTACGGCCTGCCACTGCAGACCCAGCAGACCTTCATGATCATGGTGATGATCCCGATTGGCGTGCTGGTGATCCTGATCCTGCGCAACCTGATCGGCCTGCAGACCCTGGGCACCTTCACCCCGGTGCTGATCGCCCTGGCCTTCCGCGAAACCCAACTGGGCTTCGGCATCATCCTGTTCACGGTGATTACTGCCCTGGGCCTGTCGCTGCGCTCCTACCTGGAACACCTGAAGCTGCAGATGCTGCCGCGACTGTCGGTGGTGCTGACCTTCGTCGTGGTGCTGATCGCCGCCATCAGCCTGTTCAGCCACAAGCTGGGCCTGGAACGCGGGCTCTCGGTGGCGCTGTTCCCGATGGTAATCCTGACCATGACCATCGAACGCCTGTCCATCACCTGGGAAGAACGTGGCGGCGGCCATGCGATGAAAGTCGCCATCGGCACCCTGTTCGCTGCGTCCCTGGCGCACCTGATCATGAGCGTGCCGGAGCTGGTGTACTTCGTCTTCACCTTCCCGGCGATGCTGCTGATTCTGGTGGGCTTCATGCTGGCGATGGGTCGCTACCGCGGCTACCGCCTGACGGAGCTGGTGCGTTTCAAAGCCTTCGTCAAGGCTGATTCCTGATGTTCGGCCTGTGGAAAACCTGGAAAGCCCTGGAAGCCCGAGGAATCATGGGCATCAACCGGCGTAATGCCGACTACGTGCTCAAGTACAACAAGCGCAGCCTGTACCCGATCGTGGATGACAAGATCATCACCAAGGAACGGGCGATCAAGGCCGGCATCCATGTGCCGGAGCTGTACGGGGTGATCTCCACCGAGAAGGAAATCGACAAGCTCGACGAAATCATCGGCGGGCGCAGCGACTTCGTGATCAAGCCGGCCCAGGGCGCCGGCGGTGACGGCATCATTGTGATTGCCGACCGCTTCGAGGGCCGCTATCGCACGGTGTCGGGCAAGATCATCAGTCACGAAGAGATCGAGCACCATATCTCCAGCATCCTCACCGGCCTGTACTCCCTGGGCGGCCACCGCGACCGGGCGCTGATCGAGTACCGGGTGACCCCGGACCAGATCTTCAAGAGCATCAGCTACGAAGGCGTGCCGGACATCCGCATCATCGTACTGATGGGCTACCCGGTGATGGCCATGCTGCGCCTGCCGACCCGCCAGTCCGGCGGCAAGGCCAACCTGCACCAGGGCGCCATCGGCGTGGGCGTCGACCTGGCCACCGGCCTGACGCTGCGCGGCACCTGGCTGAACAACATCATCACCAAGCACCCCGACACCACCAACGCCGTGGACGGCGTGCAACTGCCCTACTGGGACGGCTTCATGAAGCTCGCGGCGGGTTGCTACGAGCTGTGCGGCCTGGGTTACATCGGTGTAGACATGGTCCTGGACCAGGAAAAGGGCCCGTTGATCCTTGAACTCAATGCCCGCCCCGGCCTGAACATCCAGATTGCCAACGACTGCGGCCTGACCCTGCGCACCCACGCCGTCGAAGCCCATCTGGAAACACTGAAAGCCAAGGGCATCAGCGAATCCGTCGAGGACCGGGTGAAGTTCGCCCAGGAGCTGTTCGGCCACATCCCCCCGGTAGAAGGCTGACCGCGCCAGGTGGCGAAGGCCCTCACGACCTCGCCACCGACCCAGCCCTTGCCTCTGCCCGACATCCCGCAAGATCCCCCTAGGAGCGCCCCTTGCAGAGGACTACAATCGCCAGCCGCGCTCCCCATGGCTGATCCGCCCCGCATGTTGACCTGCTCCCTGCACCCGCTGCCCTATCGCCCCGACCCCGCCGACTATTTTGCGGCGCTTCGCCATGCCCCCGGCGCCGTGCTGCTGGACAGCGGCCGCCCCAGTGCCGAGCGCGGCCGCTTCGACCTGCTCAGCGCCTGGCCCCTGGCCCAACTGACGGCCCAGGCCGACGAAAGCGGCGCCCAGTTCCTGCAACGCCTGCGCGACAGCCTCAAGCAACTGGGCCCGGCCGCCCTGCCCGCGGACTGTCCGCTGCCTTTTGCCGGCGGCCTGATCGGCTACCTGAGCTACGACTTCGGCCGGCACCTGGAGCGCCTGCCCAGCCGCGCGCTGGATGACCTGCAACTGCCGGACGCCCAACTGGGCTTGTACGCCTGGGCCTTGATCAGCGATCACCAGGAACGCACCAGCCAACTGGTGTTCCATCCGCAGTTGGCGGCTGACGAACGCCAGCGCCTGCTGAACCTGTTCAGCCAGATACCCCCCGTGCACGCGAGCGACTTCAAGCTCAATGGCGCCATGCAGCCGGACCTCAGCCCCGAGGACTACCACCGGGCCCACGAGCAGATCCAGCGCTACATCCAGGCCGGCGACTGCTATCAGGTCAACCTGACCCAGCGCTTTCGCGCCCGTTGCCAGGGCGACCCCTGGGCGGCCTACGGCGCACTGCGCCAAGCCTGCCCGACACCTTTCTCGGGCTTCCAGAGCCTGCCCGACGGCAGCGCGATCCTCAGCCTGTCGCCGGAGCGTTTTGTCAAAGTCAGCCAGGGCCAGGTGGAAACCCGCCCGATCAAAGGCACCCGCCCCCGGGGCCGGGACGCCGAAGAAGATCAGGCCAACGCCGCCGAGCTGCTGGCCAGCCCCAAGGACCGCGCGGAAAACCTGATGATCGTCGACCTGCTGCGCAATGACCTGGGCCGCACCTGCCGCATCGGCTCGGTGCGGGTGCCGGAGTTGTTCAGCCTGGAGAGCTACCCCAACGTGCATCACCTGGTGAGCAGCGTGACCGGCGAACTGGCGCAGGACAAAGATGCCCTGGACCTGATTGCCGGCAGCTTCCCCGGCGGCTCCATCACCGGCGCACCGAAAATTCGCGCGATGCAGATCATCGACGAACTGGAGCCCACGCGCCGGGGCCTGTATTGCGGTTCATTGCTGTACCTGGACGTACGCGGAGAGATGGACAGCTCGATTGCCATCCGCAGCCTGCTGGTCAAGGACGGGCAAGTCTGCTGCTGGGGCGGGGGCGGGATCGTCGCGGATTCGGACTGGCAGGCGGAGTATCAGGAGTCCATCACCAAGGTGCGGGTGTTGCTGGAGACATTGCAGGGGCTTTAGGGCGTCTTCGCCGGCAAGCCGGCTCCTACCAGGATTGTAGGAGCCGGCTTGCCGGCGAACCGGTTTACAGGCTCAGGGGGCGATTGGAAGCCTTGATGAATTCCTGCTTCAACTCGGCAAAGGTGTGCACCGCCGGGAACTGCGGGAACTCGCGAATCACGTTGTCCGGCGCATGGAACAGAATGCCCGCATCGGCTTCACCGAGCATGGTGGTGTCGTTGTAGGAGTCCCCCGCAGCGATCACTCGGTAGTACAGGCTCTTGAAGGCCAGCACCGATTGGCGCTTGGGGTCTTTCTGGCGCAATTGATAGCCGGTCACCCGACCGCTGTCATCGGTGATCAAGCGATGGCAGAGCAAGGTCGGGAAACCCAGCTGACGCATCAGCGGCTGGGAGAATTCATAGAAGGTGTCGGAGAGAATCACCACCTGGAAGCGCTCGCGCAGCCAATCGACGAACTCGATGGCGCCGTCCAGGGGCTTGAGGGTGGCGATCACTTCCTGAATGTCCGAGAGCTTCAGGCCGTGCTCGTCGAGAATCCGCAGGCGCTGCTGCATCAACACGTCGTAATCGGGAATATCCCGGGTGGTTGCCTTGAGGGATTCAATCCCGGTTTTTTCGGCAAAGGCGATCCAGATTTCCGGGACCAGCACACCTTCCAGATCGAGACAGGCAATTTCCACAAGACACTCCCATTGCTTTGATTATTGAGTTGAGCGAGTAAAAAGACTGCCGAACTCTAGCGACTCGCCACCCCTCACGCAACGCAGAGGAGTGCGCCAGGGGGCGACAGATTTTGTTACCATCGCCGCCATATAGAGCGCCCAGCGCCATAGACCTGTAGGAAACCGCCCTGATGAACCCATCGTTCGACGTCGCTGAGCTCGCCGCGACCTATGCCAATAAATCTGCCCAGGACATCCTCAAACTGGCCTTCGCCCAGTTCGGCGACGACCTGTGGATCTCCTTCAGCGGTGCCGAAGACGTGGTGCTGGTGGACATGGCCTGGAAGCTCAACAAGCAGGTCAAAGTCTTCAGCCTCGACACCGGCCGCCTGCACCCGGAAACCTACCGGTTCATCGACCAGGTGCGCGAGCACTACAAGATCGACATCGAATTGATCTCGCCGGACCACAGCAAGCTCGAACCCTTCGTCAAGCAAAAGGGCCTGTTCAGCTTCTACAAGGACGGCCACGGCGAGTGCTGCGGCATCCGCAAGATCGAGCCCCTGCGGCGCAAGCTGTCCACCGTCAGCGCCTGGGCCACCGGCCAGCGCCGTGACCAGAGCCCAGGCACCCGCAGCCAGGTGGCGGCACTGGAAATCGACAGCGCCTTCTCCACCCCGGAGCGCACGCTGTACAAGTTCAACCCCCTGGCACAGATGAGCAGCGAAGAGATCTGGGGCTACATCCGCATGCTTGAACTGCCGTACAACAGCCTGCACGAGCGCGGGTTTATCAGCATCGGCTGCGAGCCTTGCACTCGCCCGGTGCTGCCGAACCAGCACGAACGCGAAGGCCGTTGGTGGTGGGAAGAAGCCACCCAGAAAGAATGCGGCCTGCACGCCGGCAACATCATCAGCAAAGCCTGACCCCGCCTGCAGGAGCCGGCTTGCCGGCGAACGCCCCTCAACACCGCTGGCGCCCTAGCTGACGCCAGCGCCCCCCTCGAAAAATTCTGTACACATAAATGTCACCATCGGTGCCATTTTTGTGTGCACTTGACGCCTGTTACGCCCCAAAAGGTTACAGCCGCTCGCCCGCTCCGCTCCTCACCTTTCTCAATGAAAAATAAATACCTGTTCGATTGGTCAATTTTTAATAGCGCCAATTCAAACAGTTACGCCAAACCAATAACAAAACGAAATCAGCGGCCCGATTAATAGCTGCAAAACTGGCATAGAAGTGGCTTGAGTGAACTCGTGTTTTGTATACAAAAACATCGACAACATACATACACTTAATATCCGCACGCCAAGTCCTGCGACTCAGGCTGCAGATGCCCCGAACCCAGTGATTCCCACCTGCGACGAAGATTGTCGAGCCGCACGCTCAAGCACAGTCATCCAGGGCCGGAATCAGGAGCATGCCGGAATGCACACCCGCCCTTCTAATGACATCCCACTGGATCTGCCCACTGCGCTGCATTCACACAACGTTCAACAACCCGTGGCCGATACCCACCCGGGCAGCGTCGCCCTCAGCCCGCGCCTGCACAACCGAGACCTGGCCCCGACCAAGGTCGAGGGGCGGCGCTGGGGCGGCTACAGCATCTTTGCCCTGTGGACCAACGACGTGCACAACATCGCCAACTACTCCTTTGCCATCGGCTTGTACGCCCTTGGCCTGGGCGGCTGGCAGATTCTCCTGTCCCTGGGCATAGGCGCGGCCCTGGTGTACTTCCTCATGAACCTCTCCGGCTTTATGGGGCAGAAAACCGGCGTGCCCTTCCCGGTCATCAGCCGCATCAGCTTCGGCATCCACGGCGCACAGATTCCGGCGCTGATTCGCGCGGTGATCGCCATCGCCTGGTTCGGCATCCAGACCTACCTGGCCTCGGTGGTGTTTCGCGTGCTGCTCACGGCAATCCACCCCGGCTTCGCCGACTATGACCAGAACGCCATCCTCGGCCTGTCGAGCCTGGGCTGGGCCTGCTTCGTGACCATCTGGCTGGTGCAGTTGGTGATCCTCGCCTACGGCATGGAAATGATCCGTCGCTACGAAGCCTTTGCCGGCCCGGTGATCCTGGTCACGGTGGCGGCCCTCGCCGCCTGGATGTACGTCCAAGCCGACGCGACCATTGCCTGGTCGATTCGCGAGCCCCTGAGCGGCGGTGAAATGTGGCGGCAGATCTTCGCCGGCGGCGCGCTGTGGCTGGCAATCTACGGCACCCTGATCCTCAACTTCTGCGATTTCGCCCGCTCCTCGCCGTGCAGCAAAACCATCAAGGTCGGCAACTTCTGGGGCCTGCCGGTAAACATCCTGGTGTTCGCCACCATCACCGTGCTGCTGTGCGGCGCGCAGTTCCAGATCAATGGCCGGATCATCGAGAGCCCCACGGAAATCATCGCGTCGATCCCCAACACCTTCTTCCTGGTGCTGGGCTGCCTGGCCTTCCTGATCGTCACCGTTGCGGTGAACATCATGGCCAACTTCGTCGCCCCGGCGTTTGTTCTCAGCAACCTGGCGCCCAAGTACCTGACCTTCCGCCGGGCGGGGCTGATCAGCGCGGCGATCGCGGTACTGATCCTGCCGTGGAACCTCTACAACAGCCCGCTGGTGATCGTGTATTTTCTGTCCGGGCTCGGCGCCCTGCTGGGGCCGCTGTACGGGGTGATCATGGTGGACTACTGGATCATCCGCAAAGGCCGGGTCAATGTGCCCGAGCTGTACAGCGAAGACCCCAAGGGCGCCTACTTCTACAGCCGCGGCGTCAACCTGCGGGCCGTGGCCGCCTTTGTGCCCTCGGCGCTGATCGCCATCGTGCTGGCCCTGGTGCCGGGCTTTGCCAGCGTGTCGCCCTTCTCCTGGCTGATTGGCGCCGGTATTGCAGGCTTGCTGTACCTGATCATCGCCCAGCGCCAACCCCATTACGCAGAGGTCAGCGGCGAGTCCATCGCCGTGGACAACGTCAGCCACTGATTGTGAACGGCCCGGTCCGCCGGGCCTTTGTATTGCCAAACCTGTAAGGAACACCCATGCGAATTCTCGTGGTCAACGTCAACACCACCGACTCCATCACCCAGGCCATTGCCCGCCAGGCACAAAGCGTGGCCGCACCGGGCACCGAAATCGTCGGGCTCACCCCGTACTTCGGCGCCGAGTCCGTGGAAGGCAATTTCGAGAGCTACCTGGCCGCCATCGCCGTGATGGACCGGGTACTGGCCTACGACCAGCCCTACGACGCCGTGATTCAAGCCGGCTACGGCGAACATGGCCGCGAAGGCCTGCAGGAGTTACTCAATGTGCCGGTGGTGGACATCACCGACGCGGCCGCCAGCACCGCGATGTTCCTCGGCCACGCCTACTCGGTGGTGACCACCCTGGACCGCACCGTGCCACTGATCGAAGACCGCCTGAAACTTTCCGGCCTCTACGATCGTTGCGCCTCGGTCCGGGCCAGCGGCCTGGCGGTACTGGAGCTGGAGGAAGACCCGCAGCGCGCGGTGGAATCCATCGTGCGCCAGGCCGAACTGGCGGTCAGCCAGGACAAGGCCGAAGTGATCTGCCTGGGCTGCGGCGGCATGGCCGGGCTCGACGAGCAGATCCGCCAGCGCACCGGGGTGCCGGTGGTGGATGGGGTGACGGCTGCCGTGACCATTGCCGAATCCCTGGTACGCCTGGGGCTGTCCACCTCCAAGGTGCGCACCTACGCGACGCCACGGCCGAAGACCATTGTCGGCTGGCCGGGGCGCTTTGGCCGCTAGCCCACGGCGCGCTCGATCGCCCGGATCACCTTATAAGGCGCTGAAGGCCCGGGCCCATCCTTGTTCGGCAAACTGCTCGATCACGAACTCGACAAAGGCTCGAGTCTTGCCCGGCAACAACTTGTGCTCCCCGTAGTAGATCGAAATGTGGCCGTCATCCACGTACCAGTCGGGCAATACCCGCTGCAGGGTGCCGGCCCGCAGGTAAGCCAGTGCAAACGGCAGGCTGACCAGGGCCACTCCCAGGCCTTGGACGGCGCTGGCACAGGCGGCATCCGAGTCGCTCATGGTCATCCGTGCCTTGAGTTCAAGGGGGCTTTGTTGCTGGGTCCGGCTGGTCAATTGCCAGGAACGTACCCGCCCGGTCTGCGGCGAACGAATCAAGATGCCGTCGTGATTGCGCAAGTCCTCGGGCCCGGCAATCACCGCGCCCTGCGCCAGGTACGCCGGGGACGCGACCAACACCCGATGGGCCGGGGTCAACTTGCGAGCAACCACGCCCTGGGGCAATTCAAAACCACCGCCAATGGCCGCATCGAAGCCCTGGCCGATCAGGTCCACTTGGCGGTTATCGAAATGCCAATCCGGGCTGATGGCCGGGTAACGGCGAAGAAAGTCGGCCAACAACGGCACCACGAACAGGCGCCCGAATACCGTCCCCATGCTGACCTTCAAGGTGCCCGCCGGCAGCCCCTGGACACTGGCCAGGTTGGCCACGGCATTCTGGATGGTGTGCAGACTGTCACTGACCTCATCCAGGAACAGCTGGCCCGCTTCGGTCAACGTCAGGCGCCGGGTGCTGCGCTGAAACAAGCGAACGCCCAGGCGCGCCTCCAGCTTGGCCACGCTTTTGCCGACGGCGGCCGGGGTCAGGCTCAGGCGTCGCGCCGCCTCGGCAAAGCTGCCGACTTCGGCGCTGCGTACAAAACAATCGATGCTGCTGAAAGCGTCCATGACACCCAACTCTAAACTTTTGGTTTACACAGACTATCTCGATTACCCACTAATCACCGGGTAATTAACGGTCGATACTCTCCTCCAACCACAAGGCACTCTCGCCTTGGACACTTGGAGATCACCATGACCACTCAACACCTCAACGGCAAAGTCGCTCTGATTCAAGGTGGTTCCCGCGGCATCGGCGCCGCCATCGTGCAACGCCTGGCCGCCGAGGGCGCCCGCGTCGCCTTCACCTACGTCAGCTCTGCCGCCAAGGCCGAAGCCCTGCAGAACAGCATCATTGCCAACGGCGGCCACGCCCTGGCGATCAAGGCCGACAGCGCCGATGCCGAGGCCATCCGTAACGCCGTCCAGGCCACCGTGGACGCCTTCGGTGGCCTGGACATCCTGGTGAACAACGCCGGCGTGCTGGCGGTGGCGCCACTGGAAGACTTCAAACTGGAAGACTTCGATCAGACCCTGGCCATCAACGTGCGCAGCGTGTTTATCGCCACCCAGGAAGCCGCCAAGCACATGGGCAACGGTGGGCGCATCATCAACATCGGCAGCACCAATGCCGACCGCATGCCCTTTGCCGGTGGTGGGCCCTATGCGATGAGCAAGGCCGCCCTGGTGGGCCTGACCAAAGGCCTGGCCCGTGACCTCGGCCCACGGGGCATCACCATCAACAACGTGCAGCCCGGCCCGGTGGACACCGACATGAACCCCGCCGACAGCGAATTCGCGGAAAGCCTGATGGGGCTCATGGCGGTGGGTCGCTATGGCAAGGTCGAAGAAATCGCCGGGTTTGTCGCCTATCTGGCGGGGCCGGAGGCGGCGTACATCACCGGTGCCAGCCTGACCATCGACGGTGGTTTCGGCGCCTGAACCGCAGCCAAAAAAAAACGCCGAGCCCCTGTCAAAGGACGCTCGGCGTTGTTGTATCCGCCAGACGCGAGGCAATCACCGGTGCCGTTCAGGACCACTCAAGCTGCGGCAAACCGCAGGCTGCCGGGTGGAACCCCTTCAACGACCGCAGAATCCCGTCGGCATGGGCAAACTTGCTGTCGGCCATGGCCGGGTCCGGAATGGCAATCGCGGTCATCCCCGCCGCCTTGGCCGCAGTCACGCCGAAGGGCGAATCCTCGAACACCAGGCAATGCTCAGGGGCCACGCCCAGGCGCCGCGCCGCGGTGAGGAAAATGTCCGGCGCCGGCTTGGCCGCCCCCACCTCCGGGTCATCCGCGGTGACGATAGTGTCGAACAGGGCAAACCAGTCCCCGTGCTGGGTGGTTTTCTGACCAAAGGACAGTTGCGACGAACTGGTGCCTACGGCAATCGGCACCTGATGGGCCTTGAGGTGCCGCACCAACTCCTGCGCCCCCGGCATGGCCTGGGCCCGGGGAAAGCGTTCACGCATCAACGGCTCGCGAATCACCAGGAACTCTTCCGGGCTGATCGGCAGGTCCAGGGCCTCGACCACATAACGCGCCAAGTCCGTGGCGCACGGCCGATGATGTGCTGCTTGATGCTCCAATCGTAGGTTCGGCCATAACGCTCGGCGATCAACCGGGTGACTTCGGTATAGATGCCCTCGGTGTCCAGGAGCAAGCCGTCCATATCGAAAATCACCGCCTTGATCGGGGGTAAATCCTTCAACTGTGCATTCATGGCATCTGATCCGTTAACAAGAAAACGTCCGGGAGCGGCGCAGCCACCGCCCTCGCCTGATCGTTCAATCAAGAGGCTGGGCAGCATAACGGCGCATACGGATCAGCGGCAATCTCAGTGGCCAGGCTTCACACTCTCGGGGGTGTCTTCCTCGGGCTCCCTGAGGGGCACTTGCGCATCGTCCATGAGCGAGCCAGGGTCTTCATTGCCCGGGTCGTTGATCACCAGCGGCTCAGTCGGGGCGGGTTCTTTCTTATCGGGGGGCTCAGGTTTCATCACGGCCTCATCCATCGCGAAGGGCTACACAAGGTTCGAGAGGGCAAATACATAAAACGTTCACCCACAAAAAACCCGGCAATCAGCCGGGCTTGTAGGTCGGGCGCGCTGCCTCAACGATGTTTGTGCTTGCGCTTGTGGCCCTTGCCGGAATGCTTGTTGCTGTCGTTGCCCATGTTGCTGCCCAAGGCACGCCGGCAGCGCCACCCAGGCCGGCACCAATGGTCGAACCGGTGCTGCCGCCCAGCTTGTTGCCGATCACCGAGCCGCCGGCCGACCCCAAGCCACCGCCGATGGCCGCCTGAGTCCGGCTGCCCTTGCGTGCCCCCACCGCACTGCCCGCCGCACCGCCCACGCCGGCGCCAATCGCCGCGCCGGTGCTGCCGCCGATCTGTTGACCGACCACATTGCCCAGGACGCCGCCCAGGCCGCCACCGATAGCTGCCGTACCGTCACCAGCAGCCATCGCACCTTGAGCGACCAAAAGCCCAACAATCAGGGCAGGCAGGGTTAAACGCATGAGATGAACCTCAAAAAAGAAAACCGGACAGCGCCAGCGGCGGCGTCACAAAAAGGGAATGAAGCGAGTCTCGGGCACAACCGGCCCCAGCCGCTTCGGGGGAATTGGACCACAAATTGCGCAAGAGTTTTAAGCCAGGCAAAAAAAAGCCCGCTGGGGAACGGGCAGGGAGTTTTGCTTTAACGGATGCCTTCACACTACTCAATCAAATGTGAAGGTTTCGTGAAGAGCCTGGGCAGGTGGAAACGCCAAGGCTCATCCCAGATATTCCTGGTCCTGGATGATCGCGTTGTCCAGGGCTTCCAGCAGCGCCTTGCGAACCTTCAGCTTGGTGTTCTTGTGGGCCGTCATGTTGATCTTCTTCAACTGTCGCGCGGCAGCCAGGGCGGTGTCCTGCAATTGCTCGGCGCTGACCACCTTGTCGAGGAAGCCCGCGTCTACGGCACTCACCGGGTCAAACATCTCGGCATTGATCACCGAACGATGGAAAGCCGAGCGACGCAGGCGATCACGGGCCAGCTCGATGCCGGCGTGGTGCATGGTCATGCCAATCTGCACTTCGTTCAGGCCGATGCTGAACGGACCCTCGACGCCAATCCGATAGTCGGCGGACAACAGCAGGAACGCCCCCTTGGCCACGGCGTGCCCGGGGCAGGCAACGATCACCGGGAACGGGTGGGACAACAGGCGGCGGGCCAGGGTCGAACCCGACGTTACCAGGCTCACGGCCTCTTTCGGCCCGGCGGTCATCACCTTCAAGTCATACCCCCCCGACAGAATGCCCGGCTGGCCGGTGATGATCACCACCGCGCGATCGGCCGTGGCCTGATCCAGCGCGGCATTGAAAGCGGCAATCACGTCGGGGGAAATGGCATTGACCTTGCCATTGCTCAAGGTCAGGGTCGCGATACCGTCTTCGAGGCGGTAGGAAATCAACTCACTCATGACGCAATTCCTTGTATTGAAGTGGAGCAGACGTTACCCAGCGCCGTAGATCAGGTAAAGCGCGGTGACTGACTGGTGAGTCAGGCTTTTACCGCCCGACCCGCACGCCCAGCCACGGCGCACCGTGATTGCCTTCTCTATATAGACGGTTTCAAGGCCGAAGATTGGCGGGTTTGCCCTGCCCCGCCCCCTCGCCGGCCGGGCGCCAAATCAATAAATCCCTTAAGCGCATGAAAATTCTGAAAAAAACCTTTGCCATCAAAAGGAACTTCGACTACATTAGCGCGCCTCGACAGACTGAATAAGTTTGACGAGATACGGTGAGGTGTCCGAGAGGCTTAAGGAGCACGCCTGGAAAGTGTGTATACAGGAAACTGTATCGAGGGTTCGAATCCCTCCTTCACCGCCATATTTGAAAAACGCAAACCCCTGATTTTCCTAGAGAAAGTCGGGGGTTTGTGGTTTCTGGAGTCTGAAAAAGGACGATATGGGACAGATATGGGACTGGAGGGTGGTTTGAGAGCTTCCAGCCTTGTCGCGAGAGCACCACGGAATGGGCCAACGCTGGCCCACCTGGATTCTATGAGTTCGAACTGTTAATCAGTGCCGTAGGCAGCTAAAAAAGTCTGTGTAGCCCTACTTGCGGTTTCTTTGCAAAAGGTTTGATCAAAACCCTGCATGGTGGAGAACAAGAATAGGTCGAGCCACTCGGACTCCAGAAGAGCACGTAGGTGGAGGGCAGCCACCTGAGGATCAGCCTTCCGAAGTAATCCTTCATCCATGTACTGTTTAAGCAAGGAGGACATAACCTCCAAAAATTGTGCAGGCCCAGCGTCATAGCAAGCCTTGCCCAGTCCAGCCTTTCGGCCGGCAGCTGATAACAAGAGCCGACGGACAGCCATTACCTCTTCTGAATAAAGCAGAGATATCACTTGCTCTCCCAGAGACTGAAGGGATTCAGCAATCGGTAAAGACAAATTTTCAATTGCGGCAAAAGTCTCACGCATCTGCGCCCCCGCTGCTGCCATCAGCGCCTCGTAAAACAGCACCTCCTTGGATTCAAAGTAAGAATAAAGAGTGGCCTTTGAGCAGCCGAGGCTCAGCGCAATTTGCGCCATGGACGCCCCGTCAAAACCCTGATCGTGAAAAATCTGTCCAGCAGCGGTGAGGATGGCGGTTCGTCGCGCCTCGGATTTTGTTCGCATTAACGGTCTCGATGAAAAATTTTCCCATCTTAGATCATCAGCTATGCGCCACGTACCAAAACCTAAACTAGTCCGAGTGGTTTAGTTTAAAATCAATCGCTGGCAGATAGTTAACCATTGCCAAACCGACCGTGCTGACAACTGACAGCCTGACGCGAAATTAGAAATTTGGAGGGAATATGAACAAAAAACGGCCAGTCAATCTCGACCTAAAATCTATGAAGTACCCTGTCACGGCGCTAACCTCGATTCTGCATCGCATGTCCGGGATACTGCTTTTCTTATGTCTTTTTGTAATGCTTTACGCCTTGGGTAAGTCATTAAGCTCAGAGGAAGGCTTCAACGAAATTAAAGATCTGCTTTCGTCTCCTCTCGGCAAAATGATTGCTTGGGTCCTTTATTCGGCGCTGATCTATCACCTGGTAGCAGGAGTCAGACACCTCATCATGGACGCGGGCGTGGGAGAGACGCTTCAAGGCGGCAAGCGTGGCTCAATCATCGTAATCATCGCGTCAACTATTCTCATCGCAGCCGGCGGCGTTTGGCTTTGGATGTGAGTTAGCTAGTAAGGCCGTTACGAGTTGAGCATCTGAAAATGCCTGCTAAATAAATGAAAGCCTCCACAGCTAAGCTGGGTATGGGGGCTTTCAACCATCTGGATACCGGTTGAAGCTAATAGCCACTGGGTCTAATTGGCGGCTACATCCGGATCAAGCTTCAATGCCAGTTGCAACATTCCTATGACATCTGGTCCGTCCTCATTAATCCACATCCCATAGTGCTGGCGGATCATGTTCCCGTTGGTATGACCCATCTGCTCGGCTATCCAGTCGATTGAGGCTACGCCAGTGGTCAGCAACTGACTGGCGTACGTATGCCGGCACTGACCGGGTCCACGATAACGAACACCGGCCGCGAGCAGGTGAGCCTTGAAGAACCTGTCACGTACCACAAAGTCGTTGACGTGGGGCTGGCCGTTTTTTGTGTTCAGGAAGACAAAATGCAGTTTGTGTTGCCGCACCGTCTTGTTGTCCCGCTCCACGATGTCGACCGTTTCAGCCTTCCTTTTCCGATTCAGTGCATCGATCTTCTGCAGCGCATCCCAGGCGAGTGCAAGTAGGCGAACCTTGCGTGTTGATCGACGGGTTTTCGTCACCCGGTATGCACCGCGCACCTTTGACCTACGGAAGGTCACAGTGCCCTGCTCCAGGTCGACATCCTCCCAAGCCAAGGCGATGGTCTCGGATACCCGGGGCCCGGCCCACATCATGAACTGAACCATCAGCAGCTCTTGCGTGCGGCTGGTCGGTGTTTCGAGAATTTGTTTGATCTCCGCCCTGGTGAATGGATCGGGGGCCTCGGGATCGGGCAGACGGACCATTAGGCCCTCGGTACCAGGGCAATCAGAGCGCCATGATCGCGGTTCTTCCAGGACTTCGCCCGGGCGCCACCTTCAACCAGGGCGAGCGGATCACCAGCGTGACCCTCGCCGGCAACCAGATGGCAATCAAATGGAAGACGCAATCCGGCGCAGCGTAGAGCGCCAGTTCCCCGAACTCACCGGCGGCTACCACCTGCCACGCTTTGGCCGGGTGGTGGCCGTGCCTGATGCGCCGGCGTCGCCCGGGCTGTGCGACGACTTCCGGCCACGCTTCGGCGTCGACGTCGAAGTGCTGCTGCCCGATGGTGAACCAGATCCGGCACTGCCGATCCTGACCGGCCTGCCGCTGCCGGCGCCGATGGGTGGCCAGGAAGCTGGCATGTTCGGCTTCCCCGAGGAAGGCACCACGGTGGTGGTCAGCTTCGCTTATGGCCTGCCCCATAAGCCCTTTATCACCCAGATCCTGCCGCATGGCCTGAGCCTGCCCCGGGTGCCGAAAGGCGACCAGGTGTGGCAGCACAGCGAGGCCTGCCAGCAACGGGTCGATGCCGACGGCAACTGGCTACGCCAGACAGATGGCAAGATCCAGGACAAAGCGATCGAGCGCGAGGTGGAAGCCCTGGAGAACACCGAGAGCTTCCAGAACCACACCAGGACGGTGGACGACCATTCGACCGAGTCAGTGGGTGGGATCAAGAAGATCGAGGCGCTGGGCGCCATGAAGCTGCTGTCGGGTGGGTCCGCAAGCCTCGCGGCCGTGGATGACCTGCACCAGGCCACCGGCCGCGACCTGAACCTGGTGGTGGGTCAGAAGCACAACGCGACGGTGCGCGGCGACATGCAGGAGCAGATCCAGGGCCTACGCAAGAGCGTGGCCGGGATCAGCCAGCGTCTACAGGCGCCCAAGACCTGGTTGGGGTCGGAGTCGGTCAACGTGCTGCAGGTGCTGTGTGATTTGCTCGACTTAGTGCAAGAGATGAATACCCAGTTGGCCGGACATAATCACGGGCCAACACCGCCACCGAATAACGCAGCTGCATTCACTACGAATGAAGTTAAAGCTAACATTTTGTATAAAAAACTCGGCCTGATAACTGCTTAGTAGCATACCGGCGGACCAATTAAACCGTTGACTGCTTCAAACTTATGAGCAATTGTATTGCTCACCTGGAATACAGGGGAGTGCGAACAAATTCACATTTAACAAGGATGAAATATGCGCTTAGGAAAAAAAATTCAGTATGATCTTGATAAAAGCTATGATGTAAAGGTCACCGTCACTGGCGAAAGTGGTGTTTTTTTCGGAAGGTTGGTGCTTTCACCCCAAAACATCACTTTGAGAATCAGCGGAGATATGAACGCAGGGCGTCAGTTTGGCAATACTGAGTGGAAACTAGACGTATTAGAGTGCAATGGCTTCGATAGAGTTTACTTGTTGTACGACCTTCACTGCGTTGAACATTTTGTAAGCGCTCTAGATTATAAGCCTGAATACAATTGTCATTATGAAGCGGAGTATATCGCTTCCTACGCGTTGATTTTAAAGGGAGATGTTGAGCTATATGGACTGGAATTACTTTCCCCCGTCCTGGAACACTGGATTGGCTATACCGAAAAACAAGAAGAAATTGTAAGAGATCAAGTAGCAGGCCAGAGGGTTGGTATTCATGCACCTCTAGATGCGATAGACGCAGCTGAATTCAGCTTGGACGTTGATGGATTAGGAAAGGTTGGGGTCTGGTATAACATACAGGCGTCCGCTTCCCCTCTTGAGTTCAACGTTGGAGTGAAATTCCCGCCGTCCTTTAAAGTCATTACTGAGGAGCGCGTAGAAAAGAAAGACATCATGAACCTATATCAAAAGGTCTACGCTTTTTTAAGCACTCTTCACGGGTCAGACTTTCCAGTTGAACGTATTAAACTGATAGTAAATAACTCCATATTTAATGATGCAACACTTTACTACTCCCAGCCAAAACTCAAGAACTATCAATTTCAATCTTACAGTTTTTTTCCCTTGGGGAATGGGCTCAGGATGGATAGTTTAGGGCTTCCAAAACTCCCGCTTGACTCTATTGGTAAATACTTTTCTCAAACATATAACTTTTCTGAGAAATGGGAAAAATATATAAAATACCGAAGAATGATAAATGTTGAAGATCGATTTCTTGGGTATTTTAGACAGCTGGAATCTTTAACCACAGTAAAAAAAGGATATTTAGACCAAAAGCGTCTTGAGGCTTCCATCAGCAGAATTAAGCCTATAATGATAAAGTTCTTCGGATCTAAAAAAGATGTTGAAGGCCTTCTCAGTGGAATACCTCGCTTAAATAACTCAAAATATAATACTGCCAAGTGCATTTTGGAGTTTTACAAAAAGATACCAGAGGAGCTAAGAGGCGGCTTACTTCTTGCTGCTAAAGATATAACGTCAGTTTGCAAGCTTCGCAATGATATTAGTCATGCGAACGAATATTTTGAGACGGAAGAAAACCTAAGTAATAAATGTGATTTTATTGAAGGGCTGCTGGTAATGGCGTTACTCGAAACTATTGGCATTCCAATATCGACAACGGCAAAACTAATAAACAGACTCTAGAGCCATATTGCCTTATGAAAGTACTTTGAGTACTACAATCAATAGATTAGCGGCGCACTCTAGATTTTTTGGTTATGCCAAGCGACACCACCATGATTGCGCATAGGCACATCCGTCGATGATCTCGACGCCACTCAACACAAAACCTGTAGGCGCCATACCAGACAAGGTTGCATCCAGCAGCCGAGGTAAAGGTTCGGGATCGAGGGGCATGCTGCCCAGCACGTACGCAACATTTGAGCTGCGACCAAGCTGTTCTTCGACTCGTGCACGCACTCGAACATCTCCCCGTATTGCCGGGTAACGCCTTCTTTCGTTGGGATCCAAAGCCACGCCCTTGATGCGCATCGGGGTTACCAATACGAACATAGGATGTCCCTCCCTATTCGCCGCAGCGCGAATCAAGCAGTTCTTCCACCGCGAACGCAAGCGCGCCATCTGCTTGCTCGAGTAGATCGCTGAGTCCGTCACGGTCAATCACTTGGGCCCTATGCAGCTCATTGGCCGTTGTGAGCAGCGCTTTATGGTGAGCACCGGGATTTCTTAGCAGGGCCTCCTGGTCCTGCAGGAGAACGTACCAGGCGCCTGTAGAAGTCACGTTCAGAGCGCCACACTCGTTTTTCATTTCGGTCATAACCTAAGCCCTTGATGGGTCGGCAAAGCACTGTACGCACAACCAGTATACGTACTGCTCTGGATGCAGTGGCGGCGACCTGATGAAATGCTGTCCCGCCAGGTTATGAAAAATCGTTGGCGAATAAAAAATCATCTGAAAAAGCACTTATCCCCCTCCCGCCGACGGGCTTTGCGTCCCTTTTTTGTGCAAAGCCAGATGGTGGTGCAAATCATGCTCCCGCCCAAGCCCGCTGCGGGGTCTGTGAGCTTTATCCCCTTTGCACTGAGTGCAAGGTTTTGCAACGGAGTGCAGTGGCCTTACACAGCGGCACGGGGCGAAGGGGAAATGGTCAGATTGATGAGACGCCCGGTTTACATGGGGTACAGCTGCGAAAACTAGCGAAAGACGAGGTTTTCATTTTTGGAACGGCTCTCACCAGGTGCGATTCAGAGACAGCACAATCAGATAGAAAAAACCACTGTGAGGCGCGGCCCATAAGGCTCTCCGGTGTTTCTCGTCATTGCACCGCATCACCACAGATCTGCTGGCACTCAGTACCTATTTCGCCCCTGTGAAAAAGACGGAAAAGCGAATATCGCCTGGGCATTTTCCAAACGAGGGCTGGGAAAAAGGTAATTTTGGTAATCGATGGATGAAAACCGGCTGGAGCCCTTGTAAATCGTGGCTTCCAGGCATTACCTCAGAGGGTAATTTTAGGTAAGGCGAAAGGTAATATTTTGTTCAAGCCCTTATTTTACTGGGCCTGGCGGTGACTCGGTATTACTCATGCTAAAGGTAATTTTCTAACCATCTTATTACCTTATTATTACCTCTACAAAAACCTACCAACCACCTGATTTTATTGGGGTTTATCCCCTACTTTGAAAGCGCATTACCAAAATTACCTTTTTCCCAGGGCTCAACATAAAACGGGAAAAACCCCTGATACGACCACATTCTGCAACCTGGTGCATTTAAGCCATGGGACCGCCATGGGACAGATCCTATGCGAGCCGCTGGGCTACAGCCCTTGTAAACCGGGGGGCCTGGTTCCGAAAATCGCTCACGGGTAGTTTCGAATCCCTCCTTCACCGCCATATTCGATGTACAAAAAACCCCTGAAGGCGTCAAAGCCTCAGGGGTTTTTTGTTGCCTGTCGATCAGCCTCGACCGAGTCCGCCCAAGCGTGCAATCAGCGGTTCCAGGCTCGGGCGCTTGCTGGCCCATTCGTCCCGGGTGATGCCCAGCAGGGTGACGTCGATGCGCTGGCCGTCCTTGATGACATTGCGACGCCGCACGCCTTCTATCAGGAAGCCGAACTTCTGGTGCATCTTGATCACCGCCGGGTTGGTTTCCAGGACCTCGCAGTTGAGTTTTTCCAACTGCGCCGTATTGAAGGCATAGTCGAGCATCCAGAACTCCACCAGGCTGCCCAGGCCTTTGCCTTGTAACTGCGTGTCCAGGTAAAACGCCCAGTCGGCGGTTCTCTGCTGCGGGTTGATGGCGTTCAGCGAAACCACACCGGCGGCCTGCCCTTCCAGCATCACCACAAAAACCGCCTGGCGCGGATTGCCTGCCAGTGAGTTCAACCAATTGGCGTGCTCTTGTTCGCTGATTTCATGGGAGGTGTACATGTATTTGCGCACATCCGCCTGGTTGCGCAGCGCACGTACCTGGGCTTGTACCTCGGCACTGGCATCGATCAAGGGAACGCATTGCATGGGACTCATCCTTGTGGAGTGGGGCCGACCTGAAAGTGGCGATTATTTCAGAGTGGGCGCGTTGGCAGGTAACGATTAACGCCACTCGAGCCCCGTGCCGCTCCTGTTGAATTCGCCGCCATTCGTCGGCCTTTGCCCGAGCGGTCGGCAAGTCTGTAAATGACCGTCTAGTCTCAAAAGCTGTGACGGCCAGTATTACCCAGGCAATCAGGTGCTTGCCGGTACTGGTCGGTTGTTGGAGGGAACAGGGATATGAGTACTCCTTATATCGAGGACAACGGGGATGAGTTCCCAATCAACAACCTGGTGCGCTGCGGCCAAGCGGCTTTCGAAGACAATGTTGAAGAGCGGCCAAGCAGGTCTTCAGCAGGCAAGAGTCGTTCAGGGGCAATGCCCGTCGTCAGCGGTTCGTTGTTTTTCCCCAAAGCCCAGCCCAGGAGAAAGTAAGGGCGGCACCCACAGGCCCCGCCCCATGTGCGGGGCTTTTTTGTGCCCGGTACTCGCCACACATCTCCCGCCGCTCTAGATCAGGGCTGCGATTGCCCTCGGAAACATGCCCTTAAATATCGGCCATCTGCGCCCTACTCGCGGTAATTGCCGAAAATAGTGCACATCCGTACACTGCGCCACCTTTTGCCTCGGTGGGCCTGTAAATGCTGTATCTGTTTCGCATGTTGTTGATGGGCCTGCATTTTATCGCCGCCGGTGTGCTCGGCGTGCTGCTCGGGCTGTGCCGCCCCTTCAACCCTGACAACAGCCGCCTGTGCGCCCGCTTTTATGCGTTGCCGGCGATGTGCTTCCTCGGCCTGCGGGTCAAGGCCGAAGTCGGGCCCTTGATGGACAAGCCAAACGGCTGCGTGATCATCGCCAACCACCAGTCCAACTACGACCTGTTCGTGTTCGGCAACGTGGTGCCGCGGCGTACCGTGTGTATCGGCAAGAAGAGCCTGAAGTGGGTACCACTTTTTGGCCAGTTGTTCTGGCTGGCGGGCAACGTGCTGATTGACCGCGGCAATGCGCAAAAGGCGCGTCGCTCGATGCTGACCACCACCCACACGCTGCAGCACAAAGAGACGTCGATCTGGGTCTTCCCTGAAGGCACCCGCAACCTCGGCGAGGAGCTGTTGCCCCTCAAGAAGGGCGCGTTCCAAATGGCAATCGCCGCCGGTGTGCCGATCATTCCTGTGTGCGCCAGCACCTACATCAAGCACATGCGCCTGAACCGCTGGCGCGCTGGCAAGATTCTGATTCGCTCACTGCCCGCCATCCCTACCGCTGGGCTGAGCATGGACGACATGCCGCAGCTGATGGCCCAGTGCCGCGAGCAGATGCGCGACTGCATCGCCGCCATGGATCGGCAGTTGCAAGGCGCCTGATTCCACTGTTCGTCGATCAAACCCGCCGCTGGCGGGTTTTTTATTGCCCCGAACTCTTGCACGCGCACTGACTCTGATCAGGCATTGCAGGCTAAGCTGCTCAAGGCCTGTCACCCTCATATTGATAAGAAGAAGCGAATCGGAACCATGGGTAGAGTTGTTGCTGCTGCCGTTTATAGCGCGGGCAAGAAAGTTACGGATATCACCCTGGATGAAGGCGCGGCCTGGGCGGCCAAGCCCGGGCACTTTGTGTGGATCGGCCTTGAAGAGCCCAATGCCCACGAGTTGGCCAATCTGCAACGCCAGTTCAACCTGCACGAACTGGCCATCGAGGATGCCCTGGAAAAACACAGCCGGCCGAAGCTGGAAACCTTCGGCGACGCGCTGTTTATCGTCACCTACTCGCCCGTGCGCGAAGGCGGCAAGCTGGAGTTCATCGAAACCCATATCTTTGCTGGCAACGGCTACATCATCACGGCCCGCAACGGTCACTCCAAATCCTACGGCTATGTGCGCCAACGCTGTGAAGCGCGACCGCTGCTGCTGGAGCATGGGGAAGATTTTGTGCTCTACGCGCTGCTGGATTTCGTCACCGAGAACTACCAGCCGGTCAGCGAAGCCATTCACGCCGAGATCGACGAACTGGAGCGCAACGTGCTGTGCAACTCACTCAACGAACGGGATGTCCAGCACCTTCACGGCCTGCGCCGCGATGTGTTGCGCCTGCGTCGCCATGTGGCGCCGATGGTAGAAATCAGCGAAGAGCTGCAGAAGCTCAGCTTCCCGTTTATCGACAAAAACATGCGCCCGTATTTCCGCGATGTGCAGATCCACGTGACCCGGCAGATGGAGGACCTTTCTACCCTGCGCGACATCGCCAGCCAGACCATCGAGATCGGCGTGCTGCTGGAAGCCTCGCGACAAAGTGTGGTGCAACGCAAATTCGCCGCCTGGGCGGCGATCCTCGCGTTCCCCACCGCAGTGGCGGGGATCTATGGGATGAACTTCCAGAACATGCCGGAGCTGAGCTGGCACTACGGCTACTTCGGCGTGCTGGGGTTCATCGGTGTAGGCTGCATCGGCTTGTGGGCCAGCTTCAAGCGTTCCGGCTGGCTGTAGGGTTCAAACGCCCGCCCCGGCCAAGGGAGCGGGCGCAAGGTCAGGCCGACTTGGCTTCGGGCTTGTGGGCCACGAACCGCATCATCCACTCCGCCACCGTGGTGCCGTGGTGGTCATGCTCAAGGCTGGCCATGCCCTTCTGGTAAATCTGCTCCCCCAGGTGCTGCTGGCGGATATCCAGCAACGCCCGGGAGTAGTCGTGAATGAATTCCGGGTGGCCCTGGAAGCACAGCACCTGGTCGTTGATGTGGTAGGCGGCAAACGGGCAGAAGTCGCTGGAGGCAATCACCGTGGCGTTTTCCGGCAACGCCGTCACCTGGTCCTGGTGGCTGATCAACAGCGTCAATTCTTCCACCACCGGGTTCATCCACGGCGCCTTGGCGGCCAGTTGATAGTTGTGGGTACCCACACCCCAGCCTTGGGTCGCGCGCTCGCTTTTGCCACCCAGCAACAGCGCCAGCAGTTGGTGACCGAAGCAGATGCCCAGCAGCTTGTCGCCACGCTCGTAGCGCGCCAGCAGATAGGTCTTGAGGGTCTGAATCCACGGATCGCTGCCAAAGGAGTCGGCCTTGCTGCCCGTCACCAGGTAAGCGTCGAAGCTCAACTCATCGCTCGGGTAGTCGCCTTGCATCACGTTGAAGATGCTGAACTCGGCGGCGATCGGTTGCCGCGAGAACAGGCGCTGGAACATCTGCCCGTAACCCTGATATTGATCGACCAGCTCGGGGCGCAGAATGTCGGTTTCCAGGATGCAGATGCGTAGCGACATAAAAAATACCTGACACGATGAAGGGAAAAATGAACGCCCAGAGCCTGCCTTGAAACGCCACGTCAAGGCAAGCCCCGCACTGCATCACTCTGTGCCCTTCGAGGTCAGAACAACAGGCCCTGGCTGGCCTTTTCCAGCAACAGCGCCGGTGGGGCAAAACGCTGGCCATATTGCTCGGCCAAATACTGCGCGCGCGCGATGAAGTCCTTGAGCCCGTACTGATTGATGAACTGCAAGGCGCCCCCGGTCCAGGCGGCAAAGCCGATGCCGAGGATCGAACCGATATTGGCGTCGGCCGTCGACTGCAACACCCCCTCCTCCAGGCAGCGCACGGTTTCAATGGCCTGCACGAACAGCAGCCGGTCCCGTACATCTTGGGGCGGGATCTGCGCATCGGCCTGGTAAAAGCGCGTGCGCAAGGTTGGCCACAGGTGTTTCTGGCCTGGCGCCGGGTAATCGTAGAAGCCAGCGCCCGCGGCTTTACCGGGCCGCTGGTACTCATGGACCAGCGCATCGATCACCGCAAAGGCCGGGTGACGGGTGGCCTCCTTGCCTTCGGCATGCAGGTCCTTGGTCGTCTGCTCGCGGATATGGCTCATCAGGCTCAGCGACACCTCATCGGAAATCGCCAAGGGGCCGACGGGCATGCCAGCCTTGCGCGCCTCGGTCTCGATCATCGGCGCTGCAATTCCCTCGCCCAGCATGGCGATGCCTTCATTGGTAAAGGTGCCGAACACCCGTGAGGTGAAGAAACCACGGCGGTCGTTGACCACGATCGGCGTCTTGTTGATCTGCCGGACAAAGTCGAAGCCCCGGGCCAGGGTCGCGTCGCTGGTCTGGGCGCCCTTGATGATTTCCACCAGGGGCATTTTTTCCACAGGGCTGAAGAAGTGCAGGCCGATGAACTTGTCGGGGTTGGGCACCGCCGTCGCCAGGCCGGTAATGGGCAGGGTCGACGTATTGGAGGCCATGACCGCCTCCGCGCCTACCACCTCCCGTGCGGCCGCCGAAACCTTGGCCTTGAGCGCCCGGTCCTCGAACACCGCTTCGATGATCAGGTCGCAACCCGCCAGGTCCGCATCGTCCTCGCTGCAGTGAATGCGAGCCAGGGTCGTTTCGCGCTGCGCTTGGTTCAACTGGCCACGGGCGACTTGCTTGTCCAGCAGGGCCGCCGAATGCGCCTTGCCCTTCTCGGCCGCCGCCAGGCTGATGTCTTTGAGCACCACCTCAACACCGGCCACGGCGCTGACATGGGCGATCCCCGCGCCCATCATGCCGGCACCCAGCACCCCGACCTTTTTCGTCACATAAGGCGCCACGCCCTGGGGACGAGAACTGCCGGCATTGACCTGATTGAGCTGGAACCAGAAGGCACCGATCATGTTCTTCGCCACCTGGCCCGTGACCAGTTCGGTGAAGTAGCGGGCCTCAATCAACTGCGCGGTGTCGAAGTCCACCTGAGCCCCCTCCACCGCCGCGCAGAGGATCTTCTCCGGTGCCGGAAAGCAGCCCTGGGTTTTGGCCCGCAGGATCGACGGCGCAATGGCCAGCATCTGGGCAACTTTCGGCTGGGCAGGCGTACCGCCGGGGATCTGATAACCCTTGATGTCCCAAGGCTGTCTGGCCTGGGGATTGGCCAGGATCCAGGCCCGCGCCTGATCCAGCAACGCTGGGCGATCCGCCGCCAACTCATCGATCAAGCCGGCCTGCAGCGCCTGCTGCGCCCGTACCTTCCGGCCCTCCAGCAGATAAGGCAGGGCCTTTTCCAGCCCCAGCAAACGCACCATGCGCACCACACCGCCGCCGCCCGGCAACAACCCCAGGGTGACTTCCGGCAGCCCGATTCGCAGCCCGCTGTCGTCCAGGGCGATTCGGTGATGACAGGCCAGACAGATTTCCCAACCACCACCCAGGGCCGTGCCATTGATCGCCGCCACCACCGGCTTGCCGAAGGTTTCTAGGGTGCGCAACTGGCCCTTGAGGTCCAGCACATGGTCGTAGAACGCACGGGCCTCGGGCTTGCCCACCTTGATCAATTCATTGAGGTCGCCGCCGGCAAAGAAAGTCTTTTTCGCCGAGGTAATGATCACCCCGGCAATCGACGCCTGTTCGGCCTGTAGCCGCGCCAGCGTGGCGGCCATGGCGTCGCGGTACACGGCATTCATGGTGTTGGCGCTCTGGCCCGGCATATCGAGGGTCAGCACCACGATCTGGTCCTGGCCTTTTTCGTAACGGATGGCTGCGGTCATGACAAAGGTCCTTGAAGTCGGGGCTCAGAGGCGTTCGAGAATGGTGGCGATGCCCATGCCGCCGCCGACACAGAGGGTCGCCAGGCCATAGCGCTGCTGGCGGACTTCCAGTTCGTCGAGCAGGGTGCCGAGGATCGCGCAACCGGTGGCGCCCAAGGGGTGGCCCATGGCGATGGAACCGCCATTGACGTTGACCCGGGCCGGTCGATGGCCATGTCCTTGATGAACTTGAGCACCACCGAGGCAAAGGCTTCGTTGACCTCGAACAAGTCGATGTCCTCGACCCTCAATCCAGCCTTGGCCAAGGCCTTGCGCGTGGCGGGCGCAGGGCCGGTGAGCATGATGGTCGGGTCGGTGCTGGTCACCGCCGTGGCTACGATCCGTGCCCGCGGCTTGAGCCCCAGTTCGCGGCCCTTGGCTTCGGAACCGATCAGCATCAGGGCCGCACCATCGACGATCCCAGAACTGTTGCCCGGGGTGTGCACATGGTCGATGCGCTCGACATGGCTGTAGACCCGCAACGCGGTGGCGTCGAAACCCATGTGCCCGATCATCTCGAAACTCGGCTTGAGCTTGCCCAGGCCTTCAAGGGAGCTGTCAGCGCGAATGAACTCATCATGGTCCAGCAACACCAAGCCATTCTGGTCCCGCACCGCCACCAGGGACTTACTGAACGCGCCTGCGGCCCGCGCACGGGCGGCTTTGTGCTGGGAATGCAGGGCAAAGCTATCGACGTCTTCGCGGCTGAAGCCTTCCAGGGTGGCAATCAGGTCGGCGCCGATGCCCTGGGGCGTGAAGTGGCTGTGCAGATTGGTCTGCGGGTCCAGCACCCAGGCACCGCCGTCGCTGCCCATGGGCACCCGTGACATCGACTCGACGCCCCCGACCACCACCAGTTCCTCGAACCCGGAGCGCACCTTCATTGCTCCGAGGTTGACCGCCTCCAGCCCCGACGCGCAGAAACGGTTGATCTGCACCCCAGCCACGCTGACATCCCAATCAGCCACCAGCGCTGCGGTCTTGGCGATGTCCGCCCCTTGGTCGCCCACCGGGGTCACGCAGCCCAGGACGATGTCGTCCACCTGGCTGGTATCGAGGTCGGTGCGCTGCTGCAACGCGCCGAGCAGGCCGGCCACCAGGTTCACCGGTTTGACGCCGTGCAAGGCGCCATCGGCCTTGCCTTTGCCACGGGGGGTGCGTAACGCATCGAATATCAACGCTTGGGTCATGACGTCCTCGAACCGCTGTGCAGGGGGGGAAAGGCGAGTCGTCACTTTTGAGCGCGAGCGCCGTGGATTCAATGACCGATACGCTCAGTGGCCTTGACGGTCACGCTCAGACGAACGGTAGCCGGCTAACAGATCCCTGCGCGGCACTCGGCAAAGTGTCTAGCCAAAGGCTGGCCAAGAAGGTGGCAATAGGCCTCATGCCTTTTTAAGCAGTTAGATTTATAAATTCATATGAAATGGATCTAAGCCAGAGGATACAAGGCCCCTAAGGTAGAAAGGCGGCATGTTGGAAAGAGTTTTTATGGGGAACGCGTAAGAAAAAGGACACATGGGCGGCTCATAGTGAAGTAGAGCGACATGAATCAGATGCTCAGGAATAACAACAAAAGGCACTCAGCCATGTTTAAACATTCGAAAGTACGTCAGGCGGGGCTCATTCTTTTTGCAACCACACTGCTGCTGATCTTGCCCAATCTCACCAAGGTGATTGGCTAGGGCCTGGCAGGTCTTGCATCCACTTCGGCAACTTTTTACCCCGGCCAACTACCGGGGTACGGACTTGTGTGCCAGTCTTCCTGCACCATCGAACGGGGAAGATTCATGCGCCATTGGCTTGCACTCGCAGCACTCTGCAGCTGCCTCACCGCCCAGGCGGGCATCGTTGACGTCAACCGTGCAGTGGACGAGATCAATGATGGCGCGCTGATCCTGGACTTGCGCAACAACAGCGACTTTGCCGCCGGCAACGTGCACAACTCACTGCAGGTCGACCTTGAACTGGAGGACGGCACCGGCATCAGCGCCGAGGGCCTGGCCTACCAGTTGCGCAAGATGGTGCTGGACCCCAACGCCACGGTGGTCATCTACAGCGACACCAACCAGCACGCCCTCGAGGCCGAAGACACCCTGATCAAACATGGCTACTTCGGTATCGTCAACGGCGGCAACTACGAAGAGTTGCGAGACGCCCTGTTCGATCACGTCTCCCAACCCATTGATGTGCTGCCAGGCGACGAACCCACCGACGACGATGTGACGGCGATCAATTGAAACCTCTACTTTTCTGCACAGCCCTGCTCCTCAGCCCTTCCCTGTCAGCCGCGCAACTGGTCATCGACCTAGGGGCCGGCAGCCGTACCTGGCAGACCGAAGAACTGCTCAAGCACCCCGAAGCCCGGACCATCAGCATCAAGGATGACGTCTCCTACAAACGCGACATGCAATATCGCGCGGTGCCGATCGCCGTCTTGCTCAATGGGATCAAGGCAGAAGACCATCTGCAGGCGGTTGCCCTGGACGGCTTTGCCGCCGAACTCAGCGCCGGGCCACTGCTCAATCGCCAAGGCGCACAAGCCTGGCTGGCGATTGAAGACCCGGCCCAGCCCTGGCCGGCACTCGGTGAAGGCAAACACAGCGCAGGGCCGTTCTACCTGGTCTGGAGCAACCCCCAGGCCGGGCACATCAGCCCCGAACAATGGCCCTTCGAGGTCGCCAGCATCAAGCGCCTGGCGCCGGTGGCCGAACGCTTCCCGGCACTGCGCCCGGCCCCGCAACTGGCGGCCGACGATCCGGTGAACCTGGGCTTTGCACTGTTTCAGAAAAACTGCCTGGCCTGCCATCGCCTCAATGGCGCAGGCGACTCGCAATTCGGCCCGGACCTGAACATCCCCTACAGCCCCACCGAGTACTTCGGCGGCGACTTCCTCAAGCGCTACATCCGCGACCCACAGAGCCTGCGCCGCTGGCCCCAGGCGAAGATGCCAGGGTTCTCCAGCAGCGTGCTGACCGACCCTGAACTGGACCGGCTGGTGGCGTACCTGAAGCACATGGCAGGGCGCAAACAAAGCGCCCCGTAGCTCGGCCGTTCGTTACGCAAGCAGCTTACTGGCGCTGCACCGCAATGGCTGGCGCCACCCGCACCTTGGCGTGCATCTGCTCGCCCCCGCCGCCGCGCCGCATGCCCCGCACCGGGCAGGCATCCAGGTAATCCAGGCCCACCGCCAGCTTCAAGTGGCGCTCAGGCCGGGCCAGTTCGTTGGTCACGTCAAAGCTGTACCAAGCGTCGTCCAGCCAGGCTTCCGCCCAGGCGTGGCTGGCCAGGTGTTCACTGTTTTCGCTGTACAGGTAACCCGAGACGAACCGGGCGGGAATGCCCAGGCTGCGGGCGCAGGCGAGAAAGGCATGGGTATGGTCCTGGCACACCCCGGCACCGCCGGCAAAGGCTTCGGCGGCGCTGGTTTCAATCTCGGTGGAGCCCGGCTGGTAAACCATGTGCTGGTTCAACCCATGCATCAAGTCGATCAACCCGGTGCGGTCCCGACGCTGGCGGCACTGCTGCTCGGCAAAGGCGCGCAACGCTGGGTCAGCCTCGGTCAGGCGAGTGAAGCGCAGGAAAGGCAACGCCGATCGATCTTCGTGTTCAGCCTCGCGCAACTCGTCGATGTCCACTTGGCCGCGGGCACCGATGATGATCGCTTCATGGGGTTCGTCCACCGTCAGCACATGGAAGATATTGCCGAAGGGATCGATCTGCGCACGCACCGGGCGCGGCAAGTCCAGTTGCCAACTGAGCACGTGCTGACGCTCGCTGTCATGGGGCGTCAAGCGCAGGTACTGGATGCTGGCGCGCACCTGGTCTTCATAGTGATAGGCGGTTTCATGGCTGATGGAGAGTCTCATACTGCCTCCAGGTACGACGTGTAGATGGCGTTGCCCAACTGGCGCACCAGTGGGATGAATTCGGTGAGCCAGGCGTGCAAGCCTTCGTCGAGAATCTCGTGGATGCCGGTGTAACGCAGGCGTGCGTCCAGTTCCGCTGCCAGGCGCTGGGCCGGGCGACCGTTGGCTCCGGGCAGGCTGCCAAGGATCTGGTCGATTTCCTCGGTGCAGGCGCGCAGGGAGCGCGGCACATCGGCGCGCAACAGCAGCAGCTCGGCGACCTGCCGTGAGCCCGGGGCATCGCGGTAGATCTCGGTGTAGGCCTCGAAGGACGACAGGGCTCGCAGCAAGGCGCTCCACTGGTAATAGGCATGGGCGGTGCCATCGCTGACCACGTCGGCCTGGTCGCCGGCCATTTCATAACGGGCATCGAGCAGACGCAGGGTGTTGTCGGCGCGCTCGATAAAGGTCCCCAGGCGAATGAAGCGAAAGGCGTCGTTGCGCATGATGGTGCCGTAGGTGGCCCCGCGAAACAGGTGGGAGCGCTCCTTGATCCACTCGCAGAAACGGCTCATGCCATAGCGGCTCAGGCCCTGCTCGGCGATGCCGCGAATCTCCAGCCAGGTGGCGTTGATGTTTTCCCACATGTCGGCGGTGATTCGCCCGCGCACCGCATGGGCACTGGCGCGGGCCGAGCCCAGGCAGCTGTAGATGCTGGCCGGGTTGGCGGCATCCAGGGCAAAAAAGTGCAACAGGCGCTCGGCGTGCAGCTCGCCGTGGCGTTCCAGGTAATCATCCAGGGTGCCGGTAATCAGCAGCGGCATGGCCAGTTCGTGCAGGCCGTCACCGCGCCCATCCTGGGGCATCAGCGACAGCGAATAACTGACGTCGAGCATCCGCGCGAGGTTTTCCGCCCGCTCCAGATACCGCGACATCCAATACAAATCCGAGGCAGTTCTACTCAACATGACAGGCTTCCTTAATCCTCGACCACCCAGGTGTCCTTGGTTCCGCCGCCCTGGGAGGAATTCACCACCAGGGAGCCTTCACGCAGGGCCACACGGGTGAGACCACCCGGCACCACACGGGTTTCCCGGCCAGACAAGACAAAGGGCCGCAAATCGATATGGCGCGGGGCAATACCGTTCTCGACAAAGGTCGGGCAGGTGGACAGGGACAGGGTCGGCTGAGCGATATAGGCATGGGGCTTGGCCTTGATCCGCTCGCGGAAGGCTTCGATCTCCGCGGTGGTGGCCGCTGGGCCCACGAGCATGCCGTAGCCGCCCGAGCCTTGGGTTTCCTTGACCACCAGCTCCGGCAGGTGGGCCAGCACATGGGACAGCTCGGAGGGGTTGCGGCATTGCCAGGTGGGCACGTTTTTCAGGATCGGCTCTTCATCCAGGTAGAAACGGATCATCTCGGTGACAAAGGGGTACACCGACTTGTCATCGGCGACCCCGGTGCCAATGGCGTTGGCCAGCACCACATTGCCCGAGCGGTAGGCCGACAACAGCCCGGGCACGCCCAGCATCGATTGTGGGTTGAAGGCCAGGGGATCTAGGAAGGCATCGTCGAGGCGGCGGTAGATCACATCCACCGCCTTGGGCCCGTCGGTGGTGCGCATGAACACCCGCTCATCCCGCACAAACAGGTCGGCGCCCTCCACCAGCTCGACGCCCATTTCACGGGCCAGGAACGCATGTTCGAAGAACGCGCTGTTGAAACGCCCGGGGGTCAGCACCACCACGCTGGGGTTATCCAGGGGGCTGGAGCTTTTCAGGGTGTCGAGCAACAGGTTGGGGTAATGGTCGATTGGTGCGATGCGCTGGGCGGCGAACAGCTCGGGGAACAGACGCATCATCATCTTGCGGTCTTCGAGCATGTAGCTCACGCCGCTGGGGGTGCGCAGGTTGTCTTCGAGCACGTAATAGGTGCCGTCGCCATCGCGTACCAGGTCAACGCCCGAAATATGCGAGTAGATGTCGCGGTGCAGGTTCAGGCCCTGCATCGCCAGCTGGTACTGCTCGTTGGCCAGCACCTGCTCGGCGGGGATGATCCCGGCTTTGATAATGCGTTGCTGGTGGTAGAGGTCGGCGAGAAACATGTTCAGCGCCTTGACCCGCTGGATGCAGCCACGCTCGACAATCCGCCACTCGCTGGCGGGGATGCTGCGAGGGATGGTGTCGAACGGGATCAGCCGCTCGGTGCCCTGCTCATCGCCATAGAGCGTGAAGGTGATGCCTGCACGATGAAAGAGCAGGTCGGCCTCACGCCGGCGCTGCGCCAGGAGCTCGTCGGGCGTGCTTGCCAGCCAACGGGCGAACTCCCGGTAATGCGGGCGAACCACGCCGCCGGAATCGTACATCTCGTCATAAAAGGTGCGGATCATGCCGTACTCCTTGTCACCCGGACATCTAGGCTTCGCAAGGCCCGTGCCATCGGCATAAACGCTTTGATATCAGACAGTTGGATAACGTCCCCAAAGGCCACGCACCGGAGCTGTGCAGCAAACTCCCCACGGTGTTCACCCATGCTTCATTGCGAAGCAAAGGCCATGGCTATCACCAGCATAGTCAGAGTTGATTTCACTGCCCGGGCAAAGCTGTCGATAATCCGCCCCATCGCGCAGAAACTTCGTAACCCGAAATAACCGGGCTCGTGCCGCACCTCGAACAGCCAGCCCCCCATGGCTGGCACTGACTTCCCAGGTTGCCCGTTACCCGCCGCGCCACCGATTTCAACGCTCTTCCCTTTCGGCCACCCTAAGCAGGTGGCCTTTTTTTACCCCGCAGAAACGAAATTGGCCGACCCGAAGGTCAGCCAATCATCAACAGCACTACCGATCCAAAGGCTTACATGGGCCGCCCTCGAACCTCCTGTTTCACGCCCCAACCTTCGATAATTCCACCCAAGGGTTCGACCACTGCCTCAAAGTCCTGTTCAAAATCCCCGATGCCGCCGTAGGTGGCGTACATCACCTTGCTCAGTTCCAAGTACCAGGCGCCGTCATCACGGGCACTGACCTGGGCATTCAAGGATTCACCGCGAAATTGTCCTGCCGCCCTGCGCGCCCGCTCCTCATCCGGGAAAATGGCGTAGAACTCGATGGGATGGAATCGTGAAAAGTCGAAGCCGCCTTCTTTCATGCGGCGCAGCACGTTGCTGCTGATGTCTTCTTGATGGGCTGTGCTCATGAAACGTCCTCCTAAAACCGATGGATAGACTTTCCGTACTCCCTTGCCTGCAACCGAACGGTGCAGGCAATACGGCGAGAACATCGCCGCCAGGAAACAAGCATGTCGCTGAGAAGATCAGAGGTTAGCGATGGGTTCGCTGATCTCGTTCGCAGATTAGCGCCAAGAATGGGGCGCTGCCAAGAACTGCTTTGAGGCCAACAAGAGAAGTGACTAAATCGGCGTGATGCTGAGGATTTGAATACTGTTCTGATCTTTCAGGCTCTTGACCGTCGGCTCCAGTGTACGGCCCTCCAGATCATTCAGATCCAGGGTCGCCGGAACCGGCAACAGCTTGGCCCGGATCAGTTGCGCCGCATGCTCCATGTCGGGTTGTTGTTCGCACTCGAACTCTTCCACGGACTGGACGCCATGATCGTCAACGAAAGTGACTTGCCACTTTTGCATCGGTGCCTCCTCGATAAAGCCCCTGAATGGGCTCACAACATCTCGACCCTGGGCCCCTGGCAAACGTTCCGCGCCCCTCATCTGCCGGCAATAAAAAGGCCACCCGCAGGTGGCCTCTCAGGGCACAGCACAATACCGATCAAGGCTTCTCGGCACGCTCCTTCAGCGCCTTCAGCGTATTGAACGGAGCATCGACCACAAACTTGTTGGCCAGCCAGGACGGCACGCTGCCACCCGGCTCGGTGTGCACCTGGTAGGTCACTTCGACCTGGTCCGCGCCTTTGGGCACGAACCTCCAATAGCCCTCGACCTGCGCCACACGGACAAAACCGCTCTCTTCCGGAATGTAGGTCGGCACGCCTTCAAGTTTGCGCGTCAGGCTTCCATCGGCGCCCTGGGTGGTGGTGACATGCAGCACCGAGTCACGGGCAGTGACCGGCCAGGGCGTGTTGAATTGGGTGTAAGTCCAGCTTTGATCGCCTTCGTGCTTGAGCAACTTCTGCGTCTTGCACTCATGAATCCAGGCACAGGCGCCAACGACATCGTCCTGCAGGCTGCGCAGCTTGGCGATGGAGGTTTTCATGGTGGTCACACCACGGTAAGCCTTGTATTTGGAACCGGCCACTTCACTCAAGGAGACCTTGATGCCGTCCTGATCCTTGGCGGTTTGCCAGTCTTCAGCCTGGGCCGTGGTCGCCAACAGAACGGTCAAACCACAGAACACAGCCACTCGATGCAACGAACCCATTGTCTTATTCCTTATTGTTGAAGTTCCGTTCATTGACAACACCTCAGGCCGCCGTCACTTGCTCCCACCAACCGATCAAGCGGATGGCCTCTTCACGGCTGTCGCCACACACTTCTACGTCCGCCTGAAAGGCCCCGCACACCGGAGGCCGTTCGGGCCGGCCAAACAACGCACACAGGTGTTCGACAGAGAGATGAATGCAACGTTCTCCGGCCGGCTTGCCATCGGGCATACCGGGCATCGGCGTACTGATGGAGGGGGCAATGCAGCAAGCGCCACAACCTTCACGGCATTTCATGGCGAAAAGCTCCTCGCGACGGGCAAAGGGTTGAATGACGCGCAGTAAGAGTAACCGCTAAAACAGCCGTTTTAAATTGCTCAAAGAACGGTTTTTGCGCTCAACCACGCGTGACTGATCAGTCTCCGACAAAGTGTCGGTCCCGGCAGTCACACTCAGGGGGATTTTTACTGTTTGAACTCGAAATCCAGGGCCGCGCCTTCAACATCACGGCGCTCTTCGTTACGCAGCTGCAATTGCATTTCGTTGCTCAACAAGCGCCCGTTGAGCTGAAACGGACTGGTGTCCTTGGGCTTCTCGCCAAACATCTGCGGCAACAATGGCTGACGCTTGGGCAGATCGACCGAACCGATCGGCTGCAGGTGCTTGACCATCTCCTGAGGCAAGCTCAGATCGAGCTTGGCGGGCGGCAAAGGCGTCTTGGCAATCTCGCTGGCGGATTTGGACTTGGAGGCTATCGGCGCGCGCTTTTTCACCGGTTTGGCCGGCTTAGCCTTGGGTTTCACCGGAGCCTTGGTTGCCGGGGCCTTCTTCGCAGCACTGGAGTGGCTGCTCGACGATGGCTGCGGCTGCGCTGCGGGAGCTGGCGTCTTTTCCTGGGCCGACGCCGCCTGTACCGGGCCGGCACTGACGGCGCCGAGCAGGCAAAGCGACAACCATAAGGCAGGCGAAAAAACGTTCATACACACAGGCAGGGTCAACCAAAGGTGCCATATGCTCGCTCGTTGCGGACGTCATGACAAGCATTGAGACCCGACCCGTTAAAAACCGCCGGCCGCCTCCTGGCACAATTGGCTGGCCAACATGCCCAGGGTCATCAATGCCCGCTCGGCCTCGCGATTCCACGGGGTGCCGCAATTGAGGCGGATGCAGTGGTTGAATTGCTCGGTATTGCTGAAGATCAGCCCCGGGGCAATGCTGATGCCTTGCTGCAAGGCCCGTACATGCAGTTCCTGGGTGTTGACCCGCCCCGGCAAACTGACCCAGAGAATAAAGCCACCGGTGGGCCGAGTGATCTGCGTGCCTTCGGGAAAGTACTGCTGCACCGCCAACTGGAAGGCGCTGAGGTTCTTGCGGTACTCCTGGCGGATATGCCGCAGGTGCCGATCGTAGCCGCCGTTTTCCAGATAGGCGGCCACGCCCATCTGGGTCACGCTGCAGGCGGAGTGGGTGCTGAAGGTCTGCAGGCGCTGGATCTCCTGCTGATATTTACCGGCAATCATCCAGCCGATCCGCACGCCCGGCGACAGGGTCTTGGAAAAACTCGAGCAATAGATCACCCGGTCCAGGCGGTCGTAGGCTTTCAGCGCCTTGGTGCGGCCGACTTCAAACATCAGCTCGCCATAAATGTCGTCCTCAACCACCTGGATATCGAAATCCGAGGCCAGGCGCAGCAACTGCTTCTGCCGCTCCTCGGGCATGGTGCCGCCCAGGGGATTGCTCAGGCGCGTGGTCAGCACCAAAGCCTTGATCGACCACTGGTTGGCCGCCAGTTGCAGTGCCTCCAGGCTCATGCCGGTGGCCGGGTCACTGGGGATCTCGATCACCTTCAGACCCAGCAGATCCGCCAGTTGCAGCAAACCGTAATAGGTCGGCGACTCGGCGGCGATCAGGTCGCCCGGGCGGGTCAAAACCCGCAGCGACATCTGCAGGGCGTCGACACAACCGTGGGTAATCACCACTTCCGACGGGTCCACCACCACGCCGGCATCGCGCATGCGAATCGCCACTTGGCGGCGCAACGGCTCGAAACCCGGGCTGAACATGTAGCTGAACGCCCGCGGGCTATGGAACCGCGTGACCTTGGCCAGTTGCTGGTGCAGCGCCCGCACGGGCAGGTAATCCACGCTGGGCACCGCCGCCCCGAGAGGAAACACCCCTTCGCGCCGGGACTCCACCAGCACCTGCTGGATGATGCTGCTACGCGTGACCAGGCCCGGGCGCTCGACCCGGGCGATGTCCGGGGTCGGCGCGGTCAGCGCCGGCGTCTGGTGCACGTAGTAACCCGATTGCGGCCGCGCGCGGATCAGCCCCTGATCCTCAAGGTTGGCGTAGGCCTGAAGCACCGTGGCATGGCTGACGTTGAGCTGCGAGCTCATCTTGCGCACGGAAGGCACGCGCTCCCCGGGCTGATAGACACCACGGCGGATGTCTTCGGCCAGTTGCTGGGCGATACGTTGATAGAGCAAGAGGTTGGTCATGACGCGGCACTCGGTTTCACGGGCATTTTATTTTTGTGCGAAGCAATACCGGAACAATACCGGAACAGTTACGAAGTGTACTGGGACAGTTTCTACAATAGTCGAGGATACAGTGCAGTGAAAAGCAAAACCGCTGGATTTTGCCACGCTCTTCACAGGCATTAAAAAACCCGGCACCGCCAAGGGTAACCGGGTCTTTTTGACCGCCCCAACCTTAGCGGGCAGCGCCGAGTTGGCCGGCTTCGTCGGAGAACACAATCTCCACCCGACGGTTCTGCGCCCGCCCCCGCTCCGAGGCATTCGCCTCCACCGGGTAATCGTCGCCATAACCTTCGACCTGGACCCGCTTCTCGTCGATGCCCAGGTCCACCAGCACATCCGCCACCGACTGCGCGCGATCACGGGACAGTTGCAGATTGTGCTGCTTGTCGCCGGTGTTGTCGGTGTAGCCCTCGATGCGCACCACGCGCTTGGGGTTCAGTTGCAGGAACTGCACCACCTTGAGCACGGTGCGATTGGCCGAGCTCTTGAGCTCCGCTTCGCCGGTGTCGAACAGCACGTCGCCCAGGGTCATCACCAGGCCGCGGTCGGTCTGGGTGGTGGCCAGGCTGATGATCTGTTCTTCAAGCCACTTGCCCTGCTGCTGCACGCTGATCAACTTGGCTTCGCGCAAGGCCAACTGCAGGCGCTGGCGCTCCAGTTCAAGCTTGGTCGCACGCTCCTGGTTGAGCACCTGCTCGCTGTGCTCGCGGGCGATTTCGCTGTAGCGCTGGCTCAGGTACGCGTAATGCACTACGTCGGCGCCACTGCCCCAATAGCTGGACAGACGGTCGGCGCGAGCCAGGGATTCACCGGCGCGGATCACGTCCTTGGGCGCGATACGCAGCACATTGGCGTCTTCCTTGACCTTCTGGAAGTCGCTGCTGGCTTGTTGCAAGGCGGCGTCGCCGTGCTGGCCGGCGCAGCCATAAAGGCCGCCCAGCGCCAAAATCAGGGCTGTGCCCACTCCCCCCTTGATCAACTTCATTGGGCATCTCCCAGTTGCTTGCGCAGGCGAGTGATGCGGGTGTTGAGCACCTTCAACTGTTCCTGGCTTTTCAGGGTCAGGACCCGGGCTTCCGCCAAGCGCGCATCCAACTCGGCCTGTTCGGCTTGCATCCGCGCGTCCTTGAAAGATTGGTCCTGCATGTCGGCCTGGGCCTGGGTGAACTTGTCCTCGGCGAGTTTCAACTCCGGGACTTCGTCTGCCGAGGCGCCTACCGCCTTGGCCTGTTCCAGCGCTTGCTCGGTCAGGCGCAATTGTTCATTCGGCGCCGGATCGGCTGCACAACCCGCCAGAGCCAAAACGGCCAGGGCAGCGAAAAGAGGTCGAATACTCACACAAGATTCCTACTGTTTTGGGGCGCTGACGGGTTGCTGCAACTGCGCCTTCCACAGCTCTAGATTGCGCTGCAGCAAGGCTTCCGTCAGACCGGACGCGGGCAATTCTGTCATCTTTTTCGCCAGCTGTCCGCGCAACCAGGGGTCATTGCAGGCCGAGTTGTGAGAGATGGCCAGGAACAGCCCGGGTTTATCCACCGCCTGGGGGAAGGCTTGCAGGTCATTGGCCATGCCCAGGGACTGCGCCATGGCCATGCCGGCATAACGCGGGGCCAGCACGTACTCCACCTCCCCCAGCAGCAGCTTCTGGAACACCTGGGTCAGGTTGGGCAGGCGCTTGAGGCTCAGTTGCTCCTTGGCCAAGGCAGCAAAGGGCTGGGTCAGCCGGGCCTTTTCCGATACGGCGCCGGCATGGCCTTGCAGGTCGGCCATCTGGCTGTAGACCAGGGTCGAGTCTTTGCGGGTCCAGACCAGGTAATCGTTTTGCACCAGGGCCGGATGAATGTAGTCCAGGGACTCCAGCTCGCTCAGGGTCAGTGGCGCGTCGGCCAGCAGGTCCATGCGCCCGCTGCGCACCTCGTCCAGGGCTTCGGAGCGCTTGCCGCTGTACAGCAGCTCGACCTTCACTCCCAGTTCACCCGCTACGTGCTGCAACAGGTCGGCGCTGGCGCCCATCAAGTGCTTGGGATTCTGCGGGTCACGCCACAGATAGGGCGGCGCGTCCGGGCTGCCGGTCACCACCAGGCGTTCGCACTTGCCCGCCGCCATCGACAACGATGGCAACAGCGTCAGCCCCAACAGCACTGACCAGCCACTCAAGCGGCGCAGATCCATGAGCACAGTCTCCCCGACAAATTGCAGACAATAAAAAACCCGGCCAAAAGGCCGGGCTCTTTATAAGTGAAGCCGCTGGATTAGACCAGCTTCTCCAGCTCAGGGATGGCTTCGAACAAGTCCGCCACCAGGCCGTAATCGGCCACTTGGAAAATCGGTGCTTCTTCGTCCTTGTTGATCGCGACGATCACTTTGGAGTCCTTCATGCCGGCCAAATGCTGGATCGCGCCGGAGATACCGACGGCGATGTACAGCTGTGGCGCAACGATCTTGCCGGTCTGGCCGACCTGCATATCGTTGGGCACAAAGCCTGCGTCGACTGCAGCGCGGGAAGCGCCGACCGCCGCGCCCAGCTTGTCAGCCAGGGCGTACAGGTGCTTGAAGTTGTCACCGTTCTGCATACCGCGGCCGCCGGAAACGACGATTTTGGCAGCGGTCAGTTCAGGACGATCGGACTTGGCCAGCTCTTCGCCAACGAAGGACGAAGTGCCTGCGTCGTGAGCAGCCGCAACGGCTTCAACAGCAGCCGAACCACCTTCAGCAGCCACCGGGTCGAAACCGGTTGCACGTACGGTGATGACTTTTACCGAAGCGTTGGACTGTACGGTAGCGATGGCGTTACCGGCGTAGATCGGGCGCTTGAAGGTATCAGCGCTTTCCACCGAGATGATCTCGGAGATCTGGTCAACGTCCAGCTGCGCAGCAACGCGCGGCAGGATGTTTTTGCCGTTGGAGGTAGCGGCAGCCAGGATGTGGCTGTAGCCAGCGCCCAGCTCTGCTACCAGAGGGGCAACGTTTTCCGGCAGTTGGTGAGCGTAGGCGGCGTTATCGGCAACCAGTACTTTGCTCACGCCAGCGATTTTTGCTGCAGCTTCAGCCACGGCACCAGCGCCTTGGCCAGCGACCAGAACGTGGATATCACCACCGATTTTAGCGGCAGCGGCCACGGTGTTCAGGGTGGCCGGGGCCAGCACCTTGTTGTCGTGTTCGGCGATTACCAAGATAGTCATGATCAGATTACCTTCGCTTCGTTTTTCAGTTTCTCGACCAGTTCAGCCACCGACTTGACCTTGATGCCCGCGCTGCGTGCAGCCGGCGCTTCGACTTTCACGGTCTTGTTGGTGGAGGCGGTGGAAACGCCCAAAGCATCCGGAGTCAGCACTTCAAGCGGCTTCTTCTTGGCTTTCATGATGTTTGGCAGGGACGCATAACGCGGCTCGTTCAAACGCAGGTCGGTGGTCACGATGGCTGGCAGGCTCAGGGAGACTGTTTGCGCGCCGCCGTCGATTTCACGGGTCACGGCAACCTTGTCGCCACTCACTTCGACTTTCGAAGCAAAGGTGCCCTGACCGTAACCGGTCAGCGCAGCCAGCATCTGGCCGGTCTGGTTGTTGTCGCTGTCGATGGCTTGTTTGCCCAGGATCACCAACTGCGGCTGTTCCTTGTCGACCACGGCCTTGAGCAACTTGGCCACAGCCAGGGAGTTCAATTCATCGGCGGATTCGACGAGGACGGCGCGATCGGCACCCAGTGCCAGGGCGGTACGCAGTTGCTCTTGAGCAGTAGCAGGACCGATGGAGACGACGACGATTTCAGTCGCCACGCCTTTCTCTTTCAGGCGTACGGCTTCTTCCACGGCGATTTCGCAGAAAGGGTTCATCGACATCTTGACGTTAGCGAGGTCGACGCCGGAATTGTCCGCCTTGACGCGAACTTTCACGTTGTAATCGACAACGCGTTTGACAGCTACAAGAACCTTCATGGATTCCTCGTTACTCTCCGGTGAAAAGAAAGTCGCCTAGGCGAGAACCTGGCGGTTGATGCTCATCGGCACAAGGGCACCTCCAAAAACGCTGGCGCTTGTCATTAAGGATGACCTTGCTCACGGGGTGATGACCGTTCGTCAGTGATGACCGACGAGTCATTCATTATCGCGGCGTGTAAACTGCGCACTGCCCAGCTGCGCGTTGCGTCACCTTTATTGCCTTGCCCTGTCTTTAGAGGTGCTCTTGAAACCAACAGTCAGCCTACGGCGAGCGCAAAACCGACCGTATCTTGACCGGAACGCCTTTTCCGGTCAATACGGCAAAACGGCCACTTATAAGCCGTCCCTCTTTGATTTACCTGGCCTGCGGCAATTTCAAACAAACGTTTGTATTGGACGCTGACAGTGGTGTAGATATAATGCGCCGCCCAGAGAGAAAGGTGAGTCACTCGCCACCCGCGCGCCCCTGCGTAGCAGTGCGAAGCGACGATACCGCCAAACCTCCAAAATTAGAAAAACCGTAGAGCCTTGAGTAGGAGATAGCCTAGTGGAACGCGAATACATGGAATTCGACGTGGTCATCGTCGGTGCCGGCCCCGCTGGCCTGTCCGCCGCCTGCCGACTGAAGCAGAAGGCCGCCGAAGCCGGTAAGGAAATCAGCGTCTGCGTGGTCGAGAAAGGCTCCGAAGTCGGTGCTCACATCCTGTCCGGTGCGGTGTTCGAACCACGGGCCCTGAACGAACTCTTCCCGGACTGGAAAGAACTCGGCGCGCGTTGAACACCCCGGTCAAGCGCGATGACATCTATGTGCTGCGCAACGCCGAGAGCGCCACCAAGGTTCCGGACTTCTTTGTGCCCAAGACCATGCACAACGAAGGCAACTACATCATCTCCCTGGGCAACCTGTGCCGCTGGCTGGCCCAGCAGGCCGAGAACCTGGGTGTGGAAATCTACCCGGGCTTCGCCGCCCAGGAAGCCCTGTTCGACGAAAACGGCGTGGTCCGCGGAATCATCACCGGCGACCTGGGCGTGGACCGTGAAGGCCAACCCAAAGAAGGCCTCTACACCCCCGGTATGGAACTGCGCGGCAAATACACCCTGTTCGCCGAAGGCTGCCGTGGCCATATCGGCAAGCAACTGATCCAGCGCTTCAACCTGGCCAGTGACGCTGACGCCCAGCACTACGGCATCGGCCTGAAGGAAATCTGGGAAATCGATCCGGCCAAGCACCAACCGGGCCTGGTGGTCCACACCGCCGGCTGGCCGTTGGAGATCATGGGCAACGAGAACACCGGCGGCTCCTTCCTTTATCACCTGGAAAACAACCAGGTGGTGGTCGGCCTGATCGTCGACCTGTCCTACAGCAATACGTTCCTGTCGCCGTTCGACGAATTCCAGCGCCTCAAGCACCACCCAGTGCTCAAGCAGTACCTGGAAGGCGGCAAGCGCATCAGCTACGGCGCCCGCGCCATCTGCAAAGGCGGCCTGAACTCGCTGCCGAAGATGGTATTCAAGGGCGGCGCCCTGATCGGTTGCGACCTGGGCACCCTGAACTTCGCCAAGATCAAGGGCAGCCACACCGCCATGAAGTCCGGCATGCTCGCGGCCGATGCGGTGGCCGATGCACTGTTCGCCGGTTCCGAAGGCGCTGATGAACTGACCGCTTATGTCGATGGTTTCAAAGCCAGTTGGCTGTATGAAGAACTGTTCGCCAGCCGCAACTTCGGCCCGGCGATCCACAAGTTCGGCGCTATCGTCGGCGGCGGTTTCAACTGGGTGGACCAGAACCTCTTCGGCGGCAAACTGCCGTTTACCCTGCATGACACCAAGCCAGACTTCGCGTGCCTGAAGCCAGCGGTCGAGTGCAAGAAGATCGACTACCCGAAACCCGACGGCAAACTCAGCTTCGACAAACTCAGCTCGGTGTTCATCTCTGGTACCAACCACGAAGAAGAACAGCCGTGCCACCTGAAGCTGACCGACCCAAGCATCCCGATTGGTAAGAACCTGCCGCTGTACGATGAGCCTGCCCAGCGCTACTGCCCGGCCGGTGTGTATGAAGTGATCACCAAGGAAGACGGCGAGAAGCGCTTCCAGATCAACGCCCAGAACTGCGTGCACTGCAAGACCTGTGACATCAAGGACCCTTCGCAGAACATCACCTGGGTCACCCCGGAAGGTGCAGGCGGGCCGACTTACCCGAACATGTAAGTCGCCACCGTCCAAGAGAGGCCCCCTATATGGGGGCCTTTTTATGTTTGCAGACTCCATCGCCGGCAAGTCGGCGCCTACAAAAAACCAACGCGTCGCCCCCGCCCGTAGGAGCTGGCTTGCCAGCGATAGCCGCCAACATCAAGGCTTACGCCACGCGCTCTTCCCCAGGGTTACGCTCGAAATAACGTTTGTACTCGCGGCTGAACTGCGAGGTGCTCTGGTAGCCCACGCTGTGCGCCGCCTGTGCCACGCCCATGCCGTCCACCAGCAGCAACTGCTGGGCCTTGAGCAGCCGCAAGCGCTTGAGGTACTGCACCGGCGACAGCAAGGTGCAGCGCTTGAAATGCTCATGAAAGGTTGAGGCACTCATGTGCGCATAACCCGCCAGGGTTTCGATGTTCAGGGGTTCGGCGTAATGGGCGTGCAGATGGCTCAACGACGTCGCCACCCGGGAAAACTGCCCCTGCTGCTCCACCAACGCCCGCAATACATCGGCCTGGGGTCCACGCAACGCGGTGAACAGTAATTCCCGGACCCGCGCCGGCCCCAGGATCCGGCTCTCCAGCGGATCGTGCAAACACTGCAACAACCGCTCGACGCAGCCGCGCATGGCGTCATCCAGCACCACCGAACTCATCGACTCCAGGGTCTGCGCCGCCGGCGGTGGCCCAGCCTGAATGCCCATGGCCATTACCAACTCCCCCAACACCACCCGATCAATGCCCACGGTCACCCCCAGCAAGGGTGCATTGGGCAAGGCAAAGGTCTCGCATTCGAAGGGCACCGGCATCGCCTGGATCAAGTAGTGCCCGGCGCCATATTCCAGGGTGCGCGGGCCCAGGTACGCGACCTTGCTGCCCTGGGCCACGATCATCAGGCTCGGCTCGTAGATCTGCGGCCCCCGCGCCACGTCGCAACTGGCACGCAGCACCTGCACGCCCGGCAAATGGGTTGGCGAGAAACCATCGCAGGGCGTCAGCCCCTCGATCAGGGAAACCAGCGTGGCGTTGGCATCGACATGGCGGGTCAAAAGCATTGGAGCACTTCTCGGATTGTGGAGAGCGGCAAGCTACAAGCGGTGAGTCGCAAGCGGCGAGCGTGGGCACACAGTTTATAGCCTGCAGCTTGTCGCTTGCCGCTTTCAGCGGCTCCCCCGGAGCTTTAGGCATAAGACTCGGAGCAATCGCCATGGCCGCACCCCGGCGCGATGGGGAAAATGGCCCGCCTCACTTTTCAGCGCTTTTGCGAGGTTCTTCATGTACACCGCCATCGGTTATGCCGCCCAGTCGGCCACCACTCCCCTCGCCCCCATGAGTTTCCAGCGTCGCAGCCCACGTGCCGATGACGTCGCCATCGAGATCCTCTACTGCGGCGTGTGCCACTCCGACATTCACCAGGCACGCAACGAATGGGGGATCGCCGTCTATCCCTTGATGCCGGGCCACGAGATTGTCGGCAAAGTCACGGCCGTCGGCGCCAGCGTCACTGCGCACAAGGTGGGCGACCTGGTGGGCGTCGGCTGCATGGTGGACTCGTGCCGCCAATGCGCCGCCTGCCAATCGGACCTGGAGCAGTACTGCCTGGAAGGCCCGACCATGACCTACGCCACCCCGGATCGGGTCGATGGCAGCAACACCATGGGCGGCTACTCCGACAGCATCGTGGTCAGCGAGCACTTCGTGGTGCGCATCCCCGAGAAGCTCGACCTGGCCAGTGCCGCGCCGCTGCTGTGCGCCGGCATCACCACCTACTCGCCGCTCAAGCACTACGGGGTGAAGGCGGGCGACAAGGTCGGGATTCTCGGCATGGGCGGCCTGGGCCACATGGGCATCAAGTTCGCCAAGGCCCTGGGCGCGGAAGTCACCCTGTTCACTCGCTCGGCGAGCAAGGCCGAGGAAGGCCGTCGCCAGGGTGCCGACCATGTGATCGTCTCCACCGATGCCGAACAGATGAAGGCCGTGGCCGGGCATTTCGACTTCCTGCTGGACACCATTCCGGTGCAGCACGACCTCAACCCTTACCTGGACACCCTGCGCTTTGACGGCGTGCACATCCTCGTGGGCCTGATCGAACCGGTTGACCCGCCGGTGCACGCCGGCAAGCTGGTGATGAGCCGCCGGGTACTGGCCGGCTCCTTGATCGGCGGTATTGCCGAAACCCAGGAAGTCCTGGATTTCTGCGCCGAGCACAACATCACCTGCGACATCGAGATGCTCGACATCCGCCACATCAACGAGGCTTACACCCGCATGATCAACGGCGACGTGAAGTACCGTTTCGTCATCGACATGGCCACCCTCAAGGTCTGATTCAGGCCTTGGCGCCCAACTCTGCGGACAGCCGAGCGGTCACCTGCTTCACCAGGGGGATCAGCTCGGCCATTTTCTCCAAGGGCATATAAGGCAAGGTACTGGCGATACTGATGCCGGCGACGATCGCGCCGCTGGCATCACGCACCGGCGCCGCCACACAGCGGATCGACGGTTCGTTGTCTTCCAGGTCGAAGGCGTAGCCCCCCTTGACGTACTCCAGCATGCGCTGCTGGAACTGCTCCCATGTCGGCTCCACGTGGTCCGGCCACAACGCATTCTTGCCCCCCACCGGCAGGCTGATCTGATACAGCCGGCGCCAATCCTCGACCCCATCGTCCAGCATCAAGGCCTTGCCGATCCCGGTGCGTGCCAACGGCATGCGATGGCCAACCCTCGAACGCATTTCCGGGCCGTTACGCCCCGGGTTCTTGTGCAGGTACAACACGTCGTCGTCTTCACGGATCGCCAGGTGAATGGTGTCGCCGGTCAGGGCCGAGAGCTCGTCCAGAAACGGTGTGGCCAGGGTCACCAGGGGCAGCGCTTCCCGTGCCTGGAAACCCAGTTCGATCAGCTTCGGCCCCAGCAGGTAGCCCACTTGCGGCACCACCCGCAGGTAGCGTTCCTCCACCAGGCAACTGGCCAGGCGATGGGTGGTGCTTCGGGTGGTGCCGATCAGCCGGGCGATCTCCTTGAGGTCACGGGCACCGCTGGCCACGGCCTGGACCACGCCCAGGCCCCGGAGCAGTGTCTGGGTACCGGTGGGGGCGGCATCCTTGGCGGTCTTGGGGGAATCGTCCTGCATATCCAGCCTTCTGAGGGAGAGAACCGGCGGCATTATGGTCGCCCGCCGGTCAGGACTACAACTCGCCAGCGATGGCGAGTTCAATAGCGCCGAGAGCTGCAAGCTGCAAGCTTCAAGCTTCAAGCTTCAAGGCTCTATCGCCGGCGAGCCGGCTCCTACAAGGGTACGGCGGTGAGGCTTTGTGTAGGAGCTG
>NZ_JALQCW010000033.1 GCF_023241715.1 Pseudomonas morbosilactucae
AATGAAGCGCGGATTTTGGTGAAAATGGAGCGGGAAACGAGGACTCGAACTCGCGACCCCGACCTGGCAAGGTCGTGCTCTACCAACTGAGCTAATTCCCGCAAAATGGGCGTCCCCTAGGGACTCGGAACCCCTGTTACCGCCGTGAAAGGGCGGTGTCCTAGGCCACTAGACGAAGGGGACGCAAACCCTTCTGTACAACTGATCAGTGCTGAGTACTGATCGATTCAAGGCGGGTGTGGCCAGACCTTGAACTACAAATTGGTGGAGCTAGACGGGATCGAACCGTCGACCTCTTGCATGCCATGCAAGCGCTCTCCCAGCTGAGCTATAGCCCCTCATCGTTGATGTCATCGCTGAGGACGGGGCGAATCTTAAGGGCGTATCGGAAAGCTGTCAAACTTTTTTTCAGAAATATCTAAAAAAATTTGTCGGGATAACAATCACTTACCGCCCTCCCCCGTAAATCCGGGGGTTTCCTGACCTCTAGGAGCCGGCTTGCCAGCGAGGATGATCGCCAGAACACTGCACACCCTCCGGTGCAGACCGCCGGCAAGCCGACTCCTACCCATCAACAGCACTGACTCAGGCGATAGCGCCCAGCAGTTTTTCCCACTCTTTGTTCTCTTTCTTCGACACGCCGCCCAACAGGTCAATGGCCTGGCGCAGACGGAAACGGGTCAGGTCCGGCCCCAGGATCTCCATGGCATCGAGCACCGACACCGAACTGGCTTGCCCGGTGATCGCAGCGAACATCAGCGGCATGGCATCACGCAGCTTCAGCTCCAGGGATTCGACCACGGCCTGGATGGTCGCGGTGATGTTGTCCTTCTCCCACTGACGCAGGCTTTCCAGCTTCCACAGGATCAACTGCATCAACTGGCGAACCTGGTCACCCGACAGTTTCTTGGACTCGAACAGCTTGGCGTCCGGGTTCACGCCACCGGCAAAGAAGAACCCGGCCAGCGGTGCGACCTGGCTGAAGGTCTCCACCCGGCCCTGCACGTGCGGTGCGATCTTCATCATGTATTCGGGGTTCAGCGCCCATTGCTGCAGGCGGCTGGCGAACTCGTCCACCGGCAGGTCACGCAGCCACTGGCCGTTGAGCCAGGAGAGCTTCTCAATGTCGAAGATCGGCCCACCGAGGGAGACACGGGACAGGTCAAAGTGATCGACCATTTCCTGCAGCGAGAACTTCTCGCGCTCGTCCGGCATCGACCAGCCCATGCGGCCCAGGTAGTTGAGCATGGCTTCAGGCATGAAGCCCATGCGCTCGTAGAAGGTCACCGAGGTCGGGTTCTTGCGCTTGGACAGCTTGCTCTTGTCCGGGTTACGCAGCAGCGGCATATAGCACAGCTGCGGTTGTTCCCAGCCGAAGTACTCGTAGAGCAGGATCAGCTTCGGCGCCGAGGGCAGCCACTCTTCGCCACGCAAGACGTGGGTGATGCCCATCAGGTGGTCGTCGACCACGTTGGCCAGGAAGTAGGTCGGCAAACCGTCGGTTTTCATCAGCACTTGCATGTCCATGCGATCCCACGGGATCTCGACATCGCCACGCAGCATGTCCGGCACCACGCACACGCCTTCGCTTGGCACTTTCATGCGAATCACGTGGGGTTCGCCAGCAGCCAGACGCTGAGCGACTTCTTCCTTCGACAGCAACAGCGCCCGGCCGTCGTAGCGCGGGGTTTCACCCTTGGCCATTTGCTCGGCGCGCATCTGGTCCAGCTCTTCGGCGGTGCAGAAGCACGGGAAGGCGTGGCCCAGATCCACCAGTTGCTGGGTGTACTTCTTGTAGATCTCGCTGCGCTCGCTCTGCCGGTACGGGCCGTGCGGGCCGCCTACGTCAGGGCCTTCGCTCCAGTTGATGCCCAGCCAGCGCAGGGCGTCGAAAATCTGCTGTTCCGACTCACGGGTCGAACGCAGTTGATCGGTGTCCTCGATGCGCAGGATGAACTCACCGCCATGCTGCTTGGCAAAGCAGTAGTTGAACAAAGCGATGTAAGCGGTGCCGACGTGGGGATCCCCAGTGGGCGATGGCGCGATGCGCGTGCGGACGGTGGTCATGGCATGTCTCGGAATGAATATAAAAGCGGAGGTAAAACAGGGGGCGAATGGTAACAGGCGCGACCGGCCCGGCTCCAGTAACGAGGGCATTTAAGCCAAGGTTGCCGCGCTAATGCCCATGAATGGCCGATTATCAACAGTTGGCATTTACCACCCCCTGCCTATATGCCAGATTCGCCCCCTGTTAAATTTCCTTACACTTTCTCGACTACAGCCTGCCCATGCCTGCCCAACTCAAGCGTCGCCTGTTTATTTTCCTGCTCCTGGTGGCATTGGTCGCCCTGGGGTTCTTTGCCCAGTGGTTCTTCCATGGGCGCTTTTATGAAAGCACCGACAACGCCTACGTCCAGGGTGAGATCACCCGGGTCTCCAGCCAGTTGGCGGCGCGAATCGACGAAGTGCTGGTGCGGGACAACCAGCATGTGGAAAAAGGCCAGTTGCTGGTGCGCCTGGAAAGTGAAGATTTCCAGCTGGCCATCGAGCGGGCCAAAGCCGCCCTCGACACCCGCGAAGCCGAACGCCTGCAAGCGCAAAGCAAGCTGACCCAGCAAGCCAGCCTGATCGCCGCCAGCGAAGCCCAGGTGGCCTCCAGCCAGGCCAGCCTGGGCCGCTCGCAAATCGACCTGTCCCGGGCCCAGACCCTGCGCAAGCCCGGCTATGTTTCTGAAGAACGGGTGACCACCCTCTCTGCCGACAACCATATCGCCCGCTCCCAGGTGGCCAAGGCCCAAGCCGACCTCCAGGGCCAGCGCCAACAGGTGAATGCCCTGGGCGCCGAACTCAAGCGGTTGGACGCCCAGATCGCCAACGCCCGAGCCGACCTGGCCCAGGCCGAACTGAACCTGACCCGCAGCGAAATCCACGCACCCATCAGCGGCCTGGTCGGCCAACGCGCGGCACGCAACGGCCAAGTGGTCCAGGCTGGCGCCTACCTGCTGTCGATCGTTCCCGACCAGGACATCTGGATCCAGGCCAACTTCAAGGAAACCCAGATCGGCCATATGCAACCCGGGCAATCCGCCGAACTGATCTTCGACGCTTACGGCGATACCCCCATCGCCGGCCAGGTCGACAGTTTGTTCGCCGCCTCGGGCGCACAGTTCAGCCTGCTGCCGCCGGACAACGCCACCGGCAACTTCACCAAGGTGGTGCAGCGCATCCCGGTGAAACTGACCTTTGCCGCCGACAACCCACTGCGTGGCAAGATCCGCCCGGGCATGTCGGTCACCGTCAAAGTGAAGATCAAAGACCCTGCCGATGGCCGGTGACCAGCTGCTGCGCCCGGCCGGCGAACCGACCCGGCGCGACTGGATCGCGGTGATGAGCGCCATGCTCGGCGCCTTTATGGCGGTGCTCGACATCCAGATCACCAACTCCTCCCTCAAGGACATCCAGGGCGCGTTGTCGGCGACGTTGGAAGAAGGCTCATGGATTTCCACCTCCTACCTGGTGGCGGAAATCATCATGATTCCCCTCACCGCGTGGCTGGTGCAGTTGCTCTCGGCACGTCGCCTGGCGGTCTGGGTCTCGGTGGGGTTCCTGGTCGCGTCACTGCTCTGCTCCATGGCCTGGAGCCTGGAAAGCATGATTGTGTTCCGCGCCCTGCAAGGCTTTACCGGCGGCGCGCTGATCCCCCTGGCCTTCACCCTGACCCTGATCAAACTCCCCGAGCACCACCGCGCCAAGGGCATGGCCATGTTCGCCATGACGGCCACCTTCGCGCCCTCCATCGGCCCGACGCTGGGCGGCTGGCTTACGGAAAACTGGGGCTGGGAGTACATCTTCTACATCAACATCCCACCCGGGCTGCTCATGATCGCCGGCATGCTCTACGGGCTGGAGAAGAAAGCCGCCCACTGGGAGCTGCTGAAAAGCACCGACTACACCGGCATCCTCACCCTCGGCGTGGGCCTGGGCTGCCTGCAGGTGTTTCTTGAGGAAGGCCACCGCAAGGACTGGCTGGAGTCCAGCCTGATCGTCGGCCTGGGCAGCATTGCCCTGGTCAGCCTGGTGACCTTTGTGATCGTGCAAGTCTCCAAGCCCAACCCGCTGATCAACCTGGGCATCCTGGGTAATCGCAACTTCGGCCTGTCGAGCATTTCCAGCCTGGGGATGGGGGTGGGGCTGTATGGCTCGATCTACCTGTTGCCGCTGTACCTGGCGCAGATCCAGAACTACAACGCCATGCAGATCGGCGAAGTGATCATGTGGATGGGCATTCCCCAGCTGTTCCTGATACCGCTGGTGCCGCTGCTGATGAGGTTTGTCTCGCCCAAGTGGCTGTGCACCCTGGGCTTCGGCCTGTTCGGATTGGCGAGTTTTTCATCCGGGGTGCTGAACCCGGACTTCGCCGGGCCGCAGTTCAACCAGATCCAGATCATTCGTGCCCTGGGGCAACCGCTGATCATGGTCACCATCTCGCTGATCGCCACCGCCTACATCCTGCCCCAGGATGCGGGTTCGGCGTCGAGTCTGTTCAACATCCTGCGCAACCTCGGCGGCGCCATCGGCATCGCCCTGCTCGCCACCTTGCTGGATGCGCGAACCAAGACCTACTTCGATTACCTGCGCGAAGCCATAGTGCCGAGCAACCCCCAAGTGGCGGAGCGCCTGGCCAGCCTGACCGACACCCTCGGCAATGAAACCGCCGCCCTGGGCAAGCTCAGTGAAATTGCCCACCAGCAGGCGCAGATCATGGCCTACAACGATGCGTTTCATTTTGTCGGGATCGCCCTGGGCGTGAGCATGCTCGCGGTGCTGCTGACCAAGGCACTGCCCAAGGGCCTGAAGGCTGGAGAAGCCCACTGAACTGAAGCTGGCGGGCGCAAGAGGCCCTCGATCCTTGCACAGGGCTTGAGGGCCTCTTCGCCGGCAAGCCGGCGCCTACTAGGGATGGAGCGTCGTTAGACGGTCAACAGGCGCTCGCGCAGTTTGCTGATTTCGTCGCGCATTTGCGCCGCGGCCTCGAACTCCAAATCCCGGGCCAGTTGGTACATTTTCTCTTCGAGCTGGCGGATGCGCTTGGTGATCTCACTTGGCGAACGCAGCTCGTTTTCGTACTTGGCGTTTTCTTCCGCGGCCTTGGCCATGCCTTTGCGCTTCTTGCTGCGCGAGCCTGGCACCGTGGCGCCTTCCATGATGTCGGTGACATCCTTGAACACGCCCTTGGGGGTGATGCCATTGGCCAGGTTGAAGGCGATCTGTTTATCGCGACGGCGCTCGGTCTCGCCGATGGCCCGTTCCATGGAGCCGGTCATGCGGTCCGCGTAGAGAATCGCCCGGCCATTGAGGTTACGCGCGGCACGACCAATAGTCTGGATCAACGAGCGTTCGGAACGCAGGAAACCTTCCTTATCCGCATCGAGAATCGCCACCAGGGACACTTCCGGCATGTCCAGGCCTTCACGCAGCAGGTTGATCCCCACCAGCACGTCAAAGGTGCCCAAGCGCAAGTCGCGGATGATCTCCACCCGCTCTACGGTGTCGATGTCCGAGTGCAGGTAGCGCACGCGCACCCCGTGGTCCGCCAGGTAGTCGGTCAAATCCTCGGCCATGCGCTTGGTCAGCGTGGTCACCAGCACCCGCTCCTCCAGGGCCACCCGCTTGGTGATTTCTGAAAGCAGGTCGTCGACCTGGGTCAGCGCCGGGCGCACTTCAATCTGCGGGTCCACCAGGCCGGTGGGCCGCACGACTTGTTCCACCACCCGGCCGGCATGCTCGGCCTCGTAGTTGCCCGGCGTCGCCGAGACGAAGATGGTTTGCGGGCTCACGCCCTCCCACTCGTCGAAACGCATGGGCCGGTTGTCCAGCGCCGAGGGCAGGCGGAAACCGTACTCCACCAGGGTTTCCTTACGCGAGCGGTCGCCCTTATACATGGCGCCCACTTGCGGCACGCTGACGTGGGACTCGTCGATCACCAGCAAGGCGTCGGCCGGCAGGTAGTCGTACAAAGTCGGCGGTGCAGCCCCGGCCGGACGACCCGACAGATAACGCGAGTAGTTTTCGATGCCGTTGCAGTAGCCCAACTCAAGGATCATCTCCAGGTCGAAGCGCGTGCGCTGCTCCAGGCGTTGCGCCTCCACCAGCTTATTGTTGGAACGCAGGTACTCCAGGCGCTCCTGCAACTCGACCTTGATCCCCTCGATCGCATCCAGCAGGGTCTCCCGCGGGGTCACGTAGTGGCTCTTGGGGTAGAAGGTAAAACGCGGCAACTTGCGAATCACTTCGCCCGTCAGTGGATCGAAAGCCGACAGGCTCTCGACTTCGTCATCGAACAGCTCGATGCGGATGGCTTCCAGGTCGGATTCAGCCGGGTAGATATCGATGACGTCACCGCGCACACGGAACGTGGCCCGAGCAAAATCCATATCGTTGCGGGTGTATTGCAGGTCCGCCAGACGCCGCAGCAAGGCGCGCTGGTCGAGTTTGTCGCCGCGATCGACGTGCAACACCATCTTCAAATAGGTTTCCGGGCTGCCCAGGCCGTAGATGCAGGACACCGTGGTGACGATGATCGCGTCCTTGCGCTCCAGCAGCGCCTTGGTCGCGGACAGGCGCATCTGCTCGATGTGGTCGTTGATCGAGGCGTCCTTCTCGATAAAGGTGTCGGACGATGGCACATAGGCTTCGGGCTGGTAGTAGTCGTAGTAAGAGACGAAATACTCCACCGCGTTGTTCGGAAAAAAGGCCTTGAACTCCCCGTACAACTGCGCCGCCAAGGTCTTGTTCGGCGCCAGCACCAGGGTTGGGCGCTGCACCTGGGCAATCACGTTGGCGATGCTGAAGGTCTTGCCCGAGCCGGTCACACCGAGCAGCGTCTGGTGCGCCAGCCCGGCCTCGATACCTTCGACCATCAGGCGAATGGCTTCCGGCTGGTCGCCGGCGGGCTGGAAGCGGGTGACTAGCTGGAATTCAGACATAACGTACCTCTGGGTTCACCCCCGCACGACACGAACGGGCTGGAGCGAGAACGACCGCGAACGACAAACGTCGTCGGGAAAAACTGGGATTGTCCTAGATGTGGAGGCAAATACCACCGCTTTCAAGATAACGGTCCTACACGCCCTAACGCCTTTGACGTTGCAATAAGACTAACGGTCGAAAAATAAAGCGAAAAACTTAGGGCAAAAAGCCAATAGGCTGTCGCCGCCAGAAAGGATGGCCTCTATACTAGCTCCCCGTTTGTGCACCGCTCTAGTGCATCCGGCTGGAGCGCGACACGTCCCTCCACACTCCATTCAGAGCCGCCGTAATAATGAGCCTGTTCTCCGCTGTCGAAATGGCACCACGCGATCCAATCCTGGGCCTCAACGAAGCATTCAACGCTGACACCCGTACCAATAAGGTCAACCTGGGGGTCGGCGTTTACTGCAACGAGGAGGGGCGAATTCCACTCCTGCGCGCCGTTGTCGAAGCCGAGACGATTCGTGTCGCCCAACACGCTTCCCGCGGTTACCTGCCGATCGACGGTATCGTCGCTTACGACCAGGCCGTGCAAAAGCTGCTGTTCGGTAACGACTCGCCGCTGATCGCCGCTGGCCGCGTCATCACCACTCAAGCCGTGGGCGGTACCGGTGCACTGAAAATCGGTGCCGACTTCCTCAAGCAATTGCTGCCTGACGCCGTTGTCGCCATCAGCGACCCGAGCTGGGAAAACCACCGCGCGCTGTTCGAAACCGCGGGTTTCCCGGTACAGAACTATCGCTACTACGACGCCGCCACCCACGACGTAAACCGTGCCGGCCTGCTGGAAGACCTCAACGCCCTGCCTGCCCAGTCCATCGTGGTGCTGCACGCCTGCTGCCACAACCCGACCGGCGTCGACCTGACCCCGGCCGACTGGAATGACGTGCTGGAAGTGGTCAAGGCGAAGAACCTGGTGCCGTTCCTCGACATGGCCTACCAGGGCTTTGGCGACGGCATCGACGAAGACGCCGCCGCCGTGCGCCTGTTCGCCGAGTCGGGCCTGACCTTCTTCGTCTCCAGCTCCTTCTCCAAATCCTTCTCCCTGTATGGCGAGCGCGTTGGAGCACTGTCCATCGTCAGCGAGTCGAAAGAGGAAAGCGCCCGCGTGCTGTCGCAAGTCAAACGCGTGATCCGCACCAACTACTCCAACCCGCCGACCCACGGCGCCAGCATTGTCGCCGCCGTGCTCAACAGCCCGGAACTGCGCGCGCAATGGGAGCAGGAACTGGCGGAAATGCGCCTGCGCATTCGCGGCATGCGCAATCAGATGGTCGACTTGCTGGCCAAAGGCGCGCCACAGCGCGACTTCAGCTTCGTCGGCCGCCAGCGCGGGATGTTCTCCTACTCCGGCCTGACCGTTGAGCAAGTGACCCGCCTGCGCAACGAGTTCGGTATCTACGCCCTGGACACCGGCCGCATCTGCGTGGCCGCGCTGAACCAGAACAACATCGACGTGGTGACCAAGGCCATCATTCAGGTGATCTAAGCCACCTCGGTGACAGAAAAAGGGGAAGCCATCTGGCTTCCCCTTTTTTGTCCCGCCGACAAAATCTCCAACCCAGGGCCCGCGCGCTCTAGACTCAGGCCGTGCCCCTACCCTTGCCATCGAGAACCCAGATGAAAAACGACGACCTGCGGGCAGACCGCGACGAACTGGAGCACTACGTGTCCCGCCCTCAGAAACGCGAAAAGAGCCTGGTGCTGCAAATCGCCCTCGGCGTGTTTCTCGGTGGGCTGGCACTGTGGCTGGTACAACTGGCCGGCGGCGCCCTGGCGGCCAAGTTCATGCTTGGCACTCTGACCTTCGGCGGCTGAACGAGCTCAGCCGGCCAACTCTTTGGAGCGCTGGCTGGCGGCATCATCAAACGCGACATACAGCGATTCGGCCACTTGGCTCTTGATCGCCTTGCTGCTTTCCAGCCCGAGGACAAACCCTTCGGCCTTGCCACCAGCGCGGTTGAGATCGGCAGCCGAAGCAGCGCCGACAATGGCATCCCACAATTTACTGGCCTGGGGCCCAACCCCTTTGGGCAGGGCGATCTGTTCGATGCTCATGCCAACCCCCCCGATCGGTGCGTTAAGCGGCGGGTGACTGAAAGCGAATACAGGGAGCGGGTCATAAAGCGTACCTTTGCGGCGGGAGGCCGGTCGCGCGTGAAACCACTTCCGGGGCGCCATGGTAGCCCTCCCTCCCGCTTCTGGTAACCGCCCAGGCCGATTTTTCCTCGGTCGACGCCTAGCGGCACCGGCCAGCAGAAAACTGCAATCCTGCGCTTGACTTCTCCTTCTTAATCAGTAAGATACGCCGCATTCCGCGATAGCTCAGTTGGTAGAGCAAGTGACTGTTAATCACTGGGTCCCTGGTTCGAGTCCAGGTCGTGGAGCCATATTCCTACACTGATTTGCCTTGATGTTTATGAGAGCGCCCTGCTCTTTCGGCACGTCAGCTCAAGCATCGCCCCCGACAGATAACCGATCCGCCCGTCAGCCAGACGCGCGGATGCACGTGTTTTGCCCAACAGAAACCTTCCTGTACCGACCCTGTTGCTTTGCCTCAAGGGCCGACGTAGGCTGTCCGCCTCTTTATCCAAGCAATCAGACGATGTGATGTTCTCGACAGCACAGTCACCGTGCCCCTCGCCCTTGATGAGCCCCTCGGCAACCCTGGCCGTTGCCCAGCAGGACTGCGCGATCAATCGTCGGCGCCGTAGCGTCCTGTTTGCCTTCACCTTCTCCCCGCATCAGGGCAGTCGCTAACTGCAATTGACTGCACCGCCAACCGCGAGGTTGTAGGAGCTGGCTTGCCAGCGAAGGCGCCCTGAACAGCAGCACATCCCACAATGGCCTTTTCGCCGGCAAGCCGGCTCCTACGCGCATCCCCCTTTTTTGGCGCCTGAAGCTTCAGCGCGGGTCTTGATCATGAACAAAGCCCTGTTAGCCGCCCTGATCCTGGGCATTTCCATTGTCGGCCTGAGCATCGGTTCCACCGTGCCGATCCTCGCCTTGCGTTTGTACCAGGCCGGTGCCTCCAACAACCAGATAGGCATCATGTCGGCGCTGCCAGCCGCGGGCATGATGCTCTCGGCCTTCCTGGTCAACGCCCTGTGCCTGCGCCTGACCCGGCGCCAGATCTACCTGCTGTGCTTCAGCCTTTGCGCCTTGAGCGTGGCCGCCCTGGAATGGCCAGGGGCCAGCCTCTACAGCCTGGGCCTGGCGCGGATCGCCATGGGCCTGGGCGCAGGGCTGATCATTATTCTCGGGGAAACCTGGGTCAATGAAATGGCCGAGGACGCTACCCGCGGACGGCTGGTGGCGGTCTACACCACCTGTTTCACCTTCTTCCAACTACTGGGCCCGGGCCTGGTCTCGCTATTGGGCACCGGAGGGCCGGCCGTGCTGTCTATCGTCAGCGTCGGCTACGCCGTGGCGATCGCCGTGGTCTGGCTGACCCTGCCCCAGGCAGACCTCCAGGCACCCCACGCCGAAAGTCGGACCTTCTCGGTGCTGGGCTTTATCCGCATCGCCCCGGCACTGTGCGTGGGCATCCTGTTCTTCGCGTTTTTCGACAGCGTGATTCTGTCGCTGTTTCCGGTCTACGCCGCCGGCCATGGCTACAGCATCAAGCTCGCGGCCCTGATGGTGACCATCATCCTGCTGGGCGACACGGCCTTCCAGTTCCCCCTCGGCTGGCTCTCGGACACACTCGGGCGCCCTGGCATCTACCTCGGCTGCGGCATCGTTGCCCTGGCAATCGGCCTGGGCCTGCCGCTGCTCATGGAAGCCCCCGCCCTGCTCTGGCCCAGTCTGGTGATCCTCGGTGCGGCGGCCGGCGGCATCTATACCCTGGCCATCGTACTGATAGGCCAATCCTTCAGCGGCGCCGACCTGGTCACCGCCAACGCCAGCGCCGGCCTGCTCTGGGGCATCGGCAGCCTGTTGGGACCCTTGCTCAGCGGCGCGGCCATGAGCGGCGGCAGCTATGGCCTGCCCCTGACCCTGGCGGCCGCCGCTGCCATAGTGGTGGTATTTGCACTGTCCCTGGTGCGCCAAGGGCAATTGAGCGAGGCAGCCGACTAAAACGGGCCATCACCCAGCGGATGCGGTCGGTGATCATTCACAGGCCGCGTCTTTGTCATTACCATCGCGCGATCCGCAATCCCACCTCATGGACCCCCTCGCGATGGACCGACTTCTGCGCCTGCTGCCCCTGTGGGGCCTGCTCTCCCTTCTGCCCCTGCCGGCCCTGGCCGAAGCACCCTTGGACTGCGCCACCTTGAGCGACAAGGTGTCCCTGGAAGCCGGCGAATACCGCCCGCCCCTGGAGGCCAAAGTCATCGGCCAGGGTCGCCTGCACTTTCACAGCGGGCCGAGCGCCGCCTGCGTGAACAAGAAACTTTATGTGATTCCCGGTGATGGCCTGACGGTGTACGCCTCCAGCGAAGACGGCTGGACCCAGGTCATGTACATCGCCAAGGACGGTGAGGACTACACCGGCTGGGTCGAAAACAAACGCCTGCTGTTGGGCAAGCACTATGGCGCAAGCGGCGCCGAGCTTCCCGATGAAGTGGCGGCGTTCATCCAGCGCCACGAAGCCTGCGAACACTTTGCCGGCGAGGAAGCCTACGACGAGGAGCGCCGGGCCTTCCTGGAGAAGGCGGTGAACGAGGTCTGCACAGGCCATGATCGCCAGCTCGTCACCTTGCGCCAGCAGTACCAAGACAACCCTGACGCTCTGCAGGCGATGAAGCCGCTGGACAACCTGGAATAATCAACCGCAAAAAAACGGCGCCTTGCGGGCGCCGTTTTTTTTGGACGAGCGGATCAGCTTCAGTGAGTCGCCTCGGTACTGCCTCGTGCATGGCTCGGTAACGAACCATCGCCGGCCTGGTTCGGCGAATGGCCCGGCTCCTCCGTCACCAGGGGTACTTCATTACCTTCGGCATCATGCAGCTTGCCACCGCTGAAGTAGTCGCCTTCACGCAGGGCCGCAATGTCATGGAAGCGCAGACTGCGCTCGGTGCCCGCGACAAACACCGACTGCTGGTCCGAGTTGCCCGCAGTGAAATGGTTGAACGCCAGGTTCAGCAGGATCGCCATGATCGCCGACGAGCTGATGCCCGAGTGGAAGATAGTCGCGAACCAGCTGGGGAAGTGATCGTAGAAGCTCGGCGCGGCAATCGGGATCATGCCGAAGCCGATGGAAGTAGCGACGATGATCAGGTTCATGTTGTTGCGGTAGTCGACCTTGGACAGGGTCCGAATACCACTGGCGGCCACTGTGCCAAACAGCACGATACCGGCACCGCCCAGCACCGAGGTGGGCACCGCTGCGATCACCCGCCCCATGAAGGGCAGCAAGCCGAGGATCACCAGAAACACGCCGCCGGTCGCCACCACAAAACGGCTCTTGATCCCGGTGACCGCCACCAGCCCGACGTTCTGGGCAAAGGCACTCTGCGTGAAGGAGCCAAAGATCGGCGCGATCATGCTCGACAGCATGTCGGCACGCAGGCCATCGCCCAGGCGCTTGGAGTCGACCTTGGTGTGGATGATTTCACCCACCGCGAGGATGTCCGCCGAGGTTTCCACCAGGGTCACCATGACCACGATGCACATCGACAGGATCGCCGCGACATGGAAGGTCGCATGCCGAAATGGAAAGGTGTGGGCAGGCCGAACATCGGCCCCTGGGTCACGCTGGAAAAGTCCGCCATGCCCAGGAACACCGCGATAACGGTGCCGATGATCATGGCCAGAAGAATCGACAAGCGGGAAATCGCCGCGCTGCCGATTTTGCTCAACAACAGCACCAACACCAGGGTCAACGCCGCCAGGCCGACGTTCGCCATGCTGCCGAAGTCCGGCGCGCGGCTGTTGCCGCCCATGGCCCAGCGTGCAGCCACCGGCATCAGCGTCAGGCCAATGGTGGTGATAACAATGCCGGTAACCAGCGGCGGAAAGAATTTGGTGATTCTGGAAAACACCGGGGTGATCAACAGGCCGATCAGCGAAGCTGCGATCACCGCTCCCAGGATCGACTGGAAGCCCCCCTCACCCGTGCTGCTGACAATCGCCACCATGGTCGACACGCCGGCAAAGGACACCCCCTGCACCAGCGGCAGCTTGCAACCGAAAAACGGCAAACCCAGGGTCTGCAGCAAGGTCGCCAGGCCACCGGCAAACAGCGAGGCTGCGATCAACAGGCCGATCTCTGCGGGGGATAACCCCGCCGCCTGGCCGACGATCAGCGGCACCGCCACGATGCCCCCATACATGGTCAGAACGTGTTGCAGGCCATAAGCCATATTCGCGCCAACACCCAAATTTTCATCTTCGGGGCGCTGCGGTGAAACGTGGGACGTATTCATGGTGTGGGGTTCCCTGTTTTTGTTCTGCGCACACTGTATGCAACATACAAGACAACTGTCTATAAAATTGTATACAGTTTATCGGCCAACTTTCCGGCGCATTGGCCCCCACGCAATTCCCGTAAAAAACCCATCCCCTGCTAGAATCCCCGCGCTTGGACGACGACTTCAGGGCCAATGAAAGCCATCACTCGCTTCACCTTTGCCGACCATCAAGGTCCTGGCGCCACCGACCCGGATGACCGGCAACTGCTGGCCGACGGGCAACCGACCGCCCTGCGAGTACCAGGGCGCGTGCTGCGTAGGCAATACGAAACCCGCCACGGTTACCTGCTGTTCACCGAGCTGGATTACTGGATCGAGGAAGCGGTGTTTGTCGTGCTGGTGGACAAGAGCCTGCAACGGATCGTCGCCCAGCGCCTGCTCAACAAGTGGTACAGCAGCTATAGCCTCGACGCAGTGGAATGGCAGGACGATGAGCACTTTTACCTGACCATCGAAGGGCTCGCCGAGTACCGCTTCTATTTCACCGTGCGTCGCTTCGCTATCCCGCTGATCCGTCCGCGACTGGGAATAGCCTGCCGACGCTTTCATCCCGGCAGCGGCCAGTGGCGCCGAGATATCCGTTAGCGCCACTGACAGCACCACCTAGCGATGCCCCCCACAAAAGGATTCGCATACTTCTAGATTCGCTTGAATCTGGATACGCAAGAGCCCTGAAGCCGGCGAGCACCCAGGGCTGAATGGACCACTGTGGATTCCCCATTTTTTATGCCGGGAGCCCGCCATTGGACCTTGCCAGCCCGCCAGCGCCCCTCTGTAATACCCCCACCTTGCCCTTACGAGCAGCACACCATGCAAACACTGGAAGGCCCGCGCATTCTGCTGCGTCCCCTGCAACGGTCGGACGCCGCCGCCCTGGTCGCGGCCGCGCAAGACGGTGAGTTATGGAAGCTGCCGTTCACCGTGGTGCCGTCGCCCAGCACCGTGCAGCACTATCTGGACGTGGCCCTGGCGGGCCGTGACGCCGGCACCGTGCTGCCTTTTGTCACGGTGCTCAAGGCCAATCAGCAGGTGATTGGCTGCACGCGTTTCTGGAAGATCGACCGCCAACATCGCAAGCTGGAGATCGGCAGCACCTGGATCGCCCGGCGCTGGCAAAAAACCTTCGTCAACACCGAAGCCAAGTACCTGATGCTGCGCTACGCCTTCGAAGAACTCGGCTGCGTACGCGTGCAATTCACCACCGATGAAATCAATCACACCTCCCGGGCGGCGATTCTGCGCCTGGGGGCCCAGCAGGAAGGCATCGTGCGCCACGAGCGGATCATGCCCGACGGCCGCAAGCGCAACTCGGTACGCTTCAGCATCATCGACGATGAGTGGGATGAGGTGCGCCAGGCCCTGGAGCACAAACTCGCGGGCTACGACCCGGCGCCGTAGGGTTTAGCGATCCGAGCGCATCAGCGGCATGACATTGCTCTCCGCGGACAAGGTCGCCACGCGGTTGCGGCCGGTGTGCTTGGCCCGATACAGCGCCGCATCCGCGCGCTGGATAAACACCTCAATGCTGTCGCGGCCACTGGGCACGAAGGTGTAGCAACCCAGGCTCACCGTCAGGCTGCCCGAGGGTGAGCCGGAGTGGGTGATGTGTTTGTCCAGGACGCTCAAGCGAATCTGCTCGGCCATGGCCAGGGCGCCTTGAGCATCGGTGTCGGGCAGCAACACCGCGAACTCCTCGCCCCCATAACGCACCGCCAGGTCGGCTTTGCGCTGGCAGCCGTTCTTCAAGGCGCTGGCGACCTCACTCAAACAGTGGTCCCCCGCCACATGGCCATAGGTGTCGTTATAGCTTTTGAAGAAATCGATATCGAGCATGATCAGGCTCAACGGGCTCTGCTGCCGTGCCCCCCGGCTGAACTCAATCTCCAGCGCCCGCTCGAACAAACGCCGATTGGCCAGCCCGGTCAGGCTGTCATGAGTGGCGATGACTTCCAGCGCCTCCTGCGCCTCCCGCAGGTCGGCTTCGATGCGCTCACCGTTCTTGACCTGATGCACGAACACCCAGCCAAACAAGCCAATGCCCAGCACCACCAGGGCGACAATGGCGCAGGACTGATAGGCCGTGGCGTACCACCCCTTGAGAATCGCCCCCTCGGAGTTGGCCGCCGCCACCACCAGCGGGTAGGCCTGCAACTGCCGATAACCGTACAAGCGCATAACCCCGTCGACTACCGAAGGAATCATGGCGTTCCCCGTCAGGGCATTGGGCAGGTAGGTGCGGAAGATTTCCCCACGGGCGAGTGAAGCGCCTATCTGCCGTTCTTCAAACGGACGCCGGGCCAATAAGGTGCCATCGGACAACGCCAGGAACATGGCCCCCTGCTCATCGATGTTGAAGCTTTTGAAGAACTCATCGAAGTACGTCAGCTTGATTCCGGCGAGCAGCACCCCCTGGAAATTCCCGTCCTGGTCATCCAGGCGCCGGGAAATGGGGATGATCCATTCGTTGTTGGCTCGACTGCGAATCGCCGGACCAATGTGCGCCTGCAGCGAGGCATTTTGCTGATGGAACCTGAAGTATTCGCGGTCCGCCACACCCTCGCCGCGCGGCAGTTGGTCGAACGAGCTGATTACCCACTGGCCATGCTTGTCGAACAGGAACATACCGCTGAGCTGCTGCAGGGTTTGCACCCGCCGCACAAACGTCTGCCGCAGCCGTGGCTGTTGTCGGGGGCCGTAGCCGTCGGCCTGGATCCATTCGGCCAGGCTGATCAGCACCAGGTCCGCCTCCATGAACGTATCTTCGGCCTGTTGCGCCATGGCACGGGTGAGGTTGACGGAGATCACCTCCGCCTGCTCCAGGTCATGGCGCCGCGACTGCTCCAACTGGAGGTACAAAAGACCGCACAGGCACAGGCACACCATGGCGATAAAGGTCACCGCCGCCTTGAGCAGCGGCAGGCGCTTGAGGGTACCGCCAGGCGCCTGCTGAGGGTCGTGAATGGGAATAGGCAAAAGCGACATCCTGAAGGGCAAGGCATGAGCCGCAGCCCAAATCCCCTGATGGTTTTCGAGACTAGCCCAAGGCTCTGTGCCGGGCAAATCACGCTACGCGAAGCCTTGGCCTGGATCGCCCTCTCCTCGCACCTCTGTTATCGGCCGGCCCGATCAATGCCTAAACCCGAGTTCGACGAGCTGTACAGTATTCACGGATAACCTGCGACAGCGCCGCAACAATCTCTGGGTCGGCCTCTGCGCCGCTGAACAAACGAAACACCGCATCGGGCAACGCCGGCAAACCTTGTTCCGCGCCAAGCGCCATCAGCCCCGGCGTCAATTGGCTGGCCGCCATGGGCGCCACCGCAAAACCGGACAAGGCCGCCGCCCGCAGCGCCACGGTGCTGGTACAAAGCATCGCGGTGCGCTGGGCAACCCCCGCCTGGGCCAGGCGGACCAGGGCCGCCTCGCGATAAGGGCAAGGCTCAGGGAACAGCGCCAACGGCAAGGGCGTGGGCAAACGCACCAGAGGTTGCGCCGCCCAGGCCCAGACCAGGGGCTCTTGCCACAACAACAGCCCCGGCTCGCTGCTCTCGCACAACGAACCCACCACCACGTGCAAGGCGCCCTGCTTGAGCTGATCGAGAAGCGTGCCGGGAATGTTCACTTGAATATCAATCAACATGCCGGGGTACAACGCCGCAAACTCCTGCAGCTCGCGCAGCAGCCGCGGCTCGGCGAAATCTTCACTGATGCCGATCGCCAAGCGCCCGTGAAACGCCGAACGAGTCAACTCGGCCCAGGCATCGCGATTCAGCACCAGGATGGCTCGCGCATACGCCAGCAGCCGCTGGCCATCCAGGGTCAGTTGCTGGGAACGGGTGGTGCGCAGCAGCAAAGGCTTGCCCACTTGCTCTTCCAGACGGCGCAAATGACCACTGACCGCAGACTGGGTCAGGTGGAGTTTCTCCGCCGCCCGACTGAAGCCCTCTTCATCCACCACCGCCGCAAAGGTCTTGAGCAATACAGGGTCGAACATATTCCAACTCGTGATTAATCATTCGAAAAATCACGATTTATATTCCTTAAAAACCTATGTTGCAATGCCGCTCCTCTCAGCCAAACGAGCGACCGCCATGACCCGCCTGCTGCACATCCAATGTTCGCCCCGCAAGCAGCGTTCCGCCTCGCTGGAAATCGCCCAACGCTTTCTGGCGGGCTGCCGGGCGCACCTGGCCCAAGTCGAGACCAGCACCCTGGACCTGTGGGACACGCAGTTGCCGGAGCTTGACGACGACACCCTCAACGCCAAGTACGCAGGCCTTGGCGGCGTGCCATTGAACCCGTCTCAACAAACAGCCTGGAACACCCTGGAAGCCCTCGCGGCGCCCTTGCATCAGGCCGATCTGATACTGCTGTCGGTGCCGCTGTGGAATTTCAGCATTCCCTACAAGCTCAAGCACTTTATCGACCTGGTGTCGCAGAAAGACCTGCTCTTCAGTTTCGACCCCGAGCGTGGCCTGCAAGGGCTGCTGAAGAACAAAACCGCCGTGGTGGTCTACGCTCGCGGCCTGGATTTTTCCGCCCAGTCCGCAACCCCTGCACAGCGCTTCGACTTCCAGAAACCTTACGTGGAGGCCTGGCTGGACTTTATCGGGGTGAAGCAAGTGCATTCGCTGATCGTAGAAAAAACCATCCTGGGCGAAGAGGTCGATCACCTCGCGCGCCAAACAGCCGGCCAACAAGCACAAGACCTGGCGGATCGCCTGTTCACCTGAGGCCAACTCGCCGGGCGCCGCCATTGAAGCGCTGGCGCCCTGTCCGAACGGGCAGGGGGCCTGTGGCATAATCCCACCTCGCCCTGCCCCTGAAGAGCTCGCCACGTGAAACTCATAGATGCTTATGCCGATGAATCGGCCTGCCAGGACCTGTATCAACTGCTGAAAAAAAGAACCGAACAGTTCTCCATCAGCCACGCCGCGGTTCCTGATTACGCACAGCACGTGGAGTTCTATCGCTCAAAGCCCTATCGGGTCTGGTACATCATCGAACAGGACGGACAAAGCCTGGGCTCGGCGTACATCACCGAGAACAATGAGATCGGGGTATTCGTCATCGACGAAGCACAGGAGCTGGAGCAACGCGTGTTGCAGCAACTGATCAGCAGCCACAGCCCGCTACCGGCCATCAAGTCCCGAAGAGCGGGGTCGTTCAGCCTCAACGTCAACCCCAGCAACCAACGCTTGATCGACTCTGCGCTAGCCCTGGGCGGCCAGCACATCCAGAACACCTACCGCTTCTAGTGCCGCTGGGGCGGGCGACACTTCGCCACTTACTGTGGCTTTACAAAGGCGTCTTCGGTCACCGGCGAATGGGCTGAAATACGCCGTGTGGCCACGGCCCCCAATACCCGCTCCAGCTCTTTGGGCGGCAGACCGAAGCCGGGACGAACACTTCTGACCGCGTCGGCGCCAATCACTGCCCCGGGCTCGATGTCCTTGACGAAATACAGCGACCTGCGGAACTTCAAATTGCCCAACTCACTGGGCTGGCGCTCATAGCTGGCCCGCCCCAGGGCCTTCCACACGGTAAACGCATCGCGGCACAGGGCCGAAAGCTCGGGCGCCTCCAGAGAGAAACTGTCATCCGGCCCGCCTCTGGAGCGGTCCAGGGTGAAGTGCTTCTCGATGATCGAACCTCCCAGAGCGATGCTGGCGATGGAGGTCGCGTTGTCCAGAGTGTGATCCGACAGCCCCGTTATCAGGCCGAAGCGCTGCAACATGTCCGGGATGGTGCGCAGGTTGTAGTCTTCAGCCGGTGCCGGGTAGCCACTGACACAATGCAGGATCGCCAACGCCTTGCACCCCGCGCCCCGAGCAGCATCAACGGCCTCGGCGATCTCCTCGGCATTGGCCATGCCGGTGGAAATGATCAAGGGTTTGCCCGTACTGGCGGCGTAGGCGATCAGCGGAAGGTCCACTGCCTCAAAGGAGGCGATCTTGTAGGCCGGCGCATTCAGGTCCTCAAGAAAATCCACCGCGGTGTGATCGAAAGGAGAACTGAACAGCGTGATCTCCCGCTGCCGTGCATGCTCGAACAACCCGGCGTGCCACTCCCAAGGCGTATGCGCCCACTCATACAGATCGTAGAGCGTCTTGCCGGCCCACAATCCCTCAGTGATCTGGAAGTCCGGCAAGTCCGACTTCAGGGTGATGGTGTCCGCCCGATACGTCTGGATCTTCAGCGCGCTGGCCCCGGCCTTCTTGGCCTCATCGATAATCCGCAACGCCGCCTCATAATCACCGTTATGGTTGGCGGACATCTCGGCGATGACATAAGGAGGACAACCCGGGCCAATCTCGACCCCGTCAATGCGTATAGATTTATTCATCAGATTCCCAAACCACGCAAAAAACACCGCCTTTGATGGGGCAAGGCGCGTCTAGCGAAGACACTCGAACACAATCACATTTCGCAGATGCGTGGATAGCAGGCCTGCGAAACGCCAAGGTCGACAGAATAACGCGTGGCGCGGTGTTTATAGAGGCTTTGCCTTAGAAAGACTCAACAGGCTTTTTGGCGGCGGCGCTGACCTTGTTGGCTTCCAGCTTGGGCAAGCTGAAGCGAATGATCAAACTGGATTCCGCCCCCTGGCCCGTCAGCACCACCTCGGCCGCACGGATGTTATCTGGAGAGCCTTGCAAAAGACCGACAATACTGGAGTACTTTTTGCTCTTATCAACACCTTCGAAGAAGGTATAAACAATCTCGCCGGTGGTTAGTGCAGCCGACTCATAGTTCGCAAACTGAGAGGTAAATTCTTCACGACTTGAAGACTTGCCAGCCAACTGGATCAAGTCCAACTGTGACTTCCCGTCAGCCAGAGCAGACAGCGTAAAGGTCTTACTGATAGAGCCAATCGACGTGGCATACAGGTTTTGATCGAATGGGCTCAGCAGCGACACCATGATCAATTTCGAGTTGGAGAAGATCAGAGCAGCGGTAAATTTATGCTCCAGGAAGTCGACATCCTCCAAGCACAACGCAGTGCCTCCAACGTCTTCAGAGCAATCGAAATACCCCTTGGCTTCCGTGTAAGCAGAAATAGGAGATTCATAGGCATAGGACTTGAAGAGGTTGTCACTCGCCGATGCACTCGACGCAGCACCCAACATTCCCAGGCCCAGCACTAACCCCAAGATGTTTTTCTTATTCATCAGCCACGTCCCTATGTCATGCGAAATTAGTGGCCGGATGCTATCAGCATCACATTCAAAAAGCCTCTTTCAATCCTGAAGCCGTGTCACGGCCTTGACGGACCTGCCCCACCGGCTTGCGGTCGAACGCTTGGCTTTCCTGATAAACTGCCCGCCTTCCTGATCGATCCGTATTCACACCGTGCAAGCCGTCGAGCTGTTCACGCGCTTACGTGATGTGATCGAGCCCATTTCCAACGGCTGCAGAGCCGAATTCGATTGCTGCACTTTCAGCAATCGACTGCAGGAAAAAAGGAACATGGGTAAAAACCGCCGTATAAAAGACCAGTATCAATGAACTCCGAAAAACCTGAAGCGCCCCTGAACACCAGCCTTTCCCGCTCCGAGCCGTCCCGCCGCTTTAGTGTGGCGCCGATGATGGATTGGAATTACTTTCCGGCATCCACCCGTAAATAAAGGCTCTGATGCCACTTTAAATTTAACCCGTACCAATTTTGTACCACCAACACTGATACCTGATCGGTCCGGACACCACCTTCCACTCGTTTCTGTCGGCGAAACCTGTCGACAGTGCCGCTCTCCCCAAACCCAAAATTGATTCACACATCGACAACTTCTTGAACTCTCAAACTGGGTCGAGCAACGCGGCCGAGGTTGCTGATAACGCCCGGAGCGCCATGGTCACAATCGACCCCAACGAAGAGTTCATTGATATCACTGGTGGTGATGATGACGCCGGAGTGACGCCTATCAGCAGATTCTTATGTTAAAAGCAGGCACTTCAATCACAGACGCGTTCTTTTCTGCCGTGGGAACCAAGCCGGAGTTTTTCAACAGAATCAGCCATTAACAAGGAGGAATGAGGAGCCTGTGGTCGGAAGGAAGAGTGGTTTTTCAGATATTTTAGAGCCCGTCCTACGTTCATGACCCTCTAGTCTTAAGGGCTAAATGTATTGGTCAAAAATATCTTTTGCCGTAATATGAACATCAAGCCCTAACGCCGTAATGCGTAATACAACTAATTTTCGGGGTGACAGTACGCAGTCACGCTTATTAAGCAAAAGGAAACACTTTATGAGAATGGATGAGAGTCGATATTCCGTCGCTGAGATCATTGAAATGCTGGGGCGAAAAGACCTTGTCGCAAACAAAGAGTACCAGCGAGGATCGGGGATATGGCCAGCTGGCCCTAGAAGCTACTTCATTGATACTGTATTAAGCGGATTCCCTTTCCCGAAGATTTATTTTTACGAATATCTCGATAAAGCCTCCCGAAAAACCAAGCGAGAATTAGTAGATGGTCAACAGCGAATCTCTTCGATAGTTTCTTTTGTGGAAGATAAATTTGCATTAACCAGTGTTTCAAAAAAGCACGCTGGCATGCGCTTTTCGGATTTGCAGCAAGAAGTTCAGGATGAATTTTTGTCATATCCGGTCTCCGTGGATGTCATAAGAAATGCGACACGGCAAGATATCCTGGAAATGTTTAAAAGGATGAACGCCTATACCCTTCCATTAAATGATGCTGAAAAAAGACACTCTACCTACCAAGGTGAGTTTAAGTGGATGATAAATAATTTTTGCACGGATAATACGGAGTTTTTCGCAGGCTTCAATATTCTGGCAAGTAGAAGCCTGGTGCGAATGGCGGATGCGGAGCTACTCTCAGAAATGATTTTGGCTACTGAGGATGGAATTACTTCCAGCAGTACCAAAAAACTGAATGAGCTTTATGAAAAATATGATGAAACACTTGACAATGAAGGTTTCCTAATAGCAATCCTACAGGAATTTATTGATTTCTATGCTGAATTGCTGATTGACAATAGAGATACATTCCTTTCAAAACCTTATGTCGTTCACTCACTATTTTGTGCCACATTCCACAACAAATATGGGCTGCCGGGCTTTGAACAGGCTTCTGGACTTGCGCCAATTGGAGAGCTATGCGAATCGAAAGAACGCGCATTACCTAAACTTTTGGATATGGCATATGCACATGAAACTAAGGATGAAACACGATACGGCGATTACGTTCGCGCCTGCTCTGGAGGTACTAATCGGGCACCGAATCGGCAAATACGTACAATGCAACTTGCCCTCGCACTCAGGACGTAATTATGACTTTGGCGCGGGCCTATCTTAACTTGGAGCGTAGGCTTTCGTGGGCGGACGAAAGCTTTCGAAGTAACTATAGACTGGCAAATAAGGCTATGTCGAATGAAGAAATTTTCTTTCTGAATGGTCTTGTAGATTATGTTTGGCAAGCATGGAATAGATTTTCCCGTGAATATTTTTTTAAATGCTGCATGGGTTGCCATACAAAAAATGGCGTCCAGATTGCTGCCGCCAACAATTTACAACCTGTAAGCGAAGAACGAATTTCCTATATCTCTACAATGTTATCCCGCCCTAACAAAATTTCCACGAACGGCCTTAACTCAACCCTGAGGTACGAGCCTACGTGGGGGGACATTGATAAAATCATTTCATTATCTGCTCTTTGCCAATTATCAAATCACGCGAACATAACGGCATCTTTTGGTGGCGGTCTATTAGGGCCGAAGCACTTACAGAAAGTGCGAAACGCCATAGCGCACTTAAACAAAGAAACACATAATGATGTTATTGGCCTAGCAAGTCTTTATAAGTCCAACAAGCTTAGGCATCCGGTGAGCTCTGTTTTCTGGCGAACCACTGATACCGATTTATATGCGCTTTCGGCCTGGATCGAAGATATGATTTTGATTGCTGATATAGCAACTGAGGCTTAAAGGAGAGGGAGATGCTTTGAAGGCCCAGACAGAAATTTCCAATCTGTGATACGTAGCTAATGGTGAGAGACACCTTTGGGTTGTAAGTAGCCGGATACGTCTTCCCATGCTGATAACGAGGGTTCGATTCCCTTTACCCGCCCCACTATTTTCAAGGCCTCCAGCCTACCTCGCTTCAATCAGGTGTCTGTTAAGGTGTCTGTTTTAGTTTTTTCAGGCCACCTACGAACAAAAACAGACACACGCGCCTAATTGCAGGCCACCTTCCAAAGCTGATCAAGCTTGGTCGTGTAACTCTGGCTCATCATCTCCCGCCGCATCCCCCAATCTGGATTACACGGCACACTGGCCGAACGAAGCGTCCCCCTGCCCCAACGCCCATTGATCTGGTCAAGCACCGCCATCACCCTCGTTGCCTCGGCCGGCTGGGATGTGGCGAAGAGGTCATCGGTGTACTCGCCGGGCTGGCAAAGGTTCAGCAGCATCACTTCCGCCTTGCTGTAATTGAAGCCCGGCCGATACACGTGGTCGAGCGCATCCACCGCGGCTTTAGTCAGCAGCCGAACGTCATCGGTTGGATAGGGTAGGTCCACCACCACACCCTTGGCATACTTGACCTCCTCCGGGTTGAACATGCCGGTGCGGATGCTCACGCGGATTTTTTTGCAGAGTGATTTCTGAGCCCTCAGCTTTTCCGAGGCCCGCATCATATAGGTGGCCACGGCCTCCTTGATCGGCGCCAGGTCCTTGAGGCGCTTGCCGAACATCCGACTGCAGCAGATCTCCTGCTTGGGCGGATCGGGCTCATCCAGCTCCAGGCACGGGGTGCCAGCCAGCTCCCGGGCCGTCTTCTCGATCACCACGCTGAAGTTTTTGCGCAACGACCAAGCATCAGCCTTGGCCAGATCCATGGCTGTCTTGATGCCCATTGCATCCAGGTGCACCTTCATTCGCCGGCCTACGCCCCAGACGTCGGCCACATCGGTGTTGCGCAGCACCCAATCGCGCTTGCTCGAATCACAGATGTTTACCACTCCACCAGTCTGAACCTGCAGGCGCTTGGCCGTGTGGTTGGCCAGCTTGGCCAGGGTCTTGGTGCGTGCAATCCCAACACCCACCGGGATGCCGGTACAACGCAGCACCTGGGCACGAATCTGCCGGCCGAGCCCGTCCAATCCATCGATACCGGTGAGATCTGCGAAGGCTTCGTCGATGCTATACACCTCGACCGCCGGCACCATCGCCTCGATCAAGGCCATCACTCGTTCGCTCATGTCACCGTAAAGCGCGTAGTTCGAGGAGAACGAAACAATGCCGTGCTCCCGGAGCTTGTGCTTGATCTGGAAGTACGGCTCGCCCATTTTCACAAAGGGCTTTGCATCGTAACTACGGGCAATCACGCAGCCGTCATTGTTGGACAGAACCACAATGGGCACTTTGGCGAGATCCGGGCGGAACACCCGCTCGCAACTGGCGTAGAAGCTGTTGCAGTCGATCAGGGCGAACACGGGTAAGGACTTAGACATGGCTGCGCACGCTGCCGGTGATCACGCCCCAGATGGATAAATCATCCCCTTCCAGCACGTACCGCGGCGGGTACTTGGGGTTCTCCGAAAGCAGGATTACTTCCTTTCCCCGGATGCACAGCCGCTTGCAGACTGGGTCATTGTTCAGCAGCGCCACGACGATGTGACCATGCACCGGCTCAATCGAACGGTCGACCACCACCAGATCGCCCTCATAGATGCCGGCGCCCTGCATGCTCTCCCCGATGATCGACACCAGGTAGACGTGCGGAGCCCGGATGTTCAATACCTCATCCAGGGAAATCTGCTGCTCGATGTGATCAGCAGCGGGAGAAGGAAACCCGGCAGGCACCTTGAAGGAGCAGAGAGGCAGCTTAGCGCCACCCTCCGTAAGACGACCTAAAATTGAGTAGCTCATGACGCACGACTTCCTACACTGTACGAATATACAGTTAACTTTATGCAAGGCATGCGGTCAATTTTAGGTAAGAGAAATCTGATCGGTGGGTGACGTATGTGCGGACGATTCGTGCAAATCGAGGGGATGGCGATCTACATCGAGGAACTGAGCCCTCAGATCGAACTGTTCAGTGGATACGACGCCGAGCCAATCAGCCGGTACAACGTCGCCCCATCGATCCGCCGCAAGCTGGCCAAGCGGGTGTCATCCAATCGCAAGCGAGTCTTCTGCCCTAGCTTCGTAGTACTCTGCGTTTTGTGGCTGTGTTTGAGCGACTGGCGTTTTAATATTACCATGAGGCCTACGATTGAGATCACAACCTTTGTTTTTTTTGGTGGGGGCTCATACAGGCCCGTAGAAGCACTATCAATAGACATCAAAAAACTTAGCCACATTCATGCGACAGGGAAGACGTGTAATGAAAAAGCTACCTATTGACTACAAGGTCATAGCCCTGCGACGTCATAGATATGCGCTGTGCAAGATCGTAAGAGCTGCCCCAGCTACAAAATCAAAACGGCAATCAAAAACTGTAGTTCACCATGCTCCAAGCATTTTTTGCGCATTCAATGAACCTAGGGATCGCCTTATAAAATTTATTGAGGCAATTAGATTATCTGTGAGGTCGGGCTGCCGCTCAATACTAATTGACTTTTCTAAAACACAGAAACTAATGGCAAGTGGCACCATTCTCTTTTTTGCAGAAATTGATCGTCTACTAGATTTATTCCCCAGACTAAATGTCCGCTCTACCATCCCCCTAAACAAGAAAGCCTCTCTTGTCTTACAGCAGATTGGATTCTATACAAGAATTGGAAAAAAAGTCCCCATCGCTAGCTGCGAGCTTGCCGATGTTATTAACTGGCGTGTCGCGAAAGGCCAAAATGTTACTGGTGAAAAATATGATGTGATTCTGGGAAAATATGATGGTGCAATCACGCCCGCGCTACAACAGGAGCTTTATGCTGGATTAACAGAAGCAATGACTAATGCTCACCATCATGCCTATATAGCTCGAAGGGCGGATGGAATAGCATCCTCAAAGGCATACAAGCCATGGTGGATGTTTTCCCAAGAAAAGGATGGGATGCTCTCAGTAGTTTTTTGTGATTTAGGAGTGGGTATCCCAGGATCTTTGCCCTACAGTGACGATGACGGATGGAGAAAGTGGTATCTCGTCCTTTCAAGATTCGGTATGCACAAACTTGGCGATGCTCGTCTCATCAAGGGGGCAATACGACACAGCAAAACTCGTACCAGAAAGCACAATCGGGGAAAAGGATTGACGCAAATCGTAGAAACAGTTCTCGCTAGCAAAGGAAGCGTGGCGATATTGCAAAGCAACAGGGGTTGGTATCAAATAAAAGACGAAAAGGAAACTTACGGCGACTTTAAATTGTCTACAAACGGTACAATAATTTATTGGCAGATGCCCTTAAATGGCGAGGCCAGATCATGAGTGAGATACATTTGGCTGATGACTTCTCCAAGCATCCAGCCGGAAGGTATAAAAGCGACGGCCCTTATAGCGGTGAGCTATTTCGAGAAAAATTTCTTGAGCCTCGCATGAAAAACCACGAAAAAATTGTGGTTTACTTGGATGGTGCGCGAGGCTATGGGTCATCTTTTCTGGAGGAGGCATTTGGTGGCATAGCCAGAAAATATCCTCCGGAGTTAGTTGAGTCTTTAATTGTTTTTGATTCCCGTGACTTTAACCTAATCCAGCGGATAAAGAGTTATATACACGAGGCTCGGGGCAAAGACAAATCGAAAAAGAGATCATTCATACGGAGCATGATTGATGGCAGATACGAACCAAGGTAACGGAACTCCAATTTGGTTCTATCCCGTTACTTGGGCTTTGGTAATCATAGGGTGGCTCATAGTAAACTGGCAGAATAATAGACGTGAAGAAAGAAAGGAAATTCGAACCGCGCTTACTAAAATCTTCGAAGATATCAACTCCCTGCAAAATGAAGCGATTAGCTATCACACTTCTGCGCGTCGAAACTTCAACCTTGAAACAAAAATAGTAATGATGGAAAGTAGGTTAAGTGAACATCTAAGCTATCTTAGGATTAGAAATTCATCATACATCTCTGAATACTCTAATTTTGTAGACTCAATAATGCTAGAAAACTTTGAAAGCTCAATATTTTCTAGGCAGGCTCCAAGCTCTACTATTATTGAGAGCATAAGGGATACATCCAGCGAATTAGAGTCAGCGCTTGAACTTGAGTTCAGCAATTTGTTCAGAGGTAACTTTATCACCAAGACCGTAGCTCTAATAAAACAAGCGATCGAGCAGCAATTTATAATTGGCGGCCTTGTAAAATTCATAGATCGTAAATCAGAATGGATAATGATCCTAACAGCATATCTATTTTTGGCATATATGGTAGTTTATACGTTAAGACTTATTCCGCTTTCAGACGGCTAACGCCTTTCAGTCACAATAAGTCAATGTCTTGAATAGCACATGTGCCCGGACCAGAGTCGGGCATCTTTTTTCTACACCCGCAACCTCTCTTCCCCTCCCCAGGCAATCATAGCCGGCTCGCACAGCCCTATCCCCGGCTTTGATCAACAACTGCCACCAAGTCTCCCGCTTGATCATCAGCGCGCTTGAGCAAATCGGCAACCACTAGGACAGCGCGCTTATCGCTGCACAAGCAAAGGTCAAAAATCTTCCATGCGCCGATTGTGCGCGGGTATTAACGACAAAAGCCCTCAAGCCCCTGAGATGAGGGCTTGAGGGCCTTTTTGCATACCGGCGCTGACGCAACCAATGGGCATTACTTAGCATGGAATGGCGTGCGGCCTACCCCATTTTGCCCCATGCCAACCGCCACTGAGCCCAGCACCTAGGGGCCTGGCTAAAGGCTGTCCTCGCCCTCCTACACCGTCAGCGCCCACCACTTAGCCGACTCTGTGAACTCCAGCATATCAGCCAGCTCGCCGGCATCGACCGCCGGCCGATGGTGCTATCGCCAGAACTTGCCCAGGAATGGATTGCGGCTGATATGCCCAGCGCTCATGCTGAACAAATTGCGCTCAATCTAGGCGAACCGGCCGAGATGTTCGAATGGTGTAGAGTAAATAACGCAGTTGGTAATGAGCGCAACCAAGGCAAAGAACTAATTGCGCCACTCACCACCTAAAGTACCTCTTACTTGGAAAGCGTATTTTTCAGCACATTGTAGTGTTCATCAATTTTTTCTAACTGCTTCATCGCATTCAACTTCTGAACTTTCGTTATCGAACTTAGAAGGTCCCGACGCGCATTGCGATCCCCCTCCAACTCTTCCAACTGATCGGCAACCCCAGGTAACAATGATGGTGCAACGAGCAGCTTTTCTGCCGCCTTCCCCAGCAGCACCAGGTGCAACGTCAGCCCAAGCACTGCTGAAACCTGACGTCCCGAAGCAAGCTCGTGCACTGGCACGCCCTGAAGGGCTCTAACTAGACCAGCCGTAACCTCTGCGTGATACGCGTCCCATAAAGTTGCGTTGCTGCCTGCTTCCTCGTCAATCAACTCAATGGCCGCCCGAACCTCGCGCACGTATTCATAGGCAGCCTCGGCTATAGAGAAAATAGTTTTTTGCCTGAGGAGGCCCGCATGTTCTATTGAACGCCGGGATACATATATGGCTACGGCCAAAGCAAGTAATGCCCCGACAGCCTGGATCCATGCGGGCGCCGCTGGATCCGAGACCCACCCCCAAACCAAACTCTTAAACGCTGACCACTCAAGTTGCATGTCACACTCCCGGGAACGAACTAAGACCTGCGGCCCAGCAAACCAAGACCGCAGACTCAATCAAATCAGAACAACAGCCCACCTAATTGTGCAGGAGTCCAGTTCATGATCACCAGCTCGCCGGCAACTTCTGCCTTGCCATGGCGCTGGTTGGCGATGGTGTAGCGGATGTCCAGGCACTCGAAGTGGAAGCCGTCGAAGGCCCGCCGGATGTCCGGGTGGTCATTGATACTGACCATAACCTTGCCCTTACAGCGGCGCATGAAGTCGGCCATCCGCTCGTAGTTTTCGAATGGGAAATCCACTCCGTAACCGGCGGTCTGCCAGTAAGGTGGGTCCATGTAGTGAAAGGTATGGCCGCGGTCGTAGCGCTCGGCGCACTCCAACCATGAGAGGTTTTCCACGTAGGTCCCTGACAAACGCTGCCAGGCGGCCGAGAGGTTTTCCTCGATCCGCAGCAGGTTGATTGCCGGTGCGGTGGTCGCGGTACCAAACGACTGCCCGGTGACCTTGCCGGCGAAGGCATGGTGCTGCAGGTAGAAGAATCGGGCGGCGCGCTGGATGTCAGTGAGGGTTTCGGGGCGGGTCATCTTCTGCCACTCAAACACTTGGCGCGAGCTGAGCGCCCATTTGAACTGGCGCACAAACTCTTCCAGGTGATTCTGCACCACTCGATAAAGGGTCACCAGGTCGCCGTTGATGTCGTTGAGTACCTCGACGGGCGCAGCTTGGGGCCGCATGAAGTACAGCGCGGCACCACCGGCAAAGACCTCGACGTAGCATTCGTGGGGAGGGAAGAGAGGAATGAGGCGGTCG
>NZ_JALQCW010000034.1 GCF_023241715.1 Pseudomonas morbosilactucae
GCAGTATCGACAGCGTCTCCGTCGTCGATGGCGCGCACTATACGGAGCGTCTTTTAAGCTGTAAACCCCTGTTGTCGAAAAAATATGAAAAAAGCCCTCATAAGCAGAAACGAGGGTGTTTCTGAGGGTGGCTAGGGATATTTCCGGTGTTGTCTGAGCCTGAAATTTCCCGTTTCAATACGCGTATGCCAAACTAACCCGCATATAGACAAGGTGAAATTTATCTAATGGCCGATTGGCAGTCCCTCGATCCCGAGGCCGCTCGTGAAGCGGAAAAATACGAAAACCCTATTCCTAGCCGCGAACTGATCCTGCAGCATCTTGCTGATCGGGGTTCGCCTGCTAGCCGCGAGCAGTTGGTCGAAGAGTTTGGTCTGACCACAGAAGACCAGTTCGAAGCCCTGCGTCGCCGTCTACGCGCCATGGAGCGCGATGCCCAACTGATTTACACCCGCCGCGGCACCTACGCGCCGGTGGACAAGCTCGACCTGATTCTCGGCCGCATCACGGGTCACCGCGATGGCTTTGGCTTCCTGGTGCCGGATGACGGCAGCGACGACCTGTTCATGAGCCCTGCGCAAATGCGCCTGGTGTTCGATGGCGACCGTGCCCTGGCCCGTGTTTCCGGTCTGGACCGTCGTGGTCGCCGTGAAGGCGTGATCGTCGAAGTGGTGTCCCGCGCCCACGAAACCATCGTCGGTCGTTACTTTGAAGAAGGCGGCATCGGCTTTGTCGTCGCAGACAACCCGAAGATCCAGCAAGAAGTGCTGGTGACCCCGGGCCGTAATGGCGCCGCCAAAGTCGGTCAGTTCGTGGAAGTGAAAATCACCCACTGGCCCACCCCGCGCTTCCAGCCCCAGGGCGACATTGTTGAAGTGGTCGGCAACTACATGGCGCCGGGCATGGAAATCGACGTCGCGCTGCGTACCTACGACATTCCTCACGTCTGGCCTGAAGCGGTGCTCAAAGAAGCCGCCAAGCTCAAGCCGGAAGTTGAAGAGAAAGACAAAGAGAAGCGCATCGACTTGCGTCATCTGCCGTTCGTCACCATTGACGGCGAAGATGCCCGCGACTTCGACGATGCGGTCTACTGCGAAGCCAAGCCCGGCAAGCTGCGCCTGTTCTCCGGTGGCTGGAAGTTGTTCGTCGCGATTGCCGACGTGTCCAGCTACGTGAAGATCGGTTCGGCCCTGGATAACGAAGCTCAGGTGCGCGGTAACTCGGTGTACTTCCCTGAGCGCGTGATCCCGATGCTGCCAGAGCAGCTGTCCAACGGCCTGTGCTCCCTGAACCCGAAAGTCGACCGCTTGGCCATGGTGTGCGAGATGACCATCTCGAAAACCGGCGAAATGACCGACTACCAGTTCTATGAGGCGGTGATCCATTCCCAGGCGCGCCTGACCTACAACAAGGTCAGCACCATTCTGGAAACGCCGAAAACCAGCGAAGCCAAGGCCCTGCGTACCGAATACGCTGACGTGGTGCCGCACCTCAAGCAGCTGTATTCGCTGTACAAGGTGTTGCTGGGCGCGCGTCATGTACGTGGCGCGATCGATTTTGAAACCCAGGAAACCCGAATCATCTTCGGTTCCCAGCGTAAAATCGCCGAGATCACCCCGACCACCCGTAATGATGCGCACAAGCTGATCGAGGAATGCATGCTGGCGGCCAACGTGGCCACCGCTGAGTTCCTGAAGAAGCATGAGATTCCTGCGCTGTATCGGGTGCACGACGGTCCGCCGCCGGAGCGTCTGGAAAAACTGCGCGCGTTCCTCGGTGAACTTGGCCTGTCCCTGCACAAAGGCAAGGACGGCCCATCGCCGAAGGACTACCAGGCCTTGCTGGCCAGCATCAAGGATCGTCCAGACTTCCACCTGATCCAGACCGTGATGCTGCGCTCCCTGAGTCAGGCGGTGTACAGCGCTGATAACCAGGGCCACTTCGGCCTGAATTACGAGGCATACACCCACTTCACTTCGCCGATTCGTCGTTACCCGGACTTGCTCACGCACCGGGCGATCCGCAGCGTGATCCATTCCAAGCAGAACACCCCGCACGTCAAGCGTGCCGGTGCCATGACCATTCCGAAGGCGCGGATTTATCCGTACGACGAAGCGGCCCTGGAGCAGTTGGGCGAGCAGTGCTCCATGAGTGAGCGTCGTGCCGATGAAGCCACCCGCGACGTGGTGAACTGGCTCAAGTGCGAGTTCATGAAGGATCGTGTGGGCGAGTCGTTCCCGGGCGTGATCACGGCCGTGACCGGTTTTGGCCTGTTTGTCGAGCTGACCGATATCTACGTGGAAGGCCTGGTGCACGTCACCGCCTTGCCGGGTGATTACTACCACTTCGACCCTGTGCATCACCGCCTGGCGGGTGAGCGCACCGGTCGTAGCTTCCGCCTCGGTGATACCGTGGAAGTGCGGGTCATGCGCGTCGACCTCGACGAGCGCAAGATCGACTTCGAGATGGCGGAAAAAACCATCAGCGCACCCATTGGTCGCAAAAAAACGCGGCGCGGCGGATGTGCCGGCGTCCAAAGCGGCGACGGACGAGCCTGCACCGGCCAAGACTGGGCGTCGCACCTCGGCCAAGGAAAAATCCACCGAGGCTTATCGCCCTAGCGATGCGGCGGCGAAGAACGCCGAAGTGCGTAAAAGCCGTGAGATGAAACAGGCGTTGCTGGCTGAAGCGAAAAGCGGTGGTAAAGCGGCGTCTGGGGGAAAGTCCCGCGCGGCGGAAAAACCGTCGAGCAAACCAAGCAAACACCGTAAAGGCCCGCCAAAAGCGGGTTCGGCCCCCGCGAAAAGCGGCGGGTCGCGCAAACCTAAGGCCAAGTCATGAGTCTGGAAAAAATCTACGGCGTGCATGCCGTAGAAGCACTGCTGCGTCACCACCCCAAGCGCGTCAAACAGGTGTGGCTGGCAGAAGGTCGCAGCGAGCCGCGCGTGCAAACGCTGGTCGAGCTGGCCACCCAAAACAAGGTTGCCATCGGTCAGGCCGAGCGTCGTGAAATGGACGTCTGGGTCGAGGGCGTTCACCAGGGCGTGGTGGCTGAAGTCAGCCCAAGCCAGGTCTGGGGTGAGGCCATGCTCGACGAGTTGCTGGACCGCACTGACGGTCCGCCGCTGTTGCTGGTGCTGGACGGCGTGACCGACCCGCACAACCTCGGTGCGTGCCTGCGTTCGGCGGATGCTGCCGGTGCGTTGGCGGTGATCGTGCCTAAAGACAAGTCGGCCACCCTGACGCCAGTGGTGCGTAAAGTGGCCTGCGGCGCGGCGGAAGTCATTCCGCTGGTGGCTGTGACCAACCTGGCGCGGACCCTGGAAAAACTCCAGCAGCGTGGCTTGTGGGTCGTGGGTACGGCAGGGGAGGCGGAGGTCAGCATCTATGACCAGGACCTCACCGGCCCGACCATCCTGATCATGGGCGCCGAAGGCAAAGGCATGCGTCGCCTGACCCGTGAGCATTGCGACTACCTGGTGCACCTGCCGATGGCCGGTAGTGTTAGTAGCCTCAACGTCTCGGTCGCCACCGGCGTCTGCCTGTTCGAAGCCCAGCGCCAGCGTGGCGCCAAAAAGACAGCCGCTTCGCGGAAGTCGTAAGCTTCAAGCTGCAAGTTAAAAGCGGGGTGGTTGACCACTTGTAGCTTGCAGCTTGCAGCATCCCCCCTGCTCCTCTACTATTGCGCCCCTTGCCTTCCTGGCAGGCATGCATGTGCCTCCCTGCGGCAAGATCCATAAGTGTCATTCACTCCTTGTCTGACCGCTTTTAGGCGGCAGGCTACAACCCGTAAGGAGCATTCATGCGTCATTACGAAATCATCTTTTTGGTCCACCCGGATCAAAGCGAGCAAGTCGGCGGCATGGTTGAGCGTTACACCAAGCTGATCGAAGAAGACGGCGGCAAAATCCACCGTCTGGAAGATTGGGGCCGTCGTCAACTGGCCTACGCAATCAACAATGTTCACAAGGCTCACTACGTGATGCTGAACGTTGAGTGCACTGGCAAAGCCCTGGCTGAGCTGGAAGACAACTTCCGTTACAACGATGCTGTGATCCGTAACCTGGTCATCCGTCGCGAAGAAGCCGTTACCGGCCAATCCGAGATGCTCAAGGCTGAAGAAAACCGCAGTGAGCGCCGTGAGCGTCGTGACCGTCCTGAGCATTCTGACAGCGCCGATGGCGATGACAGCGATAACAGCGACGCCAGCGATAACGCTGACGAGTAATCCACGGACCTTTTAAGGAGCCAATTACATGGCACGTTTCTTCCGTCGTCGTAAATTCTGCCGCTTCACCGCTGAAGACGTGAAAGAGATCGATTACAAAGATCTCAACACTCTGAAAGCCTACGTATCCGAGACCGGCAAAATCGTTCCAAGCCGCATCACCGGTACCAAAGCTCGTTATCAGCGTCAGCTGGCCACCGCTATCAAGCGCGCCCGCTTCCTGGCCCTGCTGGCCTACACCGACAGCCACGGCCGCTGAGACCGGGCAGTCGATAAGTAGTAAGGATTGAATGCATGCGCGCCTTAGCTGACTTCATCATGCGCGGACGTATGCAGGCCACTCTCGTAGTGGCCGGTTGTGCGGCATTGCCGTTGTTGTATTGGTTGGGTGCCGCTGCTGGGAGCCTTGTGCTTCTGCGGCGCGGATTGAAGGATGCCCTTGGTGTCCTGTCCCTGGGACTGCTGCCGGCTTTGCTCTGGTGGTTGTTTTTCGATGATCCACGGGCACTTCTGGTGCTGCTGGGGTCTTCGAGCCTTGCGTTGGTTTTGCGCGCAAGCGAGTCCTGGATCCGGGTGCTGCTGGTCAGCATCGCGATGGGATTGGTGTTTGCTGGAGTCCTGGGCGCGGCTTTCCGCCCTCAGATCGAGATGTTGTCGCAGGAGTTGGTAAAAATCCTGCCGCTGGCCCTCGGTGATGTCTACCAGCAGTTGTCGGTCGAGGAGCGAGCCCGTCTCGCCTTGCTGATAGCGCCAATCCTGACCGGCCTGATTGCGGCCTTGTTGCAAACCATCAGTGTGCTGAGCCTGATTCTTGGGCGTTACTGGCAGGCTGTGTTGTACAACCCGGGCGGTTTTGGTCGCGAGTTTCGCGCTATCAGAATCCCCCTTGGGCCAGCGATGTTGCTGCTGGCGTGCATGCTGATCGGACCGAACTTCGGCCCGCAGATGGCAATGCTGACGCCGTTGTGCAGTGTACCGCTGGCATTTGCCGCGTTAGCCCTGATTCACGGGCTGGTGGCACAAGGGCGACTGGCCAAGTTTTGGCTGGTGGGGATGTACGTCACGATGCTGCCGTTTATGCAGCTGATCTATCCGTTGCTCGTGGTCTTGGCCATTGTCGACAGCCTGATTGATTTTCGCGGTCGTTTCGCGCCGAAAGACGCTGATAACGGTTCTGCGAACGGTGAAGGTTAAAAGTTAAGAGGTTATTACCAAATGGAACTGATCCTGCTGGAAAAAATCGCCAACCTGGGCAACCTGGGCGATAAGGTAAACGTTAAGGCTGGTTACGGCCGTAACTACCTGCTGCCTTTCGGCAAAGCCACCGCTGCGACCGCTGCCAACCTGGCTGCGTTCGAAGAGCGTCGTGCTGAGCTGGAAAAACTGGCTGCAGACAAAAAAGCATCCGCCGAAACTCGCGCTGCCCAACTGGCTGAGCTGGAAGTGACTATCACTGCCACCGCCGGTGACGAAGGCAAGCTGTTCGGTTCGATCGGCACCCACGACATCGCTGATGCACTGACCGCCTCCGGCGTTGAAGTTGCAAAAAGCGAAGTTCGTCTGCCGAACGGCACTATCCGCAACGTTGGCGAATTCGATGTAGCTGTGCACCTGCACGCTGAAGTCGAAGCAACCGTACGCGTTGTTGTGGTGGCTGCTTAAGCAGTACCAAATCGTCTGGCACCCTGAGTGGCGGACGGTTTAACATCGGGCACGATCCTGTTTACAGGTCGTGCCCTTTGTCTTTCTGCTGTTCCTGTTTTTCATCCCTAATTTCAAGTGGCCATGAACGATATCTCCGCTCCCGAGCAATACGATCTGCAAACCGCCGCCCTGAAGGTGCCGCCCCATTCCATCGAGGCCGAACAGGCTGTGCTCGGTGGTTTGATGCTGGACAACAACGCCTGGGAACGCGTGTTGGATCAAGTCTCCGACGGCGACTTCTATCGGCATGACCACCGTTTGATCTTCCGTGCGATCGCCAAACTGGCCGATCAGAACATGCCAATCGACGTGGTGACCCTGTCCGAGCAATTGGACAAGGAAGGCCAGACCTCCCAGGTTGGCGGCCTGGGCTACCTGGGCGAGCTGGCGAAAAACACGCCGTCCGTGGCCAACATCAAGGCGTATGCGCAAATCGTCCGCGAGCGCGCGACCCTGCGGCAGTTGATCGGCATCAGCACTGAAATCGCCGACAGCGCTTTCAACCCGGAAGGCCGCACCGCCGCCGAGATTCTCGACGAGGCCGAGCGGCAGATCTTCCAGATCGCCGAGGCTCGGCCCAAGACCGGCGGCCCGGTGGGGGTCAATGACCTGCTGACCAAGGCCATCGATCGCATCGACACCCTGTTCAACACCGACAACGCCATCACTGGCCTGTCCACCGGCTATACCGACCTCGACGAGAAGACCAGCGGCCTGCAGCCGTCCGACCTGATCATCGTCGCCGGCCGTCCATCGATGGGTAAGACCACCTTCGCCATGAACCTGGTGGAGAACGCGGTGTTGCGCAGCGAGAAGGCGGTGCTGGTGTACTCCCTGGAGATGCCAGGTGAATCGCTGATCATGCGGATGCTGTCGTCGCTCGGTCGCATCGACCAGACCAAGGTCCGTTCCGGCCAGCTGGAAGACGACGACTGGCCGCGCCTGACTTCGGCGGTCAACCTGCTCAATGACCGTAAGCTGTTCATCGATGACACCGCCGGTATCAGCCCGTCGGAGATGCGTGCTCGGACTCGGCGCCTGGTGCGTGAGCACGGCGAAGTCGGCCTGATCATGATCGACTACCTGCAGTTGATGCAGATCCCGGGCTCCAGCGGTGACAACCGGACCAACGAGATTTCCGAGATTTCCCGATCCCTGAAAGCCCTGGCCAAGGAATTCAACTGCCCGGTGGTGGCCCTGTCCCAGCTCAACCGTTCCTTGGAGCAGCGCCCCAACAAGCGCCCTGTGAACTCCGACTTGCGGGAATCCGGAGCGATCGAGCAGGACGCCGACGTCATCATGTTCGTGTACCGGGACGAGGTGTATCACCCCGAGACCGAGCACAAAGGCATTGCCGAGATCATCATCGGCAAGCAGCGGAACGGCCCGATCGGCTTTATCCGCCTGGCCTTTATCGGCAAGTACACGCGCTTTGAAAACCTGGCACCGGGCAGCTACAACTTCGACGACGACGAATAACCTTTCGCGCCTGTCAGGGCCCCATCGCGGCCAAGCCCGCTCCCACGTGAGGTATGAATGCCCTCAAGTGTGGGCGTTGGCTTGCCTGCGACGGGCGCCGCACAATTCCGACCGCTATCGTCGGAATTGGTTAAATTTTGTGCTATATTCCGCGCCCGCGATTTTTCATCTCAACACCGGTCATCGTCATGCAAGCAGCCAAGCCGTTATTTGACTATCCCAAGTACTGGGCCGAATGTTTCGGGCCAGCGCCGTTCCTGCCCATGAGCAGGGAGGAGATGGATCAGCTCGGCTGGGACTCGTGCGACATCATCATCGTGACCGGTGATGCCTACGTCGATCACCCGTCGTTCGGCATGGCGATCATTGGCCGGCTGCTGGAGTCCCAGGGCTTCCGCGTCGGGATCATCGCCCAGCCCAACTGGCAGTCCAAAGACGACTTCATGAAGCTCGGCGAGCCGAACCTGTTCTTCGGCGTGGCCGCCGGCAACATGGACTCGATGATCAACCGCTACACCGCCGACAAGAAAATCCGTTCCGACGACGCCTACACCCCGGGTGGCATGGCCGGCAAACGCCCGGACCGTGCGAGTCTGGTGTACAGCCAGCGCTGCAAGGAAGCCTACAAGAACGTGCCGATCGTGCTTGGCGGCATCGAAGCTTCCCTGCGCCGTATCGCTCACTACGATTACTGGCAGGACCGGGTACGCAACTCGATCCTGATCGACGCCTGCGCTGACATCCTGCTGTACGGCAACGCCGAGCGGGCCATCGTCGAAGTTGCCCAGCGCCTGTCCTACGGTCACAAGATCGAAGACATCACCGATGTGCGCGGCACCGCGTTCATTCGCCGTGATACGCCCAAGGACTGGTACGAAGTCGACTCCACACGCATCGACCGTCCGGGCAAGATCGACAAGATCATCAACCCCTACGTCAACACCCAGGACACCCAGGCCTGCGCCATCGAGCAGGAAAAGGGCCCGGTGGACGATCCGCAGGAAGCCAAGGTCGTACAGATCCTGGCCAGCCCGCGCATGACCCGCGACAAGACCGTGATCCGTCTGCCATCGGTGGAGAAGGTCCGTGGCGATGCGGTGCTGTATGCCCACGCCAACCGCGTATTGCACCTGGAAACCAACCCGGGCAACGCCCGTGCCTTGGTGCAGAAGCACGGTGAAGTGGACGTCTGGTTCAACCCGCCGCCCATTCCCATGACCACCGAAGAAATGGACTACGTGTTCGGCATGCCCTATGCGCGCGTTCCGCACCCGGCGTACGGCAAGGAAAAAATCCCGGCCTACGACATGATCCGTTTCTCGGTGAACATCATGCGTGGCTGCTTTGGCGGCTGCACCTTCTGCTCCATCACCGAGCACGAAGGCCGGATCATCCAGAACCGTTCCGAAGAGTCGATCATTCGCGAGATCGAAGAGATCCGCGACAAGGTTCCGGGTTTTACCGGCGTCATCTCCGACCTTGGTGGCCCGACGGCGAACATGTACCGCATCGCCTGCAAGACCCCGGAAATCGAATCCGCGTGCCGCAAGCCGTCCTGCGTGTTCCCGGGAATCTGCCCGAACCTGAACACCGACCACTCGTCGCTGATCCAGCTGTATCGCAGTGCCCGTGCCCTGCCGGGTGTGAAGAAGATCCTGATCGCTTCCGGCCTGCGTTACGACTTGGCCGTCGAGTCGCCGGAATACGTCAAAGAGCTGGTGACCCACCACGTCGGCGGTTACCTGAAGATCGCCCCGGAACACACCGAGGAAGGTCCGCTCAACCAGATGATGAAGCCGGGCATTGGCAGCTATGACAAGTTCAAGCGCATGTTCGAGAAGTACACCAAGGAAGCGGGTAAAGAGCAGTACCTGATTCCGTACTTCATCGCGGCCCACCCGGGTACCACCGACGAAGACATGATGAACCTGGCCCTGTGGCTCAAGCGCAACGACTTCCGCGCGGACCAGGTGCAGGCGTTCTACCCGTCGCCGATGGCCACGGCCACCGCCATGTACCACTCGGGCAAGAACCCGCTGCGCAAGGTCACCTACAAGAGCGACGCGGTGACCATCGTCAAGAGCGAGGAGCAACGCCGCCTGCACAAGGCATTCCTGCGCTACCACGACCCGAAAGGCTGGCCGATGCTGCGTGAGGCCTTGACCCGCATGGGCCGCGCCGACCTGATAGGGCCGGGCAAGAATCAGCTGATTCCCCTGCACCAGCCGTCCACCGACAGCTACCAGAGCGCCCGTCGCAAGAACTCGACGCCGGCCGGTAGCCATAAAGTGGCCAAGGAAACCACCAAGATCCTGACCCAGCACACCGGCCTGCCGCCCCGTGGCAGCGACGGCGGCAACCCGTGGGACAAGCGCGAACAGGCCAAGGCCGCGGCGATGGCCCGCAACAAGCAGGCTGCCAAGGAGCGCACCGATGCGGCCAAGGGCAAAGGCAAGAAGCCGACCCGCAAGCCGGTAGTGCCGCGCTAAACGGCAGTTAATGTGACAACGCCAGCCCCTCGGGGCTGGCGTTTTGCTATCTGGGCAATGGGTTTTTTTACCCGATCAGGTGCAAAAAAACGCCGGCGCTTTGTTAAGGTTGCCCCGCTTCACGCGGCCGTTACGCGCCGTTTTTATGCCCGTTTCAATCGTCAGCTCAAGGAAGACCCCCGTGACCAGCCCGCTCGCCGCCATCGGCATGGACTCCAACTTTTCCCAGTTCATGGCCCGTCAGCGCATCGAAAGCCAAATCAACCTGCCACGGCTGTTTGCCGCGATCGACGCCGATCCGGCGATTGTCGGGGCGGGCGTGGTGTACATCGACGCCGATTTCAACGTGGTGGTGCTGCGTGAGTTCCGGCCGATCTGCAGCATCGCGCCCAAGCGGGTGATCCTGCGCGAGGCCAAGCCCTACCTGGCGCCGCAGCAATTTATCGAACAAGTGAAAAACAGCCCGCGCGAATCCAGGCTGGGCACCGAAGTGGCCAACGCCGGCCTGTCCTGCCTGTCGGCGTACATCGGCTGGAGCGTGGTGCTGGCCGGCAGCATCGCGGTGCCGTTCACCGCGGGCGCCAGTGCCTGGGTGGTGGCGCTCGGGGTGACGGCCGCCGCAGCGGGGACGGCGCAATGCGCGATTGGCGGGATGCGGGTGGTCAACGAATTGAACAACCCCCAAGCCAACGACGAGATGAACGATGCCGAGTGGTACAAGACCGTGGCGCCGATTCTCGATGGGGTGTCCCTGGCCGGGGTAGGCGGTTCGGCGATGGCCACCGTTCGCTTGCTCAAGGCCAGCAAAGCGTCGGGGATCGGCAAGAGCTGGTACCAGTTGCTCAGTGGCCTGAATCGCCAGGAGCGAGCCAAGTTGACCAAGGAGTTGCTGATGCTCCGGGACCCGAGCCTGACGGCCAAGCTGCTCAAGCTTCAGCAACGCGCCGGGGCCTTGCCCAAGCGTTTTGCCTCGGCGGAAATCCGGCACGCCACCATCACCCAGATCAAGGACTCCCTCGGTGCGCTACTGACTGTTACGGGCAGTTACACGGGGGACGGTCATGTGAAGAACGCAACCACCATCGCTGTGGGCTTGTATGAGGAGTTTCACGAATGATTGGCGGCGGCTCGATGATGGCTTTTTTTGCCCGCTATTTCCCCACCTTCATGGGTACGGTGCTGTTGGGGTGCTTCTCGGCGTCGGGCCTGCTGTCCCTGGCGGGCACCACCTACTGGCGCGGCCTGGAACCTTCGGTGCGCACCGATTACCTCGGGCTCGCGGTGCTGTTTCTGGTGTTGTTGCTGGTGGCGGGGCATTTCCTGATGCTGCGTGGGCGCTCCTGGGCGGTGTGGCTGGTCACGGGCTATTTCCTGCTGTGCCTGGCCCTGGTGCTGCCTATGTTCGCTTACGGGCCGCATCAGGGCGTGTACCTGGTGACGCTGCTTTTGCCCTTGCTGGGCTTGCTGTTGCTCAACAGCAAGCGGCACCGGGAAATGCGCGGCAGGCTCCTGGAGATTCGCCACGAGCGCGAGCGAATCATTCACGCCGCGAAGCAAAAACGTTCGTCTCGCTGAAGCAATGGGATACGCCTGCAGCATTTGTGTGCAACCCTTGCACGGCAATGCAGGCGCTGCGCGTTTTTGGTGCTGTACTGCGCTGAGTTATTCAGGAAAGCGCTGGCCGGGCGGGATGGCATAAGTCTTGCGCGCTTTCTACCACCGCCCAGGCTCGCAGGAGGCACGCCGTGTCGATCCATGTCGCATTGCACCATGTCACGCATTACCGCTACGACCGCGCGGTCGAACTCGGCCCTCAAATCGTTCGTCTGCGTCCGGCAGCCCATAGCCGCACGCGGATTCTGTCCTATGCGCTGAAGGTTCAGCCCGAGCAGCATTTCATCAATTGGCAGCAAGACCCCCAGGGCAACTACCTGGCCCGCTTGGTGTTCCCGGAGAAAACCGACGAGCTACGGATCGAAGTGGACCTGCTGGCCGAGATGGCCGTGTTCAACCCGTTCGACTTCTTCCTGGAGCCCTACGCGGAAAAAATCCCCTTCGCCTACGCCGCCGATGAGCAGCGTGAGCTGGCGCCCTATCTGGAAACCCTGCCGCTGACGCCGAAGTTTCAGGCCTACCTGGATGGCATCGACCGCACGCCGCTGCCGGCGGTGGATTTTCTGGTGGCCCTCAACCAGCGCCTGAGCCAGGACATCGGCTACCTGATCCGCATGGAGCCGGGGGTGCAGACGCCCGAGCAGACCCTGGACAATGCCTCTGGCTCGTGCCGGGATTCGGCCTGGCTGCTGGTGCAATTGCTGCGCAACCTGGGTTTGGCGGCGCGTTTTGTGTCCGGTTACCTGATCCAGTTGACCGCCGATGTCAAAGCCCTGGACGGCCCGTCCGGCACGGAGGTGGATTTCACCGACCTGCACGCCTGGTGCGAGGTCTACCTGCCCGGTGCCGGCTGGATCGGCCTGGATGCCACCTCCGGGCTGTTTGCCGGCGAAGGGCATATCCCATTGGCCTGTAGCCCTGATCCCTCCTCGGCGGCACCGATCAGTGGTTTGGTCGAACCGTGCGAGTGCGAGTTCACCCACGAAATGTCGATCGAGCGGATTTGGGAGGCGCCTCGCGTCACCAAGCCTTACACCGATGAGCAATGGCTGGCGATCCAGGCCCTGGGCCGCAAGATCGACGCGGACCTGCTGGAAGGTGATGTGCGCCTGACCATGGGGGGCGAGCCGACCTTCGTGTCCATCGACGACCCCGATGGCGCCGAGTGGAACACTGCCGCCCTGGGCGCGGACAAGCGTCGCCTGTCTGCCGAATTGTTCCAGCGCATGCGCACGCATTACGCGCCCAAGGGTCTGGTGCATTTTGGCCAGGGCAAGTGGTACCCCGGCGAGCAGCTGCCGCGCTGGTCGCTGAACTGTTACTGGCGTCGTGATGGTTTGCCGATCTGGCACAACAGCGCACTGATCGCCGATGAGCAGGAAGATTACGGTGCCGATGGCCTGATGGCCGGGCGTTTCCTGGCCAGTGTTGCCGAGCGCCTGAAACTGCCGGCTCGCTTTGTGTTCCCGGCCTACGAAGACAATTTCTACTACCTGTGGCGCGAGGGCGCCTTGCCGTCCAATGTCAGCGCCGAAGATTCGCGGTTGGGCGATGAGCTGGAGCGTGCACGCTTGCACAAGGTCTTCAGCCAGGGCCTGGACAAGGTCATTGGCCAAGTGCTGCCCCTGGCCCGCACGGTCAAGGGCGACCAATGGCAAAGCGGTCGCTGGTACCTGCGTGACAGCCATTGCCGCCTGGTGCCGGGGGATTCGCCCCTGGGCTATCGCTTGCCCCTGGCCTCCCAGCCTTGGGTGACGGCGGCGGAATACCCGTTTATCCACCCCAACGACCCGAACCAGGACTTCCCCGAGCTGCCCGACAACGCGCGGCTGCGTGAACATGGCAAGGCGGCCGAGGTGGATGAGCGGGTGCCGGCCATTGACCAGTCCGCCGATTGGCTGACCCGCACGGCGTTGTGCGCCGAGGCGCGGGAAGGGCGGCTGTACCTGTTTATGCCGCCACTGGAGCGGGTCGAGGATTACCTGGAGCTGGTCAGTGCCATCGAGGCCACCGCCGAAGAGCTGCATTGCCCGGTGCTGCTGGAGGGCTACGAGCCGCCGGCCGATCCGCGCCTGAGCAACTTCCGAGTGACCCCGGACCCGGGCGTGATCGAGGTCAACGTGCAGCCGTCCTCCAGTTGGGACGAACTGGTGGAGCGCACCGAGTTCCTCTACGAGGAGGCGCGGCAGACCCGCCTGACCACCGAGAAATTCATGATCGACGGGCGCCACACCGGCACCGGCGGCGGTAACCACTTTGTCCTGGGCGGCGCGACCCCGGCGGATTCGCCGTTCCTGCGGCGCCCCGATCTGCTGCGCAGCCTGATCAGCTATTGGCACAATCACCCGTCGCTGTCTTACCTGTTCTCCGGGCTGTTTATCGGCCCCACGTCCCAGGCGCCGCGGGTCGACGAGGCGCGTAACGACGCCCTGTATGAACTGGAGATCGCCTTTGCCCAGATGCCTGAGCCGGGCGAACCGTGCCCGCCCTGGCTGGTGGACCGGCTGCTGCGCAACCTGCTGATCGATGTCACCGGCAACACCCACCGCGCCGAGTTCTGCATCGACAAGCTGTACTCGCCGGACGGTGCCACCGGGCGCCTCGGCTTGCTGGAACTGCGGGCTTTTGAAATGCCGCCCCATGCCCGCATGAGCCTGGCCCAGCAACTGTTGCTGCGGGCGCTGGTGGCGCGCTTCTGGCGTGAGCCTTATGCGCCGGCCAAGCTGGCACGTTGGGGCACCGAGCTGCACGACCGCTTTATGCTGCCGCACTTTATCGAGCAGGATTTTGCCGACGTGATGGTCGAGCTCAACGCCGCCGGTTACCCGGTGCGCGCCGAGTGGTTTGCGGCGCACCTGGAGTTCCGTTTTCCCAAGGTCGGCGATTACGCGGTCAGCGGCATCGAGCTGGAGCTGCGCCAGGCCCTGGAGCCCTGGCACGTGCTGGGCGAGGAGGGCACGGGCGGCGGCACGGTGCGTTATGTCGATTCGTCCCTGGAGCGCTTGCAGGTCAAGATCAACGGCCTGGCGCCGCAGCGCTACCTGCTCACGTGCAACGGCATCCCGGTGCCGCTGCAACCCACCGGGCGGGTCGGCGAGTTTGTCGCCGGCGTGCGCTACCGTGCCTGGCAACCGGCCAACTGTCTGCAGCCGACCATCCCGGTGCATGCGCCGTTGGTGTTCGACCTGCTGGACACCTGGATGCACCGCTCCCTGGGCGGTTGCCAGTACCACGTGGCCCACCCGGGCGGGCGCAATTACGACAGCCTGCCGGTCAACGCCAACGAGGCGGAAAGCCGGCGCATGGCGCGTTTCTTCCGCCTGGGCCACAGCCCTGGCACCTTGCCGGTGCCGACCCTGACGATCAATGACGAGCTGCCGATGACGCTCGATTTGCGACGTTTCTAAAGCAGACGCGACGCCCGGAGGATTGCAATATCCGGGCGTCATGAGTCTGCGTTAATCTGTTTGCCCTTGCCGTCTGCCGAGTTTTCCATGCCTGACCTGCTTGACCGCTACCCGCTGACGGCGGGTACTTACCATGAACTGCTCGACGAAGGCGGCGCGGTGCGTCCCCATTGGCGTCGGCTGTACGAGCAATTGCAGCGCAGCACGCCAGCCCAGTTGGCGCAACGCCAGGCCTTGCTGACCCGGCAGATTCACGAAAACGGCGTCACCTACAACGTCTATGCCGACCCCAAGGGTGCCGATCGACCCTGGGAGCTGGACCTGTTGCCCCATGTGATTGCTGCTGATGAATGGCAGCAACTGTCCGCCGGGATCGCCCAGCGAGCGCGCTTGCTCAATGCGGTGCTGGCCGACCTCTACGGCCCCCAGCACTTGATCAGCGAGGGCCTGCTGCCGGCCGAACTGGTGTTCGGGCACAACAACTTCCTTTGGCCCTGCCAGGGCATTCAGCCGCCGGACGGGGCGTTCCTGCACCTGTACGCGGTGGACCTGGCACGCACTCCGGACGGTCGCTGGTGGGTCACTGCCGACCGTACCCAGGCACCTTCCGGGGCCGGCTACGCCCTGGAAAACCGCATGATCGTGTCCCGGGCCTTCCCGGACCTGTACCGTGACTTGCGGGTGCAGCACCTGGCCGGGTTCTTTCGCACCCTGCAGGAAACCCTGGCCCGCCAGGCCCCGCGGGATGCCGAAGCACCGTTGATCGTGCTGCTGACCCCAGGGCGCTTCAACGAGAGTTATTTCGAACACCTGTACCTGGCGCGGCAGCTGGGTTACCCGCTGGTGGAAGGCGGCGACCTCACGGTGCGCGACGCCACGGTCTACCTGAAAACCCTCAGCGGCCTGCGTCGAGTCCACGCCATCATGCGGCGCCTGGACGATGATTTCTGCGACCCCCTGGAGCTGCGCACCGACTCGGCCCTGGGCGTGCCCGGCCTGCTGGAAGCGGTGCGTCAGGGCCGAGTGCTGGTGGCCAATGCCCTGGGCAGTGGCGTGCTGGAGTCGCCGGGGCTGCTGGGCTTCTTGCCGAAGATCAGCCAGTACCTGTTCGGTGAAGAACTGATCCTGCCGTCCATCGCCACCTGGTGGTGCGGCGAGGCGCCGGTGCTGGAGCAGGCCCTGGAGAAACTCCCGGAGCTGTTGATCAAGCCGGCCTTTCCGTCGCAAAGCTTCGCCCCGGTGTTTGGCCGCGACCTCAGTGAGGAAGAGCGCCAGGCCCTGGCCGAGCGTATGCGTGCGCGGCCCTATGCCTATGTCGCCCAGGAACTGGCCCAGCTGTCCCAGGCGCCGATCTGGCAGGCCGACGATGCGCGCCTGCAACCCCGGGCCATTGGCATGCGGGTGTACGCGGTGGCCAGCAACAGCGGCTATCGGGTGCTGCCCGGCGGCCTGACCCGGGTCGCCGCAGACGCCGATGCCGAAGTGGTGTCGATGCAACGCGGCGGCGCCAGCAAAGACACCTGGGTGCTGGGGGAACGTGCGCCCAGCGGCGAGCAGTGGAAAGCCCAGCGCACCATCGGCGTTCATGACCTGGTGCGGCTTGACCCTTACCTGCCGTCGCGGGTAGTGGAAAACCTGTTCTGGTTCGGGCGCTACTGTGAACGTTGCGATGACAGCGCACGGCTGCTGCGGATCATGCTGGCGCGTTATGTCGACGGCGATGACCCGCAAGCCCTGCAGGCGGCGGTGGACCTGGGCGAAAGCCTGATGCTGCTGCCGGAGGAGGGCGAGTTGCCCGAGCGGCTGTTGGCGGCGTTGCTCGGCGAAGATTGGTCCTTCAGCCTGCGGGCCAATCTGCAGCGTTTACAGTGGGCGGCGTCCCAGGTGCGCGGCAAGTTGTCCCGGGAAAACTGGCAGGCCCTGGTGGAGCTGCAGCGCGAGGCGGTGGAGCTGGACACCGAGGAACCGGACTTTGGCGAGTTGCTGGACTTCCTCAACCGCTTGGTGATGTCCCTGGCGGCGCTGTCCGGGTTTGCCCTGGACGACATGACCCGGGACGAAGGCTGGCGCTTCCTCATGATCGGTCGGCGTATCGAGCGGCTGCAGTTTCTCAGCAGCAGCCTGGCGGCCTTTCTGCGGGGTACCGCGGCGGCTGATCAGGCGGGGCTGGAATGGTTGTTGGAACTGGGTAACAGCAGCATCACTTACCGCTCCCGCTACCTGGCGGTGCCGCAGCTGATTCCGGTGCTCGACCTGTTGCTGCTGGATGAGCAGAACCCCCACGCAGTGCTGTTCCAGCTCAAGCTGGTGACCCGCACGCTGAAGCGCTTGAACGATGATTTTGGCGTGCCGCGGGAAGTCGGGCTGCCTAAGTTGGTGGCGCGCCTGGCGAACTTCGACCTTGGCTGCCTGGAAAATCCGCTGTTTGGCGAAGCCAGTGTGCGCGCCGCGTTGGAAGGCCTTGCGGACCTGCTGCAGGAAATTTCCGATGCCAGCAGCCAGGTGTCTGATCGCCTGGCGCTGCGTCATTTTGCTCACGTCGATGACGTCAGCCAGCAAACGGTGTCCGTGTAATGAGTGCCCACTACCAGATTTTCCACGACACCCATTATCACTACGACAGCCCGGTGTCCCTGGCCCAGCAGTTGGCGCACCTGTGGCCGCGAGCGTGCGCCTGGCAACGCTGTACCGAGCAGCAGTTGCTGATCAATCCGGAGCCGACTTCGCGCCGCGACGAGCTGGATGTGTTCGGCAACCCGCTGACCCGCCTGGCGTTCGAGCGGCCCCACGATGACCTGCAGGTCAATACCCGGCTCACCGTGGAAGTGCTGGCCAAGCCCAGCCTGGATTTTTATCTGTCGCCGGCCTGGGACGCGACCCGCAGCGCCTTGACCTACAGCAGCCAGCCGTTGTCGGCGCCGCTGCTGGAGGCGTGTCGCTATCGCTTTGAATCGCCTTATGTGCACCTGAAAAAGAGCTTCGTCGAATTCTCCGAAAGCTGTTTCCCCGAGGGCCGGCCCCTGTTGCTGGGGGTTCAGGCGCTGATGGAGAAAATCTTCAGTGAGTTCACCTTCGACGCCGAGGCCACTCAGGTGGCGACGCCGTTGGTCGAGGTGCTGGAGCGTCGGCGTGGGGTCTGCCAGGACTTTGCCCACCTGATGCTGGCCTGCGTGCGTTCCCGCGGCTTGGCGGCGCGTTATGTCAGCGGCTACCTGTTGACCCAGCCGCCACCGGGGCAGCCGCGGTTGATCGGTGCCGATGCGTCACATGCCTGGGTTTCGGTGTTTTGCCCGGTGCTGGGCTGGGTGGATTTTGATCCGACCAACAATGTGCAGCCGGCGCTGGAGCACATCACCTTGGCCTGGGGCCGGGATTTTTCCGATGTGTCGCCGTTGCGTGGGGTGATCCTGGGGGGCGGCAGCCACGACCCGGAAGTCCAGGTGACGGTCATGCCCCTGGACCTGTAGGAGCCAGCTGGCCGAAGGCACAATGGCTGGCCCGCCGGCTCCTGCAAGGTGAGGCGCGTGTCAGGCTTGGGGAGCCTGATCGTCTGCGGCGTCATCGACGGCGACTTCACCTTCTGCATCCGGGTTCAGTGCGCCGGTTTCCTCTTCTGCGGCCGCTTTCTTGCGTTGCAGCTTTTCCTCTTTCTTCTGCTCCTTTGCCAAGTCCCGTTGACGTTTGGCGAAGGAGTAATTGGGTTTAGCCATGGGCGATCCTCTGGGGTCGAAGGTGAGGTTGAGCGGCGCGTATTCTGCCTGTTATCGGGCGCTGACGGTTAATCGGGTTTTTGTTCGGCCCATTTGGCCGGTGCCGAAGGCTGCCAGGCGTCCAGCGTATCGAGCAGGGTTGCCGGCGATTCGCTCTTTTGCAGCATGGCACGGTGCGGGGCACGGACGAAGCCTTCGCCGACGATATGATCGAGAAAACCGCTGAGCTTCTCGTAAAAACCATTCACTTCCAGCAGCCCCAGGGGCTTGTTGTGGTAGCCCAGTTGGCCCCAGGTCCAGACTTCAAACAGCTCTTCCAGGGTGCCCAGGCCGCCGGGCAGGGCGATAAAGGCGTCGCTGAGTTCGGCCATGCGGGCTTTGCGTGCGTGCATGCCGTCGACCACTTCCAGGCGGGTCAGGCCGTTGTGGCCAATCTCCGAGGTCTTCAGGCTTTGCGGGATGATGCCGATCACTTCGCCCCCGGCCGCCAGTGCGGCGTCAGCCACGATGCCCATCAGGCCCACCGCGCCACCGCCATACACCAGGGTCAGTTTGCGGGCGGCCAATTCGCGCCCAAGGGCCGCAGCGGCCTCACGGTAGGCGGGGTTGGTGCCGGTGCTGGCACCGCAGAACACACAGACAGAAGTTAACGACATGCCTTACTCCGAGGTCATTGAGGGCCTCAGAGTAATGGCTCAAGCGCGAGGCGCCAAACGTTAAACCTCGTGCGAGGGCGTTTCACAGGTGCCGCTGGCACCGCAGGCGTAGGCGGCGAGCAGGCTGCGTAACAGGCTATTGAAGGGCATGGGCGGTGCTCCGGAGGGGGAATGGGCCCATCTTAAAGTCGACCTCGGCGCCTGGCCGGTTGAAAGTATTAATCGGCGTTATAGGTCGAAAGTTGTATACAATTTTTTGATGCAAATCATAGGCACTCAAGAAAAAATCAGGCAGTCTTCGACCCACGGATTTTTCACCCCTTCAGTTAAACCCTGCCTTGGAGATTCACCATGTTTGCCAAACTCGTTGCGGTATCCCTGTTGACACTGGCCAGCAGCCAATTGATGGCTGCCGAATGCAAGGTCGATGTCGACTCCACCGATCAGATGTCCTTCAACACCAAGGAAATCACCATCGACAAGAGCTGCAAGACCTTCACCGTGAACCTCGGCCACTCCGGCAACCTGCCGAAGAACGTCATGGGCCATAACTGGGTACTGAGCAAGACTTCGGACATGGCTGGCATTGCCACCGACGGCATGGCGGCCGGCCTGGACAAGAACTACCTGAAGGACGCTGATGCGCGCATCATCGCCCACACCAAAATCATCGGTGCCGGCGAGAAAGACTCGGTGACCTTCGACGTGTCGAAGCTGACCGCAGGCGAAAGCTACAGCTTCTTCTGCTCGTTCCCAGGCCACAACTCGATGATGAAAGGCGCAGTGGTCCTGAAGTAATCGCTCGACCCGCCCAAAAAAAACGCCCCGAGGGGCGTTTTTTTTATGCCCCTGTGCAGGGGCGGGCTCGCTTGCGATGGAGCCCTTGAGCCTGGCGGCCCCATCGCCGGCAAGCCGGCTCCTACAAGGCGCGCCAGGTTAGGGGGCGAAGGGCATTTCGCGTTTGTGATGGGTCTTGCGGTAGGTGTCGCAGATGATCTTGAAGGCTTCTTCACGCACCGGCTGGCCGTGGAGGAAGGCATCGATCTCGGCGTAGGTGACACCGTGGGAGGCTTCGTCCGGCTTGCCCGGCGACAGGTCTTCCAGGTCGGCGGTGGGCACTTTCTCTACCAGTGATTCCGGTGCGCCGAAATACCGGGCAATGGCCCGCACCTGGTTTTTCACCAGGCCGCTTAGCGGCGCCAGGTCGCAGGCGCCATCACCGAACTTGGTGAAGAAGCCCATCACCGCTTCAGCGGCGTGGTCGGTACCGATCACCAAACCCTGGGCCGCGCCGGCGATGGTGTACTGGGCGACCATGCGCATCCGCGCCTTGGTATTGCCCAGGACGAAATCCCGCGACACCGCGTGCTGGCCTTCGAAGGCCGCCACTTCATTGGCCAGGGCCTTGACCGCCGGGCCGATGTTCACCGTGTGGCGCTCATCGGGTTCGATAAAGTCCACCGAGGCCTGGGCGTCGTGTTCGTCGAACTGGGTTTCGTAGGGCAGGCGCACGGCGATAAAACGGTATTTGTCGTCCCCGCTGCGTTCACGCAACTCGCGCATCGCCCGTTGGGCCAGCAGCCCTGCGGTCAGGGAGTCGACGCCACCGCTGATGCCCAGCACCAGGGACTTGAGCCCCGAGTTGACCAGGCAATCCTGGATAAAGGCCACGCGTCGGGCGACTTCCGCTTCAAGCGCGGCCTGGTCGGAAAAAGGCGCTTGGACCTTGAGCTGTTCAGCAATCTCACGCTGTACGGCTTGCATGATTCACTCCTTGCTTGATGTGCCAGAAAGGGCGGCAGGTACTTGGAAAACGTGGCGCAGATAAGCGACGAAGTTCGGATCCTTGCAATGGGTCTTGCCCGCTTCATCGGAGATCTTGGCGACGGGCTGGCCATTACAGGCGGCCATTTTAAGCACGATGCTCATGGGCTCGACACCCGGAATGTCACAGGTCAGGTTGGTGCCGATGCCAAAGCTGACATTGATCCGACCCCGCAGCGCCCGGAAGATTTCCAGGGAGCGGGGCAGGGTCAGGCTGTCGGAGAACACCAGGGTCTTGCTCATCGGCTCGATGCCCAGCTTGTGGTAATGGGCGATGGCCTTTTCCGCCCAGACGATGGGGTCACCGGAGTCGTGGCGCAAACCGTCGAACAGCTTGGCGAAGTACAGATCGAAATCGCCGAGGAAAGCGTCGGTGGTGATGCAGTCGGTCAGGGCGATCCCCAACAGGCCACGGTATTCGCGGACCCAGCAATCGAGGGCGGCGATCTGGCTGTCGATCAGGCGCGGGCCCAGTTGCTGGTGGGCCATTATCCATTCGTGGGCCATGGTGCCCAGGGGCTTCATGTCCAGTTCCCGGGACAGGTGCACGTTACTGGTGCCGACAAAGCGCCCGGGGAAGTCGTGCTTGAGCACGTTGACCACTTCTTCCTGGACCCGGTACGAAAAGCGCCGGCGGGTGCCGAAGTCGGCGACCTGGAGTTCCGAGAGTTCTTCGCTGCTGGCGTTGGCGCTGAGCCAGTCGAACTTGCGATACAGCTGCTCGCGGGCCTGTACCAGCACCACTTCACGGTAGCGATAGCGGTTACGCACTTCGCTGACGATGGCCAGCATCGGCACTTCGAAAAGAATCACATGCAGCCACGGGCCACGCAGGCGGATAAACAGCTCGCCGTCTTCGATGCCGGTGTACACATAGCGCAGGTTGAAGCGGAACAGGCCGAGAAAACGCAGGAAGTCCGGCTTGAGGAAGCTGATGCGCTCCAGAAAACCCAACTGGTCGGCGGTCAGGCTGAGGTCGGCCAGGCGTTCGAACTGGTAGCGAATCTCCGCCAGATAAGGGCGCAAGTCTTCGCTGTTACGGCAACGAAACTCCCATTCGACTTCCACATTGGGGTAGTTGTGCAGCACCGCCTGCATCATGGTCAGTTTGTAGAAGTCGGTGTCGAGCAGGTTCTGCACGATGCGATCGGCAAACACACTCTCGCTCATAACGGGAATCTCCATGCTGGCCGCTTCGAGGTGTGCGGCGTTCAGCTCTTTTAATGAAGGCGGTAGTGGCGCATAGACGTCCTGCGCTTGACCAGCGTTTTTTGGTGGCGAGTGGTTGTCCGTGCTCTACGGGACGGGCGAATCCTTGTGTTCCAGCATCCAGCGCACAAAATCGCGGACCTTGGGCACCTCGGCCGAATGCTCGGGGTAGGCCAGGTAGTAGGCGTCGTGGCTGGGCATGGGGTGCTGCCAGGCCACCACCAGTTTGCCGTCGGCCAGCTCCTCCTCCACCAGGAACCGGGGCAGCAAGGCCACGCCGCAGCCAACCTGGGCCGCGCGGATGCACATATAGAACGTTTCGAAGCGCGGGCCGTGGTAGCTGTGCTCGGTGTGGTAGCCCTGGCTGTCGAACCAGTCGTGCCAGGCCTGGGGCCGCGAGGCGTTCTGCAGCAGCACCAGTTCGGCCAGTTGCGTGGGGTCGCTGAAGGGCTGGGCCGGCAGGCTGCTGGGGGCGCACACGGCCACCAGTTGTTCGCTGAACAGCTTCAGGCACTCGGTGCCCGGGCGCGAACCCTGGCCGAAGTAGAACGCCACATCGCTGCGCCCTTGCAGCAGGTCATCGGCCTCTTGCTCATTGCACAGGTCCAGATGGATATGCGGATGCTGCAAGCGCCAGCCCTTGAGCCGCGGCACCAGCCAGCGGGCGCCGAAGGTCGGCGGGGTGGCGACCCGCAGCACCTCGGTTTCGCCACCGTAGGAGCGCAGGTAGTGGGTCGACATCTCGACCTGGGTGAGGATCTTGCGCACTTCCACCAGGTACAGGTTGCCCGCCGGCGTCAGTTGCAGGCGCCGGCGCACTCGGCGAAACAGCAGGTGCTGCAGCAGCTCTTCGAGCTGGGCCACCTGTTTGCTCACTGCACTCTGGGTCAGGTTGAGCTCTTCGGCGGCGCGGGTGAAGCTCAGGTGCCGGGTGACCGCCTCGAAACACTGCAAGGCAGTGATCGACGGCAGGTGGCGTTTATTCAACATGGGGAGGGCCTTTGTTCTTGTTTCGGCGCTGCGGTGCCGGCGCAGCATGAATAAATGGAATGATATCTCGCCTAAAGGTCGTTTGTTGAGCCGTCTCAGGAGGGCTACAACTACAGGCCTGAAAGGCCGTCTACCTGGCCCGGGCTTTTGCCCGCTCACCGATAAGGAGTGACCCATGGTTGCCGCATTGCTTGATCGTCTTGGTGTTGACCCGAGCCTGTACCAGGCTGGCCAGCAGCCCGTGCATTCGCCCATCGATGGCAGCCGTATCGCTGCAGTGAATTGGCAGGGCGCCGCTGAGGTTGAACAGCAGGTCAGTCGCGCCGAGCATGCGTTCGAGCTGTGGCGCAAGGTGCCGGCGCCGCGTCGTGGCGAGCTGGTGCGCCAGTTCGGTGAAGTCCTGCGCGAGTACAAGGCCGACCTCGGTGAGTTGGTGTCCTGGGAGGCTGGCAAGATCACCCAGGAAGGCCTGGGCGAAGTGCAGGAGATGATCGACATCTGCGACTTCGCGGTCGGCCTGTCGCGCCAGCTCTACGGTTTGACCATCGCCTCCGAGCGTCCGGGCCATCACATGCGCGAAACCTGGCATCCGTTGGGCGTGGTCGGGGTCATCAGCGCGTTCAACTTCCCGGTGGCGGTCTGGGCCTGGAACACCACCCTGGCCCTGGTCTGCGGCAACCCGGTGATCTGGAAACCCTCCGAGAAAACCCCGCTTACCGCCCTGGCCTGCCAGGCGCTGTTGGCACGGGTACTGAGCAATTTCAGCGATGCCCCCGAGTACCTGAGCCAGGTGATCATCGGCGGACGTGACGCCGGCGCAGCCCTGGTCGACGACCCGCGTGTGGCACTGATCAGCGCCACGGGCAGCACCCGTATGGGGCGTGAGGTGGCGCCGAAAGTGGCGGCGCGTTTTGCCCGCAGCATCCTCGAACTGGGGGGCAACAACGCCATGATCCTCGGCCCCAGCGCCGACCTGGACATGGCCGTGCGTGCCATTCTGTTCAGCGCCGTCGGCACCGCCGGGCAGCGCTGCACCACCTTGCGCCGGTTGATCGCCCATGAGTCGGTGAAAGACGAGATTGTCGCCCGCCTCAAGGTCGCCTATTCCAAAGTGCGCATCGGCCACCCGCTGCAAGGCAACCTGGTGGGGCCGCTGATCGACAAACACAGCTTCGACGCCATGCAAGACGCCCTGGAGCAGGCTTTGAGCGAAGGCGGTCGGGTGTTCGGCGGCGAGCGCCAGTTGCAGGAACAATTCCCCAATGCCTACTACGTCTCGCCGGCCATCGTCGAGATGCCGGAACAGAGTGAAGTGGTGTGCGACGAAACCTTTGCGCCGATCCTCTACGTGGTCGGCTACAGCGAGTTTGCCGAAGCCTTGCGCCTCAACAACGCGGTGCCGCAAGGCTTGTCCTCGTGCATTTTCACCACCGACGTGCGTGAAGCCGAGCAGTTCATGTCGGTGGTGGGCAGCGACTGCGGGATCGCCAACGTCAACATCGGCCCCAGCGGCGCGGAAATCGGCGGGGCCTTTGGCGGCGAGAAGGAAACCGGCGGCGGTCGCGAGTCCGGTTCCGATGCCTGGCGCGGCTACATGCGGCGCCAGACCAACACCGTCAACTACTCCCGGGAGCTGCCGCTGGCCCAAGGCATCAGTTTCGAATAGCCGCGGCAAGCCATACGCGGCCAGTGACCCTGCTGGCCGCTTCACGCTTGACGCTCGCCACGGCTTCGCCAGGAGCACCTATGACGCTACAAGAAGAATGTCTATGGGAAAAACTGACCCCGCAGCGGCCTGAGCGCGCCGGCCTCAGCGGCGAAGTGACGACCGATGTCTGCGTGATCGGCGCCGGCTTCACCGGCTTGTCGGCGGCGCTGCATTTGCTCGAGCAGGGCAAGCGGGTCTGTGTGCTGGAGGCCCATCGCGCCGGCCATGGTGGTTCCGGGCGTAATGTCGGGCTGGTCAACGCCGGTATGTGGATCCCGCCGGACGAGATCGAGGCCGGCTTCGGCAGCGAGGTTGGCAGCCGCCTCAATCGCATGCTTGGCGCGGCGCCGGCCCTGGTGTTCAGCCTGGTGGACAAGTACCGCATCGACTGCCAGTTGCGCCGCGAAGGCACCTTGCACATGGCCCATAACGCTCGCGGTGCGGCCGACCTGCGCAGTCGTGAAGAACAATGGCTGCGCCGTGGCGCGCCAGTGGAACTGTTGACCGGCGCCGCCTGTGAGGCGGCCACCGGCACCACGAAGATCGCCGCGGCCTTGCTCGACCGCCGTGCGGGCACCCTCAACCCAATGGCCTACACCAGCGGCCTGGCCAAGGCTGTGGCGGATCTGGGTGGGCAACTGTTCGATCACTCACCGGTCACTCGCCTGGAGCGCCAGGGCCAGCGCTGGTCGGTGCAGACTGCCCAAGGTTCGGTCCTCGCCGAGCAGGTGGTGATTGCCTCCAATGCTTACACCGAAGGCGACTGGACCGAGCTGCGGCGCACGTTCTTCCCCGGTTATTACTATCAGGTGGCGTCTCGCCCCCTGACCGATGCTGCCGCACAGCAGATTTTGCCGGGCGGCCAGGGCTCCTGGGATACCCGGCAAGTGCTCAGCAGCATCCGTCGCGATGCCGATGGGCGCCTGTTGCTCGGCAGCCTGGGTAATGGCCGGCAGAAACCCCTGTGGTTCCTCAAGGCCTGGGCCGACCGGGTGCAGCAGCATTATTTTCCTTACCTCAAACCGGTGGAGTGGGAGTCCACCTGGACCGGTTGCATCGCATTCACCCCCGACCACCTCCTGCGTTTGTTCGAGCCGGCGCCCGGTTTGGTGGCAGTCACCGGCTACAACGGACGCGGGGTGACCACCGGCACCGTGGTCGGCAAGGCCTTCGCCGACTACTTGTGTAACGGAAATCCTCACGCCTTGCCGATTCCCTTCGCACCCTTGCGGCCCGTGGCTGGCGCGGGGCTGCGCAGTTGTCTGTACGAGGCCGGGTTTTCCCTGTACCACGCGGGCCAGTGCCTGCGGATCGTTATCTGAGTGAGGAAATACAGCCGACATAACGACGCTTTTCAGCGCAGCGACTAGCCTGTAATGGTGCGGCTCGTAGCAGTGCCGCACCAGGGGTGTGCAGTTCGGTGACGCGGGCTGTTACAGCCAGGTTGCACGTTGATTTGCGCTGTGGTTGCAATGATGGCGCGCTCGGGTTGCGCCTGTTATTTCAAAAGGTTTCACCTTCAGCGGTTTAGACGGTTGCACGCCCAATAAAAAAGGGCTCGAAACAGTCGAAATAATAAGAAAACAGCGACTTTTTTCAGAATAAAAAACCAATGGCACGGCGCTTGCTCTGAGCATTCAGTGAAGTCGCATTGCCAACTAAAAAAACCTTGGAGCACCACCTCATGTCCCAGACGTTTTACAAGAAAGGCTTTCTGGCCCTCGCAGTGGCAGCTGCGTTGGGTGTTTCTGCGTTTGCTCAGGCCGACCTGAAGATCGGCGTAGCGGGTCCCATGACAGGCGCCAACGCGGCATTTGGCGAGCAGTACATGAAGGGTGCACAGGCAGCGGCTGACGAAATCAACGCCAAGGGCGGCGTCAACGGCGAGAAGATCGTCCTGGTCAAGGGCGATGACGCCTGCGAACCCAAGCAGGCCGTGGCCGTGGCCAACCGCCTGGTGGACCAGGACAAGGTTGCGGGCGTGGTCGGGCACTTCTGCTCGTCGTCCACCATCCCCGCGTCCGAGGTGTACAGCGATGCGGGCGTGATCGCCATCACCCCGGGCTCCACCAACCCGCAAGTCACCGAGCGCGGCCTGAGTGCCATGTTCCGTATGTGCGGGCGTGACGACCAGCAAGGCATCGTCGCCGGTGACTACATCGTCGATGTGCTCAAGGGCAAGAAAGTCGCGGTGCTGCACGACAAGGACACCTACGGCCAGGGCCTGGCCGACGCCACCAAGGCGCAACTGACCAAGCGCGGCGTCACCCCGGTGCTGTACGAAGGCCTGACCCGTGGCGAGAAAGACTTCAGCGCCGTCGTGACCAAGATCCGCGCCGCCGGTGCCGATGTCGTCTACTTCGGCGGCCTGCACCCGGAAGCCGGCCCGCTGGTGCGTCAACTGCGCGAGCAAGGCCTGAAAGACGTCAAGTTCATGTCCGATGATGGCATCGTCACCGACGAGTTGGTGACCACCGCAGGCGGCCCGCAATACGTGGACGGCGTGTACATGACCTTCGGCGCCGACCCGCGCATGCTGCCAGACAGCAAGACCGTGGTAGATGCCTTCCGCAAGGCCGGCACCGAGCCTGAGGGCTACACCCTGTATGCCTACGCTTCGGTCCAGGCCCTGGCTGCCGGTTTCAGCGGCGCCAAGTCCAACAAAGGCGAAGACGCGGCCAAATGGCTGAAGGCCAACCCGGTTAAAACCGTGATGGGCGAGAAGACCTGGGACGCCAAGGGCGACCTGAAAATCTCCGACTACGTGGTTTACCAGTGGGACAAGGACGGCAAATACCACCAGTTGGAAAAGCAGAAGTAATTCGCGCGGCCATTCTGGCCGCCGGCCTCCTGTAGGAGCCGGTTTGTCGGTGATGAGCCTGAGGGCGTTTCAGCCTCGGGCTTGATCGCTGGCAAGCCAGCTCCTGCAGAGGGGGCTGTTCAAGCACAAGTCTCTGTTTTTTCTTCTAGAAGAACCGCATGCCCACAGGTGTGCAGGTTCTCACTGCGTGAGATTGCGTTATGGATGGTATTTTCCTGCAGCAACTGATCAATGGACTGACCCTCGGGTCCGTCTATGGTCTGATCGCCATCGGCTACACAATGGTCTACGGCATCATCGGCATGATCAACTTCGCCCACGGCGAGGTTTACATGATTTCCGCTTACCTCGCGGCAATCAGTCTGGCTCTGCTGGCCTACTTCGGCATCGAATCCTTCCCGCTACTCATTCTCGGCACCCTGGTCTTCACCGTCGTCGTGACCGGCGTCTATGGCTGGGTCATCGAGCGCGTTGCCTACAAACCCCTGCGTAACTCCACCCGACTGGCACCGCTGATCAGCGCCATCGGTATTTCCCTGATCCTGCAGAACTACGCGCAGATCAGCCAAGGCGCCAAGCAACAAGGTGTGCCGACACTGCTGGCCGGGGCCTGGAAGGTCGATATCGGCAGTGGTTTCGTGCAGCTCACCTACACCAAGATCTTCATCCTGGTGGCGGCCTTCGCGGGCATGGCACTGCTCACCTACATCATCAAGTACACCAAGCTCGGCCGCATGTGCCGCGCCACTCAGCAAGACCGCAAGATGGCCTCGATCCTGGGGATCAACACCGACCGGGTGATCTCCTACGTGTTCGTCATCGGTGCTGCCATGGCTGCCCTGGCTGGCGTGCTGATCACCATGAACTACGGCACCTTCGACTTCTATGCCGGCTTTGTCATCGGCATCAAGGCGTTCACCGCCGCGGTACTCGGCGGCATCGGTTCGCTGCCCGGCGCCATGCTCGGCGGGATCATCCTCGGTATCTCCGAGTCACTGTTCTCCGGCTTGATCAACTCCGACTACAAAGACGTGTTCAGTTTCTCGCTGCTGGTGCTGATTCTGATTTTCCGTCCCCAAGGCCTGCTGGGTCGCCCACTCGTGGCGAAGGTATAAGTATGTCTGCTGCCAATAAACCGCTTGATATCAAAAAGAGCGTCGTCGACGCCGTGCTCGCCGGGCTGATCTCGTTGATTGTTTTCGGGCCCATCGTCGGCGTCGTGCTCGACGGCTACAGCTTCAACCTGCAGCCGGCGCGTGTCGGCTGGCTGGTGGCGATCGTGATGATCGGCCGCTTCGCCATGAGCCTGTTCCTGCAGACTCCCAAGGGCCTGAAGATCCTCCAGGGTTTTGAAAGCACTGGCTCCGGGGTGCATGTGCGGGCGCCGGACTACAAGTCGCGGCTGCGCTGGATCATCCCGGCGTTGATTGTGATTGCCATCGTGTTCCCGTTTTTCGCCAACAAGTACCTGCTGACCGTGGTGATCCTCGGCCTGATCTACGTGCTGCTGGGCCTGGGCTTGAACATTGTGGTGGGCCTGGCCGGCTTGCTCGACCTGGGCTACGTGGCCTTCTACGCCATCGGCGCCTATGGCCTGGCCCTGGGTTACCAGTACCTGGGCCTGGGTTTCTGGACGGTGCTGCCACTGGCCGCCATTGCGGCGGCGTTGGCCGGGTGCATCCTCGGGTTTCCGGTGTTGCGCATGCACGGTGACTATTTGGCGATCGTGACCCTGGGCTTCGGTGAAATCATTCGCCTGGTATTGAACAACTGGCTGTCCTTCACCGGTGGGCCGAACGGCATGCCGGTGCCATCGCCGACCTTCTTCGGCCTGGAATTCGGCCGTCGGGCCAAGGATGGCGGGGTGCCATTCCACGAGTTCTTCGGCCTGGAATACAACCCCAACCTGAAATTCCTGTTCATCTACATCGTGCTGTTCCTGGTGGTGCTGCTGGTGCTGTACGTCAAGCATCGCCTGACCCGCATGCCCGTGGGCCGCGCCTGGGAAGCCCTGCGTGAAGACGAGATCGCCTGCCGTGCCATGGGCCTGAACCACGTGCTGGTCAAGCTCTCGGCGTTCACCATCGGTGCCTCCACCGCCGGTCTGGCCGGGGTGTTCTTCGCCAGCTACCAGGGCTTCGTCAACCCGTCGTCCTTCACCTTCTTCGAGTCGGCGCTGATCCTGGCCATCGTGGTCCTGGGGGGCATGGGCTCGACGGTGGGCGTGGTGATTGCCGCCTTCGTACTCACCGTGGCGCCGGAGCTGCTGCGCAGCTTCTCCGAGTACCGAGTGCTGTTGTTCGGGGTGCTGATGGTGTTGATGATGATCTGGCGACCGCGGGGTCTGATCCGCATCAGCCGTACCGGTGTGACCCCACGTAAAGGTGCCCTGACTCAGAGGAGCGCGCCATGAGCGAAGTGATTCTTAAGGTGCAGAACCTGATGATGCACTTCGGTGGCATCAAGGCCCTCAGCGACGTCAGCCTGGAGGTCAAACGCAACTCGATCTTCGCCCTGATCGGCCCCAACGGCGCGGGCAAGACCACGGTGTTCAACTGCCTGACCGGTTTCTACAAGGCTTCGGGCGGGCGCATCGAACTCAACACCCGTGGCCAGAGCACCAACGTCATCAAACTGCTGGGGGAAGCCTTCCGTGCCACGGATTTCGTGTCGCCGAAAAGCTTCGCCAGCCGCCTGTACTACAAGATGTTCGGCGGCACCCACCTGGTGAACCGCGCCGGCCTGGCGCGGACCTTCCAGAACATTCGCCTGTTCAAGGAAATGTCGGTGCTGGAGAACCTGCTGGTGGCCCAGCACATGTGGGTCAACCGCAACATGCTGGCCGGCATCCTCAACACCAAGGGTTATCAACAGGCCGAGAGCGACGCCCTCGACCACGCCTTCTATTGGCTGGAAGTGGTGGACCTGGTGGACTGCGCCAACCGCCTGGCCGGTGAACTGTCCTACGGCCAGCAGCGTCGCCTGGAGATTGCCCGGGCCATGTGCACGCGGCCGCAGATCATCTGCCTCGACGAACCGGCCGCAGGCCTCAACCCTCAGGAAACCGAAGCGCTGAGCGCGATGATCCGGCTGCTGCGCGACGAGCACGATCTGACCGTGGTGCTGATTGAACACGACATGGGCATGGTGATGAGTATTTCCGACCACATCGTGGTGCTGGACCACGGCAACGTGATTGCCGAAGGCGGGCCGGAAGCGATCCGCAACGATCCGAAAGTGATCGCGGCCTACCTGGGTGCCGACGAAGAGGAGCTGGTATGAGCGACGCTGGCAACGCTGCAACCATCCTCGAACTCAAGGAGTTGAACGTTTACTACGGACCGATCCAGGCCCTTAAGAACGTTTCGCTGCACATCAACGAAGGGGAAACCGTCAGCCTGATCGGCTCCAACGGCGCGGGTAAGTCCACGCTGCTGATGTCGATCTTCGGCCAGCCCCGGGCCGAGTCCGGGCAGATTCTCTACCGCGGTGTGGACATCACCCACAAGTCCTCCCACTACATCGCCTCCAACGGCATCGCCCAGTCCCCGGAAGGGCGTCGGGTGTTCCCCGACATGACCGTGGAAGAGAACCTGCTGATGGGCACCATCCCCATTGGCGACAAGTACGCCACCGAGGACATGCAGCGCATGTTCGAGCTGTTCCCACGGCTCAAGGAGCGGCGCACCCAGCGGGCCATGACCATGTCCGGCGGTGAGCAGCAGATGCTGGCCATTGCCCGGGCACTGATGAGCCGGCCCAAGCTGCTGTTGCTGGATGAACCCAGCCTGGGGCTGGCGCCGATTGTGGTGAAGCAGATCTTCGCCACCCTGCGCGAATTGGCGGCCACCGGCATGACCATCTTCCTGGTGGAACAGAACGCCAACCACGCGCTGAAACTCTCGGACCGTGCCTACGTGATGGTCAACGGCGAAATTCGCCTGAGCGGCACCGGCAAGGAGCTGCTGGTCAACGAGGAAGTGCGCAACGCCTACCTCGGTGGTCATTGATCTGCCGCCCAGCCCATAAACATGCCCCGCCGGCCCACGCCGCCGGGGCATTTTTTATCCCCAGATACCGCCGCCCGTCATCGTCGGCAAAGCCATCAGGCCTGCACTATCGCCATCCCGTGCCAGCGGCTCTCCGTCGCGCAGTGAGCCATTTCCGGAAATTGTGGAAAACATTATTCGCAAGCTGCCAAAGCGCGGCATAAAGCCGCTGCAATCAGTTGTTTTGGCAGGGTTTTGACTTGTCCCCGTTTGCTGTGGAACTGGCTGTGGGTAACGTGGGAGTAGCTGGCTGCAGGCCTTTAACGGCGTGGCTTGTGGCGTGGTGATTGTTTTTTGATCAGGGGTTTTGAGTCGGCCCGTCGGTGCGCTTGTCAACCTGTTTATTGTCGCAGCCACAGGCCGTAGCAGGTGTTGAAAAGCCTGTGGATAAGTCTGTGGTTAAACTCTGGAAAGACTCAGCTAAGCACCGTCGTTACTGGCTTCAGGCCATGGCCTTGATGGACGTGAGTGCGCCCTGTCGGCCAGGGGCTGCATGCCAGCCTGGCCCGGGTCAAGTAAAAAACTTGCAAAACCGGGCTGCAGGCCCTGTGGATAGAGGCTTCCAGGGTTTTGCACTTGCCCCCAAAGACTGTGGACCGGCCTGTGGATAAGGTGCGTGCACATGGCTGCAGGCCACGCCACCCATGGGCTGGCGGCGGTTGATTGTTTTTTGTACAGGTATGGAGGGTCAAACGCTCTCGCAGGCGCCTGCGGCAGGCTTCTATTGCCGCTCAAAGCCAGGCCGGGCATGCTGCGGGGCGGTTTTTATTTCATCGGCGGCGCGAAGCCCAGCAAGGAGAACACCATGACTTCCACACTGTTCATTACGGGCGCGACGTCCGGTTTTGGCGAAGCCTGCGCCCGGCGTTTTGCCGAGGCCGGTTGGTCCCTGGTGCTCACCGGGCGCCGTGAGGACCGCCTTAACGCCCTCTGCGCCGAACTCTCGAAACAGACTGAAGTGCATGGGCTGGTGCTCGATGTGCGTGACCGCAAAGCCATGGAAGCCGCCATTGCCAACCTGCCGCCGTCCTTCAGCACGCTGCGTGGGCTGATCAACAACGCTGGCCTGGCCCTGGGTGTCGACCCTGCACCCAAGTGCGATCTGGACGACTGGGACACCATGGTCGACACCAACATCAAGGGCCTGATGTACAGCACTCGCCTGCTGTTGCCGCGCCTGATCGCCCACGGCCGTGGCGCCGGCATCATCAACCTGGGTTCCATCGCCGGCAATTATCCGTACCCGGGCAGCCACGTGTATGGTGCCAGTAAGGCGTTCGTCAAACAGTTCTCCCTGAACCTGCGCTGCGACCTGCAAGGCACCGGCGTGCGGGTGACCAACATCGAGCCGGGCCTGTGCGAAAGCGAGTTCTCCCTGGTGCGTTTCGCCGGTGACCAGGCGCGTTACGACGCCACCTACGCGGGCGCCGAACCGATCCAGCCGCAAGACATCGCCGACACCATCTTCTGGGTCCTCAACACCCCGGCCCACGTCAATATCAACAGCCTGGAGCTGATGCCTGTGAGCCAGACCTGGGCCGGTTTCTCCATCGAGCGCAACGCCAAGTCCTGAGGCGTTGCAGCGCCCGGCCGGTTCCAGCAGGAGCCGGCCGGCGATTGCCTTCTACACTGTCTTTCATCTTCGGAAACACTTGCGCTGAACCGCTTCAGGCGAAAGTCGCCGGCCCAAGGTAAAATTTCGCCCGCCGTTTTTTCGGCGTCTCGCCCTGAGGCGCTGTGGTCGAGGTTCAAGAGGAGGGTATGTGAGTAACCGAGGTGAGCAGGCGCTGCTCAAGCAATCCACTGTACTGATGTTCGCTGTGGCGATCGCCGGGATCGTCACGGGTTTTATTTCGGGTGCCCAGTCCATCCTGTTCGATGGCTTTTTTTCCCTGATCGCGACCTTTATCAAAATCCTGATGCTGATCACCGCCCAGCTGATTGCCAAGCAAAGCAACCAGCGTTTCCAGTTCGGCTTCTGGCACCTGGAACCCATGGTGCTGCTGATTGAAGGCAGCTTCCTGCTGCTGATCGCCATCTACGCGTTTCTCAACGGTGTGTTCGGCATCCTCAATGGCGGCCGTGAAATCGAGCTGGGCTTGGTGATCGTCTATGCGGCGGTGTTCAGCGTGGTGGAGTTCGCTTATTTCTTCTACGTGCGCCACCGCAATCGCACCCTCAAGTCGTCGTTGATCCAGTTCGACAACATCAGTTGGCTGGTGGACGCCATGCTCTCCGTGGGGCTGCTGGTGAGCTTTATCTGCGCCTTGCTGCTCAAGCACTACGGGCACGGGCACGGGCAATGGGCGGTGTATGTCGACCCGGCGATCCTGATCCTGTTGGCCCTGAGCATGTTGCCACCGGCATTGAAGATCCTGCGGCCGGCCCTGCGCGATGTGCTGGGCATCGCCCCGGACCAGTTGGACGAGAAGGTGCGCGGCGTGATGGAGCAGGCCAAGCTCGCCCACGGTTTTGACGACTACATCAGCTACGTGCAGAAGCACGGACGGGCGCGTTTTATCGAGATCCACATCGTACTGCCGGCGGACTACCCGCTGCAGAACGTGGCCACCCTGGACGAGTTGCGTGAGGAGATTTCCGCGCAGTTGGGTCAGGCCGATTCGGCTCGTTGGCTGACCATCAGCTTTACCGGGGATCGCAAGTGGATTGCCTGAGTGGAGTCTATCGCCGGCAGGCCGGCTCCCAGGGGAGCGGGTTGCCGGCGAACAGCGTTCAGCCGAAGTATTCAGCCAACCCGCGATAGCAGGTCGCCAAGTGATACGGCGTGGTTGAAGGCATGTCCCGTCGGCTGACCACACTCTGTGCATCCAGGCATTCGTTCCAGCCGCCGTCGTGCAGGAAGTGCTGTTGCAGCGCCAGCAACTGGCGCTGCACCTGGGCCTCGCTGCCCGTGCGCAAGGTCAGGGCGCGCAGGTATTCGGCTTGGGCCCAGATGCGCTGAGTCTCATCCTTGGCCGCACCTTGTGCCTGTAGATCGAGCATGGCGCGCACCGCCCCATTGTTCGGGTTGACGCCCCGTTGCTCGGTAAAGGCAAAGGCCTGGTCCAGGGACTGGTGCAGTGGGCCGCCGCGCAGCAAGTCTGAAGAGGCCAGGAGAAAGAACCACTCGAACTGATGGCCCGGCTCGAACCAGTTATCCACAGCCCCCAGCGGCTTCTCCATCATTACCCCGTGCTGCGGGTCGATAAAACCTGCGTGCATGGCCGCGCAGAGGTCGAGCAGGGCCTGTTGCACCTGGGCGTCGTCACGCACTTCCAGGGTCGCGAGAAAGGCCTCGGCCAGGTGCATCAGCGGGTTCTGCAGGGGGCCGGAGCCCAGGGACGACCAATCCCGCTCAAGGCTGGCCTCGTACAAATCGTCTTCCCGGGCAAAGCGCTCGGCCACCACTTGCAGCGCGGCATTGAGCACCGATTCCACCAGCGGCTCGCGCACCTTGGCCCAGTAGTGGGCACAGGCGAAGACGATAAAGGCGTGGGTATACAGGTCTTTGCGCTGATCCAGTGGCGCGCCCTGAGGGTCGATGCTGTAGAACCAGCCACCGTGTTCAGCGTCGTGGAAGTGCCGTTGCAGGGAACGGAACAGAGCGGCAGCACGCTCTTCGGCAAAGGGCGCGGCAGCCTCGCCGATCAGGCTGGAAAACACATACAGCTGACGGGCGCAGGCCATGGCGCGATAGCGCTGCGGCGGCAGTGGCCGGTGCTCGGCGTCCAGGGCTTCGTAGGGCAGCGCCAGCTCGGCGTTCCAGCCCGGGCCAAGCCACAGCGGCACGATCACCTGGTGAAAATGCCGCTGCACGGCGCTGAACAGAGCGCTCGATTCAGGCTGGGAGGCGGAACGGGAAACATCGGGCATTGGCTGGCGTCGTCACGGCAGGTTTGAATGCGCGCCATGTTAACAGAGAAGCCCCCGGCCTCACCCACCCTGTAGACGCTGGCTGTCAGCGATAACCCCGGACCTGCAAGCCTCGTTGGCTCGCCAGCGAATGCGTGCTTGAGAGCGCTTTCGCCAGGGAGCCGGCTCCTACACGCAGGGGCGGGAGGCTCAGCCGGCCAGCAGCCAGACGCCGGTGGCGGCCGAGGCGGCGCCAGCCAGGCGCACCAGGGGGGCTGCGGCTTGTGGCAGGACGCGTACCACGGCGTAGCCGACAGCATGCAGCGCGGCGGTGGCGGCGACAAAACCGGCGGCGTATGCCCAAGGGCTGGACATCTCTGGCAGTTCCAGGCCGTGGGCCACGCCATGGAACAGCGCGAACAGCGCGGTGGCCACCAGGGCCAGGCTCAGGGGCGGACGCACGGCCAGGGCGACGGCCAGGCCTAGGGCCAGCACCGAGGCGGCAATGCCGCTTTCCAGGGCTGGCAGGTTCAGGCCTTCAAAACCCAGCACACCGCCCAGCAGCATGGTGCCGACGAAGGTGCAGGGCAGCGCCCAGCGGGCTGTGCCTTGTTGCTGGGCTGCCCAGAGGCCCACGGCGAGCATCGCCAGCAAGTGGTCGAGGCCGCCGATGGGGTGGCTGATACCGGCCATCAGGCCGTTGTCGCCGTGGCCCGGGTGGGCGAAGGCCAGGGCTGGGGTCAGCAGCAGGGCCAGGGCCCCGACAATGCGTTTGAAGGTCATGGAGTGGCTTCCTTGTTGAGCGTTTGAGTAAGGGGATCAGGCCGCGTTCAGCAGCCCTTGGCGTTCGATAAAGGCAATGATCTCGTCCAGGCCCTGGCCGGTTTTCTGGTTGCTGAAAACAAACGGCTTGCCGCCGCGCATGCGCTTGGTGTCGCTGTCCATCATTTCCAGGGACGCGCCCACTAGCGGTGCCAGGTCGATCTTGTTGATCACCAGCAGGTCGGATTTGCAGATGCCGGGGCCGCCCTTGCGCGGCAGTTTGTCGCCGGCCGAAACGTCGATCACGTAGATAGTCAGGTCCGAGAGTTCGGGGCTGAACGTCGCCGACAGGTTGTCGCCACCGGACTCCACCAGGATCAGGTCAAGCCCGGGAAAGCGCCGGTTCAGTTGGTCCACGGCTTCCAGGTTGATCGAGGCGTCTTCGCGAATCGCCGTGTGCGGGCAACCGCCGGTTTCCACGCCGATGATCCGCTCTGGCGCCAGGGCTTCATTGCGCACCAGAAAGTCGGCGTCTTCGCGGGTGTAGATGTCGTTGGTCACCACCGCCAGGTTGTAGCGCTCGCGCAGGGCCAGGCACAGGGCCAGGGTCAGGGCGGTTTTGCCGGAGCCCACCGGGCCGCCGATGCCGACGCGCAGAGGTTGTGAGTTCATGTGATTCTCCAAAGTAAGAGGCCCTAGGAACGGAACAGACGGCTGTACTGGCGCTCATGGGCCATGCACGCCAGGGACAGGCCGAAAGCGGCGCTGCCGTAATGGTTGGGGTCGATCGTGGACGCGTTGTGTTGGGCCTGTTGCAACAGGGGCAGCAGTTGGCTGGTCAGGCGCTGGGCGGCTTGCTGGCCCAGGGGCAGGGTTTTCATCAGCACCGCCAACTGATTTTCCAGCCAGCTCCAGAGCCAGGCGGCCAGGGCGTCCTGGGGGCTGATCTGCCAGGCCCGAGCGGCCAGGGCCCAGCCTAGGGCCAGGTGCGGTTCGGCACGCTGGGCGAGAAAACCCCGGGCGCTGGCATCCAGCTCAGGCAGGCCATTGAGCAGCTGTTGCAGGGAGTACCCCATCTGCCGGCTTTCCTGGTACAGCTCGCGGGTTTCGCGGCTGGCCTGATGCTCTTCACAGAGTTGCAGCAACTGGGCCCAGTCTTCGTCTGCTGCGGCCTGGCAGTGGGCGAGCAACAGCGGCGCCTCGAAGCGGGCCAGGTTGAGCAGCAACTGATCGCTGATCCAGCGCCTGGCGCTGTCGGGGTCGACCACCCGTTGCTGTTCCACGGCCATCTCCAGGCCCTGGGAATAGCTGTAGCCGCCAATCGGCAATTGCGGACTGGCCAGGCGCAGCAAGGCCCAGGCGGGATTCATGGGCGCACGCCGAACTGGTGCAGGCGCGGCGGGTAGTTGAAGTCTTCGTCGCCGTGCCGCGAATGGTGATGGCCGCCGCCGTAGGCACCGTGCTCCGGCTGGAAAGGCGCTTCGATGGTTTCCGTGTGGGCGCCGAGTTGCTCGAGCATGGCCTTGAGCACGTAGTCGTCCAGCAGCCGCAGCCAGCCGTCACCGACTTGCAGGGCGACATGGCGGTTGCCCAGGTGATAGGCGGCGCGGGTCAGTTCGAAGGCATTGCTGCAGGTCACATGGAGCAGGGTTTCCGGACGTGCGCAGACGCGCACAATGCGGCCGTCCTCGGCTTCCAGGCACTCGCCGTCATGCAGCGGTGACTGGCCGCGTTCGAGAAACAGCCCGACGTCTTCGCCGTCGGCACTGAAGCAGCGCAGGCGGCTTTTACTTCGGGCCTCGAAGGTCAGGTGCAGTTCGGCGGACCAGAGGGGTTGGGGGTCGATTCTGCGGTGAATCACCAGCATCGGAGGGCTTCCAGCTATGAGCGATGCATAAGCCAGAGCAAGGGGCTTGCCAATCGAGTGTCGCGACGCGCAAAAGCTTTTGTATACAGGTTTTTACGCCTGAAAACGGGGCAGGCCGACGGTCTGTTTTGTGGCGTGCTGGTGCGTCTTGTCGAAGTTTTGCACTGTGATGGTGCGTTGCGGGCGTTTTTGCTGCAGGCCGGTGCTTTTTCAAGGCCGCGATGGGCTGCCGGCGCGCTCGAAGGGGGCGTGGCCGGTGGTCAGGCTCGGCATCGGGGCGTGCAGCTTTACTCGGTACTGCCCAGCCCTTGCCAGTGCTTCAGGCCAATAAAGATGAAGCGCAGCTGCTGGGTGATCTTGGCCTGGGGCGTGAGGTGCTCGGGCAGCGCCTGGGCCGGTGGGTCGATGATGTCCGGCAGGGTGGCGAACACACTTTTGACGATCAGGTCGGCAATGACGCCCAGGTCCTCGGCCGCCAGGTGCTGGAGTTTCGGCATCAACGTCAGGTCGGCCGCCAGGTCCGCGCTGATGTTTTCCCGCAGGTGGGCAATGGCCTGGCGCACCGGCAGCGAACCGCCGTATTGCTCGCGGGCCAGAAACAGGAACTGCGAGCGATTGGCCGCCACCACGTCGAGGAAGATCCGCACCGAGGCGTCGATGATCCCGCCCATGACGAATTCGTTGTGGCGCACCAGGCGAATGGTTTCCCGGAAGGTCTGGCCGACTTCACTGACCAGCACCAGGCCCAGTTGGTCCATATCGGCAAAATGCCGGTAGAAACCGGTGGGGACAATGCCGGCGGTTTTCGCCACTTCACGCAGGCTCAGGCTGCCGAACCCACGGCCGCACTCCATCAGATGGCGCGCTGCGTCCATCAAGGCGTTGCGGGTCTGTTGCTTCTGTTCGGCGCGGGGCAGCATGGGCGGGCTGGCTCTCTGTCCAAGAGGAGCGGCGCACTCTAGCAAATCAACTTTGCCGGCGTCGAACTTGAGAGGGGCATAGGGGGAAGGCGGGGCGTTACGGTTTACAGAAAGTCAAAAGCCCGATCCAGGGATCGGGCTTTTTTCACGGCGGCCACAGGCTCAGCTCACAGTCTGATGACGTTCGGCGAGGCGATCAGCACCGTCAGCAGCAACGGTTTGACCTTGTGGGGTGCCGGTCGTAGCCATCTTCAGCCAACGGTCTGGCCTTGTGGGGTGCCGGTCGAGCCAACT
>NZ_JALQCW010000035.1 GCF_023241715.1 Pseudomonas morbosilactucae
CCGCTCAGCAGATAACGCTGGCCGTAGCGGACGTAGGTTTCCTTGCGTTCGAAACCACGGCACAGCACCAGTTGTTGCTCGCTGGGGCGCACCAGCGTCAGGTTTTCGATCGGGTCATAGTGGAACAGGCCGACCTTGGGAGGTTGGTCTGTTCGGCGATGCTTTTGATCACTTCCAGCACCCGGCTGATGGACTGGCTGTCGCTGGCCAGTTGGTTGATTACCACCACTGACTGGTCGATCTCGCTGGCCAGCCGGGCAATGCTGCCTTGCTGGGACTCCACCAGCCCGCGCCCGCTGAGGGTTTCGTCATTCACGCTGTGGGCGCTGCTGACCGCCGCCGCAGCACTGCGCGCCACCTCCTGGGCGGTGGCGGACATCTGGTTCATCGCCGTGGCCACGAGTTCGATCTGGTTGCGCTGACCGGCCACCGCCTGGTTGCTCTGGGCCGAGACGTTCTCCACCTGGCCGGCCTGGCGCTCGACTTCGTCGACCGTCTGCCCCACGCGCTCGATCAGGTCGTGGATCTTCAGCACCGTGCCGTTGAACACCTTGCCCAACTCACCCAGCTCATCACGGCTGTGGGCGGTGAAGCTGACAGTCATGTCGCCGGCGGCCACCTTGTCCATCACGCCGCCCAAGCGCTTGAGGGTGGTGCGGGTCGAGGCATAGAAGCCGCCATACAGGTAAACAATCAGGAGGAACACCGCCGCCAGGGCCAAGACCAGCAGGACCATCTGGCTGCGGTTCTGCTCCAGGCGCTGTTGCAGTTCCACCGCAAGGAAGCCCAGGGTCGCCTCGTTGAGCGCGTAGGTCTGGGCCATGAAACCGCTGAGCTGGTCATAAAAGCCCTGCCAGGGCGCGTCGAGGGTATCGGCCATCACCACCTGCTCTTCGAACAGCTCGCTGGCCTGCTTGAGGGAGCCCCGGCTGGCATCGGCGCGGGCTTGCAGTACGCTGCGAGCCGCCGGGCTGGCGGCCAGCGCGTCCTGCAACTTGAGGCCATACTCGGCCTGCAGTTTTTCGATCTGCACCAACAGCTCGTCGAAGCGCGTGCTGGAGGATGAATTCAAAAAGCCCAGGCCCAGGGAGTAGGCGCCCATGGCCCGGCCCTCGCCCAGGGTCTGGGTGATTTGCGGAGTGACGCTGGTGATCAATTCGCTGAGTTGGCGAATGTCGCTCTGGCTGTCGCGGCTCAGGCCCGACTGGCTGGCGATGATCTGGCTGAAAATCTGTGCGCTGCCCAGCAGCTTGCCGATCATTGCACTTTTGCTTTGCAGGGATTTTTCCGCCTGCTGCGCCTTGAACGCGGCAATCAGTTCGTCACGCTTGCCGTCGAAGACCTCGACCTGCTCAGGCTCCACCGTCACCGCGTGCAACCCCTGCAGACGCTCAAGCACAGTCTGCTCCAGAGCGTTGATGGTGCCTTCAATATCCCCCGCCTTGCCCGATTGCCCCAGGCTGGTGTTGATCTGCACCAGGTTGTTGAGGGTTTCCAGGTCGCGCCGCAGGCTCAGGCTGCTGCCCAACAGGTCAAGGCTTTGCAGCTCCACCTGAGTGCCCTGGAACTCGCGATAGGCATCGCGCACCAGGTAAAAGTTGGTGACCAGCATCGGCAGGAAAAACAACACGCTGATCAGGCTGAACTTCATGCCAAAGCTCAGGCGGTTCATCAGGGCCACGGCGGGATAGAGCAAGCGCTTCACAAGGAAGTCCCCCAATTGTTTTATTGTTATGGGCAGGCACGAGAAAGCAGCAGATCGCCACTATTTCGACGCTGTTTCTGTATAGCGCAAATCCACTGGAGGTTTTGTAACTTAAAGTTAACCGCGCTTAAGGGCGGTCAGCGGGACACGGCCAAGGGCCGTCTGGGAAGGAAGCCGTGGCGAGGCAGGTGCCTCGCCACTCGCTGGGATCAGAGCAACAGGGTCCACAGGGCAAAGCCGGCGTACCAGAGCACCGCCGCACGCAGCAGCAGCTCCCAGATCCGGTCCAGGCTGTTGATGCCATCGGCGCCCGCCGCCGGTGCCGGGATCTCCCCCGCCACCAGGCCGACCTTTTCCACCAACTGCGCAGCGCTGATGTTCCAGTTCAGCAATTCGTGGAGCATCACCCGGCTGACCGCCACGAAATTGCCCACCAAAGCAAAGCTGGCCGCCAGCAGGCGCACCGGCAGCCAGTCGAAGGCGTGCCTAAGTTGTGCGGCGCGCTCCACCAGTGCCGGGTTTTGGCCCCGCTCGGCGGCCAGGGCCAGCAGGCGATAACTCAAGGCTGCCACCGGCCCCAGCAGGAAGTACCAGAAGATCACCGCGAAAAAGCTCTGGTAGGCCTGCCACAACAAGTGCCCCTGAACCCGCTCCAGCAGTTGTTCGCCACTCTCGGCGCAGATGTTCAGGTCGCGCTGGGCGACATGGGCCGAGGCTTGCAAGTCCTCTCGGCGCCAGGCGTCACGGAACGGGCCCAGGCCCGCCAGCAGATCGCCACGGCCCAGGGCGTAAATCAGCACCAGCAGGTGCACCGGCAGGGCCAGCAAGCCATAAAGCAGCGGCTCCAGCGCCCACAGCAGCAGGCCCAACAGCAACACCGGCACCAGCACCAGCAACACCAAGGTCAGCCAGGGACGCTGGCTTAACCGGGGACTGGCTTCCAGCCTAGCCAGCTCGCCCAACCAAGGGCCGTCCCGCTGGATACGTTGACGCAGCGCGGAGAACTTCTCGACCCACACCGCCAGCAGCAACACCAGAAAACTCATTGTTCTTCCCCCTGCTCCAAAGCGGCACGATAACGCGCCCAATCGAATCCTGGCCCCGGGTCAGTCTTGCGCCCGGGAGCGATATCGCTGTGCCCACAAATGCGCTGCACGGTGATGCCGCTGAACGCTGCCCGCAACTGCCGGGTCAGGCGAATCAAGGCCGTGTACTGGGCATCGGTGAACGGCAACTCGTCGGTGCCTTCCAGCTCGATCCCCAGGGAAAAGTCATTGCACGTCTCGCGTCCCTCGAAACAGGACACCCCGGCGTGCCAGGCCCGGTCCAGGCAAGAGACAAACTGGGTCACGCCGCCGTCGCGCTCAATCAGAAAGTGCGCCGACACGCGCAAATCGGCGATCCCGAGAAAGTAAGGGTGTTCGGTGACATCCAGGCGATTCTGGAAGAATTCCTGCACCTTGCCCGTAGCGAACTGGGCCGGCGGCAGGCTGATGTTGTGAATCACCAGCAGGGAGATTTCGCCCCCCGGGCGCTCATTGAAATTGGGTGATGGGCAATGACGCACACCGTGAAACCAACCCGTGGCAGGGTCCAACCGCATACCGTTTCCTTCAACTAAAGCCTTGGGTGGCTCAGTATGCCGCGTTCGCCCCACAGGTTGCGATCACTTGCCGCGATTGAGCCGTTGCAAGGTGCCGATCACCGACTCCAGTGCCCGGTCGAACAGCAGAGTATCGTCCAGCGTACGCACCGCACCGCGCTGAAACTCCAGGGCCAGCCCCATGCGCGTGCGCTCCAGGACCTTCATCCCGGTGCGGTTGACGAAGATGTACTTGGCCACCGGCTGCTCGACGATTGCCGCCAATTTGCAGCGCACGTTGATGTCGTCGTCCTCGAGGAACTCGACCCACGCGCCCAGGCGCAACTGGTCGACCTGGAGCACGCCCGGGTCGGTCGCCGCCAGGGCCAGCGGCGCCGCCTCAAGAGGGCCCTCTTCGGCGGACGGCAGGACGATTTCCTGCTCGACCTTGACCAGCGGCGAGCGTGCGGCGTCGATCACCGCCACCGAAGCCTCGGCCTGTTGCTCGAACAGGTCCAGGTGCAGGGCCTCCAGTTGGCTGAAGAATTCACTGGTGGCAAAGGGGTCGAACGCGGCGCTGCTCAAGCCGTCGCGCAAGCCTTTGAGCAGGCCCGGCACCAGCGCCAGTAAGCGCATTGCGGCATCCGGTTGCGAGTGACGCTGCACACTCCAGATCAGCTCCTCCATGATGTTCAGCGCGGCCTGCCACTCCATCGACGCTTCGCCGTGCTTGAGCCAACTGAGCAGCAATACCTGGCTCCAGGCCTGCTCGACGAACTCCACCACCACTTGGGGCAAGACTTTGCCCAGCAACGCATCATTGAGTGCCTGCTCGACGCAACGCCGGGCCAGTTCGGCCTTGGCTCGGCCCTCTTCGGCATCCCGTGTGCGCTGTTCCAGCAACTCGCTGCGACGGCGCTCGTCGGTGGCGAATACCAGGAAGTCCGCCAGCAGCTCTGAAAAAATCGCCGGGTCGTCGACAAAATCATTCAGCAAACGCTGCACCACCTGCTCGATCCGCAGGTACAGGCTGTCGCGCTGGCCATCGTCGCAGGCTTCCCAGCCCATGGCCGCCGTGGCGATTTCATTGAGCAGGCGCCGGGCCGGGTGATTACCGCGGCTGAAGAAGCTCTTGTCGAGTACCGCCACCTTGAGCATGGGGATCTGCAGGCGGCCAATCAGCGCCTTGAGGGAGTCCGGCAGGTTGCGGTCGTCGAGGATGCACTCGAAGAGCATGGCGATCAGGTTGATCACGTCCTCGTCGACCACATCGACCACCCGCGACTTGCCACTCTTGACGCTGACCCGGGTCAGTAGCTGCTCCAATTGGTTACGCAGGTCGAAATCGTCCAAGGCACTGTGGGCCGGCACATATTGCTGCAAGTGCGACAGCAGGCGCAGCAAGTCGCGAGTGGAAATGGGCTGGGTCTCAGCGCTGGCTTCCAGGGTCGGGGCGACGCTGCCGCGTACGTGAAACAGCAGCGCCTGCAATGCACCGAAGACTTCATGGACGCTGTCGTCGTTTGTCGAAGGGCCCGCACCAGCCGGAGTGGACGCCTGCGCAGTGTATGAACTGCGGTTGACCGCCCGGTCGGTGGCCCGGCGCGACGGCGTGGGCAGCAACTCAGGCAACACGCCGGTGACGATCAGCAATTGGTTGGCTTCGGCGTACAGATGGTCGGCGTCGCTGAGCACGTAGCGTTCGAAGAGTTTGAGGATGATCAGCTTGACCTTGATCTCCACCCCCAGGCTGCGCCCGGCCTGCATGAAGTACCCACAAAGCCTGCCCGGGCCCATGGGGTTGCTTTGCTCATCCAGGTGCTTGCCCAACAGTGCACTCAAACGCGCGGTCAACTGCCCAAGGACCAGCCCGTCGCGCTTGAGTACCTTGGCCACCATGGCTTCCAGGGCCACGGCCTTTTCCAGGTCATCGGTGGTTTGGGCCGAATCGTCGACCGTCGAGGTCGGCAGGCTCAGCGGCGGCTCGTACTGCACCAGGCCGGCAAAGGCTTCGAAGAATTGTTCGAGGAACGCGCGCTCAATGCTTTTGCGCTTGAGGCGCAGGTCGCGCATGGCTTCGAAGAACGTGTTCTGGTCGACGTTGTTCTGCGCCCGGTCGGCCATTTCGAAGAGGGTATCGTCGGCGTTATCGAACAGTTCCTGCAGGCCATGGCGCAGTTGCTGGGCCGCCTTGTCACGAACCTGAAGCAGCAGCACAGGCAGGCGGGCAAGCGGCGAAGCCGTCGCCTGATCTGTAGCCGCCTTGTGCAAAGGCACTACATTCCCGTCGTTGTGCATCCAAGCCTCCTGAAAGGTGGTTCTTCGGTTCGAATAATGCGCCGACAACGCTCACAGTCGGCTCTCAGCGGAAGCAGGTGCACTCCACTGCACGTCGGTATTGAGAGGGAATCAAGGAACGTCAAAGCTATGACGTCAATCGAAAGGCGGATTATCTGGCAAAAGCCCCCTCTTGTGCCAGCAGACTCTGCAACGCGTCTTCAATTAGCCTGCGCCGTCACTGCCTGAAGTCTCAGACAAGCCGAGCCAATTCAGGTTCGCCGGAGGTGAAGGTATTTGCCGCCTTGGGTTCGCCAAGGCCATGGCCCTATAATCGGCGCACTTTGTTTGTGGAGCCCGTTATGCCGAATCTACGCCTCGCCGACTTGACCGCCGAAATCGAAGCCAATGTGCGCCGCGCGTTGCTGGAAGACATCGGCAACGGCGACATCACCGCGCAACTGATCCCGGCCGAACGCCTGGCCAAAGCCACCATCATCACCCGTGAAGCCGCCGTCATCAGCGGCACGGCCTGGGTCGACGCGGTATTTCGCCAGTTGGATCCACGGGTGGCGGTGCATTGGCAGGTCGCCGATGGCGAGCGGGTCAGCCCCAACCAGGTGCTGTTTCACCTCGAAGGCCCGGCCCGGTCGCTGCTCAGTGGCGAACGGTGCGCGCTGAACTTCCTGCAATTGCTGTCTGGCGTGGCGACCCGCGCCCAGTACTACGCCGATTTCGTCGCTGACACCCAGGTCAAGCTGCTGGATACCCGCAAGACCCTTCCGGGGCTGCGTCTGGCGCAAAAGTACGCGGTGACCTGCGGCGGCTGCCATAACCACCGCATCGGGCTGTACGACGCCTTCCTGATCAAGGAAAACCACATTGCGGCGTGCGGTGGCGTTGCCCAGGCCATTGCGGCCGCCCACAAGATTGCCCCGGGCAAGCCGGTGGAAATCGAGGTGGAAAGCCTGGAGGAGCTTCAGGAAGCGCTGGCGGCGGGTGCCGACATCATCATGCTCGATGAACTGAGCCTGGATGACATGCGCGAAGCGGTGCGCCTGAATGCCGGCAAGGCCAAGCTCGAGGCCAGCGGCGGGATCAATGAAAGCACCTTGCGCCCGATCGCCGAAACCGGCGTCGATTACATCTCCATTGGTGCGATGACCAAGGATGTGAAGGCCGTGGACCTGTCGATGCGCCTGAGCATCTGATCCAGGAAAAACGCCAGCCCTGATCAGGCTGGCGCTCGGGTCATACTTCGATTTCGTTGAGTTCCAGATAGTCCTGCAGGTCCATGCCCAGTGCTTCAGCCACTTCCTGATGCACTTCAAGGCGCATGGCCTTGAGCTCTTCCGGGTTCTCGGCCACCAGGTCCAGAACCAGCTCCCAGGGCTCGATGCCCCGCGACTCCGCCTCGTCCTCAAAAGCCCACTGCGCCTGCTGCTTCTGCTCTTGCGGGCTCAGGGCACTGATTTCTTCTTGCAAGGAAGGCGTGGCAGCCAAGTACCTTTCAAGCGCTACGTCGATTCTTGCTTCTTTAGGAATCATCTCGTTCTCTCTGATCATAGGAATGGAAGATGGATCTGGATCGTTGGGATCTCTTTGCCGCAAAAAACCGCTGCACATGCCGGTTTATCTGGCCCTCAGAACCATTCGGGATCATCTGAAAACAGCAAGCTGGTGCTCAGACAGGGTCTGAATATAGGACCTTTGGCCCACGATTTATATGGGTCACGACATCAATTTCCTAAGAACCTGTACAAACCCCCACACCACCGCCGCCCAGGCGGGCCTGCACCCTGGAACCGAAATCAACATTCGCAGTCATAGCGATGTGCCACATCGGCACTTCACAAGGAACCCAGTGATGCCCAAGCGTTCAACCTCCTCTCCAGCCCTTCTGGCCACTGCCTTGGCGGCCTTGCTGCTGGGCGGCACATCCCTGGCGCAGGCGGCCCAGGCCGGTATCGAGTTCAGCCCGGACAACGGCTCGTCATCCGACAGCATCGGCACCCTTCGCCGCGATTCCCACGGCGTCTACACCCTACACAACTCACGTTTCAGTGCTAATGACTTGCAGAACCTGCAGGACAGCCTGAAGCGCAGCAACGCGGATGTGGAGAGCCTGAAGAAAACCGTCAGCGAACAGGCCCGTCTCATCGAAGAGCTCAAACGCAACAATGGTTCCAGCTCCAGCAGCAATGACCAATCCAGCCTCAAGCGCAGCGTCAGCGATCAGGAGCGCCAGTTGGACAAACTCAGCAAGCAGGTAGAAGACCTCAAGCGCAACGGGGGTTCGGGTTCCAGTTCAAACAGCAGTGAACTGTCCGACCTCAAGCGTACAGTGAGCAATCAGGACCGTCAGTTGGACCGACTAGAGCGCAGCCTCGATGAGCTGAGCCGCAAGGTGAGATGAGCCCGGGGGCCAGCACCTGAAAGGGCCGCTGCCGAGCAATGGCGAGAGTCATATGAGTCGGAAAGGAGTGGTGCCGGAGACAGGAATCGAACCTGCGACCTTCGCGTTACGAGTGCGCTGCTCTACCGACTGAGCTACACCGGCATGGGCTAAACCTAGCACTGCCTCCGGGGGCAGGCAAATGGCGACCCTGTTTGCGCCCCACAGCAAAACGCCCCGAACCAGTCGGGGCGTTTGCTTGTTCAGCGTAGTGCTAAGGGGTCGTTAAACGCCCGAAGCCTTGGCTGCTGCCACGTCTTTGATGGACAGCTTGATGCGGCCGCGGTTGTCCACGTCCAGTACCAGCACTTCCACTTCCTGGCCTTCTTTCAGAATGTCGGTCACTTTCTCTACGCGAGCGTCGCTCAGCATGGAGATGTGAACCAGACCGTCCTTGCCCGGCAGGATGTTGACGAATGCGCCGAAGTCGACGATGCGCTCAACCTTGCCGACGTAGATCTTGCCGATCTCGGCTTCTGCGGTGATGCCCAGTACGCGCTGACGAGCAGCTTCAGCAGCTTCCTTGGTTTCGCCGAAGATCTTGATCGAACCGTCGTCTTCGATGTCGATCGAAGCCTTGGTTTCTTCACAGATCGCACGGATGGTCGCGCCGCCTTTACCGATGACATCACGGATTTTGTCGGTGTCGATCTTCATCGCGATCATGGTCGGAGCGTTGGCCGACAGCTCGGTACGGGACTGACCGATGATCTGGTTCATCTGACCGAGGATGTTCAGGCGAGCTTCCAGGGCCTGGCCCAGGGCGATCTCCATGATTTCTTCGGTGATGCCTTTGATCTTGATGTCCATCTGCAGCGCGGTTACGCCTTTGGCGGTACCGGCTACTTTGAAGTCCATGTCGCCGAGGTGGTCTTCGTCACCCAGGATGTCGGTCAGGACTGCGAATTTCTCGCCTTCCTTCACCAGACCCATGGCGATACCGGCAACCGGCGCCTTCATTGGCACACCAGCGTCCATCAGGGCCAGGGAAGCACCGCAAACGGAAGCCATGGAGCTGGAACCGTTGGATTCGGTGATTTCCGATACCACACGGATGGTGTACGGGAACACGTCAGCAGCAGGCAGCATGGCCGAAACCGAACGACGAGCCAGACGGCCGTGACCGATTTCGCGACGACCGGCGCCACCCATGCGACCACACTCACCTACCGAGAACGGCGGGAAGTTGTAGTGCAGCATGAACGGGTCTTTTTTCTCGCCTTCCAGGGTGTCCAGCAGTTGCGCGTCACGGGCGGTGCCCAGGGTTGCAACGACCAGGGCCTGGGTTTCGCCACGGGTGAACAGTGCCGAACCGTGAGTCTTCGGCAGAACGCCGACTTCGATATTCAGCGGACGAACGGTCTTGGTGTCGCGACCGTCGATACGTGGCTTGCCGTTTACGATGTTTTCGCGAACGGTGCGGTATTCGATTTCGCCGAAAGCCGCTTTGACTTCGCTGGACGAAGGCTGGCCTTCTTCACCGGAGAGCTTGGCAACCACTTGATCCTTCAGCTCGCCCAGGCGTGCGTAACGATCGGCCTTGACGGTGATGGTGTAAGCCTGGGAGATGGCTTCGCCGAACTCGGCACGGATAGCGCCCAGCAGTTCGGTGGCTTCTGGCGCAGGGGCCCAGTTCCAGGTTGGCTTGGCAGCTTCGGCAGCCAGTTCTTTAACGGCGTTGATCACCACCTGGAACTCGTCGTGAGCAAAGAGTACCGCGCCCAGCATCTGGTCTTCGGTCAGCTCTTTGGCTTCCGATTCAACCATCAGCACGGCGTCGGAAGTACCGGCAACGACCATGTCCAGGCTCGAAGCAGCTTGTTGCTCGTAAGTCGGGTTTAGCAGGTAGCCGGTGCTTTCGTGGAAAGCAACACGGGCGGCGCCGATAGGGCCGTCGAACGGGATGCCCGAGATGGCCAGGGCAGCCGAGGTACCGATCATCGCAGCGATGTCCGGATCGGTCTTCTTGCTGGTGGAAACGACGGTGCAGACAACCTGCACTTCGTTCATGAAGCCTTCAGGGAACAGCGGACGGATCGGACGGTCGATCAGTCGGGAAGTCAGGGTTTCTTTCTCGGAAGGACGGCCTTCGCGCTTGAAGAAACCGCCAGGGATCTTACCGGCAGCGTAAGTCTTTTCCTGGTAGTGAACGGACAGAGGGAAGAAGCCCTTGCCTGGATCGGCTTGCTTGGCGCCAACCACGGTCACCAATACGCTGACGTCGTCGTCAACGGTGACCAATACTGCGCCGGAGGCCTGACGGGCGATACGGCCAGTCTCGAGGGTAACGGTCGACTGACCGAACTGGAATTTTTTGATTACCGGGTTCACGGTGTCCTACCTTCTTTGTGGCTCTTGGGGGAACTGGTTTCTTGCGAAATTCTTGGGCAATGTCGGGAATCGGCCCAACGCCTGTCCAGGGTAAAACGTGTATCCAGATAAAACTTGAGGCTGGGAGCCTGCCCTACGCCAGCGGGAAACCCACTGACGCAAGACAGACAACCAACCTCTAGCGCAATCGCTGATTAGCGACGCAGACCCAGGCGAGCGATCAGAGCGCTGTAACGGCTCACGTCCTTGCCTTTCAGGTAGTCCAGCAGCTTACGACGCTGGTTAACCATGCGGATCAGACCACGACGGGAGTGGTGATCTTTACCGTTGGCCTTGAAGTGACCTTGCAGTTTGTTGATGTTGTGGGTCAGCAGTGCAACTTGCACTTCTGGCGAACCAGTGTCACCAACAGCTTGCTGGTAGTCAGCTACGATTTGAGCTTTTTCTTGAACGTCGAGAGCCATGAGGCAATCCTTTTATCAGGAAACTGTTTCAAAGAAACAGCTTCAACAGGCCAGGGACAAATCCCTGTATCTATAAATGAGCAGTGACCGTGCCTGTTAACAGCCACCCTCGCCAGCCTGCTTTTACACAGACCGGTTTCGGTCATTCCGACCGAATCAGTCGACGCGGCGCAATACGCCCGTCTTCGCTCACTTCACCGATACCGATAAAGCGACCGTTGTGATCCTGTACCCGCACCATGCCGAACTTCGGTGCATCGGGAGCCCGCACCGGCTGACCATTGAGCCAGTAGAACGCACTGTGTTCCGAGAACTGCAAGAGCGGCCAATCCAGCAAGCCGCTGTCCGATGGCATCAGGAAGCGGTCGACCGCTTCGTTGCCGCCTTCGGCGTGTACCGCTTCAAGCTCTTCCAGGGTGACCGTCTGGGCCAGGCTGAAAGGGCCTGCCTGCGTCCGTCGCAGTTCTGCAACATAGGCGCCGCAGCCAAGCTTCTCACCAATATCTTCCACCAGGGTGCGGATATAGGTGCCTTTGCTGCAGTCCACCGCGAGGCGCGCAGTATCGCCTTCGCAAGCGAGTAATTCCAAGCGCGCAATAGTAACAGAACGCGGTTCGCGCTCCACCACTTCACCGGCACGGGCCAGTTTATAAAGGGGCTGGCCATCACGCTTGAGGGCGGAGTACATCGGCGGTATCTGTTTGATTTGACCGCGAAATTCCGGCAATACCGCTTCGATATCAGTACGACCAACGGTCACTTCGCGGGTCTGCAAAACTTCACCTTCGGCATCCGCCGTGGTGGTGGTCTTGCCCAACTGCGCCAGGGTTTCATAACCCTTGTCTGAATCCAGCAGGTATTGCGAGAACTTGGTGGCCTCGCCAAAGCACAGCGGCAATACGCCGGTGGCCAACGGATCGAGGCTACCGGTGTGCCCGGCTTTCTCGGCGTTGAGCAACCAGCGAACCTTCTGCAAAGCCGCGTTGGAGGTGAACCCCAGCGGCTTGTCCAGCAGGATGATGCCGCTGACGTTACGACGGATACGTTTGACCTGAGCCACCGATTACTCCTTGGTGTCTTCGGGTTCTGCGACCACTGGGTGCTGGCTGTCTTCTGCCACGGCACGCTCGATCAGGGCCGACAGGTGAGCACCACGCACGACGCTTTCGTCGTAGTGGAAATGCAGTTGCGGCACGCTGCGCAGCTTCATTTCACGGGCCAACTGCATGCGCAGGAAGCCAGCTGCCGAGTTCAGCACCTTGATGCTCTGGGCGATGTCTTCAGCGCTGTCCTGGCCCATGACGGTGATGAAAATCTTCGCATGGCCCACATCACGGCTGACTTCGACGGCGGTGATGGTTACCAGGCCGACGCGGGGATCTTTGACTTCACGACGGATCAGTTGCGCCAGCTCACGCTGCATCTGATCACCGATACGTTGGGTACGGCTGTATTCTTTTGCCATGTCTTGTTACCTGTTACTGCCTCACGGTGAAACCCGTGTGGTCTGAAAGCGGCAAACGCCCGGCCTGACAGAAGCCAGACCGGGCGTTGCGTTTAGAGTCCGCTGATGGCGCCGTGCAAATGCATGGGGCTGACCATCGCGGCTCTTGAAGTGCGCGAGTTAGAGGCTGCGAGCAACCTGAACCTTCTCGAAGACTTCGATTTTGTCGCCGACTTTGACGTCGTTGTAGCTCTTCACGCCGATACCGCATTCCATGCCGGCACGTACTTCGGAAGCGTCATCCTTGAAGCGGCGCAGGGATTCCAGCTCGCCCTCGAAGATAACGATGTCTTCACGCAGTACACGGATTGGACGGTTACGGTGCACAACACCTTCGATAACCATGCAACCGGCGATCGCGCCGAACTTCGGCGAGCGGAATACATCGCGGACTTCAGCAATACCCAGGATGTTCTCCCGGACGTCGCTGCCAAGCATGCCGGTGAGGGCTTTCTTGACGTCTTCGATGATGTCGTAGATCACGTTGTAGTAACGCATATCCAGACCTTCCTGCTCGACGATCTTACGGGCGCCAGCATCGGCACGTACGTTGAAACCGAACAGTACAGCGTTGGAAGCCAGTGCCAGGTTGGCGTCAGATTCGGTGATACCACCGACACCGCCGCCGACTACGCGCACTTGCACTTCGTCGTTGCCCAGGCCGTTGAGCGCGCCCTGCAGAGCTTCCAGGGAACCACGGACGTCGGATTTGAGGACGATGTTGAGCGTCTTCTTCTCTTCCTGACCCATGTTCTCGAAGATGTTCTCCAGCTTGCCGGCGTGAGCACGGGCCAGCTTGACTTCGCGGAACTTGCCTTGACGGAACAGAGCCACTTCACGGGCTTTCTTCTCGTCGGCCACTACGCTCATCTCGTCGCCAGCGTCCGGGGTACCGTCCAGGCCGAGGATCTCGACAGGGATGGAAGGACCGGCTTCCTTGATTGGCTTGCCGTTCTCGTCGAGCATGGCGCGCACGCGGCCATAGTTCGAACCGACCAGGACCATGTCGCCTTGGCGCAGGGTACCGTCTTGAACCAGCACGGTTGCTACCGGGCCACGACCTTTGTCGAGACGCGATTCAACCACGACACCGCGGCCAGGAGCCGAAGGAGTCGCCTTGAGTTCCAGAACTTCGGCTTGCAGCAGGACAGCTTCCAGCAGGTCGTCGACACCGGTACCCATCTTCGCGGAAACCGGAACGAACGGCGTATCACCGCCCCACTCTTCGGAAGTCACGCCGTGCACCGACAGCTCGCTGCGGATGCGGTCCAGGTCAGCGCCTGGCTTGTCGATCTTGTTCACTGCAACAACCAGTGGAACGCCAGCCGCTACTGCGTGCTGAACAGCTTCAATGGTCTGCGGCATCACGCCGTCGTCCGCTGCAACCACCAGGATCACGATGTCGGTCGCCTTGGCACCACGGGCACGCATTGCGGTAAACGCGGCGTGACCAGGGGTGTCGAGGAAGGTGACCATGCCGCGTTCGGTTTCAACGTGGTACGCACCGATGTGCTGGGTGATACCACCGGCTTCGCCAGCAGCTACCTTGGCACGACGGATGTAGTCGAGCAGCGAGGTCTTACCGTGGTCAACGTGGCCCATTACGGTCACAACCGGAGCACGGGAGAACGCTTCACCTTCAAACTTCAGGGACTCAGCCAGGGAATCTTCCAGGGCGGTGTCGCTGACCAGGGTCACTTTGTGGCCCAGCTCTTCAGCAACCAGTTGGGCAGTTTCCTGATCCAGTACCTGGTTGATGGTGGCTGGGGTGCCCAGCTTGAACATGAACTTGATGATTTCAGCAGCCTTGACCGACATCTGCTGGGCGAGGTCGCCCACAGTGATGGTCTCGCCGATCTTCACTTCGCGCACGACAGGGCCGGTTGGGCTCTGGAAACCGTGGGCGTTGCGTTTCTTCAGCTTGGCCTTGCCGCGACCACCACGACGGAAGCCATCGCTTTCTTCGTCGGTAGTACGTGGAGCTACGCGAGGCGCTGGCGCCTTTTCCTTGACCGACGCACGATGCGGAGCGTTTTTGCGCTCGCCATCACCGTTGCCACGACGATTGCTGTCGTCGCTGCGTGGTTTGTCAGGGCGACGTGGTTCGTCACGCTTACGGGCATCTGCAGCTGGAGCAGGAGCGGCAACCGGTGCTTGTTGCACAGGTTCGGCCACTACCGGAGCAGAGGCTGCAACCGCTTCAGTCACCGCAGGTTGCGCAGTGGCAGGCTGGCGACGCGCATCTTCTTCAGCGCGACGCTTGGCTTCTTCTTCAGCCTTCTGACGCGCTGCATTTTCTACGGCGCGGCGTTCTTCCAGTTCACGTTGGCGCTCGGCTTCGATTTCTTCCGGGCTGCGCTGTACGAAGACTTTCTTCTTACGCACTTCAACGCTGATGCTTTTGCTACCGGCAACACGCAGGGTGCTGGTGGTTTTACGCTGCAAAGTGATCTTGCGCGGTTCTTCCACTTTCGCCTTGTGGCTGCTTTTCAAGTGAGTCAGCAGCGATTGCTTCTCACTGTCGGTCACATGTTCCTCGGCGGCGGTGTGCGGCAGACCTGCCTCACGCATCTGCTGCAACAGGCGCTCTACCGGTGTTTTGACCTCATCGGCCAGTTGTTTCACCGTGACTTGCGTCATGCACTTCTCTCCTCAGGCCGCGCCTAATTACTCGAACCAGTGGGCTCGGGCGGCCATGATCAACTTGCCGGCACGATCATCGTCAATGCCGTCGATGTCGAGCAGGTCGTCAATAGACTGCTCGGCCAGGTCTTCGCGGGTAATTACGCCGCGCACCGCCAGTTCCATCGCCAAATCCTTGTCCATACCCTCAAGCGAGAGCAGGTCTTCGGCCGGATGGGCGTCTGCCAGCTTTTCCTCAGTAGCGATGGCTTTAGTCAACAAGCGATCCTTGGCCCGAGCGCGAAGCTCGTTGACGATGTCTTCGTCAAAGCCGTCGATGTTGAGCATTTCTTCCAACGGTACGTAGGCAATCTCTTCCAGGCTGGTGAAGCCTTCATCTACCAGCACCTGTGCCAGCTCTTCGTCGACTTCCAGCTCGTCGATGAAGTTGCGCAGGATGTCGCCGGTTTCTGCTTGCTGCTTAGCCTGGATGTCCGATTCGGTCATCACGTTCAGGGTCCAGCCAGTCAATTGGCTAGCCAGACGCACGTTCTGACCTCCGCGACCGATGGCCTGAGCCAGATTGTCTGCGCCAACGGCGATGTCCATTGCATGGGCATCTTCGTCAACGATAATTGCCGCGACTTCAGCCGGGGACATGGCGTTGATCACGAACTGCGCCGGGTTCTCGTCCCACAGGACGATGTCCACACGCTCACCACCCAACTCGCCGGATACGGCCTGGACGCGCGAACCGCGCATACCAATGCACGCGCCTTGCGGGTCGATGCGTTTGTCTTTGGAACGGACGGCGATCTTGGCCCGCGAACCCGGATCACGGGAGGCGGCCATTACTTCGATCAGGCCTTCAGCGATTTCCGGCACTTCGATACGGAACAGCTCGATCAGCATTTCCGGCGCGGTACGCGACAGGATCAGCTGCGGGCCGCGGTTCTCGGTGCGGATTTCCTTGAGCAGCGCACGCAGACGCACGCCAACCCGGAAAGTCTCGCGGGAGATGATGTCTTCACGGGCCAGCAACGCCTCGGCGTTGTTACCCAGATCGACGATCACGTTGTCGCGTGTCACTTTTTTCACGGTGCCGGAGATGATCTCGCCCAGGCGCTCGCGGTAAGCGTCGACAACCTGAGCACGCTCAGCTTCGCGAACCTTCTGCACGATCACCTGTTTGGCGGTCTGGGCAGCGATACGGCCGAATTCGATGGACTCGATCTTTTCTTCAACGACGTCGCCGACGTTGGCACCCGGATGGGTTTCAGCAACTTTGCTCGGCCAGGTTTCTACAGCCGGGTCGTCCAGATCTGCTTCTTCTACAACAGTCCAGCGACGGAAAGTCTCATAGGCACCGGTGTGGCGATTGATTTCCACACGCAGGTCAACTTCGTCTTCAAAACGCTTTTTGGTAGCAGTGGCCAGAGCCAGCTCCAGCGCTTCAAAAATCACGCTTGCCGGTACACCCTTTTCATTGGATACCGACTCAACAACCAGCAGTACTTCTTTGCTCATCGTACGCCTCGCCTTTCGCAAGCCATTGGATCCGCGGGATCCGCGTCTCAGTCAAAACTGGGAATAATGTTGGCCTTGTCGATCATATCGATCGGCAACAGGAACTCGTGGTCATCCACCTGCACCACTACGTCCTGCTCCTCCACCCCGCGGAGAAGACCCTGAAAATTACGCCGACCTTCGAAAGGCGAGCGCAGCTTGATCTTCACTTGCTCGCCGACATACTTGGCAAACTGTTCAAGAGTGAACAGTGGGCGTTCCATGCCAGGAGAGGAAACTTCAAGGGTGTATTCAACGGCGATCGGATCTTCTACATCCAGAACACCACTGATCTGACGGCTGACGATGGCGCAATCGTCCACCAACACGCCGCCTTCTTTATCGATATAAACGCGCAACATTGAGTGGCGACCCTGAGCCGAAAACTCAATACCCCAGCATTCATAGCCAAGGGCCACGACCACCGGGGCCAACAAGGCCTGCAACTGTTCTAGCTTGCTCGACACCTGAACCCCCTCGTGCATGCTTGTGCAAATAAAAAATGGGCGAAGCGCCCATCCCGGAAACGCCGTTGAATAGCGGCGTTATAAAGTGTCCAGCTAACAAAAAGCCCCTGAAAAGGGGCTCCGCTAAAACTGGTTGCGGGGGCCGGATTTGAACCGACGACCTTCGGGTTATGAGCCCGACGAGCTACCAGACTGCTCCACCCCGCGACAAAGCTGGGGCGGAAGTATACGACCGATCCCTTTGAGGGTCAATGTAACCTTCCACCTACAAGAAAGCCCGCAACAGCGGGCTCTCCTGATAATTGGTACCGAGAAGGGGACTCGAACCCCTACACCCTATGGGCACAACCACCTCAAGGTTGCGTGTCTACCAATTCCACCACCTCGGCATAGACTACGTTACTGCATGAAACCCTTCTTACTTCTGCTCTTGAGCTGGAGGTACGTCAGTCGCATTAGTTGCCGACTTTTGCTCTTGGAGCACCGGGACATCATCAGAAGCCGGTTGTTGCTTTGGAACTTCAAGTACTGCTGGGTTTGGCAAACCTACCTGAGTCAGCTCATGAGCTTTCTCTTTAGCAAAGTAACCTAACCCTAAGCTGGTCATGAAGAAACCGGCGGCAAGTATAGCAGTAAACTTACTAAGAAAGGTAGAGGAACCTTGGCTTCCGAACACAGTATTTGAAGCACCTGCACCGAAAGACGCGCCAGCATCCGCACCTTTACCCTGCTGCAGCAAAACCAGAGCAACTACGCCCAGCGCACCCAGCAGATGAAAAACGACTACGACTGTTTCCAGCATTTTTTCAGTTTCCCGCGGCGCGACAAATCGCACCGAACTCATCTGCATTCAGGGAAGCCCCACCAATGAGCCCCCCATCGATATCCGGCATGCCGAACAGTTCGACCGCATTGGCCGCCTTCACGCTGCCGCCGTATAGAAGCCGCACACCTCGTGCCACTTCAGAATTCTCTGCCGCCAACTGCGCGCGAATGGCTGCATGCACATCCTGCGCTTGTTGCGGCGAAGCCGTTAACCCGGTGCCAATGGCCCAGACTGGCTCGTAAGCAATAACAGCATTGGCAAACGCACCAACACCTAACTCTTCTATGATGCTGCCCAGCTGACGCCCGACAACCTCAAGGGTCTTCCCGGCTTCGCGCTGCTCTAGGGTCTCCCCTACACACAGTACCGGCTTGAGGCCGCACGCCTGTGCTGCTGCGAATTTGCGATTAAGCGTCGCGTCACGCTCACCCATAATCAGGCGGCGTTCGGAGTGCCCAATCAACACCAGGGAACAACCTGCATCCACCAACTGACTCGGCGCAATTTCACCTGTCAGCGCACCTTGCATGGATTCCACCGCAGAATTCTGCGCGCCGACCGAAATCGACTTGCCCTTCAAGCCATCAATCACTTGATTGATATACAAGCAAGGCGGGAATACCGCGACATCAACACCGCTAGGCAAGGCCAGATGACGAAGGCCGTTAATCAGCTCAGCGACACTGGCGCGGGTACCGTGCATCTTCCAGTTACCAGCTACCATAGTGCGACGCATGCTGTACCTCGTCGGTCAAAGTGGGCGCAGATGTTACCCAACCACAACAACACTGGCAAGCCGAAATCAGGCAGAAACTTCAGCAACCAGTTTTGCCAGTTCGTCAGCATAGCCGCGGACCTGAACTTCATCGTCGCCTTCGACCATGACTCGCACCAAAGGCTCAGTCCCGGACTTGCGCAGTAATACCCGCCCACGTCCCGCCATCGCTGTGGTGACACGTGCGGACGCCTCTTTGACAGCTGGATGCTCGAGAGGGTTATCGCCCCCCGAGAAGCGCACATTGACCAGGACCTGCGGGCACTTGCGCAACGCCTGACGAGCTTGGGACAAACTCTCGCCACGCCCCCTGAGCGCCATCAGGACCTGCAGCGCCGCGATGATCGCATCACCGGTGGTGGCGTGCCGGAAGCACACAATGTGCCCGGAGTTCTCACCGCCGACCTGCCAATTACGCTCAAGCAGCTCAGCAATTACATAGCGGTCGCCGACATTCGCACGAACAAAAGGAATACCCAGGTCAGCCAGGGCCAACTCCAGCCCCAGGTTGCTCATCAGCGTACCGACCACACCGCCGCGCAATTTGTCACGCTCATGCAGGTCACGCGCAATGATAAACAGCAACTCATCGCCATCCACCACCGCACCAGTGTGATCAACCATCAACACTCGATCGCCATCACCATCAAAGGCGATACCCAGATCGGCATGCTCAGCCAGAACCGCCGCCTGCAACGACTCCATATGGGTCGAGCCGCAGTTCTCATTGATGTTCAAACCGTTGGGCTGAGCGGAAAGCACAGTGACCTGAGCCCCCAACTCGCGGAAAACGCTCGGAGCAACTTTATAAGTTGCGCCGTGAGCACAATCCAGCACCACCTTGAGACCAGCAAAACTCGTACTGGAAGGCACGCTGCTTTTGCAAAACTCGATGTAACGCCCCGACGCATCATTGATCCGAGAGACCTTGCCCAGCTTGCTCGACTCCACCACCGTCATCGGCGCGTCCAGCAACTCCTCGATCATCAACTCAACGTCGTCCGGGAGCTTGGTGCCCTCGCCGGAAAAAAACTTGATGCCGTTGTCGTCGTGAGGATTGTGCGAAGCACTGATCACAATTCCCGCTTCGGCATGGAAGGTTCGCGTGAGATAGGCGATGGCAGGGGTCGGCATCGGCCCCAACAACATCACATCAGCACCTGCCGCAGACAACCCAGCCTCCAATGCTGATTCAAACATGTAACCAGAAATTCGCGTGTCCTTGCCCACCAGCACACGGCAGATCCCTTTACTGCGAAAGGCCATCCCCGTTGCCCAGCCGAGCTTGAGCATGAAGTCAGGAGTAATCGGGTATACACCCACGCGCCCACGAATACCGTCGGTGCCAAAATATTTTTTAGTCATAAGTACTCCATCATTCTTATTCGGCTGTTTCCACTGCCGCAATCATTCGCACCACATCGACCGTTTCGGCCACGTCGTGGACACGCAATATTTTCGCACCTTTGGTCATGGCTAATGCAGCAAGGGCAAGACCGCCATACAAACGCTCACCAACCGGGCGATTCAGGGCGTGACCTATCATGCTCTTGCGGGACACGCCCACCAACAGCGGCCGCCCAAAGGCATGCAAAGCCTCCATGTGTTTGAAGAGGCTCAGGTTGTGCTGCAGGGTTTTGGCAAAGCCAAAACCCGGGTCAAGAATGATTCGCTCAGCCTCGATACCCACCGCAGCGCATTGAGCCATACGCTCAGCAAGGAAATCCCCAACCTCAGTCGTGACGTTCAGGTAATGCGGATTATCCTGCATATCTCCCGGCTCACCGAGCATATGCATCAAACATACTGGTAAACCAGTGGCTGCCGCGGCATCCAGGGCACCATCGCGCTGCAGGGAGCGAACGTCGTTGATCAACCCCGCCCCAAGTCGCGCTGTCTCACGCATAACAGCAGGCGTAGAAGTATCAACCGAGATGATCACATCCAGCTCACGGTGAATGAGCTCGACAATAGGAGCCACCCGCTCCAACTCCTCCAACGGGGAAACCGCACGCGCACCAGGCCGAGTGGACTCACCACCGACATCGATCAGCGTGGCGCCAGCCGCGACCATCGCCTCGGCATGTCGTAAGGCAGCATCAAGCTGACTGAAGCGGCCACCATCAGAGAAGGAATCAGGAGTGACATTGAGGATGCCCATGACATGCGTCCGGGCCAAATCAAGAACCCGGTTGCCGCAAGGCAACCGGGTAAGGGACGAAACAGAAGTCATTTAAAACCTTAGTGGTCGGCAGCAGGGCCGCCGATAGGGGTTTCAGGACGCTCATTCTGTACTACCGGAGGTGTAGTACCCGAACCGCCCTCCCAATCACGAGGTTCACGCGGCGGACGCCCAGCCATGATGTCGTCAATTTGCTCGGCATCGATGGTTTCGTACTTCATCAAGGCATCGGCCATGGCGTCCAGCTTGTCACGGTTGTCCGTGAGGATCTGCTTGGCGGTGCCATAGCACTGGTCGATGATGCTGCGCACTTCAGAGTCGATCAACTTGGCCGTTTCAGCGGACAGGCTCGCCTGCTGACTGCCGGCGCTACGACCGAGGAACACTTCACCCTCTTCTTCCGCATACATCAGAGGACCGAGCTTCTCGGACAAGCCCCATTTGGTCACCATGTTCCGAGCGATCTGGCTGGCACGCATGATGTCGTTGGATGCGCCAGTGGTCACACCGTCAAAGCCCAAGGTCATTTCTTCAGCGATACGACCGCCGTACAAGGAACAGATCTGACTGATCAGCGCTCGCTTGGACAGGCTGTAGCGATCCTCTTCAGGAAGGAACATGGTGACACCCAAAGCACGACCACGCGGAATGATCGAGACCTTGTAGACCGGATCATGCTCAGGCACGACGCGCCCAACAATGGCGTGACCGGCTTCGTGATAAGCCGTGTTCTGCTTCTCTTTTTCCGACATGACCATGGATTTGCGCTCGGCCCCCATCATGATCTTGTCTTTGGCCAGCTCGAACTCTTTCATTTCGACAATGCGCTTGCCGGCACGTGCAGCGAACAAGGAAGCCTCGTTCACCAAGTTGGCCAGGTCAGCACCGGAGAAGCCCGGAGTACCACGCGCAATCACGGCAGGAGCAACGTCATCGCCCATTGGCACTTTGCGCATGTGAACCTTGAGGATCTGCTCACGACCACGGATGTCCGGCAAACCAACCACAACCTGACGGTCGAAGCGACCTGGACGCAACAGCGCCGGGTCCAATACGTCAGGACGGTTGGTTGCAGCGATGACAATGATGCCATCGTTCATTTCAAAACCATCCATCTCAACCAGCAATTGGTTAAGTGTCTGCTCGCGCTCGTCATGACCACCGCCCATACCGGCACCACGATGGCGACCAACGGCATCAATTTCGTCGATGAAGATAATGCAAGGCGCGTGCTTCTTGGCCTGCTCAAACATGTCGCGAACACGGCTTGCGCCCACACCCACGAACATCTCGACAAAGTCCGAACCGGAGATGGTGAAGAACGGAACCTTGGCTTCGCCAGCAATGGCCTTGGCCAGCAAGGTCTTACCGGTACCCGGAGGACCGACCATCAGTACACCGCGCGGGATACGGCCGCCCAGGCGCTGGAACTTGCCCGGGTCACGCAGGAATTCAACCAACTCGCCGACTTCTTCCTTGGCTTCGTCACAACCTGCAACGTCCGCCAGGGTCGTTTTCACTTGATCTTCCGACAGCAGGCGAGCCTTGCTCTTCCCGAAGCTCATCGGGCCGCCTTTACCGCCTGCGCCCCCCTGCATCTGCCGCATGAAGAACATGAAGACGGCGATGATGACCAGGATCGGGAAGCTTGCAACCAGGAGCTGAGTCCAGATGCTTTGCTGTTCAGGCTGCTTGCCTTCGACGACTACGTGGTTATCCACCAGGTCGCCGATCAGGCCATTGTCCTGAATCGCAGGACGAATGGTCTTGAAGCTGTCACCGTCGTTGCGCTTGCCGGTAATCACATAACCATCGACAGCTACACGCTCGACCTTGCCATCCTTAACTTGCTGGATGAAGTCGGAATAGTTGAGGGTCTGCGGCTCGTTAGGGCTGGAGAAGTTGTTCATCACCGTCACCAGGACAGCCGCGATGATCAACCAAAGGATCAGATTCTTTGCCATGTCGTTCAATTAACTACCCTCTGAAGCAAGCTCCGCTACTGGCGCGCGCTTCGCATGATATTCACCGGCCTAACTTACTACATTACCTACAGCTCTGGCAGGCGCTGTCTGTAACCCTATGTGAAACGGAGACTACACAATATTCGCTTGATCCCACCGGGCGAAATACGAATTTACTATCGCCCTGGTCAAAAACTGCCTTTATTCGCTGCGCCCACGAAAGCCGCGACCCAACAGGTACTGCTCACGGGAACGGTCGCGCGACGAGGTTGGTTTGCGCATCTGTACCTTGTCGAACATCTGCCGCACGCTCTTGTGGTACTCATCAAAGCCTTCACCTTGGAAGATTTTGATCAAGAAGTCGCCACCCGGACGCAATACACGGCCTGCGAGGTCGAGTGCCAACTCACACAAGAACATCGACCGCGGCATATCAACTGCCGCTAACCCACTCATATTGGGGGCCATATCGGAAATCACAAGGTCAACCTCGGAATTTCCCACGGCTTCGAGGATTTTTGCCAGGACGGCATCCTCGGTGAAGTCACCCTGAATGAAGGTCACATCCGGGATGCTGTCCATTTCCAGGATATCGGAGGCGATCAAACGCCCCTGCCCACCAATCAGACGACTGGTGACCTGCGACCAGCCACCCGGCGCGGCGCCGAGGTCGACCACGCTCATTCCAGGACGGATAAGGCGGTCCTTTTCCTGGATCTCCAGCAATTTGTAGCTGGCACGGGAACGATACCCATCTTTTTGCGCCATTTTGACGAATGGGTCGTTGAAGTGCTCTTTCAGCCAGTTAAGGCTTGTCTTGGAACGGGCCACGGGCCACCTCAAAAATAAAACCGGTCGTGATTAACTGGGCGGTCCCGGACTCGCTCGGGTAAACTGGCCGCCGCTTTTTACAAGATCAGACGCAGGGGTCAGATTATGCCGCTCACTCAAGAGCAGAAGAAACAGTACAAATCCATTGGCCACCATCTGAAACCAGTATTGACTGTGGCTGACAACGGTTTGACCGAAGGTGTGCTAACCGAACTTGAACGCGCTTTGAGCGATCATGAGCTGATCAAAATCAAGCTCAACATCCTCGATCGCGAATCCCGCCTGGCAGCCATTGCTGAACTGTGCAAGGCAGGCAAAGCGGATTTGGTGCAAGTCATCGGTAAAATGGCGTTGATCTACCGCAAGAACGCCAAGGTAAACAAGCAATTGTCGAACGTGCATCGTTTCAACTGACGTCGACAAGGGTCAAGGGTGTGCTTCGCGCACCCTGCCACTCCACCCCGGAACAGGCTGCAGCACAAGCAGCAAGCCGGAAAACCCCAGAACAAGATAGCTGAACAACTGCCATTGCTGCGCTTCTGGCCATGCCAGACGTATGACCAGATACATCGCACACGCGTAAAGCGCCATCATCAGCAGTTGCCCTCGCACATCCCGCCACAAGCTTGCCAGTCCCTCAGACTTAAGCAGCACCAGCGCCTGTAGAAACAGACACGCTGCTGCAAATCCAACCAGCAATGCACTGAGCAACGAAGTGATTTCTTCGACCAGCAGCGGCGCCAAGCCAATTTGCCTCAGCACCGGCAGCAGACCGATATGCAACAGCCACAGGCCGCCAACCCACAACATCTGAGTCAGCTGCCAAAGCATGGCGCCCGCATAGAGCGGGCGCCTTCTTTCAGATGTGACGGACTTCGACAATCTCGTACTCGATAACGCCACCAGGCGTTTTGACGGACACCACGTCACCCTCTTCCTTGGCAATCAAGGCGCGAGCGATCGGCGAGCCGACGGAGATCTTGCCGAGCTTGATGTCCGCCTCGTCCTCACCAACGATCTGGTAAGTCACGCTTTCATCGGTTTCGACGTTGGCAATCTCGACAGTGGTGCCGAAGATCACTTTGCCAGTGTGCGGAATGCTCGTGACATCAATGACCACCGCATTTTGCATGCGCCCTTCGATATCACGGATCCGTGCTTCAACCATGCCCTGCTGTTCGCGGGCAGCATGGTATTCAGCGTTTTCTTTCAAGTCACCCAACTCGCGGGCCGTACCGATGTCCTGGCTAAGCTTCGGACGCACGACCTTGGTCAGGTGAGCATGCTCTTCTTCCAGGGCGCGCGCGCCCTGGACGGTCATTGGGTATTTGGTCATGCCTTCAATCCTGCGTGTAGATCCTGCAAGCGGCGCACGGTTTTTTCAGGACCGAACTTAAGCGCTTCACAGATAGCTTCGCCAGCAGCAATGGTCGTGGTGCAGTAGATCTTGTGCTGCAAGGCGTTACGACGAATGGAATAGGAGTCAGCAATCGACTGACGACCTTCAGTAGTGTTGATGATCAGGGTGACTTCGTCATTCTTGATCATGTCGACCACGTGCGGACGCCCTTCAGTCACCTTGTTCACACGGCGTACTTTCAGGCCTGCGGCTTCGATCAGCTTGGCAGTGCCCGCGGTGGCGACCACTTCGAAGCCCAAGTTGATCAGATCACGGGCCACGCCTGCAACCAGCGGCTTGTCATCGTCACGCACGCTGATAAAGGCGGTACCGCCGGTCGGCAGCACTTCGCTGGCGCCCATTTGAGCCTTGGCAAAAGCCTCACCAAAGGTATCGCCCACACCCATGACTTCACCGGTGGACTTCATCTCTGGGCCGAGGATCGGGTCCACACCCGGGAATTTGGCGAATGGGAACACCGCCTCTTTCACGCTGTAGAAGTTCGGAATGATTTCCTTGGTGAAACCCAGCTCTTTCAGGGTTTTACCGGCCATGACGCGAGCCGCGATCATCGCCAGGGAAACACCGATGCACTTGGACACGAACGGCACGGTACGGGAAGCGCGCGGGTTGACTTCGATGACGTAGATGTCTTCGCCTTGCAGCGCCAACTGTACGTTCATCAGGCCGACCACACCCAGCTCCAGGGCCATTTTCTTGACCTGCTCGCGCATCTCGTCCTGGATGTGCGCTGGCAGCGAGTAAGGCGGCAGCGAGCAAGCGGAGTCACCGGAGTGCACGCCGGCCTGCTCAATGTGCTGCATGATTGCGCCGATGACCACGTCGGTACCGTCGCAGACCGCATCCACGTCCATTTCAATGGCGCAGTTGAGGAAATGGTCCAGCAGCACCGGGCTGTCGTTGGACACTTGCACGGCTTCACGCAAGTAGCGCTTGAGCTCTTCTTCTTCGTAGACGATTTCCATCGCCCGACCGCCCAACACATAGGAAGGACGCACCACCAGCGGGTAACCGATCTTGGCGGCGGCACGAATCGCTTCGTCTTCGCTGCGCACGGTGGCGTTTGGCGGCTGACGCAGGTTCAGGCGCTCAACCATTTGCTGGAAGCGCTCACGGTCTTCTGCACGGTCGATAGCGTCTGGGCTGGTGCCGATGATTGGCACGCCGGCCGCTTCCAGGGCACGAGCCAGTTTCAGAGGCGTCTGGCCGCCGTACTGGACGATCACGCCTTTTGGCTTCTCGACACGAACGATTTCCAGCACGTCTTCCAGGGTCACTGGTTCGAAGTACAGGCGGTCGGAGGTGTCGTAGTCGGTGGAGACGGTTTCAGGGTTGCAGTTGACCATGATGGTCTCGTAACCATCATCACGCAGTGCCAGCGCCGCGTGCACACAGCAGTAGTCGAACTCGATGCCTTGGCCGATACGGTTAGGACCGCCGCCCAGGATCATGATCTTGTCGCGAGTCGACGGTGCTGCTTCGCACTCTTCTTCGTACGTGGAGTACAGGTACGCAGTGTCGGTGGCGAACTCGGCAGCGCAGGTGTCGACGCGCTTGTAGACCGGGAACACTTCGAGCTTGTGACGATGGGTACGCAGATTTTTCTCGGTCACACCCAGCAGCTTGGCCAGGCGCTGATCAGAGAAGCCTTTGCGCTTGAGGCGGAACATCAAGTCACGGTCGATCGCCGACAGGCCGAGAGTCTTGACCTTCTCTTCTTCTTTGATCAGGTCTTCGATCTGCACCAGGAACCAAGGGTCGATCATGTTCATGCCGAAGATCTGCTCAACGGTCATGCCGGCACGGAAGGCATCAGCCACGTACCAGATACGCTCGGCGCCCGGCACGGTCAGCTCGCGCTTGAGCACGCTCATGCTTTCCGGGTTGCTCAGGTCCAGCTTCGGATCGAGACCGCAGACACCCACTTCCAGGCCGCGCAGGGCTTTCTGCAGGGACTCCTGGAAAGTCCGGCCAATGGCCATGACTTCACCCACCGACTTCATCTGAGTGGTCAAGCGAGCGTCAGCCTTGGCGAATTTCTCGAAGGCGAAGCGTGGCAGTTTGGTGACAACGTAGTCGATGGACGGCTCGAAGGACGCTGGGGTCTTGCCGCCAGTGATGTCGTTCGACAGCTCATCCAGGGTGTAACCCACAGCCAGTTTGGCGGCGACCTTGGCGATCGGGAAACCGGTGGCTTTCGAGGCCAGTGCCGAGGAACGAGACACCCGTGGGTTCATCTCGATCACAACCATACGACCCGTGTTCGGGCAGATGCCGAACTGCACGTTGGAACCACCGGTCTCAACGCCGATCTCGCGAAGTACCGCCAGGGAGGCGTTACGCAGGATCTGGTATTCCTTGTCAGTCAGGGTCTGTGCCGGAGCCACGGTGATGGAGTCACCGGTGTGCACGCCCATCGGGTCGAAGTTCTCGATGGAGCAGACGATGATGCAGTTGTCCTTTTTGTCGCGGACCACTTCCATCTCGTACTCTTTCCAGCCGATCAGGGATTCGTCGATCAGCAGTTCCTTGGTCGGCGACAGGTCCAGACCACGGGCGCAGATTTCTTCGAACTCTTCACGGTTGTAAGCAATGCCGCCACCCGTGCCGCCCATGGTGAAGGACGGACGGATGATGCACGGGAAGCCAAGCTTCTCGAGAACCGCGTTGGCCTCTTCCATGCTGTGGGCAATGCCGGAACGCGGGCAGGCCAGGCCGATGGACTTCATGGCCTTATCGAAACGCGAGCGGTCTTCGGCTTTATCGATGGTGTCGGCATTGGCGCCGATCATTTCTACGCCGAACTTCTCAAGAACGCCTTCACGCTCCAGATCCAGGGCGCAGTTCAGGGCAGTCTGGCCACCCATGGTCGGCAGCAGCGCATCCGGGCGCTCTTTCTCGATGATCTTGGCAACGGTCTGCCACTTGATCGGCTCGATGTAGGTGGCGTCGGCCATGGCCGGGTCGGTCATGATGGTCGCCGGGTTGGAGTTCACCAGGATGACCCGGTAACCCTCTTCGCGCAGGGCCTTGCAAGCCTGGGCGCCGGAGTAGTCGAATTCGCAGGCCTGGCCGATCACGATCGGGCCAGCGCCGAGAATCAGGATGCTTTTAATGTCTGTACGTTTTGGCATGGGTTGTCACTCAAATCCGCAGGTCAGTCGGCAAGCCGTCTTGATCAAATCTCTGAAGCGCTGAAGGGGCCACCGGTGTCGGGGCCGCCTTCAGGGGCGAGCAATCAGCGTCGCTTGGCCATCTCGTTGATGAAGCGATCGAACAGCGGCGCCACATCGTTCGGGCCCGGGCTGGCTTCAGGGTGACCCTGGAAGCTGAACGCGCTCTTGTCGGTACGCTCGATGCCTTGCAGGGTGCCGTCGAACAGCGATTTGTGAATCGCGCGGACATTGCCTGGCAGCGTGGCTTCATCCACCGCAAAACCGTGGTTCTGGCTGGTGATCATGACCACACCCGTGTCCAGGTCTTGGACTGGGTGGTTGGCACCGTGGTGGCCGTGGCCCATTTTCACGGTCTTGGCACCGGACGCCAGCGCCAGCAATTGGTGACCCAGGCAAATACCAAACACCGGAATCTCGGTTTCCAGCACTTCCTTGATCGCCTTGATCGCGTAGTCACAAGGCTCCGGGTCACCAGGGCCGTTGGACAGGAACACACCATCAGGATTGAGCGCCAAGACATCGCTCGCCGGCGTCTGGGCAGGCACCACGGTGACGCGGCAGCCGCGCTCGACCAGCATGCGCAGGATGTTCAGCTTGACGCCGTAGTCGAACGCAACGACGTGATAAGGCAACTCGGAAGCGTCAATGGTGGCGTGGCTGTCGGTCTTCAGATCCCAGACAGTGGAGCGCCACTCGTAGGATTCCTTGGTACTGACGACTTTCGCCAGGTCCATGCCTTTGAGGCCGGGGAAGCCGCGAGCAGCAGCAATTGCCGCTTCTTCGGAGATGTTATCACCGGCCATGATGCAGCCGTTCTGAGCGCCTTTCTCACGCAGGATGCGTGTCAGGCGACGGGTGTCGATACCGGCGATAGCCACCACATTGTTGGCTTTCAGGTAGTCGGACAGCGACAGGGTGTTGCGCCAGTTGCTAGCAACCAAGGGCAGGTCGCGAATGACCAGGCCGGCCGACCAGACGCGATCGGACTCAGCATCTTCCGGCGTAGTGCCGGTGTTGCCGATGTGCGGGTACGTCAGGGTAACGATTTGTTGGGCGTAGGAAGGATCGGTAAGGATTTCCTGATAGCCGGTCATTGCGGTGTTGAACACCACCTCACCAACGGTTTGACCGTCGGCTCCAATGGCTTCGCCGCGAAAAATGCTGCCATCAGCAAGGGCGAGTATGGCTGGCTTAGTCAAGAAGACCTCCCGTAAATAAAGCCTGAAAGGGCGATCGCAGGTTGCAAAAAAGCGGAATGACGTATAGACACGTCACCCCGCTTCTTCGTCGAATTATCTGCGCGCTTTTAGTGGACACACTAAAGCTGTAGCTTACAGAAAAAGGGTATTTTGGTCCACCGCTAATGAGCCTTAAAGGCAGAGGAATGCGACAGAACATCGCGTAGCGGGATAAAACAGGGCCCGCGCACGCGGTCGAGCCCTGTTATAGATGCATCTCAACGCAGATCAAGCACATCCTGCATGTCATAAAGACCTGCTGCACGCCCATCCAGCCACAAAGCGGCACGGACCGCCCCCCTGGCGAAGGTCATGCGACTGGAGGCCTTGTGAGTGATCTCAAGGCGCTCGCCCTCTGAGGCAAACAGCACCGTGTGATCACCCACCACGTCACCGCCACGCACAGTGGCGAAGCCGATGGTTTCTCGATCGCGCGCACCGGTATGGCCTTCGCGACCATACACTGCCACTTTCTGCAGATCCCGCCCCAGCGCATTGGCAATGACTTCACCCATGCGCAAGGCCGTGCCCGAAGGCGCATCGATCTTATGCCGGTGATGAGCCTCGATAATCTCGACATCCGCATCATCACCCAGCACGCGAGCAGCCATATCCAGCAGCTTCAGCGACAGGTTGACGCCAACGCTAAAGTTGGCGGCGAACACGATTGGAATATCCTTGCCCGCCTCAACCAACAGCTGCTTTTCCTTCGCGCTCAGCCCGGTGGTACCGATCACCATCGCCTTGCCCGCCTTGCGGCAAAACGCCAGGTTCTTCAGCATCACTTCCGGCAGCGTGAAGTCGATCAGGACATCGAACTCATCGGCGACCTTCTCCAGACCATCAGACATCGACACGCCGATGCGCCCCAGGGACGCCAGCTCGCCCGCATCCGCCCCCACCAGCGAGCTGCCAGGCCGCACAATAGCAGCCGTCAGCCCGGAAAGCGGTGAGCGCTGCTGCACAGCCTCGACCAACGTCCTGCCCATGCGCCCGGCAGCCCCCATCACAGCAATACGTCGCATATGCACTCCTTACAGATCGCCGAAGAAGCGCTTCACGCCTTCGAACCAGCCCGTCGTCTTCGGCGAGTGGGTGTTGTCATCCGCCAGGGAGCTGCGGAACTCTTCCAGCAACTCACGCTGACGGCGCCCCAGATTGACCGGAGTTTCCACTGCAACGCGGCACATCAAGTCCCCAGCACCGCCACCCCGAACCGGAGCAACACCCTTGCCACGAACCCGGAATTGCTTGCCGGTTTGAGTGCCCTCAGGAATCTTCAGCTTGACCCGACCATCCAGGGTAGGAATCTCCAGCTCGCCACCCAGCGCCGCATCGACAAAGCTGATCGGCACTTCACAGAACAGATGCTTGCCGTCGCGCTGGAAGATCGAGTGCTCGCGCACATTGATCACCACGTACAGGTCACCCGTCGGCCCGCCCTGCGTGCCCGCCTCACCTTCGCCCGACAGACGAATACGGTCGCCGGTATCGACACCTGCCGGCACTTTCACCGACAGGGTCTTGTACTCTTCGACACGCCCTTCGCCGTGGCACGAATCGCACGGATCGGAAATGATCTTGCCCTGGCCATGGCAGCGCGGGCAGGTCTGCTGCACCGAGAAGAAGCCCTGCTGCATGCGCACCTGACCAATACCACCACAGGTCGGGCAAGTAATCGGCGAGGAACCTTTCTTGGCCCCGGAGCCATCGCACGGCTTGCAGTTGACCAGCGTGGGAACACGGATATTCACGGAGGTGCCGCGCACCGCCTCTTCAAGATCCAGCTCCAAGGTGTAACGCAAGTCGCTGCCGCGCTGCGCACCACCACGGGAACCGCCGCGACCACCGCCAAAGAAATCACTGAAGACATCACCAAAGATGTCGGAGAAGTTCTGACCACCGAAACCAGCACCGCCACCGCCCATGCTTGGGTCAATGCCGGCATGCCCGTATTGGTCGTAAGCCGCACGCTTGCTCGAATCAGACAGTACTTCGTAGGCCTCGTTGGCCTCTTTGAACATCTCTTCCGACGCTTTGTCGTCAGGATTACGGTCCGGGTGGTGCTTCATCGCCAAGCGACGGTAAGCCTTCTTCAGCTCCGCCTCACTGGAGCCACGCTCCACACCCAACACTTCGTAATAGTCACGCTTTGCCATAAGTCTTTGCACTCTTGAGGACGCTCGACAAGCCTCTCCTGAGCCCCATCAAACTCGCTGAGCCCCTATACAGGCCCGGACCCAACTCACGTCAATTCAACGATCCTGGTCTTGGATAGACGGCCAACGCATTGACCGACAACTGCGGTAATAGCAGCCGAAAAGCAGGAGCATTTTCGACCCTACCGCCAGCGCCCGAAACGGGTCGTGCGCCGCTAAAAATTTCACTAACTCCAGACACGCCAACGCGGGAGCAAGCTCCCGCGCGGCGACATCCTACCAGTCACCGCCCGAAGGCGGTCAACCGGCCGACCAACAAGCGAATTACTTGTGGTCTTTGACTTCTTCAAACTCAGCGTCAACCACGTCATCAGCTTTTTCAGCGGACTCAGCGTGCGGTGCAGCGCCTTCAGCAGGCTGAGCCTGTTCGGCGTACATCTTCTGAGCAACTGGAGCCGAGACTTTCGACAGCTCTTCAACCTTGGCTTCGATGGCGGCCTTGTCGTCGCCTTTAACAGCGGCTTCGAGGGCAACCACGGCCGCTTCGATTGCAGTTTTTTCTTCAGCGGTCACTTTGTCGCCCGCATCAGCGATCATTTTGCGAGTCGAGTGAACCAGGGCATCGCCTTGGTTACGCGCGCTGGCCAGCTCTTCGAACTTGCGATCTTCGTCGGCGTTGGTTTCAGCATCGCGAATCATCTGCTGAATTTCTTCCTCGGACAGACCGGAGTTGGCCTTGATCACGATCGACTGAGTCTTGCCAGTGGCCTTGTCTTTGGCGCCTACGTGCAGAATGCCGTTGGCGTCGATGTCGAAGGTCACTTCGATTTGTGGCACACCGCGTGGAGCTGGCGGAATCTCAGCCAGGTCGAACTTGCCCAGGGACTTGTTCTGGCCTGCTTGCTTACGCTCGCCTTGCAGCACGTGAATGGTCACAGCGCCCTGGTTGTCGTCAGCGGTCGAGAACACTTGGGATTTCTTGGTAGGAATCGTGGTGTTTTTCTCGATCAGCGCCGTCATCACGCCGCCCATGGTTTCGATACCCAGGGTCAGCGGGCTGACGTCGAGCAGCAGAACGTCCTTCACGTCACCCGCCAATACCGCGCCCTGGATAGCAGCACCCATGGCAACCGCTTCGTCTGGGTTGACGTCTTTACGGGCTTCTTTACCGAAGAAGTCAGTAACGGCTTTTTGCACCAGCGGCATACGGGTCTGGCCACCGACCAGGATCACGTCGTTGATTGCGCCAACATCGATACCCGAGTCTTTCAAAGCGATGCGGCAAGGCTCGATGGTGCGCTGAACCAGGTCTTCAACCAGTGCTTCCAACTTGGCGCGAGAGATCTTCACGTTCAAGTGCTTAGGACCGGTAGCGTCTGCAGTGATGTACGGCAGGTTAACGTCGGTCTGCAGGCTGGAAGACAGCTCGATCTTGGCTTTTTCAGCCGCTTCTTTCAGACGCTGCATGGCCAGCGGGTCACCCTTGAGGTTCATGCCGCTTTCTTTCTTGAATTCGTCGACGAGGTAGTCGATCAGACGAATGTCGAAGTCCTCACCACCCAGGAAGGTGTCGCCGTTGGTGGCCAACACTTCGAACTGGTGCTCACCGTCGACTTCAGCGATCTCGATCACGGAAACGTCGAAGGTACCGCCACCCAGGTCATAAACGATCACAGTGTGATCGCCCTTGGCCTTGTCCATACCGTAAGCCAGAGCGGCTGCGGTAGGTTCGTTGATGATGCGTTTTACATCCAGGCCAGCAATACGGCCGGCGTCTTTGGTCGCCTGGCGCTGGCTGTCGTTGAAGTACGCCGGAACGGTGATCACCGCTTCGGTCACTGGCTCGCCGAGGTAGTCTTCAGCGGTCTTCTTCATCTTCTTCAAGATTTCAGCCGAGATCTGTGGCGGCGACATTTTCTGGCCGTTCACTTCAACCCAGGCGTCAGCGTTGTCAGCCTTGACGATCTTGTAAGGGACCATCTGGATGTCTTTCTGTACGACTTCTTCTTCGAAGCGACGACCGATCAGACGCTTCACCGCATACAGGGTGTTGTGCGGATTGGTCACAGCCTGACGCTTGGCCGACTGGCCAACCAGGATTTCACCGTCGTTGGCGTAGGCGATGATCGACGGAGTGGTCCGTGCGCCTTCGGCGTTTTCAATAACTTTTACATTGCCGTTTTCAAGAATGGAAACGCACGAGTTGGTGGTCCCCAAGTCGATACCGATAATCTTGCCCATGTTAACTCTCCCGAAACTTTGGATTTGGTTGCCGCAGCAGTGATGGCTAACTGCGGTAGTACTTAAACGCTTGACTTCTAAATGGGGGCTTTACAGCCGTTTTCAAGCCTTCTCGTCAATCGAAGGCGAAATCGGTGCAGGCGCCTTGCTGACCACGACCATGGCCGGGCGCAGCAGGCGTCCATTGAGCTGGTAGCCCTTCTGGAATACTTTCAGAACGCTGTTCGGCTCGACATCGGCGCTCTCTTGCATGGCCATTGCCTGGTGCTGCTCAGCATTGAAAGGCTCGCCGTGCGGATCGATGGCTTCCAACTGATAACGCTTGAGGGTGTCGTGAAACATCTTCAGGGTCAGCTCAATGCCTTCACGCATCGGGCGAATGCTTTCGTCATCCGGGTTGGACAACTCCAGGCCACGCTCAAGGCTGTCGATGACCGGCAGCAGGTCACCAGCAAAACGCTCCAGAGCGAATTTGTGGGCCTTTTCCACGTCTTGCTCGGCGCGACGGCGGACGTTCTGCAGATCAGCCGCAACACGCAAAGCCTGATCCTGGGCGCCTACCAATTGCTCTTCGAGCACTTGTACACGAGCCACCAGGTCTTCACCCGAAGCCTCGGGAGCCTGATTGGCGTCTAGATTTTGCGTATCCAGAGTCTGTTCGTCAGCCATGAAATTCTCCTTTCAATATCGTCCGCGAGCTTGGCTCACGCTTCTGCCCAGCTATATGGGGCCGCTTTTTCAGGGTTCAAGCCCGGCAACGCCACAAAAATCATCGCAGCGCCCGGAACACCCCATCCCCAGACATTCCCAGGCGAGCTAAAAAGCAGCGCCATGCAAGCAAATCGAGCTAAGGGAAAGCATTGTCAGCTCGAAACAAAACACTGTATAAATAACCAGACATCTTGTTTGGGAGCAGCCCTATGCTGGTGCACCTGTCGGTACATAACTACGCCATCGTCGAACACCTGGATCTGGAACTGGATCGAGGGATGAGCGTCATCACAGGCGAAACCGGCGCCGGCAAGTCGATCATGCTCGACGCGCTCGGGCTGACCCTGGGGGACCGCGCAGACAGCGGCGTAGTACGCCCGGCGCAGACAAAGCTGACATCCTGGCCACGTTCGATCTGGACGATATCCCTGAAGCCCGGGCCTGGCTGGCCGAGCGCGACCTGGACAACGAAAGCCCCTGCATACTGCGGCGCGTGATTACCGCAGAAGGCCGTTCCCGCGGCTATATCAACGGCTCGCCCTGCCCCCTTGGCGACCTCAAGGCCCTCGGCGAACTGCTGATTGATATCCACAGCCAGCATGAACACCAATCCCTGCTGAAAACCGATACCCATCGTCGCTTGCTTGATGAGTACGCAGGCGCCACTGACCTGGCGCGCCAAGTGCAATTGGCGGCCCAACGCTGGCGCCAGACTCGCCAGGAACTGGAACGCCTATCCAACTCCGGCGATGAGCAGCGCGCGCGCCACCAATTGCTCAGCTATCAACTGGAAGAACTCGACAACCTTGGCCTGGGCGAAAACGAACTCGACCAGTTGGAACAGGAACACAAGAACCTGACCAATGCCGAGACCTTGCTGGGTATCTGCCGCCAAGTCGTCGAACAGTGCAGCGAAAGCGACTCGGGCAACGTGCTCAATGCCCTGACCGTCAGTCTCAATCGCTTGTCGAGCGCCGGCAACTCATCGGGCGCCCTGGGCGAAGCCACCAATTTATTGGCCAGCGCGCAAATTCAGGTGGAAGAAGCCGTCGGCGAGTTGAACCGGTTTCTCGATCACTTCGACGCCGACCCTGCTCGCCTGCAGCAATTGGAAGAACGCCTGGATGCCATTTATACCTTGGCCCGTAAGCACCGGATCCAGCCCACCGAACTGGCGGCGATGCAACAGACGCTGCTCGATGAAATCGAGACCTTGGACGCCAACGATGAGTCCATCGAACGCCTGGCGGACGAACTGCAATCATTCGCCCGGCATTATCAGGAAAAAGCCCTTGAGCTAAGCCAGCTACGTCAGCAGGCCGCCACCGGCCTGGCGAGCGCCGTCGAACTGGAGATCCAGCGGCTGGGCATGCCGGGCGGGCGCTTCACCATTGAACTGCGGCCCAACACCAGCACCGAATTGCTACCCAACGGCCTGGAAACTGTGGAACTGCTGGTCAGCGCCAACCCCGGCCAACCGCTCAAGGCTTTGGCCAAAGTCGCGTCTGGCGGCGAGCTGTCGCGGATCAGCCTGGCAATTCAAGTCATCACCGCACAAACCTCACGTACACCAACCCTAGTCTTCGACGAAGTGGACGTCGGCATTGGCGGCCCGACAGCCGAGATCGTCGGCCAACTGCTACGCCGCCTAGGCGAGCGGGGCCAGGTACTGACCGTGACGCACTTGCCACAAGTGGCGGCCCAAGGGCACCAGCATCTGTTCGTGCACAAAGTCCGCGGGCACAACGCTACTCATACCGCCGTCTCGAAACTGGGCAAGACCGAACGGGTAGAGGAAGTGGCACGCATGCTGGGCGGGATCGACCTGACCAAGGAGTCCCTGGCCCACGCGAAGAAGATGGTGGTAACGGCCAAGGTCTAGCCATCGAGGTTTAGCCATATATAGAAAGCACGAAGGCGACCCTAGGGTCGCCTTCGATCGTTTCGCGGCGAAAAATACCGCGCGACATGCTTACTTTTTCGTGCGGACGTACAGCACCAAATTGTGATCCACCAATTCGAAACCGTGCTTCTCGACAATGGCCTTTTGAAGCTTTTCGATCTCTTCGTCGAAGAACTCGATCACTTCACCGGACTCCACGTTGACCATATGGTCGTGGTGACCGCCGTCAGCCAGTTCGAACACCGCGTGGCCGCCATCAAAATTATGGCGTACCACAAGCCCGGCCGCTTCGAACTGAGTCAGAACACGGTAAACCGTGGCCAGACCGACATCCTCGCCTGCTTCCATCAGCGCCTTGTAAACATCTTCAGCGCTCATGTGCCGCTGCTCAGTAGAATCGAGCATTTGTAGAATTTTGACTCGTGGCAGAGTCACTTTAAGGCCGGCTTTACGTAGTTCGCTATTTTCAACCATGGTCAGCTTTCTCGCCGATGCTGCTTCGCAGCTTCTCTTAATGCGGGTATGATCGGGGTTTACGTTGTCCCAGCCAAGATAGTGGAAGTCGCCCACCGATGCAAAACACCAAGCTCTTGCTAACCAGTTTCACCTTCGTGGGACTGCTCGCACTCGCCGGTTGTTCATTCCCCGGGGTTTACAAAATCGACATCCAGCAGGGCAATGTCGTCACGCAGGACATGATAGACCAGTTACGCCCGGGAATGACCCGCCGGCAAGTACGGTTTATTATGGGCAACCCTCTGTTGACCGACACGTTCCATGCCGATCGCTGGGATTATCTGTACAGCCTGCAGCCTGGTGGTGGCGAACGCCAACAGGAGCGCGTCAGCGTGATCTTCAATGGCGAGGACCAACTGGTTAGCCTGTCCGGCGACTTCATGCCTGGCGTAAGCCGCGACGAAGCCCTGCTGGGCAAGGACAGCGGCACCACGGTTGCTGAACCTGCGCAAGACAGCGAACAGCCGAAGCCGGAAAAACCAGCCAAACCAGGCTCGCTGCTGGACCAGATCCAGAAAGACGTGGACGGCGTGAAAACCGTACCCGTGCCTATCCCAGAACCTCTGGACACTTCCCCACAATAATGTGTGGCGAAATAAAAAAACCCGGCATGCCGGGTTTTTTATTGCCTGCCATTCCAACCAGGCTATTTATCCTGAGCCCTAGCCAACGCAGCTTTCGCCGCACGCAAGCGCCGAACCTCTTTCGGATCAGCCAGCAACGGACGATAAATCTCAAGTCGGTCCCCCGCCTGCAACACATGGGCCTCCGGAGCGGCGATGGCCTTGGCGAAAATCCCCAGCGGACAAGTCGCCAGATCCAACTCGGGGAACTGCAGCCCAAGCCCAGAGCTGAGTACGACTGAACGTGCCGTCGACCCCACGGGCACAGAAAGCTTGAGCAAGCACTGTCGATCGACCGCGGCATACACCACTTCGATCTCGATCAATGACTCAACCATGCAGTTGCTTGGCCCGCTGACAGAACGCGTCAACCAAGGTGTTGGCGGCCTGATTGAACAGCGGCCCCAACGTCGCACGCACCAGCGGACCGGCGTAGTCAAAGGAAAGGTCCAGGCTGATCTTGCAAGCCTTCTCTCCCAGAGGCTTGAACACCCAGACACCGTGCAATTGATTGAACGGCCCTTCTTCCAGGTTCATTTCGATCGAATGCCCGGGCACCAGGGTATTGCGCGTGACAAAGTGCTGGCTAAGCCCGCCCTTGGCCACCGCCACACTGGCGCGCATGTGCTCCTCACTGTTTTCCAGAACTTCAGCGGCAGAACACCAAGGCAAAAACTCAGGATACCGAGCCACATCATTGACCAGGTCATACAGGGCTTGCGCCGGATACGGCAGAAGGGCCGAGCGTTGAATATGAGTCGTCATGTCAGCTTCATTTCCACAGCTGGGCGGCAAACACTAAAAGAATGCCGATGGGCGCCATACAGCGCATCAAAAACAAGGCCCGGGGAACGTTAACCCAGGACGACAAACGACTCGCTCATCACGAACCGCCGCGCCCCATCACCCAGGCTGCGAATACCACGAAGCACAAACCGCCAAAAGGCAACATGACCCGCGAAGTGAAAAACAGTGGCCGCCAAACCAGGTAGACCAACGACCGAGCCTCACCGGTAGAGAGGCAAAACGCCGCCTTCGTTCAGGAAAAAACCCGGCCTGCCGGCAAAAACCATTGAGCGCTATAGCCATCCGGCGCACTGATCAGCCGGTGATTACTCGCCAGAGCGGTGTACAAACGCCATCCATTGGCAGCCTGCCCTTAGGACTTTGGCGGCGCGCTCAAGCGAAAAAACAGGGCGCATTGTCCGGGATTCAATCAACCTGCTCAAGCACGCTGCATCACCGTAGCCGACGCGCGCGCAACTCCCTATAATGCCGCCCCTATGGCTAAACAGAAGAAACACCCAACAGGGACCATCGCGCAAAATAAAAAGGCGCGACACGATTACTTCATCGAACAACGGTTCGAGGCTGGCATGGTCCTGGCCGGCTGGGAAGTAAAGAGCCTGCGGGCGGGCAAGGCGCAACTGGTGGACAGTTATGTGCTGCTCAAAGATGGCGAGGCCTGGCTGCTCGGTAGCCATTTCACGCCGCTGACCACCGCTAGCACCCACGTCATTGCCGACCCGGTGCGCTCGCGCAAACTACTGCTGAACAAGCGCGAGCTTGAGAAGCTGTATGCCGCCGTGCAGCAAAAAGGTTACGCCTGCGTGTGCACTTCGCTCTATTGGAGCAAGCACCTGATCAAGTGCGAAATCGCACTCGGTAAAGGCAAGAAGGAATACGACAAGCGCCACACTGAGCGCGAACGCGATTCCGACCGTGAGTTGCAACGCGCAGTCCGGACCAAGGGCAAGGAAGACTGATCTTCCTGCCTTAAGGTCTCTATCGCCGGCAAGCCGACTCCTAACCCGTAGGAGCCGGCTTGTCGGCGATTTGCGTTAAATGCCTTTACGCCGTTCGGCCCGGGCCATGCGCTGCACTTCCTGACGCACCTCCTCAAGCACCTCTTGCACATACAGAATGTGTCGGCTGGAGATTTCCCGCGCCTGCTCGGCCCGCCCCTCGATAATCGCCAGGTACAGGTCCCGGTGCTGACTGATCAGCATGTCGCGGGTTTCGGTGCGCTGTTTGTACATGCCGCCAATGTTGGTCACCACATTGCGCTTGAGCAGATCGAACAAGCCACGAATGGTGTGCAGCAACACCGCGTTGTGGCTGGCTTCGGCAATGGCCAGGTGAAACTTGGCATCAGCCGCCCCCTCTTCCGCCCGGCTGATGTCATCGACGCGGGTGTAACAGTCCTGCAGCTCCTCAAATGCCGCAGTGAGCCGCTCACGATCCACCTCAGTCGCCCGCTGGGCCGCGTAATAGGCACACGAGGCTTCCAGGGTATGGCGAAACTCCAACAAGTCGCGCTGAGCTTCCGGGTTGCTTTCCAAAAGCTGCAACAGAGGATCGCTGAAGGTCGAGCCCAATGATTCGACCACGTAGTTACCGCCGCCCTGGCGACTGATCAACAGCCCCTTGGCGGTCAGCTTCTGGATCGCCTCGCGCAATGAGGGGCGGGATACGCCGAACTGCTCGGCCAAGGCACGCTCGGCCGGTAACCGCTCACCCGCCTTCAAGGTGCCCTCGAGGATCATGCCCTCGAGCCGCTCGACAATGTCGTCAGACAAACGGCGCTGACGAATCTGATCAAACCCCATAACTCACTCTCCACCATCCCGACACCTCGCCGGGCTCTCTATTCTGGCCTATTGGCGCCGCGCCAACACCTGGCAGACGCGACTCAATTCAGCCGATCAGTGACCACTGACCCGCAGGTATTCGACAAAAGTTTTAGGGCGGCAAATTGACACACCACACACAAGGCTTTTACCCTAGCCAACAGCGATTGTAAATTGGTCTTACCAATTAACCAAGACCGCTTATCAGTGCCTGACCAACAACAATTAGGGGCCACCCCACTATGCAAACCTGGCAACAGCTCTACAGCCCGCTCGGCAGCCTTGGCCTGTCCGCTCTCGCGGCCGTTATCCCGATCGTTTTCTTCTTCCTGGCCTTGGCCGTGTTCCGCCTCAAAGGGCACGTCGCCGGCAGCATCACCCTGGCACTGTCGATCCTGGTGGCGATCTTTGCTTTCCAGATGCCGGTCGACATGGCGCTCGCCGCCGCCGGCTATGGTTTCGCCTACGGCCTGTGGCCCATCGCCTGGATCATTGTCGCCGCCGTGTTCCTCTACAAACTGACCGTTAAGAGCGGCCAGTTCGAGGTCATCCGCAGCTCGGTGCTGTCAATCACCGACGACCAGCGCCTGCAAGTGCTGCTGATCGGCTTCTGCTTCGGCGCCTTCCTCGAAGGGGCAGCCGGTTTCGGCGCTCCAGTGGCAATCACCGCCGCACTGTTGGTGGGCCTGGGCTTCAACCCGCTGTATGCCGCCGGCCTATGCCTGATCGCCAACACCGCGCCGGTGGCGTTCGGCGCCCTGGGGATTCCGATCATCGTGGCAGGCCAAGTGACCGGAATCGACGCCTTCAAGATCGGCGCCATGACCGGCCGCCAACTGCCGCTGCTGTCGCTGTTCGTGCCGTTCTGGCTGGTGTTCATGATGGATGGCCTGCGCGGCGTCAAAGAGACCTGGCCTGCCGCGCTGGTGGCCGGGCTGAGCTTTGCCATCACCCAGTACTTCACCTCGAACTTCATCGGCCCTGAACTGCCGGACATCACCTCGGCCCTGGCCAGCCTGATTTCCCTGACCCTGTTCCTCAAGGTCTGGCAGCCCAAGCGCACCGCAGGCGCGCAAATCGCCGGTGCCACCTCGGGTACGGCCATCACCGCCAGCGTCGGCGGCTTCGGTCAGCCACGCAGCACCGTGGCCTCGCCCTACAGCCTGGGGCAGATTTTCAAAGCCTGGTCCCCGTTCCTGATCCTCACCGTGCTGGTGACCATCTGGACCCTGAAACCCTTCAAGGCGATGTTTGCCGCCGGCGGCTCCATGTACGGCTGGGTGTTCAACTTTGCCATCCCGCACCTGGACCAGATGGTGGTCAAGGTCGCGCCGATCGTGACCAACCCCACCGCCATCCCGGCAGTGTTCAAACTGGACCCGATCTCCGCGACCGGCACGGCGATTTTCTTCTCCGCACTGATCTCGATGCTGGTGCTGAAGATCAATTTCAAAACTGGTCTGACCACTTTGAAAGAGACCTTCTACGAACTCCGCTGGCCGATCCTCTCCATCGGCATGGTGCTGGCCTTCGCCTTCGTCACCAACTACTCCGGCATGTCCTCGACCATGGCTCTGGTGCTGGCCGGTACCGGCGCGGCGTTCCCGTTCTTCTCGCCGTTTCTCGGCTGGCTGGGGGTGTTCCTCACCGGGTCCGATACCTCGTCCAACGCCCTGTTCAGTTCGTTGCAAGCCACCACCGCGCACCAGATCGGCGTCAATGACACCCTGCTGGTGGCAGCCAACACCAGCGGCGGCGTAACCGGCAAGATGATCTCGCCGCAATCGATCGCCGTGGCCTGCGCCGCCACCGGCCTGGTGGGCAAGGAATCCGACTTGTTCCGCTTCACCCTCAAGCACAGTCTGTTCTTTGCCACTATTGTCGGCCTGATTACCCTGGCCCAGGCTTACTGGTTCACGGGCATGCTGGTCCACTGACAGCCGCCTGGCACACGGAAAAAACCGACGCCGGACCACGCTTCCGGCGTCTGTAATTCACAACCCGGTCTGCAAGGCTGCTGAAAGCTTGACGCTTTACTCTCCAGCAGCCTCAACGGACGGATAACCGGGACCACCCGGAGACACGCCTGATGAGCGAGCTTTTTTACAACGCCGTGCCTAACGCAACCCGTGTCGCACCGCCGCTGGCCGAACCGCGCCACTACCCCAGCGAAAAACCGCAACGGGTCTATCTGTTCGGCACGTGCGTGGTCGACCTGTTCTATCCCGAGGCCGGGATGGATGCGATTCACCTGCTGGAGCGCGAAGGCATTCGCGTCGAGTACCCGCAAGGGCAAAGCTGCTGCGGACAACCGGCCTACACCTCGGGTTACACCGAGCAGGCGCGCACCGTGGCTCGCTCGCAGTTGGCGCTGTTCGCCGAGGACTATCCGGTGGTGGTGCCTTCGGGCTCCTGCGCAGGCATGTTGCGCGAACATTACGCCGACCTGTTCAAGGATGAGCCGCAAATGCTGATACAGGTTCAGGCCCTCGCGGCACGGACCTATGAATTGTCGGAGTTCCTGCTGTTTGTCTGCAAGGTGCAGCTCAAGGACAGCGGCGCGCCCGTCAAGGTGGCCTTGCACACCTCGTGCTCGGCACGCCGGGAAATGAACACCCACCTGCATGGCCGTGAGTTGCTGTCACAGTTGAGCAACGTGGAGCGGGTGGAGCACAGCCACGAAAGCGAATGCTGTGGCTTTGGCGGGACTTTCAGCGTCCGAATGCCAGACATCTCTGGCGCGATGGTGGCTGACAAGACCCGTGCGCTGAAGGAATCCGGCGCGCATCAGGTACTGAGCGCCGATTGCGGCTGTTTGATGAACATCAACGGCGCCCTGGAGAAACAACAAGAGGCATTGCGCGGCCAACACCTGGCGAGCTTCCTCTGGCAGCGTACCGGAGGTGCCCAATGAGCGCCCCGGAACTGATCCCGACCGTTGCCGTGTCGGACGATTTTCGCACCCGGGCTCACGAGGCCCTGGGTGACAAACAACTGCGAAACAACTTTCGCAGCGCCATGGATTCACTCATGGCCAAGCGTGCGGCCTCGTTCAGCGATGCCCACGAACGGGAACATCTGCGAGCGCTGGGCAATGCCATTCGCGCGCGTGCATTATCCAAGCTGCCCGACCTGCTCGAGCAGCTTGAACAGAACCTGACCCGCAACGGTGTGACAGTGCACTGGGCGGAAACGGTGGACGAGGCCAATGGCATCGTCCTCTCGATCATCCGCGCTCACGAGGCGCGGCAAGTGATCAAGGGCAAATCGATGGTCAGCGAAGAGATGGAAATGAACCATGTCCTCGCTGAACAAGGCATTGAATGCCTTGAGTCGGACATGGGCGAATTTATCGTCCAGCTCGACCACGAGAAGCCTTCACACATCATTATGCCGGCGATCCACAAGAATGCCGGTCAGGTCGCGTCCTTGTTCCACGACAAACTCGGCGTGGAGTACACCAAGGACGTTGACCAACTTATCCAGATCGGTCGCAAGGTCCTGCGACAGAAATTCTTCGAAGCCGATATCGGCGTCTCGGGCGTCAACTTTGCCGTAGCCGAAACCGGCACCCTGCTGCTGGTGGAAAACGAAGGCAACGGGCGCATGTCCACCACCGTGCCGCCGGTGCACATCGCCGTCACAGGGATCGAGAAAGTCGTCGAGAACCTGCGCGACGTGGTTCCCCTGCTCTCGCTGCTGACCCGCTCCGCCCTCGGCCAGCCGATCACCACCTACGTCAACATGATCTCCGGCCCGCGCAAGGCCCATGAGCTCGACGGCCCCGAGGAAGTGCACCTGGTGCTGCTGGACAACGGCCGCAGCCAGGCATTTGCCGACAGCGAACTGCGCCAGACCCTGAACTGCATCCGCTGCGGCGCCTGCATGAACCATTGCCCGGTGTACACGCGCATCGGCGGCCACGCCTATGGCGAGGTCTATCCGGGGCCGATCGGCAAGATCATCACCCCGCACATGGTCGGCCTGGCCAAGGTTCCGGATCACCCCAGCGCCTCGTCGCTGTGCGGCGCCTGTGGCGAAGTCTGCCCGGTGAAGATTCCGATCCCGGCCCTGCTGCGCCGACTGCGGGAAGAAAACGTCAAGGCCCCCGACAGCCCCCATCAAGTGATGCGCGGCCAGGGCAGCAAGTACTCGCGCAAGGAACGTTTTATCTGGAACGCCTGGGCCCGCCTCAACAGCTCGCCTCGGCTCTATCGGTTATTCGTCCTGGCGGCGACACGCCTGCGCGCCTTGACGCCCAGCAACGTCGGGCCCTGGACGCAAAACCACAGCGCGCCGAAACCGGCCGCCCGTTCGCTGCACGACCTGGCACGCGAGCACCTGGCCAAACAGGGAGACCGTTGATGAGCGCCAAGCAGAATATCCTCGCCAAGCTGCGCACCAGCCTGACCGGCGCCACGCCGATTGTGGATAACTTCGACGAGGCTCTGGTCACCGAGCCTTACACCTACACGGCTGAACAACGCATCCCGCAACTGCGCAAGCTGATGGAAGCGGTGCACACCGAAATCCACCTGACCACAGGCGACCACTGGCCGACGCTACTGGCGCAACTGCTGAACGAGCGCCAACTGCCCAGCCTGCTGATCGCCCCAAGCACACCCCATGGCCAGCGAGTGACCCAGCACTGGGCCCAGCACCCTGAGTTGCCGCCGCTCAAGGCCTACGACCGCCCGGTGGAAGCCTGGAAAGCCGAGCTGTTCAACGACACCCCGGCCAGCCTCACCACCACCCTCGGCGCCATCGCCGCCACCGGCAGCCTGATTCTTTGGCCGACCCGCGAAGAACCGCGGTTGATGAGCCTGGTACCACCGGTGCACTTCGCCCTGCTCAAGGCCAGCGAGATCCGCGACAACTTTTACCAGGTGCAGCAGGAGTACCAATGGGCCCAGGGCATGCCGACCAACGCGCTGCTGGTGTCCGGTCCTTCGAAAACCGCAGACATCGAACAAGTCCTGGCTTACGGCGCCCATGGCCCGAAAGACTTGGTGGTACTGATCCTGGAGGACCAATGAGCCTGCCAGCCGCCTTTTTGCGTGACGCCCAACAACTGATCCCCGCCGAGCGGCGTTTCGACGACCCGCTATCGACCCTGGCCTTTGGCACCGACGCGAGCTTCTATCGCTTGATCCCCAAGCTGGTGATCCGTGTCGAATCCGAAGATGAAGTGGTGGCCTTGCTGCAACTGGCCCAGCGCGACCAGGTGCCCGTGACTTTTCGCGCCGCCGGTACCAGCCTCTCGGGCCAGGCGATCAGCGATTCGGTGCTGATCGTCCTTGGGGATAACTGGAATGGCCGGGAAATCCGCGCTCAAGGCCAGCAGATCCGCCTGCAGCCCGGGGTCATCGGCGCCCAGGCCAACGCCTGGCTGGCGCCGTTCGGGCGCAAGATCGGCCCTGACCCGGCGTCGATCAACGCCTGCAAGATCGGCGGCATCGTCGCCAACAACGCCAGCGGCATGTGCTGCGGCACCGCGCAAAACACCTATCACACCCTGGCCGGCATCCGCCTGGTACTGGCCGACGGCACACGCCTGGACACCGAGGACGCCGACAGCGTCGCGGCCTTCCGCAACAGCCATGCCCCCCTGCTGGAACGCTTGGCCGAACTGGGCCGCAGCACTCGGGCCAACAGCGAACTGGCCGCCAAGATCCGCCATAAATACCGGCTGAAAAACACCACGGGCCTGTCCCTCAATGCCCTGGTGGATTTCGATGCGCCACTGGACATCCTCAGCCACCTGCTGGTGGGCTCGGAAGGCACCCTGGGCTTTATCAGCGCGGTGACCTACGACACGGTGATCGACCATCCGAACAAAGCCTCGGCCCTGATCGTGTTCCCGGATGTAGAAACCTGCTGCACCGCCGTCACCGTGCTCAAGAGCCAGCCAGTGTCGGCGGTGGAGCTGCTGGACCGTCGCAGTCTGCGCTCGGTGCAGGACAAACCGGGGATGCCGGCGTTCGTCCAGCAACTCTCGGCCAATGCCTGCGCACTGCTGATCGAATCCCGCGCGGCGTCCTCATCGCTGTTGCAGGAACAACTGGCGCAGATCATGAATTCCCTGGCCGCCTTCCCGGTGGAAAAGCAGGTCGACTTCACCGAAGACCCGCAGGAAAACGCCAAGCTCTGGGCCATCCGCAAAGACACCTTCCCTGCCGTCGGCGCAGTGCGTAAAACCGGGACCACGGTAATCATCGAGGACGTGACCTTCCCCGTTGAGCAACTGGCCATCGGCGTTAACCGTCTGATCGAGCTGTTCGACAAGCACCACTACGACGAGGCGATCCTCTTTGGCCACGCCCTGGAAGGCAACCTGCACTTCGTCTTCACCCAGGGCTTCAACAGCGCCGAAGAAGTGGCGCGCTACCAGGCCTTTATGGACGACGTGGCGCAATTGGTGGCGGTGGAGTTCGGCGGCTCGCTGAAGGCCGAACACGGCACCGGACGCAACATGGCGCCCTTCGTCGAGCTGGAATGGGGCAGCGATGCCTACCAGCTGATGTGGCAGCTCAAGCGCCTGCTGGACCCCAACGGCATCCTCAACCCCGACGTGGTGCTCAGCGAAGATCCGCAGATCCACCTCAAGCACCTCAAGCCGCTGCCGGCCGCCGACGAAATTGTGGATAAGTGCATCGAATGCGGTTTCTGCGAACCGGTGTGCCCGTCCAAGGGGCTGACCTTGAGCCCGCGCCAACGCATCGTTATCTGGCGCGATATCCAGGCGAAGAAACGCGCCGGCGTCGACACCACGGAACTGGAGGCGGCCTATCAGTACCAGGGCGTCGACACTTGCGCCGCCACAGGCCTGTGCGCACAACGCTGCCCGGTGGGGATCAACACCGGCGAGCTGGTGAAGAAACTGCGCAGCCAGAGCGCCAGCCACGGCAAGACGGCCGATTGGCTGGGCAATCACTTCGCCGCCACCTTGCAGGGCGCACGCCTGACCCTGCACGTGGCCAACGGCGCGCGGATGCTTTTGGGGGCGCCACGCCTGGCCCGGATTTCCGCGGCCGTGACAAAAATCTCCAAGGGCCAAGTCCCGCAATGGACCCCAGCCATGCCACAACCGGAGAAAGCCATTCGCTTCAGTCCGGCACTCAGCGATCAACGTCCAAGGGTGGTCTACCTGGCGGCTTGCGTGTCCCGCGTCATGGGCCCGGCAGCGGCGGACAAGGAACAGATGTCGCTCTACGACAAGACCCGCGGCCTGCTGGAAAAGGCCGGTTACCAGGTGGTGATTCCGGACAATATGGAGCGCCTGTGCTGCGGCCAGCCGTTCGCGTCCAAGGGTTACGCCGAACAGGCCGAGCATAAGCGCCAGGAACTGATCGGCGCCCTGCTGCATGCCAGCCGTGGCGGTCTCGACCCGATCTACTGCGACACCAGCCCCTGCACCTTGCGCCTGGTGCAAGACCTGGAGGATGTGCGCCTGGACCTCTACGACCCGGTGCGCTTCATTCGCACCCACCTGCTGGAGCGCCTGGACTTCACCCCCCAGGAGGCGCCGATTGCCGTCCACGTCACCTGCAGCACCCAGCACCTGGGGGAAAGCCAGGCACTGATCGACCTGGCCCGGCGCTGCAGCAACAACGTGGTGATCCCGGAAGGTATCCATTGCTGCGGGTTCGCCGGCGACAAAGGCTTCACCACCCCGGAACTCAATGCCCACTCGCTGCGCAGCCTCAAGGACGCGGTGCAGTATTGCAGCGAAGGCATCTCCACCAGCCGCACCTGTGAAATCGGCCTCAGCCAGCATGGCGGTATCGACTATCACGGGCTGGTCTACCTGGTGGACCGCGTCACCCAGCCCAGGGCCCTCTGACCGTCGCAACGAAAAAGGAGCATCACGCTCCTTTTTTTCATCTTGGACGAAAAAAAAGCGAATTCCTGCTGCCGGCTATAGTCGATTGCTTAGGCCCCAGTGAATGAGGCTTATCACCGACCTCGGCAGGTTGTCCTGGATTGATCGGCAGCACCGAGACCAACCGTTCAAGGAGATACCTTTATGAAGCGTTCTGCATTGGCTGGACTGTTCATTACCGCGACGATGCTAGCGTCCCCGGTGTTCGCCGCGGCCCAAGAGGATCTGTGCCAGATCAACCTGCAAAAGATCAAAGACGCCAAGGTCAGCACTGAAGTGATGAGCGAGCAACTGAGCGCCGACATCGACGCTTCTGTGCAGCAAGCCACCGCGGAAAAAGCCAAGGGCACCGAGGAAGGCACCAAGAATTGCATCTCCATCACCACCCAGGCGATACAGAAATTGCAGAACAACACCAAGGGCGATCAGTAGGCTTGATGCACAAGGCCAACCTTCGGGTTGGCCTTCTGCTCAGGCTTAGCGTAGAATCCGCCCACCTGTTGGTTATGCACAACAGGTTCGGGGCCGTTTAGGATTCGACGCCGGTTGCGAAACTTTAGGTGCATGCCGAGTTGGTAACAGAACTCGTAAATCCACTGTTGCAACTTCCTATAGTTGCCAATGACGAAACCTACGGGGAATACGCTCTCGCTGCGTAAGCAGCCTTAGCCCTTCCCTCCTGGTACCTTCGGGTCCAGCAATCATCAGGGGATGTCTGTAAACCCAAAGTGATTGTCATATAGAACAGAATCGCCGTGCAGTACGTTGTGGACGAATCGGCTAAAACTTACACAACTCGCCCAAAGCACCCTGCCCGTCGGGTCGCTGAGGGTTAACTTAATAGACACGGCTACGCATGTAGTACCGACAGCGGAGTACTGGCGGACGGGGGTTCAAATCCCCCCGGCTCCACCATTTGATCAACTAAAGACGTCCACGGACGTCTTTTTTTGTGCCTGAAATCCAGTAAATACGGGGATTTCAGCGCTTACGGGAGCTTTGGAGGTTTTCTGAGTTCCAGCTGCTTTGGTATCCCAGGTGGTATCCCGGACTACCAAATGCTATTTTCAGGATACCAAAACGGTGCTGGAGGTAGCCCCATGCCTACTAACGCAACCCGCCTCTCCGATCGCCAGCTCAAGGCAGTCAAGGCAACTGGTAAAGACTTCGTCCTCAGCGACGGCGACGGCCTGCAGCTTCGAGTACGCGCCAGCGGCTCGATGATGTGGAATTTCAATTACCGTGAGCCGTTGACCAGAGCCCGTCTTAATATGGCGCTCGGTCCATACCCTGACCTCTCGCTAGCCAACGCCCGGAAGAAAGCAGCAGAGGCGCGTGAGCTGCTCGCTTTGGGCATTGATCCCAAAACCCAGCGTGATGAGGTAAGGCAAGCCAAACTTGCTGAGACTGAACACACTTTCGAGAAGGTGGCCACCGCCTGGTTCGAGCTGAAGAAAGACTCCGTAACCAAAGCCTACGCCGAAGACATTTGGAGATCGCTGACGCTTCATGTATTCCCAAGCATGAAAACAACGCCGCTCTCTCAAATCACTGCTCCGATGGTTATCAAGATCCTTCGTCCAATCGAGGCCAAAGGGAGCCTCGAAACCGTGAAACGATTGAGCCAACGACTCAACGAGATCATGACCTACGGGGTCAACTCCGGGCTGATATTCGCGAACCCCCTCAATGGAATTCGGGCGGTGTTCAAGAAACCCAAGAAAGAGAACATGGCTGCGCTACCACCTGAGGAGCTTCCCGAGCTCATGATGGAAATCGCGAACGCCAGCATCAAGCGCACGACCCGCTGCCTGATCGAATGGCAGTTGCACACGATGACCCGCCCCGCCGAAGCTGCCACCACACGATGGGCAGATATCGACTTCGACAAGCGCATTTGGACCATTCCGCCAGAGCGCATGAAAAAGCGGCGCCCGCACACAATCCCCCTCACCGATCAGGCACTTTCGTTACTGGAGACGCTCAAGCAACTCAGTGGTAACAGAGAGTACGTGTTCCCCTCAGATAGAAACCCCCGCACCCATGCCAATAGCCAGACCGCCAACATGGCGTTGAAGCGTATGGGCTTTCAGGACCGTCTAGTCAGCCACGGCTTGCGCTCGATGGCGAGCACCATCCTGAATGAGCATGGCTGGGATCCGGAACTGATCGAGGTCGCGCTGGCGCATGTCGACAAGGACGAAGTTCGTAGCGCCTACAACAGGACGGACTACATCGAACGCCGGCGTCCGATGATGGCTTGGTGGAGTGAACATATCCAGAACGCGGCCACCGGCAGCCTGTCCGCATCGGCTATCAATCAAACCAGAGATCGCAACGTCGTACCGATTCGCTGAACATCCAAAAGGTAAGCGGCACCGGCTACGATTCGTGTCGTGTAGTAGGGTGAAAGGAGTGACGACAGTTGCCAGATCTCTGGTATGCCTGCGCTTTTTCAGCCAAGCCCCAGAGTATGGGAAGGCTCCGCATTCCCATACTCTGGGGCTCACGCTTAAAGGTCTATCAGGCAACCACGGTTTTTGCCTTTCTACGGCGGATCAACCCTGCTGTTAACTCGTAGTAATAGACGGTAGCTTGAGCTGAGCATCGCAAATAGTGCTCCAGAAACCATCTCACGTGCTTCTCTCTCCAGGACCAGGGAGTCGCGCAACCCCAGCGTTCACGAATCACCTCGTGCATCCTTTCTGCTTGCCTGATGTGCCGCTGCTGCGTGGCATGTGCACCTTTGAGCACGGGGCGCAGGAACAACGCTATGTCGAACTCGGCCGTCATCGCCGACCTCCGATGTAGGCACTCACCACATCGATGCGGTTATGTCCCAACTCGTGGCTGATCTGCTTACGGGCTCGCTGATCGAGTGCTCGATCCTCTTGATGAACACGGCCACCATTAACGGGTGCAGGAAAGCCGACTAGTTGCTCATAGCGCTCACAGGCGTAAGCCGCCCGCAGCTCATGAAAACTTTTCAATCCATGCTCATGCAGGATGTCCCGTGCCGGTCGCACAACTGCCTGCATAAAGTCTTTGTAGCTTTCGTCGGGCGCCAACAAATTCCGGCTGCCATTGGGTGAGTTCGCGCTGGCCCAATCCAGGGCATCGCGAACTTGATCCGTTACCGTAATCCAGCGCGGTGCCGAGGCCCCTGATCGACCACCTTTGGTGCCATCCTGGATGTTGATCTTGCCCAGTTGCCGAACCTCACGTTGCAGTCGGGGCAGATCGGCCAGGATCGTTTCGCGCAGCCGCATACCAGTCTCACGGGCGAGGAGCACAATGGCACTCACCCTCGATTGCTGACGATCTGACAGCGCCCGTGCGATCAACTCGACCTGCGCACGGTCTTGGCCTTGCGAAGCCTCACTACGCACGCTTGAGCGCTGCAAGCCCAGCGCCTTACTCGGACTCGGGATTTTGACGTACTGATCACCGCGCAGCGCGGCCATCGTTCGGTTCACGCTGGACAGTCGGTTCTGCGCGGTGGCAATGCCGACGTTGCCCTGATCAACCTGCTCCCGCACGTGGACGGCGTACCGCATGAGGATCTCGCGGTCTATCTGGCGCGCGTCATTGACCCTCGGTCCTTCATCGGATCGACACCAACGCACGAACGCCTGCCAGCGATCGCTATGGGCTTTGACGGTAGCAAAATGGCCGTCGCCAAAAAGATCTTTCAGTGCTTGCGGCCCGGCATAGCTAAGCTGACGACCGAAGCCAAAATTACGCCCCGCTCGCTTACCGACCCGAGCCATTTTTCTGCTCCTGATCGACTGCAGCGAGATCATGCAAAAGGGCTTTCCAGTTCGCACTCACGATGGCGAACTGGGCCCAATCAGTCGGGCGAAAACACAGCGTGTTGTCGGTGACGTAGAGATGCGCGCCCTCCTCTTTCAACCACTGAATGATGGCTGTCGTCGAGGTGATAGTTTTACGTGTGGTGGCGACACCGGCGACAGCGGCGACACCCTTTGTCCTGCCTGGTTTTGGGCGTGGCGACAAAGTGGCGACACTAGCGGCGACAAACCGCGTTTTTGGCTCTTTTTGGCGCTGAGCCAGATGGTTACGCAACGCTTCATCAAGATTGAACATGGCGCACCTCGAAGGTGTGGCCATCGGTGATCAACCACTGATGATCAATCAACTCGACCAACAGCTTGGCGGTATGACGACTGCTCTTACGGGCAAAGCGGGGACCGTTGCGATTCAATTCACGAATACTGAAACGCTTCCAATCTTTGACCTGTAGCCATCGCAGCAACCGGTCTGCCTCTTCCTTTACCCGACACACTGGCTCCTGCTCAGTCAGGCGCTGGATCTCGGTGAGGTAGTAGCCGACTAAAGCGGAGGCCCGTTGGATATGGTCGACCTCCACGACGCTGCTCTCCTCCACAACTGCAAGAATGCCGGCGACGCGCAGCAGGTTATCGGCGGCCTTTGATCCGCTGGGCCGTACGCTGGCCAGCTCGCCAAACTCCCCCAGTTGAGCTTCGATAGCATCATGCAAATCAATCCAGCGACAACGCGCCAGCTGACTTAGGCTCAGCATTGACAGCTGCAAGGCACCGTCAGCGGAAAGTGACCACGGCTGATAAAACAGAGCCGAAAGGCGGTGATGATAGCGCTTTAGGGCGGCGTCTTTGGACAAGTCGACAGCCTGGTAGCTACGTTGCCCGGCTAGACTGGTGGGCCAGGTCATCAAGCAGCGCCCTAGAATGCCTTGTCCCTGCAGCAACGGGTCACTGAGTAACTGCATGGCCAAGTACGGTTGCAGCATTAGGTGCAGGCTCAAGCGTCTGTCGTAGGCTCGCAAGCTTTCGCCAACCATGGAGCGCGCGCGATCTATCGGACTGCCATCCCAGAGTGACGACAAGGTCGTGACCGCTTTCAAACGATTATCCCGACTCATGGTGCTGCTACCGAGGAATTGTCCGCCTTCGTCACAGAACAACCCCATGCTGGGCAGGTCGTGACAGAGCCCTTTGATCAAGGCCTCGATCGTCGGGTCCGTGGTGATCAGCCTCGGGGCTGAAGGCTCCGCTTCGAGCGGTACGCTGTTTGTGGGAGCGGGATCGGCAGGGTTGATACGCTGCGCTTGTCGCTGTGCGGCACGGTACCGGGAGAGCTGTTCACGATAGCGCTGCCACTGTTCACGCTCCCATAGCCGTGCTGGCAGCAAGGCACATCGATCTGTCGCCGTCTTGCGATCCCCTGACGCGGCGACGGTGATCAGGTACAACGACAGGGGATAATGTCTCCCGTCGAGCTGTAAGCCCGCATGACCTTGGGTGGCCAGCGCCGAGGTGGCCAAGACCGATTGCGCGGCCAGCGCTTGGGGCACGCCGATGACCTCGGCCATACGCTCAACCGCAGGCCCAAGAATCCCACCCAGCGCCTGCACCGGATAAGGCTGGGCCACGGGATTCGACTCAACCAGCGGTCGAGGCGGTCGTGGTAGTTCAAGCTTCGGATCTAACTGCTGCATGGGCCCTCTCCTCGTTCATTGCTGGTTGTCCTCACGTAACTCCGCCACGGCTGTTGAGTGTTATCAGGGATCAAGGCCCCTGCGGCCTGTGAGGTGTTCACTGACGCGGAACGAACGGCTCCTTACGACCGGGAGCAAGGGCATGACCCCATGAATCTGGCCTCCTTAGACGCATCCGAAGATGCGGGCGGGTGGAGGCTGTGCCGACTGACGAGTTCGGCACCTGGAGATCCTGAGCGGGAGAAGGCAACAACATCGACACCTGGGGCATGCCTGACTGTCAGTCAGGTGCAGCCTTTCCATAGGCTGCGGCACCGATGCCTATGTCGTTGCGGATGGCGACGAATCGGATTTGTCAGGCCGATTGTCACGAGGAGAGTTGCGGCAATGCCTTGTACGACGTGGCTTGCAGCAGTGGTAAGATCGCCCGTCTCTTTCCAGGAGAAAGAGACGGGCGCGGTCTGGCGCAACGAAGTGTGCCGAAATGTGAGGTTGCTGCAGCGTAGCGAGGTAGGCACATCGTCTGCCGCAATGGGCAGATCAGTCGAGTAGGCATCCATCACTCTTGGAAAGTGACCGTGCGAGCCGCCGGACGCTAATCGCACTTCGGGGGAACCACCAAAAAGTGGCGTAGCCTTGAAGGTTCTGGCTACCTGGGCTGGTGCTGTCAACGACAGCGATCCGTGCCCCATTTTTTATACCCACTCGAAAAGGCGGTCAAGCGTCACGGCCAATATGCTCAGAAAGTGGCGACTGTCGCCACTTCTGTCGCCACGCTCAAGGTCACGTTCTGCATGGGTTGTCGCCGCTGTCGCCGGTGTCGCCACCTCTCTAGCCATAGCCCTACGACAAGCTCGACTCTGACGCTGAAACTGCGGTGTACTCGATAGAGATCGTGGGCATTTACTGGCGGGTAAAAGAAGGCGTGGCGCTAATCAAATTTGAAATGGGAGGATGGAACTAGGTGGCTTCGAGAAAAAGCGAGTGAACCCGCCGATCGGCGCGATCAAAGATCGCTTGATCGGAGGGTTTGGCGGGAAAAGAAAAGTCTCAAGCGTCAATTAGAGCCTCAAGCATCGAAACTGGTTGGTCGAGATGCAGTAGCTTCACGGAGATTAAGCAGCGTCTGCTGCAAGCGCAGCAGAAAACCGGCCTCGAACGCTTCTTGAAAGTCCCCAGGACAATGACGTTTTCAGTTCTGCGCCAGTGCCCACCACAACGGTAATGATGAGCCTTCGAGCCAGGTCTCAGCACACCGAACGCCATCCTTGATCGTCGGAGCGAACTCATCGCCCCAGGGGGTTTGGATCGCGGGCGAACCTTCAGCGGAGGGGACAGACAAGCCGCATACCATTAGTCCCCAACTCATAAAACGGACGCAGATAGTCTCTCTGCCACAGCCGCGTACTGATTGCTTTGAACTGGCTGATTCCCACTGAGCTGAGTCGGAGCTGTTATCGATTTTTGGAGGTTTGTATCAATTCTTTGACGAATCTTACTGAAATCGAAAGGCGCGAACGGTTGTGCCAAAGAGTCCTGCACCATCAATAGTCGCGCTGCCTACAACGTAAATAAATTTCAAAGTACTGCAGTATTACGATATGTCTCAGCCACATATTTCGGTACGTGTGTCAGGCTCAGTACGGAATATTCAACTGCAACTGGTGGATCTGCACCGACCTTGGGTGAACGATATGCTTTAAAACCCGGTTCTCTTGAACTGCCGGCTGCTCGGGGTAATCCGCAAAATGATCATTGCTGATTACATAGGCGCCCGTGTCGAACTCGGCAGCAGCAAGCAATCCTTCATCGGCTTTAATTTCCGGGGGCATCACGATGACGTTAGCCTCGGGAAACATTTCCTTCAGCGCGAAGTCATCCAGCGATAGACGCTGGCGGATGCCTGGATCGAACATCAAGGTCACGTTGTAGCTTTTAGAAAGGTGCGGCACCAGTGCCTTCAATGCGGCCAGACCAATGAAACGCCCCTTACCTTGCTCCATAGGTTCGTAGCAAAGGTTATTGCCATCGATTATCAGCGTCTTAATTTGCTTATCCAGCAGCCGAATGATGTCTTTCAGACGGGACTGTAGTTTATCGGCGTCACGTTGCAACTTGCGTTGTTCGCCGTTCAGTCTACTAAGGACGGCACCTGGTCTACCATTTTGAAAACGAGCCTCGCAACGCTGGTGGATCATCGCTTTTTCGCGAGAGGTCATTGCACTACTCAACTCTCTTTCAAAGCCTTCAGCTTGAGCAATGTCACGCTCTATTTTGGCCAACTCACTGAGTGCACATTTCCATTTGCGCAGCACCTCGCCGGCCATCGACTCCCAATGCTCACTTGCACGGCGGGTTTCTTCGATCTCGTCTTGCAATCGCGCCAACTCCTCACTCTTGCTCGCCATGGTCGCCTGGGCTTCAAGCGGATTCAGGCCACGATGGCGAAGAAGCGACTCGGTTAGCTTGCATACATCCTTTTCGTAGGCATCCAGCATGACTTGGTCATCGGCCGCAGATTGGCGGAGAGATTTAAGAAGGGATTCAAGCTCAGTACATTGTCGATGGGCAACGGTTTGTTCAGCCGACCGCCAGAAACTGGAGAAAAAGCCCCCCGCGATCTCCTTTAACTCGGCCAAGCGCTGCTGAGATGACATAATCTTATGCTTGTGTTCAGCCAGGCGATTGCCGACCATCTGCACTGCACGTTTGGCGTGCCCCAGTTTGGTATTAGCGTCTTCAATATCGAACGTGCTGAACCACTCCAGGTCGGACTTCCACCGACTGATGTCGTCGATCATCTGCACAGCTTGAAGTGTTTGCTGCGCCAGACGGGTAGCATGCTTGTTGGTGTACATAACTCATCCCTTAATTGATTGTTTCGCCTGATGCACTTCTGATTGAGATCAGAAAGCGGGGGGTGTCTTGCGCTGCCCTGCCCGGTAAACGGCCTTGCCTCCTAGTTGCAGCGCGACAACCATTGCAGCGCCGGCGGCGAAACAGATTGCATTGGTCAGTAAAAACTCAAGTGGTGAAATCGTAGGATTCATCAACGAATACTCCAGTTGCGATTGAACGAAAGCGCTTTTATCGGCTTGTCACCCGTGCACCGCAATTGCCACAGAACTTAGCGTCTGCCGTGAGTGGAAAGTGGCATTCTGAACAGGTTGGCTTAAGCAACATCTTCTGGCGCATGTGACCGATCTGAATGACACAGGGGACGGTTACCCGGTAGGCCGGGCTGGCGAGGTCGAAGGCAGTCCAGATCCCGGTGATCGCCCAACCGACGGGGCCTGTGAGAACTGCCAAACCTCTGCCCAGAGTCGCACCACCGGCGAAGACCACGCCCCGCCCCACAAGGCTGCTCATTGTTGCGCTCGCTACCATGGCAGAGAGGGAGTAAGCCGTGAGTCCGGAGGCACTCAGGCTGGCGATGAGCGTGGCGAGAGCGCTCGGCCCCATCCCGGCGCGGTATCCGGGTCCTACTGACTCGAAGAAGGTAGCTTTGTCTTCCTCGCTCATACGGCTGAGCGATTGCTCAATTACTTTCGCGATGATTGCCATCTCTAAATCGCCGCAACTGGCGGTGCTGATCTTGGCTACGCCAACATGGTTCGCAACGTCGCTGAGCATTTCTTTGTAGGGGACACCGCTGCCCCCGCGGAAAAGGTTCATCAACGAGTTACCGCCAAAGCGTGTCAGCTCTTCTGCCACCAAGGCGCGCATGAATTCATTGACTTCGCCTTCCTTGCCTGCAACCAATTGTCCGCACACTGTTGAGGACAGAGAGACCCGCCCCTTGCCGTTGTCGGTGATGACGTCAATAAGTAGCCTGACATCATCTGCGCTTGAGCTCGTCAGCACATCTGCGAGGTCCGCATCGTGAATCAGTGCCATGCTAGAACTCCTTCTGAATTTGGATGAATTAGTTTTCGATCTTCGGATCGTTCGGTGTTGCCCGGTTGGCCAGCGCGCCGGCAATAGCCGCTAGGGCAACTCGCTGGTTTGGACTTCGGACTTGCCGGAGTATCAATGCATCAAGGGTAAGGCAGTGCCGCCGACGCCATTCGTCTCTAGCATTTGCACGCGCTACTTCTGGCGAAGCACCAACCCCAATTGGTCGTGGATCAGGATGCATCTTTGACTCACGCAGCACCTTTTCCACCGGACTCTTGGCTTCTAGTAAACCGTTTTGCTGGAGTTTGCCGGCGGCGGGCAAATAGTGACCGATATCACCCAAAGCGTTACCAAGGGCTAACCAGTCCTGAGGACGCATGAGCAGGAATGCAGGCGGCACTCCCAGCACATCGGCAATGCGCTCAAGCGTATCGAGGTTTGGATTGGCGGCCGAGTCATCCTCTAGCGATTTGAGCGAGCGAAGTGTGCTTCGAGCAATCCCCGTCTCGGCTTGCAACCTGGTGGATGTGACTGGCCCTGGTAAGCCGCTGTCGCGCTGCTTACCTGCAACCGCCATCACCGCACTCAGATTCTCGCTAAAGAAGCGTCCAAGCGGCTTAGGTAGGTTTTCTGGTGACCGGCTGTCCATGTTGATCTCCCGTATTCGATGGCGGGAGATTACTCAAGAAGATGGGTAGTAGCCATCATTAGTGGAGCTCTAGCGATCCATAAATATAAAACTTGGAGCGCTTACGCTCCAATAAAGATCGTGCCGTATTTAATACGTTCCCAGTCGATCGCTGGCGTCGATGGCAATACTGAGTAGATATTCTGTTCTTTCTCGCTGGAAATGGTTTTGCCGCTATGTGGGTCCGGCAGGGTGCTTTAGGCTCTGCACTTGAGGTATCTCCCGTTTTACCGATAACTTGTAGATTCTTATCCGCGCCGCCCCACCCGGCTGCGCCCCATCAATCAAGATCAGAAGGAGTCGGGGCGGTGTCTTCAGCCCCGGTAGTAATCATGGACCAGACAAATCAGCCTGCACTTCAAGTTCAACCAGCATGGGCGGTCAACAACCCATACCTTGGGATTCTGGCACCGCGATTTTTCGCTGACGTGAACGCATGTGACTGGTCCGATCTACCACGGCGAGTGGTTCGGATGTTTGAAACAGTTGAGATGCAATACTCATCTGAAGCTGAAGCGAAAGCTCTGGGGATGAAACTGCATGCTTTGCTGCATGATGGGGCGTTCTTGCCCAACTCCCCCGTGATGATGAATAGTGAACACGAGAACAGCGCTAATCTATTCGCCTGCCATGTACTGGCTCCCCCCCTGAATACCAGCGCCATGAAAGTCGCCGGAAAGATCCACGACGGATGTGGCGGCATTGGCTACGACCTGACATCGGTCGACGATCCTGTGGCCATGACAATGTTCATTGAGCAGCAGACAGCAATCCTCAATCCAACCCGTAAACGCAAAGCTCACAGCGCTGTAACTCTCCATGCCGACCATCCAATGGTGTCCTCTTTCATTGGCATGAGCAGTTCGCTGGAGATCACACACACTAACGTCGAACTCGACGGTGAGTTCTTCGCCGCGTTGCATCGCACAGACACTAAGGCCACTGCCACCTGGGACGCTGTCTGCTCATCAATCTACAGCACCGGTCGCCCCGCCATCGCATTCGGCGAGCATAAGTCCCTTCGCTCTCCAAATGGGGAACGTTTGATTCTGAACGTTTGCGGAGAGAGCTTGCTTCGCGAAAACGAGTCCTCACTGATCGGCTCACTGAACGCTTCGAGGTTCATCCACGCTGGTGTGTTCGATGAAAACCGCTTTCAAGAGGCTGTAAGCCTTGCAGTGCGTTGCCTGGATAACCTTCACGACATTCAGAATCACGCGTCTGAGGAGGTTGCTGAACGATGCAAGGAAAGTCGCAAGATCGGTCTGAGCGTCATGGGGTATGCAGACGCTTTGTTGCTGATGGGAAAACGCTACGGGACTGAGCAGGCACTGGAGTTCGCCTCACGCGTGATGGCACTGATGAAATCGGCTGCTCGGTCAACCAGTGAGCTCTTAGCAACCAACCGAGGCAGCTGCAGCCCTAAACTGTTGCACCCCGGCGAGCCGCTGCGCCGAAACGCTTCCCTGATGGCCATCGCTGCAAATGGGACTTTGAGCCTGATGGCAAACGTGTCTGGTGGAATCGAACCGGTTTTTAGCTATGTGCTTCGCCAGACTGTTGAGAACCGAGTAATTCACCAGCTCCAACCCACCCTCCGCCGCCTGCTTATAGGGCATGACTTAAGTGCTGCGGTGATTGATGAAATCACTAATCAGTTGATCAATGGAGATGCCCCGTGTGAGATCGCTTTGATCCCAGCCGCAATACGGGAAACGATGATTCGTGCACATGACCTCACTCCAAGCGAACACATTCGCACCCAGGCTACGTTCCAATCGTTCATCGATGGGGGGATTTCAAAGACAATCAACCTGCCCTCCAGTAGCACTCTAGACGACATTGCAAAGGCTATTCTGAACGCCCGCGCAAGTGGTTGCGTTGGAATATCTCTTTATCGGGATGGGAGCATCAGCGGGCAACCTACACAGATGGCAAGCGCCAACGAGTCGACTTCAACAGTAGTCGCCGCTTGAAACGCCAGTTGGTCGTATCCTTTGACGGGCCGAAAGCCACAGGCAAGACGACTGTGCTTGAAGCTACGGCTCCTTGCCTGCGGGCGGCAGGCCACAATGTGGTTTGTCTTTGTGAAAAGGAGCTCGACCCTTTCCGGCCGGTAACATTGGAACTGATCAAGGAGCTCACTTCAAATCCGAACCTAGGGTTGGAACGTGAAGTATGTCTACAGTTGGCTAAAGGAAGGGCATGGATCACAGAGAACGTCATTGAGTCACAGGATCTTGGCAGCATTGTCCTCATCGATCGCTGGTACCCGTCAGACTCCGCATTCCGGAGAATCCTGCCCTTTCCTGAGATACTGCAGCTGAACCTCGACATGGGCGTACGGATCCCTGACCTACACGTTGGGGTTATCACAGCGCCGGATATCTCGTGGGAACGTGCTGCGAGGCGCGCTCGCGGACTGAATAGCCTGGTGATCAAAAACGCTGCAGAACACTCAGCTTGCTCAGCTGCATTCGAAAATGCCATCGCGAAGTATCAGTGGTTCTCCTGCCGTAATGAATTGACTGTGCAAGATGCGGTCAACAATGTGCACGACGGTGTCCTGCGTGTATGCGCCGACTTAGCCATTAAAGGATGAAATACCCAGTAACGCCTTCATCGTCACTGAAGGCGACAACTACAACGGCGCTTGAAGTCAGGTCGTGGCTGAATTGCTCAATACGTCCGGGGGCTACAAGGTCGAGGGAGAAGACGATCCACCAGTTTATCTGGAGATTCGCTTCATCGATTAGAGCCAGTGCTCTGGGATGGCTATTACATAATTTTTAGCCACGGATTGGAGCGTTGCGATGATTTCCGTGTGACGAGCCCGCTCTATCTCTTGCCAGTGCGCACGTCGAGCAAGAAGAGCTTTCAGCTCTTCTAAATTGTACATCTTGAGCCGGTGGAAGTTCCCCCAGCTCGGAGTGCCAAATAGATTGTAGATCACCACGGTACCATCACGCTCACTAGCAAGTCGTTTGTCGCCCGTAAGCTTTTCCACCGCCTCTTCAGCATCGTCTCTATCATCGTAGGTGTTGATAAGTTTCATGTGGGCCCGGAGCAAATGTTTGGACTGATTGTTTTCGATAGCACTGGCTAGGCTGTGCGGTCGCTGACCGTAAGCCAGTTTCCGCTCAGCTCCATCCTAGAACTCAGTCACTCTTCGAACGCTTGATTTTTGAACTTAAGCAGATTGCAGTTTTCACGCACAGCCCGCTGCGTACTGTCATCGAATCCTGCAGATGATTCGGCCTCAATCTCGACTGAGATTCTCACATTGATCCCCGGTTTCTGTGTAAACAGCATCAATACCTCGTCGGCCAAGTCTGAGAACTGCAACTTAGCTTTGACCGGATCGAGTTCAACGGTGCCGAAGAACATCCGCTTTTTGGCAACAGGGCCCGGTGCTGGCATAGGGGCCGGAGAGCCACTGCTGGAGGGCGAAGGCAAAGGTCCAGAATCGTCATCCGCATCATTCCCTGTAGCATTACTTCCTGATCCAGCGCCCGACACGTCGCGTCCATGCGTCGCAGGCATAGCAGCGGCCTCGCGCTCAGCGGCCTCGGCCGCAAGCTTGGCCGAAAAGTCGGAAGCTGCCTTGGGTTCGATCAGCAATAATGTGTCGTCGAAAATCACCGAAGTGTTTTCGGCGAATTGGAAGCCCTGATAGCGGCCTTCCTCATTGCCATAGGCGACGCCGAAGAAGTCACGCGAACTTATTCCGACACCAATCGCCATCCGTAGAGTATCCGCGTCGAGGAGCCGAGGCAGATACAGGTAATGACATGTTTTGTGCCAAGTCTCGACCGCGCTAAAGGCGGGAGCATCATCTTTCCAAAACCATGTCCGCATCAGATTTGACAGATGGATGGGTGACCATTCGGTGATGAGTAGTTCGTGTTCTTTGAGAATTTTCTCAATCTCGTCGGCACGATTCGCCACTGCCGGGTTAACTTGGAAATGCTCCCATTGGAGATCACCGATGCCCTTACCAGGCTTAGCCTCCTGCATGGGGGCCAATAGCCATTTGTAGGTCTCGCGCACCATGCGCGCCAGACCTTCGTTGGCCTGTTCGAGGCTACTCGACGCTTGCTTGGCTTGGTGCTGATCGAGATTGAGGCGGCCCTCCTTCACATCAGCCACGATGGACTGCCAAGCGAGCGCTGAGCACACATGATCCTTGAGGCGGCTGACGTTGTCGGCGTCCGGCGCCAAGAAAATCAGCCGATTTTGTTTCTGCCGAGCCAGATCTCCGCGTTGCCTCAAGATCGCCAACGCGGCATCGGTCGCTGGGCCTTGCGCAGATCGCCCAAATGTGGCCTCTGGATGCAGGACCACGATCCGCAACGCCAAATCATCAGGAACACTCGCGCTCTCAGTGAAGACGTGTACTCCGCCGAAGGATCCAGGCGCAAAACGCAGTTTTTCGCGTATGTAAGGGTAGACATCCTCACGTAGGTTGAACCGGCGCTTGCGGTCTTCCATTTCACGACGAAGATTTGGCCGGGTATCGAACCAGTATCTGTTATTCGCGCTGTTGAAGTATTGAAGACGGTCAACCAAGGAGCGGACGCCATCCTTATAGTGTCCCAGCACCTGCCCAGGCTGCGCGCAGCCCAGCATCAGGTTTTCAAGCTCAATGCCCCTATGGTGCTTTGATCCGCCAACAGCCCCCGCATCTGGAGCAGATCCGAGGAATACGGCTCTCGCGATTCGGCGGCAAGCCAAGATGGACCCGAACAGCGGCTTCGCGTTGTCGAGTTCAGTCGTGATCGCCCGCTCGCCATCAATATCGCGCTCGAGGACGGGATCCCACCCCTGTGGCAGATAGTAGATAGCCTCGTTGCGGGTGTCCGAGTCATACAGCGGCAGACTTCCAGGCTGGATCATTAGATCGTTATTGCCGTCAGTCCAAAGGCGATGGATCACCTTGGCCATGAATTTCAAAATACCGCGGGTGCGCTGGAAATTGTCAAGCGAGGACCAATCCTCGTAGAGCCTATCGAAGACCTCCGGATGGATCGGATACGCATGCTTCATCCGGTCAAAATAGTGGCTGTCTTGTGTATCTGGGGGAAAATCTCCCGCGTTGGCTGAGTAGAAGTCCGCATAAGCCCGGCACACCTCTTCTGCGCCTAGCTGATCAGAGATGTTGGCGAACAAACGCCGGCGTACAATTTCGAACGCTTCTTCGGTTGCCACAGGCTTCCATAGCGCCTGAACACGTCCAAAATAATGTTCTAAAGCTCGTAAAGCTTTTATCCCTTGCTGGCTGCCTGCCTCCCGATCAGAGTACGGCAGCGATGCCAGGAGTATTGCCGTCGGCACTGCCTTTAATGCCTCGGTGAGTGACTGGACAAAAGAAATTTGTGTGTCGTATGTGCCGCCAGAGAGAGTCTTACCTTCCTCAAACTGGGAGACGAAACGAACCAGCTCATCCATTAATATGATGCAAGGCGCACGCGAGGCCAACATCTGGGCTAGCGCGCTCTTACCAGGCGCAGTGCCATTTTCATCGGCCTCCTGCACCATCGCGTAACTCTCCGCGCCTCCGAGTTGCCAAGCGAGCTCACCCCAGATCGTCTTCACAGCGAACTCGCCATGCTTGCGTGGCTTGCTAGCCAAGTCGAGCAAGTCGACACCATCTAGCACCGCGACGTTTGCCCTCGGCAGTTCTTGGATACCTGCCGCGTCAAGGATTGGCGAGATGCCTTGGAGCTGACTTGCTGGAAGTGTGCCTTTCGCCAAGTGATAAACGGCGAGCAGGGTATGTGTCTTACCGCCGCCAAACGCAGTCTGGAGCTGGACGACCGGATCGCCACCTTTGCCAGCGAGGCGCTTGACTACCGAGTCGAGCAACAGGCGCATACCCTCGGTGATGAACGTACGCTGAAAGAACAGCGCAGCGTCCTGGTACTCCTCGGATGCCGAGCCTTGATGAACACGCGAAATATCGGCCGCGAATTCGGCCTGCTGAAACGTGCCTTTGAGGACGTCCTCATGAGGAACGGCGATCTCGCGCCATGGTTTAAGGCTCATTCTTTTGCTCCCTTAGATTTCAATAATGCCTTGCGAGCCATACTGGCCCTTCTCATGCGAAGCGACTTCGATGGCAGTCCACGAAGCGATCAACTCGTTATAGGCCCGGGCCTCGTCGGCCCAGCCTTTCCGCTCACACAGCGTGTAAAGGCGGTAAGCGAGATTTCTAATGTTGTCCGCTCGTGCCGGCATTCCCCCTAGCAACGAGCCAGATGCGGCCTCCCCTTGCGTTTGGAGAGCCCTGATCATTTGATGCAAAGCCTCCCAAACTGGAGTGTTGTTGTCGTTCTCTGGCATCCAATCGGCTGGATATTCCGAAGGTTTGAGTAGCCGGACCTTTCCGGCCCCAGACTCCACAACGCCTGCCGCACCCAGGCCTTGTACGCTGGTTCCCTTCGCGCGAGCTAATACGTCTGCTTGACCAAAATCGCCTTCTGCCCAACCTTGGCCATCAAACCAGGAGAGGCAAAACTGGGTGTCCGAGTCAAAGTCATCTACACCCTCGGTCAGCATCTTATTGATCAATGTGAGCGCGGTGTGGACGGTCATAAGTTTGCCGTCGGCTTCAAGGACGGCCGAGTACTTCGAGAAAATCGCCATACCTGGCCCGATCACGGCCTGCGCCAAATCGACTGGGGCCACCGGCGAAACGCCTTCTGCACCACCGATCATTACATCGAGTGCCTCGGCCAAATGCTCTTTGAGTTCGCGTTGGAATTCGCGCCGGGAAATAGCCTTCGCATCCGCGTCGCGCTTGCGACAAACCAAGACAATGGATGAAGCCAATGCGTTGGAGCCAATAGCTCGTCCTCGCACGCCTCGCTCCGTTCGTACCGGCCACGTTCCCGTGATTACAAATTCAGCCTTGATGACGGACTCAAGGAAGCTTTCCCATCCGGACGACGCTGTGCCCGTCGCCCCAGTGTCGCTCTGTTTGAACGCGTAGTAGATGGTCACCGGTACCGATTCGTTGGCCTTATCATGCATCCGCTTTAAAGCCAACGTCATGCCGTCAGTGAAATGCTTCATCGCATCATTGATATCATCGTAGAGGCTATGCGAAGCGACTAACTCGTCGGCCTTAGGCGTTTGCCGTGTCGCAAAAATGTCTGGAAACACTTGACGCAGGCAAGGCCGCATCCAAATGTAGAAAAAATCGGACAAGTTCGAGTAGGGTACGTTGTCATAATAAGGCGGGTCAGTCGACACTACGGTTTGAGTTTCGATTGGCAACGACGCATTAGCCGCGTCGAGCTGCATGGCGTGGCCAGTTGCCGTGGCTGGCAACAAATCTATCACCCTGGCTATCCAGCCAAGGGCGCTTGTCCAAGATCCGCCGCCGTCCGTTAAAGGATTGACTTCGCCATAGTCCCAAACAATGGGCAAAGCATGTGTAGTGAAAGCGCCTTTAACAAATTCACCACCAGATTCCCATGAAGACAAAGTGTTCCAATAATTCGCCACTCTACCCACACCGCAGGCCAAGTAAACTGATACCGCCTCAGCATATGCGGTCGCGCCCGTGCCCCCTTGCTCGAGGCCCAGGTTGTCGTCCCTCATCCCCGCTTTGATCGCGTCTTTGCGAATCTCCTCTCTAGCTTCAACTACCAGAGCGCAAAACGTTGTTAGCGCGAATTGCTGTCGCAGATTGAAAAGGCTTTGAAAGGTCTTCATGCCGTAGACAACGACATTGGTGCAACCCGACCAATGAAGGATTTCAGCCTCCGGCGCGCTAGGCTCCATCGCCGAGAAGTCTGGCTCCTCCATTTCGCTAGCCGCGACATAGACCTTGCCTTTCGTCGTCTGCACGACCGCCGCCATCAGTCTCTGCCCCATACGCCCAGCCAGCCCTTCCGTTCGGATATAGGTGAGCGGAATCGGCGAGTCGGTTAAAATACAAACACCGCCACGGCCTCCGACCGTGCTCTTGATGGCTGGTGTGCCACCCTCCTGCAGAACGAACGAATAACTAAGCTTGTCGTCGGCGACCTGAGGCACCATGTAGATCTCGCGGCCCTCACGTTTCGCGAGTTGGAAGGACTTTGCGAGCGGAATATGCATGCCACCAGCAGCCGGATTAGGACTGGCTACTGTTCGGCACCATAGCCAAGTTAGGACCGTACCCGTACCGCCGCCCAGCCTGGCCGGTAACTTTATCTGCGCATAGCGCTCCCCCAGCCTCTCTGCAGCTTTTTGACCGATCCAGGTGCCGTATCGGCGGAGATCCTCGGACAGGCCCCGTGCACCGGTCCAAAGCTCGGGAATGCGCTGCTGCCGTGCCGCCAGTGACAGTGGTCCAACCGGAGCCATGTCTTTAAACTTCGGCGGGATCTCGATCATCGCCTTGTTCAGAACAACAGGAACAGGATTGAGGTCGGTAGCGTAGCTCTCAAAGCCGAGGCGCTGTGCTTCTAAAGGTAGAGATCCGCCACCCGCGAACGGGTCATGAAACACTGGCAGCACCTCGGGATCAAATCCGGGAACGCCAGGATTGAGGTCGCACGTCTCCTTCCACGATTTGCGGATCTCCGCGCGCGCGCGGTCAAGGACCTCTTTGTTGTCCGTGTTCTCCCACTTGACCAAATCCCGAATGATATTAAAAAGTCGCTCCCGCTCGACCTTTGCCCTCTCCTTGTTTACGCCGCGGCCTAGATGTCGTTCATAGCCAGGGTCATTGACCATCTGTGCGAAAAGGATGGCGCGTGCAGATGCCAACGGACGCCGGGCAAACCAGAGATGGAGCGTCGATGGATGGCCATGGCGGATTGACTTTTCTTTTGAGGAGGCCGCATTGATGTCGTCGAGCGGCAGTGCCACTTCAATCAGCTTCTTGGGTGTTTTAATCAGTGTCATGCAGATTTAGCCTTCGAGAGCAAGGACGCGAGGTCCAAGTTGATGCTTGTCACTGCCCAATCAGGCTCTTGCGTGAATGGGTTGCGAATATAGTGAGGACCTTCGTGGCTTTCACCGTCGATGATTACGATGGCCAAAATAAATTTATCGGCTTGGTTGAGCCCGTAGAGAATTTCATTGCGCGTGACCGTGATTGTCGACTGACCTTTGGATCGCCCTTTGACCTCGATATGCCTTGCCTGGGGAAGCTTGCCGTCTAGGGAGGGAACAATCGAAGTCATGTCCCAACCGCACTTTTCAGCGGACACATCGACTACCTGATGCCCCATGGCCTCCTCGGATTTACGGACGGCCTCCATGGCAACCCGCTCGACGCGAGCACGGGCTGTGGCATCAGCGGTCCAGGTCTGGCCCTCTGCATCCCCGCGACGCTGCGCGAGTAGACCAGCAGGGATCACCAGCGCCCCGCCGACCACCACCGGCGTCGCTGAGACTACATGGCGGGAGGCGCGAAGTTCTTTGGTTCTCGACTCCAGGCGGGCGGTTAACTCGTCGACGGTTCGGCGGACGTTCTCGAGCGTCAAGCGCACGTCTTTACCCGCAGCCAAGTCGGTCTTAAACTTTTCATGGCGATCCGACCAGTAATCGATCTCCTTAATCAAGCGCTCATGGACGGCGGTAAGATTCTTGTCAACGTGGGTTTCGCGACGCTCCCGGATTTCCTCAAAATGTTCCGGCACAAGCTTTTCGGAAGCATGCGAGAGTGCCCGTTCCTCAAAGTCTTTGGTGATCCAATCAGCGTCAAGCTCGGGGCCGGCAAGCGCGCGCTCCTCTGCGCTGATCGGATTGAGATCCAGGTGGGGCGCCCAGCCCGCGTTTTGAACTACGCCGTACCTATCTACCGACACGAACTGCAAGCGGCGAGATACTACCAGCGCTCTTTCGTCACCCTCGCGAACTGAGTGATCAATGAGAAATAGTAATTTCAGTTCAAGGCTTTCGTCGTTGGGATCTACAAACGTGGCACCTTGCTTAAGCTTGCCCCGATGCTGCTCGAGCATCAGATCGACCACAGAATGCATAAGCGGATGCGCAGGATGGACCAGACTGGCCATCGCCTCGTTAGGTCGATCAAGAAGGCGAACAAACTTTTTCTCGAAGCAGACGCGCTCGTATTTAATCAAGACCGGATCCATGTTCCGTCGATCACGGCCGCTGATCTGGCGATCACGCTCGCGAATTACGCTTGGCACGAACGTAATCTCATATCGCCCTGAGCCGCGCGGGCGAAGGTCTCCACCCAGACGCTCGAATGCCTGCGAAAAGAAGGACCTGATGAAATACGGCTGAAGCTTTCTCGCTTCTGCTTTCTCCATCTCTTCTTTCAACGCGAAAAGTCGACGTTCATCCATGATTTCCTCAGCTAGCGCGTTGCGACCGATGATATCGCGGAGGTGGCTTGTGTCGAGCGCCCCCTCTACTCTTTGGCGAAGCCGCGCGCGCACGGCTGGATCGTCACCATAGCGAATGGCGTCGATTAGGAGCTCACGAAGGCTGACCCCATCGAACACCTCGCCCAACACATCGAATACTCGACCTCCGAGGGCCTTGCGCTCAATCTCGATCTTATCGAATAGCTTCTGGAAGACGTCGCCCTCGCGGGTCTCGTTGGCAACTAAATTCCAAAGGTGACAAACCTCTGTCTGCCCAATACGGTGAATGCGGCCGAAGCGCTGCTCCAAACGGTTCGGATTCCATGGCAAGTCGTAGTTCACCATTAGATTGGCGTTTTGCAAGTTGACACCTTCGCCTGCTGCGTCAGTGGCAAGCAAAACACGAGTATCCTTGTCGTTACGGAACAACTCTTGGACTTTCCGGCGATCCTCGCGCTTGACTCCACCATGGATCATAGTCACTGCCTCGGCGCTTCCTAGAAGCCCGCGGATTTGGACTGCGAGGTAGTTGAGTGTGTCGCGGTGTTCAGTAAAGATGATGAGCTTGCGCTGCAGGCCGTCATGGCCAAGCATCTCAGGGGTATGCTGCAAAAGCTCCCGCAAACTTTCCCACTTCCGATCTTGGCCAGAGTGAACCAGCGCGCGAGCCTGCTCTTCTAGATGGCCAAGCGTAAGGATCTCCAATTCGAGCTCAGCAATTGTCTGGGCGGCAGTGGCTTGGTCGACTACCTCCTCTTCGAACTGCTCATAGTCATCGGGGCTCATGTCCTCAGCGCTGTCCCAGATATCCTCACCGACACCTACGGTTAGAACGGTTTCGGCCAGCAGCTTGCCGCCGCGCTGCTTGACTCTTTCGTCTTCAACACGGCGCTTCAATTTCTCGCGTCGGCGCTTCAAGGACTGATAGATGGCCTCTGGGCTCGAAGCTAGGCGGCGCTGCAATGCTGTTAGAGCGAATCCCACCGTGCCTTTTCGACCGCCACCTAGCTTCTCGGCACGATTCATTTCCTCTTTGACGTATGCCGTGACACTGGCGTAGAGCGTAGACTCCGCTGGCGAAAGCTGATAGTTGACCGTATAGGCTCTTCGCTCAGGAAATAGCGGCGTGCCGTCGAACTTAAGCAAGTCTTCTTTGACCATGCGACGCATCATGTCATTCACGTCGACCTTATGCGCTCCATCGCGGAATTTTCCGTAGAACCTGTCAGAGTCCAACAGTGACATGAAAAGCTGAAAGTCCTCCTCTTTGCCGTTATGCGGCGTAGCGGTCATCAGCAGAAAATGGCGTGTAATTCCGCCCAAGAGCTTGCCAAGTTTGAAGCGCTTGGTCTCGTTGACCTTCGCGCCAAACCACGTGGCGGAAAGCTTGTGGGCCTCGTCGACGACAATCAAGTCCCATCGACTGTTTTCAAGCTTCTCTTGGAGGTCTTCAGCACGGGAGAGCTGGTCAAGCCTAGCCACCATGAGCGGATTATCCTCGAAGGCATTACCACCACGGCTTTGTTGCTCGAGATCGCGCGAGAACAAGGCGAACTCCAAGCCGAATTTCTCATAGAGCTCATCTTGCCACTGCTCGACAAGGCTACCAGGAGACACAATCAAAATACGGGCGGCATCCGCACGCATCAGCAGCTCTCGGATCAGAAGCCCGGCCATGATAGTTTTCCCGGCACCAGGATCATCTGCCAACACGTATCGTAGTGGTTGCCTTGGCAGCATCGACTCATAGACAGCAGTGATCTGGTGGGGAAGAGGGTCAACGTTTGAAGTGTGGATGGCCATCATCGGGTCGAACAGATGAGCCAAATTGATCCGGTACGCCTCTGCGGCCAACTTAAAATCGGCACCATCCGCATCGAACCCCCAAGGGCGCCCCGCAGTCGCAAGACAAAGCGCAGGCTCGTCCCTGCGAAACACCACTCGCTCGCCGAGACGGCCGTCATCAGATTTATAGATGACAGTCATGGCGTTGTCGCCCAGCGGATCGGCGCTCACGACGCGTACGACCTTGCCCTCTTCGATTCCAGAGATCAGCGCGCCTTTAGCTATGGCTTCGAGCTTCATAAGAATCGTTCCTTTTTTGTTCGATCGAACGCCTGGCGCGCCGATGGCCATGGAAGAAGCCGATGGCTTCGCTGTCATTGGTTTTACTAGCAGTCATACAGAGGCGTCACGTTTGGCTTATGCCACAGGCGGGGCGCTCTAACACCGTGATGCATTAAAGCGCCTTTAAGCCAAGGGTAATAGTATGCGGAATCAAGACCAGGGTCGTAAGTTCTGACCGCCTTGCGCCCAAAAATGTAGCCCGGCAAAGCGGTCCGCGTTTCAATAATCAACGCATTGTCGCACATAGCGGAGTGGGTCACGGCCGGCTTGTCTCCCTGGAGTCGCGGGAGCGGTACCAGCACCAAATCTACCATACGCGCCCATTGATCATCTTTGCCTAAAAGCTCGCGTTCCTGGGTCTGAGTAGCCGCCGAGCGCACATTCGCGATGAATGAAAAGCGCCTGAGCTCTGCCGCTCATGGCCGTACACCCCGTACATGCCGGCTGAGGCGATATCGGCGAGCTGGAACGATTCCACGGCGTTTGAGTACCAAGGTCGAGGATCGGCAGCATGTTTTGAGAGATCGGCCGCGTCGAGCCGTCGACGTTCAGTTCTGACCTTCTCGGACGAAAGCCCAAAATTTTTCAGCTATACGCATGGATTCGGTATGCCAGACGGTATCCCGCCTATCATTTCAAACAAACCAAAACTAGATAAATCAGCAGATTAGAAATTTGATTCAGACCTCCCCGGCCCACCAATCCAAGTTTCCCCATGTTCCTACATGACCGGAAACACCCCAAGAAAGCCCGCCCCGTGCGGGCTTTCTTGTTTCTGGCTTTCCAACCGATCAAAACCGCACGCCCCTCCCCCTACGCCCTACACCAAACCCTCGGCCCTTTCATCAACCCCACAACCAGCGCCGATAGAATCAATGCGATGGACAGGCCTTCGTTGAGGTCAATCCGGTGCCCCAGCATCAGCACTGAACCGGCAATGCCGAAAACGGGAATCAGTAGGGACAGCGGGGCCACTCGGGATACGGGGTATTCGCGCAGGAGCAGGTTCCAGCCCCAGTAACAGAAGTGCGTCGCGGCGTAGACCTGGAACAACAGCGAGAACACGGCCACGCCTTCGAGGTGGCTGACGAGGGTGGTGAACGGCGCCGGCCCATGGGCGAGCCAGGTGAGTGCCAACAGGGGAATCGGTGGGAACAGGCTGGCCCACACCACGAAGGCGAACATTTCTCGGACCTTGGACTGTTTGATGATGACGTTGCCGACGCTCCAGCTAAAGGCGCTGACCAGCAGCAACGCATAACCGATTGTCGTGCCCTGGCCGGGGCTGCTGAGGATGATGCTGAACAACCCCAGCACGGCCAGTACCACGCCGAGTATCTGCCCAAGGCTCAGGTGTTCGCGGAACAGCAGTACGCCCCAGCCCAGGGTGAAGAAGGCGCTGAACTGGATCAACAGGGCCGCGGTGCCCGGAGGGACGCCCAACTCGATGCCGACGTTGATCAGCGCCCACATGGCCACTCCGAAAATCAATCCGTAGGCCACCAGCCAGCCCATCGCGATGGGCGGACGTTTGACAAAAAAGACCCAGGGCAATGCCGCCAGGGTAAAGCGCAGCGCCGTGAGCAGCAGCGGATCGATCGCCGCCAGCCCCAGTTTGGTAATGGGAAAATTCAGGCCCCAGACGGCCGTCACCAAGACGGCCAGGGCCAGGTGTTTCTTTTGCATAGCGCGGATTCCACAAGACAGGGGGCGGCGCCTGTATGCGCCAGCCAGGGCCCCACTATGCGCAATCGCCAGCATGGCTCGCTTGCACTATCAGGTCATAGATCAGTAAATTCGGGCCATGCGCAAAACCGAGCTAGACACCGACGAGAATATTCCCCGCGACGCGGTGGTCACGGCCCATGACTATGGCGACGGGCTGCTGTTTGAACGACATACCCATGAACGAGGGCAATTTGCCTATGCCGCCTGCGGGGTGATCACTGTGTTCACCTGCCAGGGCAATTGGGTCGTGCCCCCACAACGGGCCATCTGGGTGCCGGCGCACGTGCCGCATGAGATGAGCATGAGCGGCCCGGTGACCATGCTGAACACCTACATCCGTACCCCCGCCGCCGACCAGCTTGGCCTGCCAGCGCACTGTCAGGTGTTCGATGTGTCAGCGCTGCTTAGGCAGTTGCTGATCCGCGCCATCGACGTTCCGGCCTGCTATGCGCAGGCGAGTCGGGATGGTCATTTGATGTGTTTGCTGCTGCACGAAATAGCCGCCATGGCGCCCCTGTCGCTGAATGCCCCGCTGCCGAGTGACCCCAGGCTGGCGCAGGCCTGCCGCGCCCTGCTGGAGCAACCGTCGCTGGAGGTCGGCATTGATGACATGACCCAGCAGGTGGGCATGAGCCGCCGCACCTTCACGCGGCTGTTTCGCCAACAAACCGGGATCAGTTTTGTCGAGTGGCGCCAGCAGGCCTGCCTGTTGGCGGCGGTGGTGCGTTTGGGGAACGGGGAGCCAATTACGCGGGTGGCGACTGACCTGGGGTACAGCAGCCCGAGTGCCTTCAGCAGTGTTTTCCGTCGAGTGCTCGGCGAGGTGCCGAGCCGGTACTTTCCAAAGGACCCGCTGTGAAACCGGCCGATTGAAACCTGCCCCACTAGGGCTTTGCCCCTCGATACCCTGACCTGGCAGGCAACAAAAAACCCGCTGCCACCCTCTCGGGCGACAGCGGGTTTCTTGAGGTGCGGCCTTACTTGCTGTCTGGCAGCGCGTAAGCGATCACGTAGTCGCCGCGATCCGGCGACTGGCGAGCGCCGCCTGCGGTGATGACCACGTACTGCTTGCCGGTTTTCGGCGACACATAGGTCATCGGGCCACCCTGGCTGCCCACAGGCAGACGGGCTTTCCAGGCTTCTTCACCGTTGGCCGAGTTGTAGGCGCGCAGGTAGTAGTCCTGGGTACCGGCAATGAACACCAGGCCGCCCTGGGTGGACAGCGTACCGCCCAGGGTCGGCATGCCGATCGGCAGTGGCATTTTCATCTTGATGCCCAGCGGACCGGTGTCCTCGACGGTGCCCACCGGCACTTGCCAAGCGACTTTCTGGGTCTTCATGTCGATCGCGGTCAGGGTGCCGAATGGCGGTGCCTGGCACGGAATACCGGCCACCGATAGGAAGCGGTTCTTGTTCACCGCATACGGCGTGCCCTTGAGCGGTACCGCACCCATGCCGGTGTTCAGCGCTTCACCGCCGGACGACGCCTTGGCGTCTTTCTGTGCCGGGATCATCTGGATCCACAGGCCCAGGCGCATGTCGTTGACGAAGATGAAACCGTGCACCGGATCCGTCGAAATGCTGCCCCAGTTCATGCCACCCAGGGACCCCGGGAAGCTCAGCGACACATCGGTACCCGGCGCGGTGTACAGGCCGTCGTAACGCATTTTCTTGAACGAGATGCGGCACAGCATCTGGTCGAACGGCGTGGCGCCCCACATGTCCGATTCGGTCAGGTGCTGCGCGCCGATCTGTGGCATGCCCACGGACAGCGGCTGGGTCGGCGAGTAAGGCTCGTTGGGGATGTTCGACGCCTTGACCGGTACATCTTCAACCTTGGTCAGGGGCTTGCCGGTGGCACGATCCAGCACGTAGATCTGACCGGCCTTGGTGCCAATCACGACCGCCGGGACCTTGCTGCCGTCAGGCTTGGCGAAGTCGATCAGGCTCGGCTGCATCGGCAAGTCGAAGTCCCACAGATCGTTGTGCACGGTCTGGTAGACCCACTTTTCTTCACCGGTGGTGGCGTTCAGCGCCAGGATGGAAGCGCCGTACTTGTGGTCCAGCGCCGTACGTTCCACACCGTAGATATCGGTGGACGAACTGCCCATCGGCAAGAACAGGGTGTTCATCGCCGGGTCATAAGACATCGGCGCCCAGCTGTTGGGCGTACTGCGCACGTAGGTGCTGCCGTCGGCCGGGGCCTTTTTGTCTTGCGGGTTACCCGGGTCGAAGGCCCAGCGCATAGCACCGGTGACCACGTCGAAACCACGGATCACACCGCCCGGCATGTCAGCCTGGACGTTGTCGGCCACGCGGCCGCCCACCACTACTGTGGTCCCGGCCATCAGCGGCGCGGAGGACAGTTGGTAGTAGGAGTCAGGCACGTTGCCCAGGCCGGCTTTCAGGTCCACTTGGCCGTTGTTGCCAAAGCCCTGGCAGAACTCGCCAGTGTCGGCGTCCACAGCAATCAGCCGTGCATCAATGGTGTTGGTCAGCAGACGGCGCTGGCAGTTGGCACCGGCCGCGACAGCGACCGGCTGGGCCGGGGTGCTGCCATCGGTGGGCTGGGCCACGGCGGCAGTCGCGTCGAAATAAGCCAGGCCACGGCAACGCTGCCACACCTTGGATTGGGCGTTGATCTGGTTTTTCCACAGCTGTTTGCCGGTGTCGGCATCCAGGGCGATGAGGTTGTTGTGCGGGGTGCAGATAAACACCTTGTCGCCAACCTGCAACGGGGTCATCTGGTCTTCCGCACCATTGCCGTCGCTAATGGCAACGTCACCGGTGTTGTAGGTCCAGGCCGGCACCAGTTGCGAAACGTTGCCACGGTTGATCTGGTCCAGCGCGGCAAAGCGGCTACCGCCTTCGTCATTGCCGTAGTGGGCCCAGTTTTTCTGCGCCTTGGCCGGGTCGACCTGGGTCAGGCCCGGGCCATCACCGCTCGGCGACACCGAGTAATGAGGCACAAACATGCCGGCAAAACCGCCAACGATCGCGATCGCCAGCACGCCACCCAGGGCGTAGCCACCACGACCGCCGGCCAGGCCATTGGCCTTGCGCAGGGTCGGGTAGACCAGCGCCACCAACAGGCTCAGTACGCCCAGAGCGAACAGACGGGAGACCAGCGGCCAGAACTTCAGCCCGACATCGGCCAGCGCCCAGATCAGCGTCAGCACCATAACCGCAGCGAACAGCCAGGCCCCTTTAAGGCGCTGCTTGAAAAGCAACACGGCCGAGACGATCAGGCCGAGACCGGCGAGCAGGAAGTACCAGCTGCCGCCGAGCGTGGCCAGATAGCCGCCACCGGCGGCGAAAAGCAATCCAAATACCAGCACTCCGAAAGCGACGACCCAGAGGGGCCAGCGGCTGACGGATGCCGAAGGTTGAGTGTTAGTCATGTTGCATGATCCTGCTGACGCATGAACGTTAGTGGGAAAGTTAAGAGTAGTGGAGGCTGCGACCTTGGGTGGTGTTTCCAGGACAGGGTTTCAGTGAACCCAGCCACGGCCAGCGCATCAGCGCGGACAACAGTCACCCAGGCGCCGAGTTCGACGGGAGCCTGAAATCAATTAACTACTTAGTTAGTTAGCTTGGCAAGGGTATCAAAAAAAAGCCGGCCTGCGACAAATTGTCATTCGTGGAATGGAAGAAACACTGCTGCGAAAGCCGTAACAATTCGCCGCAAACAGCCGCGCCTCAAGGGCTGGCATTGGCCTTGCCGACCAGGCAAAAAACCTTGCGGCGCAAGGCTCGGCCCAGCAGGATAGCCAGGCAATGGACTCCAGGATGAAGACATGACCGCCCCCCACTCGCCAGCTCCAGCCACCCTGGCTCACCACCTCGAACACATCGCTCGCCAGGTTCAGGCCGCGGATCAGCAACTGCCGCCGATGTTCCGGCCACCCGCCGACAACGCCGCCATCGTCCGGGCCGAAGCCTGCCTCGGACGCACCCTGCCCGCGTCACTGTGCACGCTCTACGGCATCGCCGACGGCCAGACCGAAGGCAGCGCCACCCTGCTCGATGCTTTCAGTTGGATGCCTCTGGACGAAGTGCTGGACCGCAGCGAATTTCTCAACGACTTCTTTCCCGACGGCCGCAACGAGGAAGACCCCGATCACGCGCCCATGGACGTGGCCCCGGGCATCAAGCCCAGTTGGTGGTGGCCGCACTGGTTGCCGATCATGGCCAACGGCGCAGGCGACTATCTGTGCCTCGACCTGGACCCGGCGCCCGGCGGGCACAGCGGGCAAGTCATCGCCTACTACCATAACGAAACCTACCGCCTGCTGATCGCCCCAAGCATTGAACATCTGATCGAAGTGATCGCCAACGGCCTGTCCAGCGGCACCTATGCATTGGTGGACGGCATGATCGTCGAGGTCTAGACCGCCGCGCCCACGGCCATCAGGCCTTGGGCGCTTTCACCGGCAATGAGGTGAAGGGTTTGATTTCCTTGAGCACAAACATACTCTGCATTTCCTTGATTCCCGGCAGTCGACGGATCACCGACATGGCGAAGTCGGCAAAGGTGTCCAGGTCCCGGGCGACTACCTGCAGCAAGAAGTCGGCATCGCCACCGATGCTGTAGCAGGCCACCACATCCTCCAACTCCATCACCTCCTGCTCGAAGCGCTGGGCCTCGGCTTCGCTGTGCCGGTCAATGCTGACCCGCACAAACACCAGAACACCGAGGCCGATCTTGCGCCGGTCCAGCACCGCCCGGTAACCCTGGATCACGTTGTGCTCTTCAAGCTGGCGCACCCGCCGCCAGCAGGGTGATGCCGACAGGCCAATCTGGTCGGCCAGGGTCTGGTTGGTGATCCGGCCGTCTTCCTGCAAAGCGGCAAGAATCCGGGTGTCGATGAGGCTCAAGGCTGGATCGGTCATATTTTTCTTCCTGTACACATATGCAGGTAAATCTCACCCAAAACCACGTCAACAGCAATACAACTAGACACTTTTTACCCAGGCACGCGGTATATGCTTATTCCCGCCCCGCGCCCTGGAAGCAGCGGGTCCAGCACTCTTGAGGTCCGCCATGAAGTTCGATGCCAGCCTGCATAAATGCGTGATTATTGTGGATAGCGCCCTCGGGCCGGGGCACGCCATCAATGCGGCCAGTGTCATCGGGGTTAGCTTGGGAACCACGGTGACGGGCCTGGTGGGGCCGGACATGTCCAGCCAGGACCAGGTGAACTACCCCGGGGTCATTTATGCCCCGCTGCCGATTCTTCTGGCCAGCAACGAGGCGATTCGCGGCATCCACAGCCAGCTCATGACCGACGAAGAGGTGCACAGCATTCCCTTCAGCGCCCTGGCCCAGTCCTGCAAGACCTATGTCGAGTACGAGTCGCGGATCAATCAGGCCCACAGCTCTGGCATCGAGCTGGTGGCCCTGGGCTTGATTGGCCCGAAGAAGACCATCAACCGACTGACCGGCAGCCTGCCACTGTTCAGGTAACGGCCGCCGCCCTCCGGCACCGGCCATGCAGGCCACCGAGCACTCACCGCCCGTCCCCCCTTTTTGTCGAGATCGCCCCATGCTGGACCTGTCGCAAATCCTCACCTACGCCGCCGCCCTCGGCATCGCCGCCGCCATCCCAGGGCCCGGAATGGCCGCCTTGGTGGCCCGCAGCGTCAGCGGCGGATTGCTGCCGGGCTTCAGCCTGTTGCTGGGAATCATCCTCGGCGACCTGATCTACCTGTCATTCGCGGTCTTCGGGCTGACCCTGATCGCCCACCACTTCAGCGCCCTGTTTGCCGTGGTCCGCTGGGGGGCCGCCGCCTACCTGGGCTACCTGGCCTGGCAATTCTGGTTTGCCGCACATCAACCCGTGAGCCTTGGCAAACCCATCGACCGCCGGGAGTTGCTGTCGGCCTGGTTCTCGGGCTTGACCATCACCCTGGGCAACCCCAAGACCATTGCCTTTTACCTGGCCCTGCTGCCCCTGGTGATCAACCTTGAGTCCATCTCCCTGCAAACCTGGGGCTTGATGCTGGTGCCCTTGACCGCCCTGGTGTTGCTGGCGGTGGGCACGGTGTTTGTCCTGGGCGCCGTTCGCGTGCGCCACCTGCTCGCCAGCCTTCGCGCCCAACAACTGCTGTTCAGGGGCGCGGCGGTGATCATGCTCGGCGCCGCCGGGGCCATGCTGCTCCAGCACGCCTGACGCCACCCCGCCCTGCTCGGCCCCGTTGACCCGGCGCAATGCCCGGCCGCCGCCTGTAGCGGAAGATGCGCCCCAGGCTGCGACCCGCCCCTCGCCGCCCGCCAACGGCGGAAGCCGCTAATCGGGCCGCGTATTTTTTTGCCGGCCCCGCGTTCACTTTAAACAGCGCCCGCCGATAACCACCTCAAGGACCACGAGCCACGATGAGCGATCACCACATGCAGACCTGTATCAACAACCTCATGGAGCAGGGTGCCCATCTGTTTGGAGAGATTCTGGATGTACCCCAGACCCAGGCGCTGTACCGCGATATGATCGCCGCGCGGGTGTTTGGGGGTGAGCTGTTCATGGATCAGGCCGAGTACCTGGCCCAGGAAAACCACTTCAACGCCAACCCGACCAAGACCTTCAACTTCCTCAACCAGTTTGAATCGCAACTGCAATTCATCGAGCAGGACCCGCGCCTGACCGCCGTGCTGGACCAAGTGCTGGGCGACGACTATGAGGTGGTCATCAAGAAGGCCGTCTGCGGTGTGCCGGACGCCTGGCTACCGGACTGGATTCGGGAACGAATCCGCGACGTGAACGTGGCCAACCTGGGGCCCTACATCAAGAAGCCCTACCGCGACATCACCTATTTCCGCGGCATCGACTTCCACCAGGACATCATCGACTGGCCCCAAGGCCGGGTGGACCTGGACCCTTCGACCTTTCTCACGCTCTACGTCTATTTGCACGAAGTGTCCGAGCACGACTCGCCCCTGCACCTGATGCCCGGCAGCCACCGGTTCGGCGCCACGCTGTTCCCCCATCACCTGCAACACCTGGACGGCGACCGTTGGGTGTACAGCGATGACCAGGGCAACAGCGTGCCCTGCACCGACCAACGGCTGACCGGAGGCCCGGGTTATGTCGGGCTCTGGCACAACTGCACCCTGCACGGCACCCGCCCAGTGGCCCACGAGTCGGAGCAGTTTCGCTTGTCGCTGCGCTACCTGCTGGGCAAGTCCAATGGCCACACTGCCAAGACCGGCATCGATGAGATCAACCGCCACATCAGTGGCGAGTTGAGGCCCATCAGGACCCGGCGCGACCTGGATGCCAAGGGGGTCGCGCAGATCCGCGGCAACATCATTAACAACAACTGAGCGGGCCCCTTTCAGGCCGCCCCGGCAGCCTTTGTGAAAACGACTGCGTTCGGCAACACGGTCCAGAAAACAGGCTCGGAATGCTCATTTACAACCAGTAGACTTGCGCTTCCTCGCCTGCTGCGGGGGCGGGTGATGTTTAGACGTGGTACGAGGGCTGTATGGCAATAAGGGCAGCACAGAAAACCCCCATCCTGATTTTTGGAACCGGTGCCGGTGGCATCAGCTTCTATAAAAACTGCCGTGCCCGTTACAACGTGGTCGGCTTTCTGGACAACAACCAGCAGAAGCATGGGCAGACCCTGTTTGGCAAAACCATCCACGCCCCGCAGCAACTGGGCAGCCTGGCCTTCGAAAAAATCATCATCGCCAGCGACTACTACCGGGACATCTACCCACAACTGGTGGATGAGCTGGCAGTCAGCGAAGACAAGATCAGCATCTTCCATAAGCAGCTTTCCTCACCCAACCTGCGGCAGCGTTGCAACGCGCGCCTGGAGCGCCTGGGTTACGAGCTGATGTGCCGCCGCGAGGGGCTGATTTCCGACTGGCTGTACCGGTTGTTCTTCAAGCAACAGAACCCGCTCGGCAGAATCAGCCGCTGCAAGCTGCGCTGGCTGGATGAAGTCAGTACGAACAAGGTCCATGTGTTTCGCCCAGCCGTGGCCGGTAGCGTTCAAGGCCCGCGATTCGTTGGCCAAGCGACACCGGCAACCGCCATCACTCTGCCTGAAGTGGCCCTGTATCGCTTCCAGCAGGCCCAGGTCTGCTCGGTGTCGCGCTCGGTGATTCTGGCCGATGGCCAAGTGATTGCCGAACGTGTGGTGACCGCACCCTCTGCCGATGCCGACTACAGCGGCGCCCACCTGCTTTACCACGGCCGCACCCTGGCCCTGGCCCGACGCGGCCAGAACCAGCCCATCGCCAAGGGCCTGCTGGTCAGCGGTGGCAGCGAGGTCAACTACTACCACTGGGTGCTGGAGATACTCAGCCAACTGCAGTTCATTGCCGAGCTGCCCAGCGCCTACGACGACTACCCGGTGCTGATTTCCCAGCACAGTCAGAACATCCCCTCCATCAAGGCCCTGATCGCCAGCCTGGGCATTGCCAGGCCCGTGGTGTTCTTGAACAGCGTCACTTCTTACTGCGTGGCCGATTTGCTGCTGATCAGCGCACCGAACAATTGCGTGCCCAACTTCAAGGGTTCGGCCTACAGCCGGGCCGAGAACAGCTTCGCCCGCCCCGAGTCGATCCAGTTCCTGCGGGACAAGGCCCTGGCGTTGACCGCCGGCATCGACCGGGCATCCCTGCCCAAGCGGGTGTTCCTCGGCCGCAAGGGCTTTTTGCGCCCCTACAACCAGGCCGAAGTACTGGCCCGCATCGAAGCCCTGGGCTTTGTCTGCGTGTACATGGAAGAACAGGATATTCACCACCAAGTGGCGATCATGGCCAACGCCGAGGTGATCATCGGCCCGACCGGCGCGGCCTGGACCAACATCATCTTTGCTTCCCAAGGGGCGAAGGCCCTGTGCTGGATGGCCAAGGAGGCAGGGGAACTGTCCTGCTTCTCCAACCTGGCGGACATCGTCGGCGTTGAAATGGACTACATCCCCTACCAGGCCGACACGTCAGACTCCCGAGAGATCTATTACAAGGAGTACGCCATTGATACCGACGTCATCGTGAGTTGGTTGCAGCGCACTCTGCCGACTTCCCCAAGCGGTCACCTATGAAAGTCCAACTCGTACAGTTGCAAACCCACGGCGATGAACGCGGCTCGCTGATTGCCCTGGAAGAAGGGAAGAACATCCCTTTTCAGATCAAGCGCATCTACTACATGTTCGATACCGGCGAAGGCGTGCGCCGGGGCTATCACGCGCACAAGTCGCTCAAGCAAGTGGCGGTCGCCGTGCGCGGTTCGTGCCGCTTCATGCTGGATGACGGCAAGGAAAAGATTGATATCCGCCTCGATCACCCCTGCCAGGGCCTGCTGATCGAGTCGTTTATCTGGCGAGAAATGTATGACTTTTCTCCCGACTGCGTGCTGATGGTGCTGGCGGACAGCCTCTACGATGAAGCTGACTATGTGCGTGACTACGAGACGTTCCAGCAGATGGTCGGTGCCTGATGAAGATTGCCTTTCTTGACCTGAAAACCATCAACCAGGGCTACGCCGAGGCGTTGAAAGACGCCTGCGCCCGGGTCATCGATTCCGGCTGGTACCTGCAGGGCGAAGAGTTGCGCCAGTTCGAGGCGGCCTTCTCCCAGTACTGTGGCACGCCCCATGCGGTGGGCGTGGGCAATGGCCTGGACGCACTGTCCCTGGTCCTGCGGGCCTGGAAAGAGCAAGGCAAACTGCAGGACGGTGACGAGGTCATCGTGCAGAACAACACCTTTATTGCCACGGTCTCGGCGGTGATGGAAAACGGCTTGACGCCGGTGCTGGTGGACATCGATCCGGCCACCTACAACCTGGACATGCAGGCGGTAGAAGCGGCCATCACCCCCAAGACCCGGGCGATTATCCCGGTGCACCTGTATGGGCAAATGGCCCCGATGCCAGAGATCGTCGCCCTGGCCAAGCAACACGGCTTATGGGTCCTGGAAGACTGCGCCCAGGCCCACGGCGCGCAGTGCCAGGGGCGCAAAGCCGGCCAGTGGGGCGACGCAGGGGCCTTCAGTTTCTACCCCGGCAAAAACCTCGGCGCCCTGGGCGATGCCGGGGCCGTGGTGACCCACGACGACGAACTGGCGACCCTGGTGCGCGCCCTCGGCAGCTACGGTTCGCGCATCAAGTACCAGCATGAACACGCGGGGGTGAACAGCCGTCTGGATGAGATCCAGGCCGCCATGCTGCGGGTCAAACTTGCCCACCTGGATCAGGACACCGAGGCACGCCGGCAGATCGCCGAGCGCTACCTCGCCGAAATCCGCCACCCGCTGATCCGCCTGCCCCAGGTCACGGAACGCAGCGCCCATGTCTGGCATCTGTTCGTGATTGCCAGCCCTTGCCGCGACCGCTTGAAGGACTACCTGGAGCGCCATGGTATCCAGACCATCATCCATTACCCCTTGCCGATACCCAGTCATCGGCCCTATCGCCATTTGTCGCTGTCGGCACGGGCGCAGGAAGCGGCCTTGCACGACAAGATCCTGTCATTGCCGCTGTACCACACCCTGAGTCGCGCCGAGCAGGAGCACATCATCACTACCCTCAACCAGTTCGCGCCCGACTAGGGCAGCGGAGGGGCCCACGGCCCCTCCTCTCTTACCGCGCCTGGTACTCATAAGGCACCACCGCCGTGCGGTCGATGCCCTGCTCCATCCTCGCCAGCACCTCATTGATCGGGCACAGCAAGCCCACGGCGCTGGGTCGGCAATGCCCGTCGAGGTTGAACGACTCGCTCAGCGGCGGGTTGCCAGACGACAAGCCCTGCAAGCTGCGGATCTGATCCAGGCTCTGGGCTTCGAACACGATGTGCACAAAACGCTGGCCGCTGCTCACCTCCCGATAACGCTCGAACGCCAGGGTGCTGGCCGGCGGGATGTTGTTCTGCGGATAAGGGCTCTGCTGCCAGGTAAACCCGAGCATGGTGCGCAAGTAGGAGATGTTGGTGTCGTGGGCCACGAACATCACCAGCGGCACGTTCGGCGGGCCGCCTTGCACGGCTCCGGCGCCGCTGCCATCGCCCAGGGCTAGGGCGATCTGGTTCATCAACTGCGAACCGCCACGGCGCGCGATATAGGGTGTGTTGTTGATGAAGTCGTATTTGGCCCTGAGCAGGCCCATCAGGCCAGCCACCGCCTGGGCATCGCGCCACGCCGGAACTCCTTGTAAGCCTAAGGTCAGTAGTCCTTAAGGGAGTGAATACGTTTTGGGGCTTACGTAAAATATGTGAACAACCTAGCCCTTCCCCCACGGTGGCTAAAATTAAAAACGGGTATGCCGCTCAATGCTGTGGTCGAGCTTAAAATGCCAAAGGAGAACTCCAACCGCTAGGGTTACGCATCACACTCCGCTGCTGAAAGGTGATTGATCCACACCCGTTTGTATAGTGTAAGTGTGGCGATCCTGCGCGGTCAGGCGGTATCAGCCCTCAGTTTTTTGCGACCCTTGCGCAAAGATCCGCACACGTAAGGGAAGACTCCCACCATGGAAGGTAGTCTCTGATAGTGACGCCGAGTAAGAGAGTAGGACCTGTCATTGCAATCATGAACGATACAAGTAGAGACGAGGGGCAATGCTTGATGATGCATCTCTACCCCTACGAGTTAGGAGGCACAGCTGAATTACGGAAAAATATGGCACCTTTGAGGGGGCTGGATTAAAATCAGAATTTTATTCTCACACGACTGTAGCACTGCCACAGCCACTGAAATTTCAAGTTTAATTCATAGGTCATTTTGTGCAAATCATTATTCCGATGTCGGGTTTTGGAGAGCGCTTTCGACGCGCTGGCTTTTCTATGCCAAAGCCATTAATACAGGTTGAGGGAAAACCGATTATCGCTCATGTGATAGACATGTTCCCTGGCGAATCTGATTTTATATTTATATGTAATCAAGAGCACTTAGACGAACCGGCCTATTGCATGGAGGCCACTCTAAAAGAGTACTGTCCGCAGGGTAGGATAGTTGGTATATCTCCTCACAAGCTCGGACCGATCAATGCCGTACTCCAAGTCGAGCACCTACTCAATCCAGCAGCACCGGTAGTTGTTAACTACTGCGATTTTACATGCTATTGGGACTGGCATAACTTCAAAAAATTTGTCAAGGAAACAGCTTGTGCTGGAGCAATTCCTGCATACAAAGGCTTCCACCCACACTCTCTGGGAAGCACAAATTATGCGTACATGCTTGAAGCTCATGGATGGATTCAAGACATTCAGGAGAAGCAACCCTATACAAATAACCGTATGGAGGAGTATGCATCCAGTGGTACATATTATTTTTCATCGGCGCAAATCATGAGCCATGCATTTCATGCAACAGTGGAGCAAGAACTCAGTGTTGGTGGCGAATTTTATGTGAGCCTTTCTTACAAAATATTGCTTTCTAACAAACAATCTGTTGCAGTTTATCCACTTCAACACTTTATGCAGTGGGGAACCCCCGAAGACGTTGCTGAATATGAGTCATGGTCAAGAATTTTTCGACAGTTAATTATTCAATCTGCCCCCCCTATTCAAAGCACACAAGGGGCGCTAGTCATTCCAATGGCAGGTCTTGGGCAGCGCTTTGTTAACGAGAAATATACACTAACTAAGCCACTAATTCCTGTCTCGGGCTTGCCAATGGTCGCCCAGGCAACACATGATCTACCACCCGCCGAACACTATGCCTTTGTATTAAGGGCAGATATGATGGGCCACGAAGAAGTGGCAAGCACATTAAAGAATCTCTATCCAAGAGCTATCACAAAAACCATTGATCATGTGACCCAAGGCCAAGCGTGTACTGCGTTGATTGGTCTAGATGCTCTGGAGGTTACGGCAGGGGAAACCTCCACTCCAATCACTATTGGCGCATGTGACAACGGTGCGCTTTATGACCTCAATGCTTTTGAAAAATTAATTCACGATCAATCTATAGACATTATAGTCTGGGGTATTCGAGGCTATCCAAATGCGCTGCGCAACCCTGAAATGTTCGGCTGGATTGAAGCCGAAAATGGTGTGATTAGTTCAATTTCCGTTAAAGCGCCATTAAAAAACCCTAAGTCCGACCCTGTAGTCTTGGGCACGTTTACCTTTCGTCGGGCGGAGGATTTTAGACGTGCGCTAGATAGGCTAATTTGTCGAAACGGGCAAGTTAACGGAGAGTTTTACATTGACTCCCTTATTAACGACGCCATAGAAATTGGACTAAGCTGCCATCTATTTGAAGTAGATAGTTACTTATGCTGGGGAACACCAAATGACCTACGTACATTTGAATACTGGCAATCATGTTTCCACAAATGGAAAAACCACCCTTACAGCTTGAAACTAGACAGTCGCATCCCTAAAGAGCAAATCAGCATCCTTGAGACAAAATATCTGGCTATTACACCTGAATCACCAGTGATGCCTACATGATTAATCGGGAACTAGCTACATTTTTGATCGTGGGTATACTAACAGTATTAATCGATTTTTTGACGTATCGCGCTTTAACTCAAGATCAAGTAATCAGCATCGAAATAGCCAAGGCAATTAGTTTTATTTCTGGAACGTTATTTGCATACATCGCCAATCGAATCTGGACTTTCGGAAAAAAATCACACCAATCCGGCACTGCTTGGAAGTTTTTCACTTTATATTCAAGCACTCTCGGAGCGAACGTTTTAATAAACTCAACGATATTAAACTGCTTTACCGATTCAGCGCTCATTACGCATTTAGCTTTCCTGACCGCAACCTGCGTTTCAGCCACGCTTAACTTTTTGGGCATGAAGTATATAGTATTCAGGCCGAGCACAGTTCAGGAATCTCAATGAGACTTTCTCTTATTATCCCTTGCTACAATGAAGCCGCAAATATTCCACTATTACTTGAACGCTGTAAGAAATTGGCAGAAAATCCAAAAACCGAGATTATTCTTGTTGATAACGGCTCAACGGATAACACGGCTGAAGTTTTTGAAAAGCTACTACCAGCCTATCCCGGCTGCAGAAGTATTCACGTGAAAAATAATCAGGGTTATGGATATGGAATCATATCCGGACTCAAAGCGGCAGAGGGAAAAATCGTAGCATGGACACATGCTGATATGCAGACAGATCCATTGGACGTGCTCCGAGGACTGGAGCTCTTTGACATGCACGGAGATAATATTTTTGTCAAAGGAAAACGTTATGGTCGCCCACTTATGGATGTTGCTTTTACAGTAGGCATGAGTATCTTTGAAACCTTACTACTTTCTAAACCGATGTGGGACATCAATGCTCAGCCAACTTTATTTTCAAAAGATTTTTTTGATTCATGGACTAACCCTCCTGACGACTTTTCGCTTGATTTATATGCATATTACCAAGCACAAGTAGTAGGACTTAAACTACATCGTTTTCCCGTGCGATTTGGTGAAAGAGCACACGGCGTATCACACTGGAATGTAAATTGGGCAGCAAAGCGAAAATTTATTCGTAGAACTGTTAACTTCAGCCTTCAGTTAAAAAAGAAAATCCAACAATGAAAATCATATCACATCGACGCAACACAATACCTGAGCTCTTGTCCACAAGTTCAAAATATGGAGTGGAAGTAGATATAAGGAGTGAGGGAGAAAATTTGATTATTCATCACGACCCTTATATGGCAGGTGAATCTTTTGACAAATGGATTAATGAGTACCAGCACGGAACATTAATACTTAATGTTAAAGAAGAAGGATTAGAGGCTCGACTCATCTCTCTTATGAAGTCAAAGGGCCTTGATGACTATTTTTTTCTCGATCAGTCCTTCCCATTTCTAGTGAAGTGGTCAAACGCAGGAGAGCATCGCTGTGCGGTCCGCGTGTCAGAGTTCGAATCAATTGAAACTGCTCTGACGCTGGCTAATAAGGTCGATTGGATCTGGGTAGATTGCTTTACTAAATTCCCCCTCAGTGAGGAAGACGCTCAAAGACTCAAAGAGTCAGGATTCAAACTATGCATAGTTTCTCCAGAACTTCAAGGACGAGATGCGGATATCGAAATCCCCCAACTGGCATCACTATTGAGGGAGCGTAATATTACGGCAGATGCTGTTTGTACAAAACGGGCTGACATATGGGAAAGCATGGTTACTCCCCAATGAAGAAACTGTGCTTTCACCCCCTATTTATAACTGGTCTTATAATACGTCTTGCTCTGATCATAAGTATAGCTCCGCATGCTGTTATTACTTGGTACGCACCATTCTTAGATACGAGTATATCTATACCTACACTTGATCCTTGGTCTGCGTGGATCGCCAATGGTGGAAATTCCATAGCCTTCCCCTATGGGTATGCTATGTGGCTTGCGTTTCTCCCCCTAACTATTATTGCTAAATTTATCGGTCTACCACTTCTCTATGCGTACCATCTAACCCTTCTAACTGCTGACTTTTTTTTGCTATTAGCGCTTCAGAGGCTACTGCCTGATCGTCGACGCTTACTCTTATTGACTTATTGGTTTTCCCCAATAATAATTTTATCTAGCTATGGACTCGGATTAAACGATCTAATACCAGCTCTTCTGTTGGTTATATCAATAGTCTATGTACGAAGAACCAACCTTAAACTAGCAGGATTTTTTTTTTGCGGCAGCTGTATCTGCAAAATTAAGTATGATTGTAGCCCTACCTTTTTTTGCAATCTACTTTTTCCACAACCGAGCACTAAAGCAATACTTTACGGATTTTCTTACAGGTCTCGGATTCAGTGCAATTGTATTTGTGGCAACCTTCCTATTTTCAGCCGAAGGTGCTCACATGATTCTTGGAAACCCTGAAATAGAAAAAATCTATCAGCCAGCTGTCAGTTTAACTGGAAACACATCTGTTTATATTTTTCCCTTAATTTACTTTGTAATGCTCTACTCCGCATGGCGGGTCAGACGCATGAACTTTGACTTGTTTCATGCGTTGATAGGCATGGCATTACTACTAATTGTTTTAATGACCCCTGCGTCCCCAGGATGGTTTGTATGGTGCCTACCCTTCCTAGCGCTATATCAGGCACTTAGCGGCCGCATTTCAATTATATTGGTTGCTGTTTTTTCAGCACTGTATGTCTTAAGTACCCTTCTGGCTACGCAGCTACAACTAATAAATGGACATGAGTTAGTACTGGGTAGAGTTTTTCATTTCTCAGGACAGCTAGAAAACCATGCAGCGTCTCTATTACATACTGCCATGGTAGCCATCGGATTAGTGCTCGCTATTAGGATCTGGCGTGAGGCTATTAACCGAAACGAGTTTTTCAGACTTAGTCGAAAGCCTTTTGTCATCGGCGTAGCAGGCGACTCTGGCGCCGGCAAGGATACCTTTGCGGATGCAATTTCTGGATTGTTTGGAGCTCATTCCGTTGTAAATCTTTCAGGTGATGACTATCACTTATGGGATAGACAGAAGCCTATATGGCAAGTAATGACCCACCTCAATCCAATGGCGAACGATTTAGAGGGATACTGCAACGATCTAGTATCACTGACCGATGGTAAGAGTGTGCTATCTAGGCATTACGACCATAAAACTGGAAAAATGAGTAGACCATTTCGTATCAATAGTAATGACTTCATAATCGCGAGTGGACTACATGCATTATATTTACCAGCGATAAGGGAGTGCTATAATCTTAAAGTTTATCTCGATATTGATGAGGAACTGCGCCGCCATTTCAAGCTTAAGCGTGATGTATATCAGCGGGGGCATACTGTGGAGAAGGTTCTTGGTTCGTTTGAGAAAAGAGAGCCTGACTCAGAGCGCTTCATCCGTCCACAATCTAGTCATGCAGATCTAACTCTTTCACTTCAACCCATTCATCCCCGAATGATAGAGAGTCTTGATAGTAAGCACCCCCTTAGATTGAAACTTGTTGTCAGTACTCGAAATAGTTTCAACGAGCTTTCAATTCATAGAGTCTTGGTCGGAGTTTGTGGCTTACACGTCGACATCGTAGTGAGCGCTGATGGAGCTGAGGTTCAGCTGACGATAGAGGGAGAAACTTCAGCTGCTGACATTGCAATGGCAGCGGAGATATTGTGTCCACGTGTTTTAGAGTTTTTAGATATCATGCCAAAATGGCAGGATGGTATGCTGGGGCTAATGCAACTAATAACACTGTCTCACATCAGCCAAGCACTGACAAAGCGATTTATATAGTGAAGATAAATAATACAACCCGATTTACTCGTCTTCCAGATGCCATTCTGTTCGACACAGACAATACGCTGTATCCATATGACCCTGCTCATGCTGCGGCACAAAATGCAGTAAGAACCAAGGTTGTAAATACATTTTCGATCTCCCCTGAAGACTTCGATAAGGCATTCAAAGAGGCAAGAATACAGGTCAAGACACGCCTTAAACATACGGCATCTTCACATAGCCGCTTACTTTATTTACAACGTATGCTTGAAATCATGGGCTTAGGCTCACAGGTTTTATTGGCACTTGATTTTGAGCAAACCTACTGGAGAACTTTTTTAAGTAATGCAATTTTATTTGATGATGTCAAAGAGCTTTTAGATGATATCAGATTGCTCGGAATTCCAACCGCCATAGTTACAGATTTAACTGCGCAAATTCAGTTCCGAAAAGTTGTTTACTTTGGGTTGGACCATTACTTCGACTACATAGTCACTAGTGAGGAGGCCGGATTTGATAAACCTCACGAAGCTCCATTTAAAATTGCTCTAGAAAAAATGCGACCCAACGTGACTGTATTTGGATGATTGGAGATAACCCTGTAAATGATATCCATGGCGCTCGAGAAAAAATTAATGCCGTAACACTGCAAAAAAGGCACGCCGGAGTTGAGATCGGTACCGGTCTAAGCGAGCCTGACGCCGTATTTGACGATTTTGGCGCTCTTCGAAAACTGATCAAAAAACTCGGAAAAAATAATGAGCATATCATCTAACTGCATTGCCAAAAATGTAAGAACTTTTTGTTCAAAAATCGGTAATGATCCGTTGTTAGTTCAAGGTGCAGGAGGTAACGTATCGTGGAAGGACGGCGATACACTTTGGGTAAAAGCATCTGGTACTTGGCTTGTAGAGGCTAATACAAAGGAGATTTTTACTCCTGTAAATTTGTCAAATTTACGAATGGAAATCACAAAAAAAAAATTTCTCAACGATGCCGGAACTAATAGGTAAATCTAACTTAAGGCCTTCAATTGAGACAATATTACATGCATTGATGCCCCACAAAGTAGTCGTGCATCTTCATGCTATCGAAATACTCGCTCATTTAGTTAAACTTAATGCTCTAGAGAAAATTAAAAAAACTGTCGGAAACTCAGTCAAATGGATTTATGCCTCCTACTACAAGCCTGGTGCAGATCTTGCTTCAGCCATATTTGAAGAGCTGGCAAAAAAACCTGACTCGCAGGTAATTTTCTTGGAAAGTCACGGCATTGTAATTGGTGGATCCAACGTTGAAGAAATTACTTCTACCCTGCAAATACTTACGTTGAAATTACAAGCAAAACCCGCACAAGCACTGACTGAGACTCTTCCTTCGAAACGTGCTTCTGACTTCTTGAAAAGAGGATATATGCCTTGCAGCGATAAGGAAGTTAGCTTACTTGCAAGCAAAGAAGACATGATCAATAGAGTGCTCCACGATTGGGCTCTGTATCCGGACCACGTTGTATTTCTCGGGGCCAAACCTGTCACTCTTGATCAAGACTTTAAACTTTCTGAACTAGATCAAGCCACAGTTAGTGAGCCTCCTTTTATTTTCGCAATTGGGGATGGTGTGTATGAAAGCATTAACGTAACTGCGGCTCAAAAAAGTCAACTACGTTGCTATTACGATGTAGTGGCAAGGCAAGAACCTCATGAAAAACTTTCCACACTAAACAACCAACAGATAAGTGAACTAATTAATTGGGATGCTGAAAAGTACAGAAAATCTTCAAACGATAAAAAAGATAATACAAATGAAAGCAATTAACCAACTCAAACTTAAAAACAATATATCTGGATATTTATTTTCGGTTTTATGCATGGTGGGATTAGTATTTTTTATTTACTTGGCAACTTTAGCCAATATCGACTTAGCTGATGGTCGGTTCGTCCTATTTATGGATGAAAGAATAACATTTGATGGTGTAACTCGAATCCTTCATCCTGACGGAATAGTGAATTTTTTTGAGTCTGTCATTAATGGTGGAGACCATCGTTATGGCAGAATCTTATGGAACTCTATAGCTGTTTTTTCAATGGTGCCAGAAAAACTATTTGGAGAGTTCGGTCAAATTTTTTCGACTAGAATGCTACAAGTTTTTTTTTATCGTTTCTAGTTATTTAATTTTTGCTATAGGCATCTTACGCAGCTGGTTTCTACGCTTCGTCTTACTTGCTGCAATGCTAGCCGTACCCTTTTCTGATTATTATGTAACAATGCCGAAACCCGAGCCAATTCAGCTCTTTCTTCTGGCACTTTTTTGTTATTTTTTCGTTAAAACCAATGCAAACCCTTCTTGGCATTGGATATTCGCTGGCCTGGCGTTCGGGACTAAAATATCAACGCTACCAGCCTTGGTTGTATTCATCTCACTTTCATTTGCCATCAAACTTAAGAGCAATAAGCTCGATCACTGTAGAGAACAGATAACCAACTCGGTAAAAATGTTTTTTATAGGGCTTGCAATTGCAGTTCCAATTTTACTCTGGCCCCTGATACTTATCGTTAGCGGATGTTTTATACTCCGCTGGTCGAGTAAAAAATTCAATCTCAGTATTGTGTCGCAGTGCCTCTTCGGTCTATTTTGGGCCTTTGTAATATATTTTGCATCTCGTAAGGTTCTTTCCGTTTGGATTTCAAGCACATTTCTTAACACTACACATGGAGCAGATCAGAGTAGTATCAACCCACTCAGTTGGATTGAGTACTTTATAAACACTTGGCTTATTACCCCACCTCCCATTGGGGTCTTGTTGACCTTCACTATCTTAACGTATATTTTAATTAACATTATCACAGTATCAAAAGTCGAAAACTGGCACCTTGAAAAAGAAACAACCGCATTAGCTATTGCAATCGCGGGTCTTGTTTTGAACGCTGCCATATTCCTCACCACAAAGAGACTTTGGGGATTTTACCTATATCCTGGCATGATATTAATAATCGTTGGTACAGTATTCCTGATTGACTTAAATATTACAAGACAAAGTCATCAAAGCAAAAGACCGAACAACAAACTAAACACTATTACTGGATACTCAATTTCCTTGATTTTATTGTTTATTTCAGGACTTTACTGGATGCCAGAAACGATAAACAGGCTAACAGAAACATCACATAGAACCCTTAGCACTGAGTACTCTTTACAATATGCTTCCTACAGAAAGGTTGTTGAGTTCCTTAACAATTACAGCTTTAACAAAAACAAGCGTATCCATGTAATATTTTCGCCCACACTGTTCCCCCCCAAAAGCAATGAGAAATTTGAAATTATTGAATTCTGGGGACCTTATACTGATTGGGAAAAAAGACCGGACGTGATCATCATCGACGTTCGAAACACACCGAAAGGCCAACCAGTACCTAAAGATTCACCAGGATACAATAATTTCTTAATTGAGCGCAAAGGTTATGCGACACACGTTATTGATAAAGGGCAGCAATGCAAAAGCAATCCCTGCTTTGTACGAGAGCTAGAACTGCCAAACGGGGGGGAAGTGCTGGTGCTGAGCAAACCAGATTAACTCCAAACAAAAACTTCAACCATACAAATTAAAAAACAAACCACTTAAGATATCCATTAAAAACTTATATCAAAAACCAAAATCAGGGTACTACGCATTTAAAATAAAGAAAAAAATAATCTTTTAAATAGTAGCTTCACAACTTAAAAATACGCTTAATAATTTATATATGGTGAACTTGGACTGACGTCGCTCAACGCATAGCTGCCCCGACAAAGTTGCTGCTGCCCTTGTTCATGGTCCGGGCGATCAGGTTGACCTGATAACCGAGGGCCTCGGCGGACTTCATCACCTTTTCCCGGGTGCGGGCAGACACGCTGGCCCCGGGGGTGAAGGTCCTGGACACCGCCGAGCGCGAGACACCCGCGTGCAGGGCAACGGCTTCAGCAGTGATGATGTCCGGGTTGGCCATGACGGGAAGATTTCAGCCTGGAGAGCGGGATGCCATTCTGGCAGCGTCAAAAACCGAAGTCGACCGCTGCCCAAGGCACTCTCTAGGGCAAGGTGCGCTGCATGATCAGGGTTCGTTCTTCACCCTCGACCTGCTCACCCACCACCTGGAACCCCAGGCGCCGGTAAAACCCCTCGGCCGTCAGCGAAGACGGCACCCGCAGCACCTTGACCCCGGCCTCTTGAGCCGCCGCTTGCACCGCCTCCATAAGCCGCTGGCCGATGCCGGCGCGTTGCAACGAGGGTTCGACAAACACTGAACGCACGGCGGCGCCATCGAGGCTGGCGGTGCCGATGACCTTGCCGGCCCGGGTGGCGACGAACATGCGGCGTCGCTTCATCAGCTCAAGAATCGCCTCGGCGGTGAAGCTGCGCTGCACCCGCTCAATCACGCTGGGCGGGTAGTCCTGGGCATTGCTGGTCAGCAGCGCCGCGACAATCACCTGGCTGATCTGTGGGGCATCGTTCTCAAGGGCCAAGCGAATTTGCTCGGGCATACACACTCCCTGTTTGAATAGCCCAGGCCGCCCTTGCGGCGGCCCAGGTAAACGACCCGGCAGTTTGCCTACCGGGCCTGATGCGAGTCTGTGCGCACTACAGAAACACTGCCGACAACATTCCCAGGGCCCCCAGGCAGAAGCCGATCAGTGCGCCGCGGCCGGGCGCTTCGTGAAACAGCGCCCAGATCACCAGCGGTTCAAGAAGCAGTAACGAGGTGACCGACACCACGGTGATCAACCAGATGTCCCCCACTGCCACGTAGCCCAGCCAATAAGCCCCCAGCAGACAGAGGCCGGCGAAACACATGATCAGCACCGGCCCGGCCAGTTCGGCCCATGAGGTGTGGCCGGTGTGGGCCAGCCGTGCGGCGACCACTTCACTGTAGATGGCGCAGAACTCGCCCAGCACCATCAGCCCTACAGCAGAAACTCCGAGTAATTCTTTGGACATATGACAAACCCCTTCGTATTGAGAGCCAGATTTTTCAGCTCCCAGGCGACGATGGCTCCGTTGATGGAACCGCCATGGCAATGCACGGGGGTGTGCGGTAACTCAGTCATGGTGAGGAACCTGAACATGTCCAATCTCCTTCTCGGTGGTTGATGCTCGAATGGCGACTGCGGGCCGCTGCGCCTTGCAGGTTGGGCAGGCCGTTCTCTGTATACGGTATTTGCGCGGGCACCGGAATCACCCACGTCGGGCAAACCCCATAAAAACTCCACAGTGTGGAGAAGCCTCGCTCGATAACCTCCAGGCCATCACTTCCTGCCTTCTGCCTACGGTGCCCAACATGACCCAACCTGCCCGCAAAGCCACCCACCCGGTGCACCCCATCGACTGGTTCTTCACCTACTGCGTTGGGGTGGTCCTGCTGGCCCTGGGGTTGAGCCTGATCTTCGCCCTGTGCACCTACAACGCCAGCCACGTTTCCTTCGGCAACGCCGCCCGCGATGTGTTGACCGTGGCCTCGGTGCTGTTCGCCGTCAGCGGCGTATGCATCGGCGTACTCGCCGGCGTGCCCTCGGCAATTTTCTTCTGGGTGGCCCATACCCGCGCCCTGCACAACGTCGTGATCTACCTGGCCAGCGGCGCCATCAGCGCGTTGCCGATGATTCCCGTCGTGCTGAACCTGGTGCCTGGGCTACCGTCCACCGATACCCCGATGCCCTGGAGCGGATACGTCCGGCTGGTTCTGATCTTCGCCCTGTGCGGGGCCTTCCTGGGCTGGATTTACTGGTTCCGCACCGGCCGCCATCTGCGCTGAAGAACCGCTGGGGCAACGCCCGGCGACCAAGGAAAAAACCGAGCATGGCAAGCCCCCCCGGAACATCGGGGGCGTTCACGAATTATTAAGATTTGGCCCCGTATACTTTTCCCGCTGTCCAAAAAAACGCCAACTCTCGCCCTTGCCCTGGTAGCCCAACGCCCATGTCCCGCCCCGCACCGCTGTTGTTTCTGCTTGGCTGCCTGCTGTTTTTCTTCGCCCTGGGCAACCACCAACTGCAAGGCTCCACCGAGGCCCGGGTGGCAGGGATCGCCATGGAAATGCACCTGGACAATGACTGGGTCACGCCGCGCCTGTTCGGCCAGCCGTTCCTGGAAAAGCCGCCCCTGAGCCTGTGGCTGGATGCCGGTGCGATCCGCGCTTTTGGCGGCACGCCCTGGGCCGTGCGCCTGGCCTCGGCCTTCGCCGGGTTGTTCAGCCTGATGTTGCTGTACACAATGCTGCGCCGCTTCGGACGCCCAGTGATGATCGCCTGGGTGGCCGCTGCAATGCTGGCGACCATGGCCAGTTACTGGAGCAACGTGCGTGGCGTCGGCGAAGACGCCCTGCTCAGCCTCGGCGTGACCCTGGCCTTGCTGGCGTTCTTCCAGGCCCAGCGGGCCCTCGCCGAACAGCGGCCGGCGCCCCTGGCCTGGCTGGCGTTCGCCGCCGGCATCGCCATCGCGACCCTGAGCAAGGGTGTACTGGGGCTGGCCATGCCTGGGGTGGTGATCTTCGCCTACCTGCTGGCCGACAACTGGATCGACCGGCGCCTTAAACTCAGCCACTGGCTGCGGCCCGGACTGCTGACCCTGCTGGGGCTGGTGCCACTGCTGATCTGGCTGGGCGTGCTCTATCAGCGCGGCGGCCTGCCGGCCCTGGCCGAAGTGCTGTGGACCAACAGTGTCGGGCGCTTCGACGGCTCCTTCCAGGAGGCCGGGCATTACGAACCCTTCTACTACTACCTGGCCAAGCTGCCCCAGGCCTTCCTGCCGTGGAACATCCTGGTCTACCTGGGGTTGTGGCACTTTCGTAAAAGCCTGGTGAAGAATCGCTACCTGCTGTTTTTCAGCCTGTGGTTGCTCGCGCAATTCACCCTGCTGTGCCTGGCGTCGAGCAAACGCACGGTGTACCTGATGTCCCTGACCCCGGCGGCGGCGGTGCTGGCGGCGGAATACGCAGCGGTGCTCTATGCGCGCCTCGGCCAGTGGGCGGCCGACCAGGGCATCCGTGGCCAGTTGGGGCGTCATCGACGGGGCCTGGCCGTGAGCGTCATGGGGCTGGTGGTCTGCGGTTACCTGGTCGCCGCGCAATGGGCCGCGCCACGTGCCGACCGGGAATTGTCCTTTGTACCGGTGACCCAGCACATCCAAAGCCTGCAAGCCGCCGGGCAACCGGTCGCGCTGTACCAGGCCAACGAACGCATCGCCGGGGCCAGCGTGTTCTACACCCAGAGCCTGCTCAAAGACCTGCAAACCCCTGCCCAACTGCAGGCCTACCTCGCCGAGTCGCCGCAGCACGTAGCCCTGATCGCCGCCGAGCAAGCGCCCCCGGCCCCGTTGCAGGTGCTGAAGAAAATGCTCGTCGGGCGCCAGGCTTACTACTTTGTCGGCACCCTCGGCGCCCACTGAGCAGCCTCGAACACACGGGGCGAAAAAACGGCGGCAAAAACAACCGCCACCGCCTACGCTAGAAATGCTTCGCCCCCCTGTAATCCACCGGACCCGGCAGCCCCCGGACACCACGGGGCGCAGCCCTTGAAACCCCGCGCCAATCCCGTTCGCGCGCGCCCATGGAGTGTTCCCATGCTGCTATCTCGTACCTTACTGACCAGCCTTGTACTCTTCGCCGGCGCTGCCCAGGCCCTGGATACCCGAGAGGTGCCCAAGGCCACCTTGCAAGCCTACGGCAACACCCTGAACACCGTAGCGACCAAAATCCAATGGCAAGAACTCTGGAAAAACAGCCGGGCCCAAGGCGCTTTTCAGAGCACCGGCAACCAGCCCCGCTTTACCGTGCAGCAAAGCGTCTTGCCGGACCTGGTGTACAGGACACTGAGCAGCGCGACCGAGGTCACCCCGCGCGATACAACCCGAGCCCTCTATCGCTACGACTTCGCCCAGCCGGTGGGCATCAAGGACCAACAGGTGCTCACCGCGGTCTGCCTGTTGGTGGATTGGCGCAGCTTGCCGCAAGACAGCGCCGTCGACGATACGACACGCATGGGCAACATCAGACTGCTGGAAACCCAGCCCTGTCTTTGAGCGCCGGGGACCGCCCGGGTCTGCACCGGCAACAAACAGATGCCCCCATGAGAGGGACATCAATCCAGCTTGAGCAAAAAGCCCCAAGGCACAACGGCCACTGAGGGCGAAAAAAAACGGCACCTGCGTCAGGTGCCGTTTTTTATGGCGGGCAGCGGTACTAAGCCACTGGCCGGCGGGTCTTACTGAAGGGTTTTCAGCTTGACCACATCGCCGGACACCTTGGTGGTGTAGCCGCTCAGGACCCAGGCCCAGAACCAGTTTTCCTGGATTTGCGTGTTGATCATGGCGTCGCCGCCCTTGGCTTTGATCGCCTCGGACTGAGCGCGCACGAAGCGGCTGTTCTGGCGAATCGGGATGATCCCGAACAGCATCAGGCCAGTGGCGCTGGCTTCACTGTGACCGATGACGGTGTATTGGCTGCTGTCGAGTTGCTGGGTTTTCATCGCGGTGCCGGTGCAGCCCGCAAGCACCAGGCCCAGGCAGGCGCTTGCCATCACTTTGCTGAGGTATTTCACAAAAAACTCCATGCACAAATCCCCCGGGATTCATTTCTCGGGGGCGGGCACTGTAACGGCGAGGCGGCGAGCCGTACAACCCAAGCGACGAACGTCAGCCCACCACTCACTCAAACCGGCACTGGCCTCCTGTGCGGCACAGGCACCGCTGAAGAACGGGGCAACAAGGGCTGTTCCAGGCGTACCCGGCCATAGAACGCCAGGGCGGTCAGCCAGCAGGTGAGCCACACCACGATGGCTGCCCAAAAGGTGTGGGACATGTAGTGCCAGCCCTGCAACACCCGGGTTGTGCCGTAGACAAACCCCAGCAGCAAAGGCCCGTAGAGCAGCACACCGGAATAACGCCAGCGGTAGCGCCGGGCCACAAAATACAGGGCCAGCAGGGTAAATCCGCCCGACGCGTGGCCGCCGGGCCAGCAGCGTCCGTCACCGGCCACCCGCAGCAGGTCGAAGTTTTCGTACCAGGCGCGGTGGACGATGGCCCCGGCGTACTGGGTGGTTTCGATCGGGCAATACACGCTGGTGTGGCTCTTGAGGTAATGGATGGCGCCGGTGCTCAGGGCAAACGCCAGCACCACGAACAGCCAATCGCGCCGATGCCGTGCCGCAAAACGCAGCACCGGCCCCAGCCGCATCCGTTCCACCCAAGCCAGCAAGCGGGGGGCGCGTGCCCGGTTCAGCAGGGGCCAGATAAACGACAGCAACGCGCCGATCACCGCGCCCTCACCGGTCCAGTCAGGAATGACCCGCGGCCACTTGTGGGTGAGTTTTTCAAACAGCGCGGACTGATCCAGGGGGAACACCCGATGCACCGGATCGTAAAAAAGATCGCTGATGGCGATGTCGATGTGGGTCATGTCGAAGATCAAGAACACCAGCGCCGCACACAGCAGCGGGACGCCCAGGTTCAGCCAGTAATAACGCTGGCGTGAAAATAGCTGCATAGCTTGCCTCATGTTCTAAAGGGACCATCAAGGTTGATCGAGCGCCACTCGGCGCCAGTCGCTGGCTTCGATAAAGCCCAGCATCTTCGGTGCGCCATTGAGAGTGTCGGTGGAAATGAACAGAGAGGCGCCGTAGCCCAGGGTCGAAGCCGGCAGGTTCAACTCCTTCTCCAATTGCGCCATGCACTCGCTGTGGGTCACCAGCACCAGGTTGCGCCCCGGCACCTTGTGCGCCAGCACATCCTGCAACAGATGGTTGCGGCAACTGGACAGCCAGGTGTCGCCGCTGCTGACCTGGTTGAACATGTACCCGGCGCTTTGCACCGCTCGGGTCATCGGGCTGTTGTAGAGGTCCGCCTGGGCCAGCCCCAGGTGCTCGAACTGCGCGCCCACGCCCACGGCGACAGCCCGGGCGCGATCGGTAATGCCGTCAGCAGCGTTCAGGCAGGGCGCCCGGGAGTGATCGCAGCGCTCCACATGACGGATCAGCGCGATGGTCTGGCCCTTGGCCCAACTGTCGAGCAGGGCCTGTTGCCCGGCCGGATAACTGTCAGCCAGGTCGGCCACCGCCGCCGGCTTGAGCAGGAACAAGGTCATGGGGATCACCAGCAACAACGCCAGCAACACCACCAGGGTGTTTCGATAACGGGCTAGCAGGCGCCCCTCGAGGGCGCGCCCGACCACCGGCAAACCGAGTCTTGATTCCACCAATGCCGCTCCTCGCAAGCCCAGCCTTGAATCGAATGACGCCTGCGCAACCTACTCAACACAGATGACCATTCAGCCTTCGCGTGGGGCCTATCCCCATCGCCCGGCGGACTTTAAGCAGGCAAGCGTGGCCCGGCAGTGAAACGAATGTGAAAAAAAGCTGAATGGCCGCGACGCAAGGTCCAGAAACATGCGTAAACACTGCGCTGAATCAATACCGACGAAATGCTTTCAGATCTCGTTTTTTCGGCCGATACACCGACGCACATACATTTCGCTGGCGACCAAAAACAACAATCTTCCAGCCACACGACGATCACAACGCGCAAGTTCCTGGAGGAATTGAATGAATAGCTGGTTTGCCAACATCAGTGTCAACCTGAAGCTGGGCCTGGGCTTTGGCTTGGTGCTGACCCTGACCACCATCCTCGCCCTGACGGGCTGGACCAGCCTGGGTAGCCTGATTGACCGCAGCAACTGGATGAGCGACATCACCCAGCTCAATGCCGGCCTCACCAAGCTGCGGGTCAGCCGCCTGCAATACATGCTGACCAACGGTGACGAGACCGCTGCACAGACGGTGCAAACCACCCTTGACGCTTTTGTCGCCCAGCAGCAGAAACTCCTGCAGACCTTCAAGAGCCCTGACAACCTCAAGTTGCTCAAGGCCCAGAGCGACACCATCACCGCCTACCAGGCCTCGCTGAACAAAATGCGCAGCGCCTACCGCGCCAGCGACAGCGCGCGCCAGACCATGGCGGTGAACGCCGAGACGGCCTACAACATGATCAACTCGATCTACACCCGGGTGCAGCAGATGCCCCTGAGCGACGAGCGGTTCGAGCAGTTCCAGGCCATCACCAAGGCCAAGGAAGCCTTCATGCTCACGCGCTATGAAGTGCGTGGCTACACCGCCAACAGCAACCCGGAAACCGAACAGAAAGCCGCGGCCCAACTCAACAGCGCCATCGGCGAACTGGCCCAGCTCAACGTGCATTTCGCCAGTACTCAGCAAGACGCCCTGCGTCAGCTGGAAGGCGCCCTGAACAACTACCGCACCGCCCTGTTGGCGTTCAAGGCCGCCCTGAACGATGCCGGTATCGCGCGCAAGGAAATGACCGAGCAAGGCTTCGACATCGTTGCCCGCAGCGACGAGCTGTATCAGATCCAACTCGACCGCCGCGACGCCGAAAGCGCCCAGGCCCGCAGCCTGCAATTGATCAGCACCTTGCTGGCGCTGTTGCTGGGCGTCCTGGCAGCCGTGATCATCACCCGGCAAATCACCCGCCCGCTGCGCGAAACCCTCGCGGTGGTGGAACGCATTGCCTCCGGCGACCTGACCCAGGACGTGCGCGTCACCCGTCGCGACGAGCTGGGTGTGCTGCAACAAGGCATTGCCCGCATGGGCGTGACCTTGCGCGAACTGATCAGCGGCATCCGTGATGGCGTGACCCAGATCGCCAGCGCCGCAGAAGAGCTGTCGGCCGTCACCGAAGAAACCAGCGCCGGCGTCAACAGCCAGAAGGTCGAGACCGACCAAGTGGCCACCGCCATGCACGAGATGACCGCCACCGTGCAGGAAGTCGCGCGCAACGCCGCTGAAGCCTCTCAAGCAGCTGCCGCCGCCGATGGCGAAGCCCGCCAAGGTGACAAAGTGGTCGCTGAAGCCATCGCCCAGATCGAGCGACTGGCCACTGAAGTGGTGCGCTCCACCGACGCCATGACCGTGTTGCAGCAAGAAAGCGACAAGATCGGCAGCGTCATGGACGTGATCAAGGCCGTGGCCGAACAGACCAACCTGCT
>NZ_JALQCW010000036.1 GCF_023241715.1 Pseudomonas morbosilactucae
CAACTTCAACCACTTGCGCTCGATCACTCGTTAGCGGGAGGCGAATTCTACAGCGTTACACGCTGCTGTCAAACACCTCTTTTTTCTCCGCTTTCGACCGAGAAAGATCGAAAACGTTAATAGAGCCTAACTAAAACCGCTCTACCAACTCCTTCTGGGCTTTCGATAAAACTGAAGCAAAGTCGCTGTCGAAAAACTGCGTAACTCGTTGAGTTTCAAGGAGTTTTCCGTTTCGACTGCGCCGGAAGTGGGGCGAATTATAGGGCCCATAGAATCTGCCGTCAACACTTATTTCAAAATCATTCCGACTTAAGCGTAATACGGGCAAAAGCCTTCTTGCCGGCCTGGCACACGTGAGTAGCACCCAATGCGTATATATAGGTGCGATCAACCACCTCACCATCTACACGCACGCCACCAGACCCCAGAAGATCCCGAGCCACTGCAGCATTCTTCACCAAACCAGCCTTATTAAGGACAGCGGCGATCGGCATATCTTCAGTAGCACTCAGCTCGATCTCCGGCAGATCATCCGGCAACTCGCCATCCTTCATGCGATTACCTGCCGCGCGATGGGCATTCGCTGCCGCCTCCTCACCATGAAAACGAGCAACAATCTCTTCCGCCAGCTTGATCTTGATATCCCGCGGATTCGCACCACTCTCGACCTCAGCCTTAAAGGAAAGGATCTCCTCCATGGAGCGGAAGCTGAGCAGCTCGAAGTAGCGCCACATCAACGCGTCAGGGATCGACACCAGCTTGCTGTACATGACACCTGGAGCTTCCTGGATTCCGACGTAGTTACCCAGGGACTTGGACATCTTCTTGACGCCATCCAACCCCTCAAGCAACGGCATCGTCAGAATGCATTGCGCTTCTTGACCGTAGCCGCGCTGCAACTCGCGCCCCATGAGCAAATTGAACTTCTGATCAGTGCCGCCCAATTCCACGTCCGCACGCAACGCCACCGAGTCATAGCCCTGAACCAAGGGATACAGGAACTCATGAATAGCGATAGGCTGATTGGTGGAGTAGCGCTTGTCGAAGTCGTCACGCTCAAGCATGCGCGCAACGGTGTATTGAGAGGTCAGACGAATGAAGTCCGCCGGCCCCATCTGATCCATCCAGGTAGAGTTAAAGGCGACTTCTGTCTTGGCAGGATCGAGAATCTTGAAAACCTGGCTCTTGTAGGTCTCGGCATTCTCGAGCACTTGCTCGCGAGTCAACGGCGGACGCGTTGCACTCTTGCCACTCGGATCACCAATCATCCCAGTGAAGTCACCAATGAGGAAGATCACCTGGTGACCCAAGTCCTGGAACTGACGCAGCTTATTAATAAGCACCGTATGACCCAGGTGCAGATCCGGCGCCGTCGGGTCGAAGCCAGCCTTAATACGCAGCGGCTGGCCGCGCTTGAGCTTCTCGACCAACTCAGACTCGACCAACACCTCTTCCGCACCACGTTTGATCAGCGCTAGCTGCTCTTCAACCGACTTCATAACAGACCCGCAAGGCTCAGATTCAAAGGGAACCAACCATACAAGATCACGGACTAATTACAAGTTTTGCCCGGCGCACGGGCAACATTCTATAGGCGCGGCTTCCGCACGCTTGCGTCACTGATGATTTGGTTATATTTTATACAGTTATTTCATCTTCATCATGTCATTCATCTTTTCCAATTCATCTTTTCTAAAGCCAAATTACTTATGACCACAGAACCGTCTAAAGCGCCGCCGCTTTACCCGAAGACCCACCTGCTCGCAGCAAGTGGTATCGCCGCCCTCCTCAGCCTCGCACTACTGGTCTTTCCTTCCAGTGATGTAGAAGCCAAAAAGACAACGCTGAACCTTGATCTGGAAAGCCCAACTCAACAACTGACACAAGATCAAGACGCTGCAAACCTCGAACAAGCCACAAGCGAAGCCGTAGCCTCGCCATTCGCACAGATCGAAAACAGTACGGATGACACCCAGGAAACCGCCGAAGCCGAACCGGCCGTCCAAGAGGAAATCAAGGCACCCGGCCATAAAGAAGTCATCGTTGCCAAAGGCGACACGCTTTCAACACTCTTCGAGAAGGTCGGCCTGCCCTCGACTGCGGTGCATGAAGTGCTGGCCAGTGACAAACAGGCCAAGCAGTTCACCCAGCTCAAGCATGGCCAGAAGCTTGAATTCGAACTGAGCCCGGATGGCCAGTTGAACACCCTTCACAGCAAGGTCAGCGACCTCGAAAGCATCACCCTGACCAAGGGCGACAAAGGGTTTACCTTCAACCGTGTCACCACCAAACCCGTCGTACGCTCGGCCTATGCCCACGGAATCATCAACAGCTCCCTGTCGCAGTCGGCAGCACGAGCGGGTCTGTCGCACAGCCAGACCATGGACATGGCCAACGTATTTGGCTACGACATCGACTTCGCCCAGGACATTCGCCAGGGCGACGAATTTGATGTGATCTATGAACAGAAGGTCGCCAACGGCAAAGTCGTGGGGACCGGCAACATCCTGTCTGCCCGCTTTACCAACCGTGGCAAGACCTACACCGCAGTGCGCTACACCAACAAGCAAGGCTCCAGCAGCTACTACACCGCCGATGGCAACAGCATGCGCAAAGCCTTCATCCGCACACCGGTGGATTTCGCCCGTATCAGCTCACGCTTCTCCATGGGCCGCAAACATCCAATCCTCAACAAAATCCGCGCCCACAAAGGCGTCGACTACGCGGCTCCGCGTGGTACGCCGATCAAGGCTGCGGGTGACGGCAAAGTCCTGCTCGCCGGGCGCCGAGGTGGTTACGGCAACACGGTAATCATCCAGCACGGCAACACCTACCGCACCCTCTACGGGCACATGCAAGGTTTCGCCAAAGGCGTCCAGACCGGCGGTAATGTGAAACAGGGCCAAGTGATTGGCTATATCGGCACTACCGGGCTCTCAACAGGCCCGCACTTGCACTATGAGTTCCAGGTCAATGGTGTGCACGTTGACCCGCTGGGTCAGAAGCTGCCTATGGCTGACCCGATCGCTAAAGCCGAACGTGCCCGCTTCCTGCAACAAAGCCAACCGCTGATGGCACGCATGGATCAAGAGAAGGCCACCATGCTGGCTTCGAGCAAGCGTTAAGCCATGACGTTCTATATAGGCGTGATGTCCGGCACCAGCCTCGATGGGCTGGACATCGCTCTGATCGAGCTGAACCCGGCGATCAAACTGGTCGCCACCCACTACATCCCCATGCCCGCCCCCCTGCGCGCCGAGCTGCTCGGCTTATGTGCCAGCGGCCCGGACGAAATCGCCCGCTCAGCTTTGGCCCAGCAACAATGGGTAATCCTCGCAGCACAGGGCATACGCACCTTACTTGAGCAGCAACAGCTTTCAGCACAGGACATCCGCGCCATTGGCAGCCACGGGCAAACCATTCGCCATGAGCCGGCTCGCGGCTTTACGGTGCAGATCGGCAACCCTGCCCTGCTGACCGAGCTGACGGGCATTAGCGTCGTCAGCGACTTCCGCAGTCGTGATGTCGCTGCCGGCGGCCAGGGTGCTCCATTGGTTCCCGCTTTTCATGAAGCGTTGTTTGACCAGCAGCCAGGCAAGCGCGCCGTCCTGAATGTCGGAGGCTTCAGCAATCTGAGCCTGATCGAGGCCGACAATCCAGTCGCCGGTTTTGACTGCGGCCCCGGCAATGTCTTGCTCGATGCCTGGATCTACAATCAGCGCGCAGAGCATTTCGATCGTAATGGTCAGTGGGCAGCCAGCGGCAAGGTCGCCCCGCTCCTGTTAAAGACCCTGCTCAGCGATCCATTCTTTGCCACCCAAGGCCCTAAAAGCACTGGCCGCGAAGTGTTCAACCTTGAGTGGCTGCAGCAGCATTTGGCAACGCTGCCCGCCATTGCAGCCGAAGACGTGCAGGCCACCTTGCTGGAGCTGACGGCGCTGACCATCGTCGACTCGCTGCGGGCCGCACAAAGCGACACTACGGAGCTCTTGGTCTGTGGCGGCGGCGCGCATAACGCAACCCTGATGAATCGTCTGTCCAGCCTCATGCCCAACACCCGGGTCAGCAGCACTGCGGCATACGGCGTGGACCCGGACTGGGTTGAAGCCATGGCGTTTGCCTGGCTGGCCCATTGCTGCCTGGAAGGTATTACCGCCAACCGCCCAAGCGTGACAGGCGCCCGCGGCCTGCGAGTGTTGGGCGCTATTTACCCAGCCTGAGCAGCAGACAGCAAAACGCCGCAGGGCCGGAAGGCCGTGCGGCGTTTTACAAAACCGAGTTGCTGCAGGATCAGATCGAGAACGAAGAACCGCAACCACAGGTTGTCGTGGCATTCGGGTTCTTGATCACGAAGCGCGAACCTTCCAGGCCTTCCTGATAATCCACTTCCGCACCTGCCAGATACTGGAAGCTCATAGGATCGACCACCAGGCTCACACCCTCGCGCTCGACGATGGTGTCGTCATCGGCCACTTCCTCATCGAAAGTAAAACCGTACTGAAACCCGGAACAACCGCCGCCCGTAACGAATACGCGCAGCTTCAAGCGATCATTACCCTCTTCATCGACCAGGCTCTTCACCTTGTGCGCGGCACCGTGAGTGAATTGCAAAGCCGTGGGGGTGAAGGATTCAACGCTCATGCTGACTATCTCCCGGCGTGTGCCGTCATATTGCGTGATGACGCGCATTATCCGCTTCTCCCAGAAAATCGGTCAACTATTGTTACGGTATATCAGTCAGCAAAAACGCCCCTGCAGAATGCACAAAGGCCCGATCAACGGGCCTTTGTGTGATGGCAGGAGAGCCGCTTAAGGCAACATGCCCGCGTGGGACAAGCCCAAACGCTCATCCAGGCCGAACAGGATGTTGAGGTTTTGTACCGCCTGACCCGAAGCGCCCTTGACCAGGTTATCGATCACCGACAGCACCACCACCAGATCACCGTCCTGCGGCCGATGAACGGCAATCCGGCAAACGTTGGCACCGCGCACGCTGCGGGTTTCAGGGTGGCTGCCGGCCGGCATCACATCCACGAACGGCTCGTTGGCATAACGCTTCTCGAACAAGGCTTGCAGGTCCACCGAGCGATCCACGACCGTGGAGTAGAGCGTCGAGTGAATACCGCGAATCATCGGTGTCAGGTGTGGAACGAAAGTCAGGCCCACATCCTTGCCAGCGGCACGACGCAGTCCCTGGCGAATTTCCGGAAGGTGACGGTGCCCTTTGACTGCATAGGCCTTCATGCTTTCCGACGTCTCGGAATACAGGGAGCCGACACTGGCACCACGACCAGCACCGCTGACACCCGATTTGCAATCCGCGATCAGCCGCGAAGTATCCGCTAGCCCTGCTTCAAGCAATGGCAGGAAACCCAATTGGGTGGCGGTAGGGTAGCAACCCGGCACGGCAATCAAACGCGCGCCCTTGATCTGCTCACGATTGACTTCCGGCAAGCCGTAGACGGCCTCGCCCAACAGTTCTGGCGCGCCGTGGGGCTGGCCGTACCACTTGGCCCACTCATCAGCATCCTGCAGACGGAAGTCCGCCGAGAGGTCTATGACTTTGGTCCCAGCGGCCAGTAACTCACCGGCCAAGGCATGGGCAACACCGTGCGGCGTGGCAAAGAACACCACATCACAGGCGCCCAGGGTCTTGATATCGGGCACGCTGAAAGCCAGGCCGTCGTAGTGGCCTCGCAGGTTGGGGTACATATCGGCTACGGCCAGGCCGGCCTCGGATCGGGAAGTGATGACGACCACTTCTGCCTGCGGATGCTGTGCCAACAGACGCAGCAATTCGACACCCGTGTAACCCGTGCCGCCGACAATACCGACCTTGACCATAAACCTGCCCTCAACGAACCCACTGGAAAGCCGTCGATAATAGGGGCCGCAAGGTTCTGCGACAACCACGAACGTGACGTGCGGACGCTCAAGCCTCTACTATCTTGGCTACCGTGAACCTGGGAATAACTAAAAATGCTTTATCTATGGCTCAAAGCCTTTCACATCATCAGTCTGGTCTGCTGGTTTGCTGGCCTGTTCTACCTGCCCCGCCTGTTCGTCTACCACGCACAAAGCGAAGACACCGTCAGCAAAGAGCGCTTCAGCCTCATGGAGCGCAAGCTCTACCGCGGCATCATGGGGCCGGCGATGGTCGCCACCCTGGTATTCGGCATCTGGCTACTGAGCCTCAACCCCAGCGCTTATTTCGGCCAAGGCGGCTGGATGCACGCCAAGCTGACCCTGGTGGTACTGCTCATCGGCTACCACCATATGTGTGGCGCCCAAGTGAAACGCTTCGCTCGTGGCGAAAACACCCGCAGCCATGTCTTTTATCGCTGGTTCAATGAAGTTCCGGTTCTGATATTGCTGGCTATCGTAATTTTGGTCGTTGTGCGGCCGTTCTAACACCTAATAGCCGTTACTCATGAGGGTACTTCCAATGTCGCTGCCCGCTCTGCTCGAACAACGTCTGCGCCTGCCAATCGTGGCAGCGCCGATGTTCCTGATTTCCAATCCGCAACTGGTACTGGCCTGCTGTCGCAATGGTGTAGTCGGCACATTCCCGGCCCTCAACCAACGAGAAAGCAGTGGCTTCAAGGCCTGGCTTGAGGAAATCGAAACGGGACTGGCGACATTGGACAATCCCGCGCCCTACGGGGTGAACCTGATCGTGCATAACAGCAACCCGCGCCTCCAGGCGGACCTGGAAATCTGCATCGAGCACAAGGTCCCCCTCATCATCACTAGCCTCGGCGCAGTGAAGGAGTTGGTTGACGCGGTGCACAGCTACGGCGGCCTGGTCTTCCACGACGTGACCAACCGACGCCACGCTGAGAAGGCCGCCGAAGCCGGGGTCGATGGGCTGATCGCCGTCGCGGCGGGCGCAGGAGGTCATGCCGGTACCTGGAGCCCGTTTTCGCTGATTGCGGAGATTCGCCAGTTCTTCGACAAAACCCTGCTACTGGCCGGCTGCCTGAACCATGGTCATGAAATTCTCGCCGCCCAGTTACTGGGGGCAGACCTCGCCTACCTGGGAACGCGCTTTATCGGTACCACCGAAAGCCACGCGCCTGACGCCTATAAGGAAATGCTGCTGACATCCAGAGCCGCAGACATCGTGCACACCGCCGCGGTGTCCGGGGTTCCAGCCAGCTTCATGCGACAGAGCCTGGAAAACGCCGGCTTTGATCTGGCCGCGCTCCAAGGTAAAGGAACAGTCGACTTCGGCTCCAAACTCAAGCCCATCAGCGACGAAGCCAAGGCCTGGAAAACCGTCTGGTCGGCCGGCCAGGGCGTTGGCGGCATCCATGACCTGCCCACTATCGATAAGTTGGTGGCACGGCTGGATGCCGAGTACCGCCAAGCACAGGAACAATCAGCCTTGCTGCAACAGCACTGGCCACGCAAATCCTGAATGTTTTTGGCCAGTCCAGGGGCGCTGGCCGTAAACTAGCCACCTTTTGTATAACCCTTCAATTCAAGTGACAAGGAAGCCCCCATGAGCGAATCCCGCTTCAAGATCGTGTTTGATGGAAGCCTCTTGCCCGGTGTCGAAATAAACACCGCTCAACTCAACCTGGCCGAACTGTTCAAAAGTGATATCGCCTCGATTGAACGCCTGTTCAACGGCCAACCGGTGGAACTCAAGCGCGACCTGTCACAAGCCGACGCGGATCGCTACCTGGAGGCCCTGAACAAAACCGGCATCGCCGCACGGATTGAACAGGAACAACTGCTGGACCTGCAGTTTGACGCCCTGGTCCCGCCCAGCCCTGCTCCTGCTCCTGCTCCTGCTCCTGCTCCTGCTCCTGCTCCTGCTCCTGCTCCTGCGGCCAGCGAATCGCCTTATGCACCACCCCGGGCGACCGTCGGCACCAGCATCGCCGAGTTTTCCACCTTGAAAGTGATGAGTTTTCAAGGCCGCATCGGGCGAGTGCGTTATCTCGCGTGGACGCTGGCACTGAGCCTGGCAATGATGGCCGTTATCGGCGTTGGCGCCATGATCGGCTTCGCCAGCATGCTGACCCTGCAATCCTCTGTGTTTGCCATGATCATCGGCGGCCTCATTTCAATCGGGCTACTGGTGGCCTTCACCGTGGTCGCCATCCAGATCTCTGTTCAACGCCTGCATGACCTCGGCTGGTCGGGCTGGCTCTGGCTGATCAACTTCGTCCCCATCGTCGGCGGCGTATTCCCGTTCGTGCTGGCAATCGCCCCTGGCAACACCACTGCCAACCGTTACGGCGCTCCGCCACCGCCTAACAGCACCGCGGCCAAGGTACTGGCCTGGATGTGGATCCCCCTGTTCGTATTGATCATGGTGGGGACGGTTGTCGGTGGCCTCAGCTCCCTCGGAGAGCGCTACAGCGAAAGCACTACCAGCTACAGCGAAAGCATCGAGTCCGGCGACGCCGATGATGCCAGCGAGCCAGCCGAATCGGCCGCCCCCGCTGTAGACTACGACGAAGAAGAATAAACGCGCCTGACCTGCGGCCTCTCTGTCGCAGGCTGCCGGCCGTTGCGATGGAGAACTGCATGACCCGTTACGCTCTGATCACCGGTGCTTCCAGTGGCATAGGCCTGGCCATGGCCGAAGCACTGGCCCGGCGCGGCCGCAACCTGCTTCTGGTGGCCCGTCAGCGTGATCAGCTGGAAAGTATTGCCCTGGAATTGACTCAACGCTTCGGCGTTGAGGTGCTATTTCGCGCCTGCGACCTGGGCGAGCCGTTGCGGCTGTCGGGCTTTCTGTTGGAGCTCGAAGAGGGCGATCGACAGATCGATCTGCTGGTCAACTGCGCGGGAATGGGCACCAGCGGCCCCTTCCTGGCCCAGGACTGGATGACCGAGCAGGACCTGATCGAAGTCAATATCCTGGCCCTGACCCGCCTCTGTCATGCCCTGGGCAATAGCATGGCGCTCCTCGGTGGCGGGCAGATCCTCAATGTCGCCTCGGTCGCGGCCTTTTACCCCGGCCCCTGGATGAGCACCTACTACGCCAGCAAGGCCTATGTCCTGCACTTTTCAGAAGGTCTGCGTGAAGAACTGAAGAAATGCGCGGTCAAGGTCTCGGTGCTTTGCCCAGGGCCGACACGCACCGCGTTCTTCCGCACCGCTCAGCTGGACGATGAAAAACTGCGCAACAGCAAACTGCTGATGAGCCCTGAAGAGGTCGCACTCTACGCCGTGCGCGCGCTGGAAAAGAACCGCGCCATCATCATCCCCGGCCGCCTGAACCGCTGGATGGCCTTCAGCAGTCGCCTGGGCTCACGCTGGCTGATCCGCAAAATCGTCGGCTACGCCAACCGCGCCTACTGCCCGCGTTAACCAAGCAAAAGGCTGGGCGCACTCGGATCGCCTGAGTACACTCAGCCCGGACCAACACAACGGAGAAACAGCTGTGGATACTCTGTTCACCAAGATCATCAACAGAGAAATACCCGCGAATATCATTTACGAGGATGACCAGGTACTGGCCTTCCACGATATTGCCCCCCAGGCACCGGTGCATTTCCTGGTGATCCCCAAGAAGCACGTGCGCACCCTCAACGACCTGACCGAAGACGATAAAGCGCTGGCCGGGCACATTCTGTTCACCGCGCAACGCCTGGCCAAAGAGCTGGGTTGCGATGACGGCTTCCGCGTGGTCATGAACTGCAATGAGTTGGGCGGGCAGACCGTCTATCACATTCACATGCACGTGCTGGGTCAGCGTCAGATGAACTGGCCACCGGGCTGATTGCTCTGGCACGGCACTTTGCAGCGCCCTCTTGGTTTATTCCCGGGAGGGTGCGCTGATCCAGCGCAGGTTTCGCTCCAACGATTGGAGTAAACTGGCCGCCGAGATTTTTCCCGGAGATAAGTATGACTACCCAACGTCACTACTCGCCGATTGACCGCCTGCTGCTGCAGGCCGATACCGCCATGCGCACTCTGCTGCCCTTTAGCGGCCAGCCTTATCGCCCTTCGCCTGCCATCGTGCAGCCGGAAGCCCAGATGAGTGACGAGGAGACCCGTCACGTTGCCGGGCTGATGCGCATCAACCACACCGGAGAAGTCTGCGCCCAGGCGCTGTATCAAGGGCAAGCGCTGACGGCCAAGCTGCCGCAGGTACGTGCTGCAATGGAGCACGCCGCAGAAGAAGAGATCGATCACCTGGCCTGGTGCGAACAACGCATCCGCCAATTGGGCAGCCACCCCAGCGTACTCAACCCACTGTTTTACGGTTTGTCGTTCGGCATCGGCGCGGTCGCCGGGCTGATCAGCGACAAAGTCAGCCTGGGTTTCGTCGCCGCCACCGAAGACCAAGTGTGCAAGCATTTGAATGAGCACCTGGAGCAACTGCCCGCCGAGGACGAAAAGTCCCGGGCCATTCTTGAGCAAATGCGCATCGACGAAGAGCTCCACGCCGAAAGCGCCCTCGATGCCGGCGGTTTCCGTTTCCCGGCACCGGTTAAGTTCGGCATGAGCCTGCTGGCCAAGGTCATGACCAAAAGCACTTATCGCATCTGAGCCAACACTCGGGCACAAAAAAGGGCGCTATCACAGCGCCCTTTTCTTTTACCTGGAAAACCCACTCGGCTCTCGCGCGTAGAAGGTCTCCAGACTGTCTTGCTTCACCCAGTCAGCGCAGAGCTGTATGGGCGAGCTGTCGCAATCCCGGCCCCACGCAGGACTCGGAGATTAAAAGGCAGATCAGCCCAACTCGACGATTTCATAGTCGTGGGTAATGGCCACACCGGCGGCGCCGAGCATGATCGAGGCGGAGCAGTACTTCTCGGCCGACAGCTCGATGGCGCGCTTGACCTGTGCCTCTTTCAAGCCACGGCCCTTGACCACAAAGTGCATATGAATCTTGGTGAAGACCTTGGGATCTTCAGTCGCGCGCTCGGCCTCGAGAAAAGCCTCGCAACTTTCCACGGCCTGGCGGGACTTCTTGAGGATGCTGACCACGTCGAAGTTGCTGCAACCGCCCACACCGAGCAGGAGCATTTCCATGGGGCGAACACCCAGGTTGCGGCCGCCGGCCTCTGGAGGACCATCCATTACCACCACATGGCCGCTGCCCGATTCACCGAGGAACATGGCTTCGCCAGCCCATTGGATGCGTGCCTTCATCGCCAAGACTCCACTGTTAAAAAAGGGTCGCCAGCTTAGCACAGGGCCTCGAAATGACAGCCTTTTGCCTGTTCATCGGATCAGAGGATGACCAATTGGAAAAATCTTAATCTGCTCAAGATGTGTCTGTTAAGCTGACGCCAATCGGCTGGCGCATCGCCACCTCTCCAGTGTTCAGCGCTCATCCTTATAAAAACCAAATCACACCGTGCAGTCTTTTCGGGATACAACCATGGTTGCTGTTGCCCCAACTCCCAAGATCAAGAACCTCGACAAGCTCTTGCAGCATTGCCAGCGTCGACGCTACCCGGCCAAAAGCAACATCATCTGCGCCGGCGATGCTTCACAGACTCTGTTCTTCATTATCAAAGGCTCGGTCACCATCCTGATTGAAGACGACGATGGTCGGGAAATGATCATCGCCTACCTCAATGCCGGTGATTTTCTCGGTGAGCTGGGCCTGTTCGAAGAAGCCGGGCACGAACAACAGCGCAGCGCCTGGGTCCGGGCCAAGGTCGAATGCGAAGTGGCGGAAATCAGTTACGCCAAGTTCCGCGAACTGTCCCAGGTCGACCCGGACATTCTCTATGTGCTCAGTGGCCAGATTGCCCAGCGCCTGCGCAACACCACACGCAAGGTCGGCGACCTGGCGTTCTTCGATGTCACCGGACGGGTAGCCCGCTGCCTGTTGGAGCTGTGCAAACAGCCGGATGCCATGACCCATCCTGACGGCATGCAGATCAAAGTGACCCGCCAGGAAATCGGCCGGATTGTAGGCTGCTCACGGGAAATGGTCGGTCGCGTGCTCAAGGACCTGGAAGAGCGCAACCTGGTGCACGTCAAAGGCAAGACCATGGTGGTCTTCGGTACCCGCTAACCGGGCAATAGCTGCATCAGCATTTTTCGATACAGGCTGTCCAGGCGCCCAATCGCCTCAGGAGCCGCAAAGGCTTCGTGCAACGCGATATGACTTTCTGCGCGGCAACGCTGCTCCAGGCCGCAGGCCTGATTGAAGCCATTGACCGCCGCCACCATCGACTCACGCTCGTCATCCAGTAATAACGCGCCATGCACTAGGCCAACCGGGCGTTGCCCGCCTTTGCTCTGGCGCCAACGCTGTGCGGTGCCGACCATCTTGCGGCCGTCGAGGTTGACGTTGAAACGGCCGTCACAGAAGGCCCCGTCCACTTCACCCAGAGACGGGTTGCCGCCCAGTTCGCCCAGCAGGTCACAAATAGGCTGGCACAGGCGCCGGTACGCAGTTTCGATCCGCCCGTGGTCACCTTCGCTGCGCGGCGGCGCATAGACCAGGGCGATATTGACCGTAGCCGCCGATTGAGGCACCGGCTCACCCCCCGTTTCCCGCAACAGCACCGGCCAACCGGCGGCGGCCGATGCCTCGCACGCCTGCTCGAACCCGGGCAGCCGGCTCAAACGCCGCGGCATGACCAGCGCCTTGTCACTGGGCTGCCAGAACAGCACGCCAAACTCGGCCTCACCGGCACACACGCGGGCCAGCAGGTCCTGCTCGGCTTGCAATCCGGCTTCGACGGTCAAGGCTAGGGGCTGAGTCATGGCAGTAACGATCCTTTGCGATAGGTATGAAAAAGCCGGCATCGCCGGCTTGTTCATTCAGTCAGTATCAATCCAGGGTGGAGCCGCTCACCGGCACGCCACGCTCAGGGAAGAACAGGCGCTGCAGTTCTGCTCCCGGGCTCTCGGCACGCATAAAGGCCTCGCCCACCAAGAACGAATAGACATCACTGATTTCCATCAGCTCGACATCCGCTCGATTGAGGATGCCGCTCTCGGTGATCACCAAACGGTCACGGGGAACGCGAGGCAACAGATCGAGGGTGGTTTCCAGGTTGACGTCGAAGGTGTGCAGGTTGCGGTTGTTGATCCCCACCAACGGCGTGTCGAGGGTTTTCAAGGCCCGCTCCAGCTCGTCGCCATCATGCACTTCCACCAGCACATCCAGGCCAACACCTTTGGCCACCGCCGCCAGCTCAGCCAGCTTGACGTCGTCCAGGGCGGCCACGATCAACAGCACGCAGTCAGCACCCAGGGCACGGGCTTCAACGATCTGGTAAGGATCGATCATGAAATCCTTGCGGATCACCGGCAGCTTGCAAGCCGCGCGCGCTTGCTGCAGGTAGACATCGGCTCCCTGGAAATAATCCACATCGGTCAACACCGACAGGCAGGTGGCACCGCCTTTCTCGTAGCTCTTGGCGATATCCGCCGGCAGGAAGTTTTCCCGGATCACGCCTTTACTGGGGGACGCCTTCTTGATCTCGGCAATCACCGCCGGCTGCTTGAGCTTGACCTGATCGATCAGAGCCTTGGCAAACCCGCGCGGTGCATCCGCCGCGCGCGCCAGCACTTCCAGCTCCGCCAGGCTCACCCGGGCACTGCGCTCGGCCACTTCCTCAACCTTGCGAGCGAGGATATTTTCCAGAACCGTCGGCACACTCATCCTTCATTCTCCTGCTTGAATACCGCGGTAAACGCGCCCAACTCTTCGAGCTTCTCTCGGGCCAGGCCGGTGTGCAGGGCGTCGTGGGCCAGGGCCACGCCTTCTTTCAAACTGCTGGCGTGGTCCGCCGCATACAGCGCCGCGCCCGCATTGAGCACAATCATCTCGGCAGCCTTCTGCCCGTGCTCGGTTTTGCGCCGGCCCAGGGCATCACGGATCAACTCCAGGGACGCTGCCGGGCTTTCGACCACCAGGCCGAACAAGCTCTGGCTCTTGATGCCCAAGTCTTCCGGCTGGACCCAGTACTCGGTGATTTCGCCGTTTTTCAACTCGGCCACGTAGGTCGGCGCTGCCAGGCTGAACTCATCCAGGCCATCCTGGGAGTGCACCACCAACACATGCTTGCTGCCCAGACGATGCAAGACTTCAGCCAACGGCCGGCACAACGCCTGGGTGAAGACGCCTACCACCTGGTGCTTGACCCCGGCCGGATTCGTAAGCGGGCCGAGCATGTTGAACAAAGTACGCAAGCCCAAGTCGCGGCGCGGGCCGGCGGCATGCTTCATCGCACCATGGTGGGCTTGGGCAAACATAAAGCCGATGCCGACGTTATCAATGCAGCGCGCCACCTGCACCGGCGTCAGGTTCAGGTAGATCCCGGCCGCTTCCAGCAGGTCGGCACTGCCGCTCTTGCCGGACACTGCACGGTTACCGTGCTTGGCAACGGTGCAACCCGCCGCTGCGACCACAAACGAAGAGGCGGTGGAGACGTTGAAGATGTTCGCCCCATCGCCGCCGGTGCCGACCACATCGACCACGCCGTCGAGGGTCTTGAGTTCAACCTTGTCTGCCAGCTCACGCATCACCGAGACGGCACCGACGATCTCGTCAATGCTCTCGCTTTTCATGCGCATGGCCATCATAAAGGCGCCGATCTGCGCGTCCGTGCATTGCCCGGTCATGATTTCGCGCATCACATCGCGCATTTCATCAGTGCTCAGGTCCAGGTGGCCGACGATACGGCTCAGGGCTGTCTTGATATCCATGGAAAGTCCTTAGCGCGTGCCGCCGCTCTGTTTGAGGAAATTGGCGAACAGCTCGTGGCCCTGCTCGGTGAGGATCGACTCGGGGTGGAACTGCACACCCTCGATGTTCAACGTCTTGTGGCGCAGCCCCATGATCTCGTCGACCGAGCCGTCGGCCAGTTGGGTCCAGGCGGTCACTTCCAGGCAGTCGGGCAAGGTCTCGTGCTTGACCACCAGGGAGTGATAACGGGTCACCGTCAGCGGGTGATTAAGCCCGGCGAAAACCCCTTGGTCTTCGTGGAACACCGGGCTGGTCTTGCCGTGCATCACTTGCCGAGCCCGCACCACCTGGCCGCCAAAGGCCTGGCCGATGGATTGGTGCCCCAGGCAAACGCCAAGAATCGGCAACTTACCGGCAAAGTAATGAATGGCTTCGATGGAGATACCGGCTTCGGTCGGGGTGCACGGGCCAGGCGAAACGACGATCCGCTCAGGGTTCAGCGCCTCGATCTGGGCCACAGTCAATTCGTCATTGCGCACCACCTTGACCTCGGCCCCCAGTTCACCCAGGTACTGCACGACGTTATAGGTAAAGGAGTCGTAGTTATCGATCATCAGCAACATAGTGAAAACTCCTCAAGCCTTGGGTGCGGGGGTTTGTTCGGCGAGCGCTACAGCGCGGAACATGGCGCGTCGCTTGTTCAGCGTCTCTTCCCACTCCAGGGCCGGTACCGAATCGGCCACGATGCCGCCGCCGGCTTGCACATGCAGTTCACCGTTCTTGATCACCGCGGTGCGGATGGCAATCGCCGTGTCCATGTTGCCGTTCCAGGCGAAGTAACCCACCGCGCCGCCATAGACGCCGCGCTTGACCGGCTCCAGCTCATCGATGATTTCCATGGCGCGGATCTTCGGCGCACCGGACAAGGTGCCCGCCGGCAAGATCGCCCGCAGCGCGTCCATGGCGGTCAGGCCGGCCTTCAGTTGACCGGTGACGTTGGAAACGATGTGCATCACGTTGGAATAACGCTCGATGACCATCTTCTCCGTGAGCTTCACCGAACCGATCTCGGAGACCCGGCCCGTGTCGTTACGCCCCAGGTCGATCAGCATCAGGTGCTCGGCGATTTCCTTGTCGTCGGACAGCAAGTCTTCTTCCAGCGCCAAGTCCGCTTCCTCGGTGGCCCCGCGTGGGCGGGTGCCGGCAATCGGGCGCACGGTAATCAAGTTGTCTTCGACCCGCACCAGCACTTCTGGGGAACTGCCCACCACATGGAAGTCGCCGAAGTTGAAGAAGTACATATAAGGCGTCGGGTTGAAGCAGCGCAGCGCCCGGTACAGGTCAATGGGCGCAGCCTTGAAGTCGATGGACATGCGTTGCGACGGCACCACCTGCATGCAGTCGCCCGCCAGGATGTATTCCTTGATGGTATCGACGGCACGCTCGTAGTCGGCCTGGGTAAAGCTCGAACGGAACACCGGGTCGGCACTCTGTTGCCGACTGAAATCCAGGCCGGCGCGCGGGGTGATCGGCTGGCGCAGCTGTTCGAGCAGCGCCTGCAGACGCGCCTGGCCTTGTTCGTAGGCGTTGTCCTGGGCTGGGTCGGCGAGCACGATTGCGTGCATCTTGCCGGCGAGGTTGTCGAACACCACCACCGCGTCGGAGACCATCAGCAGAATGTCCGGCACGCCGATGGGATCGGGGTTCGGGCATTTGCCCAGGCGCTTCTCTACATACCGCACACAGTCATAGCCGAAGTAACCCACTAGACCACCGTTGAAACGCGGCAAGCCGGCAATGGTCGGCACGTTGTAGCGGGCTTTGAACGCTTCGACGAAGGCCAGCGGGTCGGCCACTTCATGGCGTTCGATCTCGACGCCGTCGTGGGTCACGCTGACCACGTGGTCGTGAACCCGCAGCACGGTGCGGCACGGCAGGCCGATGATCGAGTAACGGCCCCACTTCTCACCGCCTTGCACCGACTCCAGCAAATAAGAGTTGGGCTCATCGGCGAGCTTCAAGTAGATGGACAGGGGTGTATCGAAGTCGGCCAGGGTTTCGCATGCCAGGGGGATGCGGTTATAGCCGGCTGCGGCCAAACGCAGGAATTCTTCGCGAATCATGGGGTGCCTCGTGGCTTGAGGGTCTAACAGTCAGGTATGCAAACGTGCCGGACGATCCGGCCAGACAAAAATCAGGCGCGCCAACGCCAGCGGGCCAAGGCCTTGATGACTTTCATCCAGAGTTTGCGAGTGACCACCACGATGGGATTTCCAGGAGGGGATTGAACAGCGTCGGGCAACGTTATCTCAGCGGCCGTCTCTAAGCAACCAGGGATCAGCGCCCGCAGATTGTCGATCACCAGCGCCGGAGATTCCTCGGCAATCGGCCGGCCATGGTTGTAGCCATAACTCAAGGCCACGCACTTGACCCCCGCCGCCTTGGCCGCCAGCACGTCACTGCGTGAGTCGCCGACGAACAGCGACTGGGACGCCGGCACGCTGGCCATTTTCATGACAAAGAACAGCGCCGCCGGGTCAGGTTTCTTCTGGGGCAAGGTATCGCCGCCAATGATCCAGCGGAAATAACGACCGATCTTCATCTGGTCCAGCAAGGGCGCGACGAAGCGCTCCGGTTTGTTGGTGATCAGGGCCATTTCCACGCCCTGCTTGTGCAGCCACTTGAGGGTTTCACGCACGCCGGGGTAGACCACGGTCAGCGCATGGCCGTCTTCGTAGGCAACATTGAACAATTCCAGGGCCTGCTCGGCTTCAGCCTCGTCCACACCTTGAGGGTCGAGGCTGTTAGCCAGGGCCCGGTGCACCAGCATCTGCACGCCGTTGCCCACCCACTGGCGCACCGATTCGATGCCAGCGGGCGGACGCCCCAACTTGAGCAACATGTCATCCACAGCGGCCGCCAGGTCGGGGACCGAATCGACCAGGGTGCCATCCAGGTCGAACATCACCAGCCGCGGCAGGCTCCCGGGAAACAGCTGCTCAAAAGCGCTCATGGTCGGGCCAGCGCCAGTTCGGAACGCATTTTCTCAATGACTTCCTGGTAATTCGGGGCATTGAAGATCGCCGAGCCGGCGACAAAGGTGTCCGCACCGGCCGCGGCGATTTCACGGATGTTGTTGACGTTGACCCCGCCGTCGATTTCCAGGCGTATATCGCGCCCGGAGGCATCGATCAAGGCCCGCGCCTCACGCAGCTTGTCCAGGGTGCCAGGGATGAATTTCTGCCCGCCAAAGCCTGGGTTGACGCTCATCAGCAACACCATGTCGACCTTGTCCATCACGTACTTGAGTACGTCCAGCGGGGTCGCCGGGTTGAACACCAGGCCGGCCTTGCAGCCGCCTTCACGGATCATCTGCAGGGAGCGATCGACGTGCAGGGTGGCCTCAGGGTGGAAGGTGATGTAGGTGGCGCCAGCTTCGATGAAGTCGCCAATGATGCGATCCACCGGGGACACCATCAAATGTGCGTCGATCGGCGCGGTAATGCCGTACTTGCGCAGCGCGGAGCAGACCATTGGGCCGATGGTCAGGTTCGGCACATAGTGGTTGTCCATGACATCGAAGTGCACGATGTCAGCGCCGGCGGCGAGAACGTTATCCACTTCTTCACCCAGGCGGGCGAAGTCGGCGGAGAGAATCGACGGAGCAATAGCGAAGGGCTGCATGACGCACCTTTTTTGAGCGGAATCACGGTGGCGCGCATTGTATACCTCATGCTTTGGCCCGCGCACCGTGACCGCGATGATCAGTACGCAGCGCGGTAGATTTTCTCGATATCAGCAGGGCTCAATCTGCGCGGATTGTTGCGCATCAAGCGCTCAATGCCCGCGGCTTCCAGGGCCATGGCCGGTAGCGCATCCTCGGGCACGCCGAAACTGCGCAGGCCTTGGGGGATTTCCACGGCGGTGCACAGCGCGGTCATGGCCTCCACCGCTTTGTCGGCGGCCTCTGCGGCACTCAGTCGCGCCGTCTTCACCCCCATGGCTTCGGCAATGTCCTGCATGCGTTCGACACAGGCCAGCTTGTTCCAGGCCATCACATACGGCAGCAACAGCGCGTTGCTGACCCCGTGGGACACATGAAAGCGCCCGCCCAACGGGTAGGCCAGGGCATGCACCGCGCCCACCCCGGCATTCCCGAAGGCCATGCCGGCCATCAAACTGGCGGTGGCCATGTCTTCCCGAGCCTGCAGGTGCGACGGATTGGCGTAAGCCTTGGGCAAGGCCTTGGCGATCAACTTGATGGCGCCGATCGCCAGGGCATCGGTGATCGGCGAGGCATTCAGCGACAGGTAGGCCTCGACGGCATGCACCAGGGCGTCCACCCCACTGGCCGCAGTGACGCTGCGGGGACAAGTCAGGGTCATCTGCGGGCTGACCAGTGCCACATCCGGCAGCAGGTAGTCACTGACGATGCCCTTTTTCAGCTGGGCTTTACGGTCCGAGAGAATCGCCACATTGGTCACCTCCGAACCGGTGCCGGCGGTGGTTGGAATGGCGATCAGCGGTGGCCCTTTGCGCGGCACCTGGTCGACGCCGAACAAGTCTGCCAATGCTCCGTGGTAACCGGCATAGGCGCCCACGCTCTTGGCGATATCGATGGCACTGCCGCCGCCCAGGCCAATCAGCCCGTCGTGCCCGCCTTCGCGGTAGACCCGCATGCAATCCTCAACGATGGCAATCTCCGGATCAGGCTGCACGCGGTCGAAAATCTCGTAACTGCGCTCCCCCAGCTGCGCCAGGGCCAGCCCCACAGTGCCGGACTTGACCAGCGCGGCGTCGGTGACGATCAGCGGATGGTCGACATCCAGGCGCGTCAGCTCGGCACCGAGCTGCTCGATGGCGCCGGCGCCGGTCAGGAGTTTATGGGCGCTCTTGAAAGAGGAAATACTCATGGGCTCATGCCTCTTGTTAGAAGTGGGGCTGGCACAAGCGTAGCTGGGGATTGGCAATTGTCAGTGCAGGACGCCAGGCAGGCCCACCCGGCCTGGCGTCCTCGGTTGTGGCGGGCTTAGGCCACTTCCTCACGCACCTTGGTCGCGCTCACAGGCGCCGCGCTGGGTGCGGGTGGTGCGTCGGCGCAATCCAGGTCCTTGCTGAAGGTGCGGTCGTTTTCACCTTTGAAGAAGTTCTTGCCGTAAATCAGCAGGCACAGCACCACGCCAATGGCAAAACCCCAGCTCGCGCCCTTGATCGCCAGTACGGCACCGATCACCCCGGCAATCCCCAGGTCACGCTGGCTGCGGGCCTCTAAAATCCCCAGGCGCACACTGACGTAGCCCTGGATCAGCAAGGTCAAGGCCAGCGCCACGCCGAGAATCGGCTGCACCAGGGTCACCACCGGCAACAGCAGCAGGCCGGTGTTGGTGCCCCAGCGGAACGAGCCCATGCCGCCGTAGATCGACTTCATGGCCTTGGGGCCGCCCTTGAAGCGCTCGATCACCACCACCAGCATCGCCGCCCACTTCGGCCCGCACATGGCGATATCCGGACCAAAAATACTCATGAAGGCGTTGCGCCCACCGAAGATCAGGTGCGAACGGTCCGGGTCGTAGTCGATTTTCTCGTCCTTGCGGATCTGCTCGGCTTCATCCAGCAGCACCTTGGCGCTGAGCACGTCGCCGAAAACGATGATGTACACCGCCAGCATGGTCGGCAGCGCCGTGATGAACATCGACAGCGGCGGCATGCCCAGACCGAACACCGTGTAGTTAGTCCACAGCCCCGCGAAGTCCGGCTTGCTGAAGCCCCACTGGATGGTCGGCCACGGCGCTTCGCCAAACAGCGGTGCGATCACCACCGCCAGCAGGATGATCGGCAAGATGCCGAGCTTGGCGAAGTTCCACCAGAAGCGGTTACGCAGCTTGAGCTGGGCAAAATGCTGGGAAAAGATCAGGTAGAACGCGATGCCGATGGCGATGGAAATGGTCCAGGGCAGGCTGTCGAACTTGCCGCCGACCTGGAACACCGCGGTCACCGCGCTGATGCCGGCGCCGACGATAATCCCCGACTTGATCGCCGACGGCACAAACCCCACCACCTTGCGCGCCATGCCGGTGGCGCCCAGGGCAATGGAAAACACCCCGAGCATCAACTGGAAGGCAATCAAGGCATGGACACGCTCCGGGCCCATGGGGAACTGCGAACAGTAGGCCATCAACAGAGGCACCGCCGGGGTGATCCAACCGGGTACCACCGGGTCGCCCAGCAGGTGGTGCGCCAGGTACAACAGGCCATTGAGCATCACCACAGCCAGGGCGATTTCAAACGGCATGCCGAGGAATTCGGTCATCAGGGGAATGGCCGCCAGGTCGACGGCGCACATCAGCAGGCCCTGCAGGTAATCCGGCAGTTCGAGCTTGTAGTGGATAACGGGTAAACGCACCTTGAACGGACCAAGGGGTATATACGGCGACTCGTGCCGTGTATCGGAAGGCGTTGGCATCAACTGCACCTGTCTTATTGGAATTGGTTGCGGTGTAAAACCGCCTGCAGCGGCACGGACCGCCGCAGGCACAGGCCGATCAGTAGGCGGCCCGGTAGATCTGCTCGATATCGGCGGCGCTGAGTTTGCGCGGGTTGTTGCGCATCAGGCGTTCGATGCCGCTGGCCTCGACGGCCATGGCCGGGATCGCATCCTCGGGCACGGCGAAGCTGCGCAGGCCTTTGGGGATATCCACGGCAGCGCACAACGCAGCCATCGCTTCCACCGCTTGATCGGCCGCCTGCTGATCACTCAGCCCAGCCAATTGCACGCCCATGGCCGCGGCGATATCACGGAAGCGCTCGACGCAGGCCATCTTGTTCCAGGCCATCACATAGGGCAGCAGCAAGGCGTTGCTCACCCCGTGGGCAATGTTGAAACGCCCACCCAAGGGATAGGCCAAGGCATGCACCGCGCCCACGCCGGCGTTGCCGAACGCCATGCCGGCCATCAGGCTGGCGGTGGCCATGTCCTCACGGGCCTGCAAATGGTTGGGGTTGGCGTACGCCTTGGGCAGCGCCTTGACGATCAGGCGGATCGCCCCCAGCGCCAGGGCGTCGGTGATCGGCGACGCATTCACCGACAGGTACGACTCAATGGCATGCACCAGGGCATCCACGCCGCTGGCAGCGGTCACGCCCCGTGGGCAGGTCAAGGTCATCACCGGGCTCACCAGCGCGACATCCGGCAACAGGTAATCGCTGACGATGCCCTTTTTCAACTGGGCTTCCTTGTCGGAAAGGATCGCCACATTGGTCACCTCCGAACCGGTCCCCGCCGTGGTCGGGATGGCGATCAGCGGTGGGCCTTTGCGCTTGACCTGGTCCACACCGAACAGCTCCGCCAGCGGGCCGTCATGGCCGGCAAAGGCCGCCACGGCCTTGGCGATGTCGATGGCGCTGCCGCCGCCCAGGCCGATCAAGCCATCGTGGCCACCGGCGCGGTAAGCCCGGGTGCAGTCCTCGACAATGGCAATTTCCGGCTCTGGCTTGACCTCGTCGAAAATCCCGTAGGCACACCCACCCAAGTGGGCCAGGGCCAGGTCGACGGTGCCGGACTTGACCAGGATCGCGTCCGTCACGATCAGCGGGTTGCTGATATTCAGGCGCGCGAGTTCGCCGGCCAGTTGCTCGATGGCGCCTTGGCCAGTAATCAGTTTGTTGGCAATTTTGAACGCAGAAATACTCATCAGCTCGGCCTTGATTAATTGTTGTGGCAAGTGCCGCGCAGGGGCGGCACTCCGAAGGGCTCGAACGCTGTAGAGCGAAAGCTGTGCCAACATGTCGCAGGCCTTGTAGATCAAGGCTGCGGGGGTTCGGAGGAAAAATGACCGGGCAGACGCGATTGTTTTTCTAATCGCTGAGGCGGGTGTTGATCAGCAATCTAATCAGAGTGTTCCCAGCGTTTCATCTTCTGCACCACCGTCGCCTGGCTCACGCCCAGGGCCTTGGCGGCCAGGCGGGTGGTCTTGTGCACTTGCAAGGCCGCACGAATGGCCTGGCGCTCGGCGTTTTCCAGGACCTTGCGCAATAGCAGGCGGCTGTCGTCGGTGTTGCGCGCCTGGCGATCGATGATGTCTTCCGGCAGGTCCAGGGCCTCGATGACCTGGCTGTTGCAGGTCACCACCAGCCGCTCCACCACATTGATCAGTTCACGGATGTTGCCCGGCCAGGCGTAGTCCCCAAGCAACTCCAGGGCCTCCAGACTCCACTGCGCCTGTCGCGAATAGCGCTGGTTGAAGTGCGCCAGGTAGTACTCGAGCAAGGGGCCGATTTCCTCGCTGCGCTCGCGTAATGCCGGAATGCTGATGGGCACCACGTTCAGGCGGTAATACAGGTCGGCGCGGAACTTGCCCTCGGCCACTTGCTGTTTGAGGTCGTGGTGGGTGGCGCTGATGATGCGCACATCGACCTCTTTGAGCTCCAGCCCGCCCACCGGGATAAAGCGGTTCTCCTCGATCACCTTGAGCAGCTTGACCTGCACCGCCAGGGGCAGGTCGCCAATCTCGTCGAGGAACAAGGTGCCGTTGTGGGCCAGCTCCAGCAGCCCGCGCTTGCCCTTGGTTCCGGCACCGGTGAAGGCGCCCGGGGCGTAGCCGAACAGCTCCGCCTCGATCAGGTTCTCCGGCAAGGCCCCGCAGTTCAGGGCCAGGAACGGCTCCTTGGAGCGGCCACTGGCGTTATGGATAAATTGCGCCACCAGGGTCTTGCCGACGCCGGTCTCGCCCTGCAGCAAGACCTTCACATCACAGTCGGCCACCTGCCGAGCCAGGGCGAAGACCCGCCCCGACACTTCCTGGTCGGCCATCAAGGGGGATTGCAGCAGGTTGTCACGCTGACCGGCATGCAGGCGCGCGGTGCTGTTGCGCAGTTGCTTGAGTTGTTGCAACTCGTCGCGCTCACGCTTCATGCGCAGCAGCTCGGTCATGTCGCGCACGGTGCTGACCACATAACGGATGCTCTGGTCGGCGGCGAGAATGGGCGTGGCACTGACCAGCAGCTTCTTGCCTTGGCTCAGGCTCTGCATCACCGACGTCGGCTTGCCGTCCTGCAACACCCGCAACGATGCGGACTGGGAGATCAGCCCGGACTTCACCAGTTCCTGCATCTGCCGCCCCAAAAGGTCGGCGCCACTCAGGCCGGTGAGGCGCTCGTAGGCCTGGTTGACCTTGAGGGTCTTGCCCTGGCCGTCGGTGATATAGACACCGTCATGCAAGGCATTGAGCAGCTCTTCGAAGCTGGCGTCGTTGAAGTTCACCCGTGACTCCACAGTAGGCTCGTGAAGCGCGAAGTTTACGGGTGATCATCGGCCAGGTGTGATTCGGCGGCCCCGACCTTAGTTCAAGGCCGCCCGGGGGAGGTCAGACTTGGGCAGTGCGCAGCTTCTCGCTGCGCCCACGCAGCCATTCCAGGGTCAGCAGCAGGATCACCGAGAAGGCAATCAGCAGGGTCGCCGCAGCGGCGATGGTTGGGCTGAGGTTCTCGCGGATGCCGCTGAACATCTGCCGAGGCAGGGTCGCTTGCTCGGGGCCGGCGAGGAACAGGGTCACCACCACTTCATCGAACGAGGTGGCGAAGGCGAACAACGCCCCACTGATCACCCCGGGGGCGATCAACGGCAAGGTCACCCGGCGGAACGCGGTCACTGGCGAGGCCCCCAGGCTGGCCGCAGCACGCACCAGGTTGTGGTTGAAGCCCTGCAGGGTGGCCGACACGGTGATGATGACGAACGGCACGCCCAGCACCGCATGCACCACGATCAGCGAGAAGAAGCTATTGCCCAGGCCCAGCGGGGCGAAGAACAGGTAGCTGGCCACACCGATGATCACCACCGGCACCACCATCGGTGAAATAACCAGGGCCATCACCAACGGCTTGCCGGGGAAATCGCCCCGGGTCAGGCCGATGGCCGCAAGGGTACCGAAGATCATCGCCAGCACGGTCGCGGCCGGGGCAACGATGATGCTGTTCTTCAAGGCACGCATCCACTCCGCCGAGGCGAAGAAGTCCTGGTACCAGTGCAGCGAGAAGCCCTGCAACGGGTACACCAGGAAGCTCCCCGAGTTGAACGACAGCGGGATGATCACCAACACCGGCAACACCAGGAACAACAGGATCAAGCCGCAGAGAATCCGCAAGCTGTAGAACCAGACCCGTTCGACGGGCGACATGTAAGGGCTCAGCATTTCGATTCTCTCCTTAGCTCAGGCGCAGGCGACTGGCGCCCACCAACCAGCTGTAAATCAGATAGAGCACGATGGTCGCCAACAGCAGCAGCCCACCCAGTGCGGTCGCCATGCCCCAGTTGATGCTGGTGTTGGTGTAGAAGGCAACGAAGTAGCTGACCATCTGATCGTTCGGGCTGCCCAGCAGCGCCGGGGTGATGTAGTAGCCAATGGCGAGGATGAACACCAACAGGCAACCGGCGCCCACACCGGCATAGGTCTGCGGGAAGTACACCCGCCAGAAGCTGGCGAACGGATGGCAGCCCAGGGAAATCGCGGCGCGCATGTACGTCGGGGAGATGCCTTTCATCACGCTGTAGATCGGCAAGATCATGAACGGCAGCAGGATGTGCACCATGGAGATGTAGACCCCGGTGCGGTTGAATACCAGCTCCAGGGGCTTGTCGATCACCCCCATGGCCAACAGCGCGCTGTTGATCAGGCCGCCGGACTGCAAGAGCACGATCCACGCCGCCACCCGCACCAGGATCGAGGTCCAGAACGGCAGCAGCACCAGGATCATCAGCAGGTTGCTTTTGCGCGCCGGCAGGTTGGCCAGCAGGTACGCCAGCGGATAGGCCAGGGCCAGGCAGATGGCGGTGATCACCAGGCCCATCCAGAAGGTCCGGGCAAAGATGTCCAGGTAGATCGCCTGGTCCGGGGTGGCTGGCGCCACTTCACCGAGGTCGTCGATGCGGTGGTCCACGGCGGCCAGCAGGTAGTAAGGCGTCAGGCTGCTGGTGTTGCGACGGATCGCCTGCCAGTAGGCCGGGTCGCCCCAACGCTCGTCCAGGCTTTCCAGGGCTTCTTTATAGGCGCTCGGCTCGGCCTTGAACGGCAGGGCCCGGGCAGTTTTGGTCAGCAGGCTGCGATAGCCGGCCAACTCCATGTTCAGGCGCTTGGACAGGTCGCCCAAGGTTTGATTCTTGCGTGCTTCGGCCAGGTCTTCGCTCAAGGCCTTGTAGGCCGGTTCTGCCGGCAAGCCCCGACCGTCCCAGCCACTGATGGCGGCAACGGTACGCGGCATGCCTGCCACCACTTCCGGGTTACCGACGCTCTTGTACAACAGCGCCACAATCGGCACCAGGAACACCAGCAGCAGGAACAGCACCAGAGGCGCAATCAGGGCTTGAGCCTTCCAGCGGTTGACCCGCTCGGCACGTGCCAGACGCTGCTTCAAGGTGGGGCCGGTGACCGCGTTCAGGGGAACGGTGATGGTCATGACAAACTCCGCAAGACTTTAAACGATGGCGCCGTCACCCAGAGGTGACGACGCAGTTGCAGGGCGCCTTACTTGGCAGCCCAGGCGTTGAAGCGCTGCTCCAGTTGCTCGCCGTTGTCAGCCCAGAAGCTGACGTCGATCTGCACCTGGTTGGCGATGTTTTCCGGGGTGGTCGGCATGTCCTTGAGGATGTCTTTGGCCAACAACGGAACCGCCAGGGTGTTAGCCGGGCCGTAGGCGATGTTTTCCGAGTAGGTCTTCTGCTGCTGTGGCTGGACCGAGAAGGCGATGAACTTCTTCGCCGCTTCCGCACGGTCCTTGGCCAGGCCTTTAGGAATGGCCCAGGCATCGAAGTCGTAGATGCCGCCGTTCCACACCACTTTCAGGTTGCTTTCTTTCTGCACGGCAGCGATCCGGCCGTTGTAGGCCGAGCTCATGACCACGTCACCCGAGGCCAGGTACTGCGGCGGCTGGGCGCCGGCTTCCCACCATTGGATGCTCGGCTTGAGCTCGTCGAGTTTCTTGAACGCGCGGTCCTGGCCATCTTTGCCGGCCAACACTTTGTAGACGTCTTTCGGCGCAACGCCGTCGGCCATCAGGGCGAATTCCAGGGTGTACTTGGCGCCTTTACGCAGGCCACGCTTGCCCGGGAACTGCTTGGTGTCCCAGAAATCAGCCCAGCTGGTCGGTGCGGTTTTCAGCTTGTCGGCGTTGTAGGCCAACACGGTGGACCAGACGAAGAAGCCCACGCCGCACGGCTGGATCGCGCCCTTGACGTAGTCTTCGTTCTTGCCGAACAGGGCCGGGTCCAGTTGTTCGAACATGTCCTCGTCGCAACCACGGGACAGTTCCGGGGATTCAACTTCCACCAGGTCCCAGGACACGCTCTTGGTGTCGACCATGGCTTTGACCTTGGCCATTTCACCGTTGTATTCGCCGGCGACGATCTTGCCGTGGCCCGCCGCTTCCCAAGGTGCGTAGAAGGCTTTGACCTGCGCGGCCTTGTTCGCCCCACCAAAGGACACCACGGTCAGGTCGGGACCTGCCGCCATTGCGCTTGCCGCACCCATCAAGCCCAGTGTCAGGGCGGTGAATTTCAGGGATCTCAACATTTATTGTGTTCTCCACGTGCAGGGTTGGTGTTGCCAGGGGGCGATCAGTTCGCCTCTAGAAGGGGGTCAAGCGCACGAACGTGCTCGACTTGCCAGCCAAGCGGAACCACATCGCCCACCGCCAGCGCAGTATCGAGCTCGGCAATCGGCTGTTTCACGAAGAAGTCGGCCTTGCCGCAGACTTCCAGGCGAACCCGGACGTGGTCGCCCAGATAGATGAACTCCGCCACCCGTCCCGAGAAACGGTTGACGCAGCTTTCACTGGAACCGTTGAGGCTCACACGTTCCGGGCGGATCGACAGGGTCACCGGCTCGCCAATCTTGCCGACGTTGACCGCCAGGGCCTCGACCTTCTCGCCCCGGCCCAGCTCGACCACACAACGGTCGCCGGTGTGGCTGTGCAGCCGGCCATTGAGGCGGTTGTTTTCGCCGATGAAGTTGGCCACAAAAGTGTTTTTCGGTTCTTCGTAGAGGGTACGCGGCGGGGCGATCTGCTGGATCTCGCCCTGGTGGAACACCGCCACACGGTCGGACATGGTCAGGGCCTCACCCTGGTCGTGGGTCACATAGACCACGGTCACGCCGAGGCGCTGGTGCAGGTGTTTGATCTCCATCTGCATGTGTTCGCGCAGTTGCTTGTCGAGGGCGCCGAGGGGTTCGTCCATCAGTACCAACTGAGGCTCGAACACCAGGGCCCGAGCCAGGGCCACCCGCTGCTGCTGGCCGCCGGAAAGCTGGGCCGGATAACGCTGGGCGAACGCCTCGAGCTGGACCATGCTCAGCACGCGTTTGACCCGCTCGCTGATGTCGGTCTTGCTCAGGCCACGTACCGACAGGGGAAAGCCCAGGTTCTCGGACACGGTCATGTGGGGGAACAAGGCGTAGTTCTGGAACACCATGCCGATGTCGCGCTTGTGCGGCGGCACGTTGTTGATGGAGCGCCCGGCCAGCTGGATCTCGCCAGCGGTCGGGGTTTCGAAACCGGCCAGCATCATCAGGCTGGTGGTCTTGCCGGAACCCGAAGGCCCGAGCAGGGTGAGGAATTCGCCTTTGCGAATTTCCAGGTTGAGGTCTTTGACGATCAGGTTCTCGCCGTCGTAGCTCTTTTGCACACCACGAAAGCTGACCAGAACATCGTTGGCCCCAGCACTTGAATCGACCTCGCTCATACCCACACCTTTTGTTTATGACGGCTGTGGACCAAGCCTAGTGGAGGCCGCAAAGCGCGCAAATCGGGGGGTAGGAGAGATTCGCCTCAGCCGGATGGAAGGTTGCGTGTAGGGATTGCCCTACAAGGATGGCGGGATTGGATAAGCGCAGTGGCGAGTGTGTCGCGGCAAGCGGCAAGAACCGGCAAAGGCTTGGGGTGTGGATGTCGTTAATGGATATGTGGCGGCGCCTAGAGCAGTTTGTGTTCCATCGCGTACTTCACCAATTCGGCCAGGGAAGTGATGTTGAGCTTCTGCATCAGCCGCGCTTTGTGGGTGCTGATGGTTTTGCTGCTCAGGGCCAGTTGCTGGGCAATGTCGTTGACGTTGGCGCCCTGGGCCAGGCGCTCGAACACCGAAAATTCGCGCTCCGACAATAAGGAATGCAGGGGCCGGCTGTCCGTCAGGCCGACCTCGAAGACCATGCGGTCCGCCAAGTCCGGGTCGATGTAGCGCCCGCCCGAAGCGACTTTGCGAATCGCCGTCAGCAACAGCGACGGATCGCTGTCCTTGGTGGCGTAACCCGCCGCGCCAACCTTCAGCGCCCGGGCCGCCATTTGCGCCTCATCGTGCATGGACAGCACCAGGATCGCCGGCGGGTTGTTCAAGGCGCGAATGCGTGGAATCGCCTCCAGGCCGTTGACGCCGGGCATGGAGATGTCCAGCAACACCACCTCGCACGGCACATGGCGCAGGGTTTCGAGCAACTGTTCACCGTTGCTCGCCTCACCCACCACGACCAGGTCCTTGGCCAGGCCGATCAGTTGCTTGATGCCTTCACGAACGATGGTGTGGTCTTCGGCTACCAGTACACGAATCACGCAGTTCTCCTTTTTATCAGGGCGTTATCAAAGCAGTGGTTCACGCATCCAGGGGCACCCTGACGCTCAGGGTCGTGCCCTCCCCCAACTCACTGTGCAAGACCAGGCTACCGCCCATGATCAGCACCCGCTCACGCATGCCTACCAGGCCGAAGGACGTTGGCCGGCTGGCGTCGGCGACAAAACCCTGACCATCGTCGCTGATGCTCATGCACAACTCATTGCCCTCCAGAGCCAGGCTGAGTTCGACAGTATGCGCTTGCGCATGCCGCATGACATTGGTCAGCGCCTCTTGAAGGATACGGAACAGGCCGATGGCCTTGGCGTCGCTGAGCACCGGCAAGTTGTCGGGGACCTGGACCAGGCAAGGAATCTGCGTACGCGCTTCAAAACGCCGGGCCTGCCACTCGATGGCCGAAGCGATGCCGGCGTCGAGGATCGGCGGGCGCAGGGCCGTGGCCACGTCCCGCACCAACTGGAACAACTGGGCGATCAGGCGCTTCATGCTGTTGAGCCGCTCGTGTAGCCCCGGATCAAGCTGGGCATAGGCCAGCTCGCACATGGAGGTTTCCAGCTTGAGCACGGTGAGCATCTGCCCCAGTTCGTCATGCACTTCCCGGGCGATGTGGGCCTTTTCCTCTTCACGCACACTTTCCAGGTGCGCCGAGAGTTCGCGCAATTGCTCACGGGAACTGGCCAACTCCAGCTCGATGCGCTTGCTCTCGCTGATGTCCCAGACAATGCCGTCCCAGACAAAGGCGCCGTCATCGAGACGCCGGGTAATGGCCTTGATTTCCGCCCAGCGCTGCTCGCCCTGGCGCGTCAGGATCCGCCCCTGCCAGGACCAATCGCTGTCGGTGTCCAGGGCCTGGTCCTGGGTGCGGTGATAACTGGCTTTGTCGTCGGGATGGACCAGGCTGCGCAGCCCCATGTCCCGGTGGCTCAGCACGGCCGGCGCATAGCCCACCAGGCTCTCGCTGCCTTCGCTGATGTAGGCAAAATCAATCTGCCCGGTAACCGGCGCCCGCTCCAAGCGAAACACCAGCCCCGGCACATTGGCAGCAATGCCTTGCAATCGCGCTTCGCTTTCACGCAGGGCGGCCAGGGCGCGGCGGCGCTCGGTGACGTCATTGAGGTAGACCACCAGGTATTCACTGTCGCGAAAGCGCAGGAAACTCAAGGACACGTCCACCGGCAAAATGCTGCCGTCGGCTTTCACACACTGGGTTTCAAAACTCTGCGCGCCCTCCTCGCTGGATCGGGCGCGCTTCCACAGGTTCAGCCAACGATCCATGTGCAGGTTGGGCTCGAAGTCGATCAACGGCCGGTCAATCACAGCGCCCGCCACGTAACCGAGCATCTCTTCGGCAGCCCGGTTGGCATAACGCACATGGCTGTCCCAGTTGACCCAGAGAATGCCCACGGTGCTCTGGTCAATGGAGAACTGGGTCAGGCGCAGGGCTTCTTCACCGGCCGCGCGAAAGGCAATGTCCTCCCGGGCAGCCAGCAAGCTCTGCTCCAGGCTGCGTTGCTGGCGACGCTGCCAAACCACAATGGCCATGCTGGCCAACAGCAACACCAGGGCGATCAGGCTGAGGTTCTGCCAAAACCCCGGCGACTCGGCCAACCGCGGGTACTTGGGTTGCAGCCAGCGGTTGTGCAGTTGCTCCAGCTCTTTGGCCGGCATCGCATGCAAGCCGTTCTCGACGATGCTGGCTAACTCGGGCCAGTCGCGCCGGGTGGCAACACGCAGCAGTTGCGGCAGGCCGATATCGCCGACCACCGCCAGCTCGGCGAACTCCGGCTCACCCGAGAGCCGGCTGAGCTGGGCCTCATCGACCACCGCGTAGCGCGCCTGCTGGCTGAGCAGCAATTGCAGGGCCTGGCGCTCCAGAGGGACGCCCTGCAGGTTCAGGTTGGGATAGGTGACTTTCAGGTAATCGGCCACGGTGCTGGGCATGCGCACGGCGACCCGGGACTGGCTATCGAGCTTCTCCAGTTCCACCGCGCCGGAGCCTTTACGCTCGCCTACTACCAACTGCGGCACACGCATATAGGGGTCGCTGAACATCCACAGGCGCAGCCCGGCCGGGGTTTGGCTCAGCCCCGGCGCCATGTCCACCTCGCCCTCGCGCAGGGCTCGCTCCAACTGGGCCTGGTCAGGGAAGTTGCGCCAGCTCAGCTCGACCTTGAGCGCCTTGCCCAGCCATTGCATCAGCTCGACGTTGGCCCCGGAAAGGCGTTGCAGGCGGCGGTCGTACAAAGCGAAAGGAGCCTGCAACACCAGGCCCACCCGCAGTTCCTTGTGCTGTTCGAGCCATTGCTGCTGCTCCTGGCTCAAGGGCACGGCGGCACCGGAGTGGCCGGTGCCGCCCAGGCCATCAAGGGAAGGCAGAGACAGCCGATAACCAACAGGCAGCGCATACGCATCATCTGAACTCTCACCCACTGACAAATACTGACCAACCCATTAGGCTGCCGGGATTACTTCTGGCCTGGAATATCCGATGCCCTTTGTCTACCGCTCGGCACTGCCCGCATTGTGCCTGTCGCTGATCCTGCCCTGTGCCTTTTCTGTCAGCGCCGCCGAACCGGCACCCGCCGCAACGGAAAAAGCCGCCGAGGAAAAACCCCAGGAACGTCAACCGCTGCTCGAGCGCAGCCAGGAAGATGCCACGGCCCTGGAGCGCCAGATTCCACCCCAGGAACAACAGCAACTGCAAGCGGGCGGCGACACTTTCCTCGCCCTGTGGAAGCCCGCCAACACCAGCGACCCGAAGGGCGTGGTGATTATCGTCCCCGGGGCCGGGGAAACCGCTGACTGGCCGCAAGCCATTGCACCGCTGCGCAACAAGTTGCCGAACGCCGAGTGGAGCAGCCTCAGCCTGACCCTGCCCGACCTGTTGAGCGACGCCGCGCAAGCACGGGTCGTCGAAACGCCTGCGCCTGCCCCTGACGCCAAGGTTGCCAGCAGCAAAGACGCCAGCACCGAAGCCAAGCCCATCGAGCAGGTCGCCGGCGGTGAAGCCGATATTGCCGACCGCGCAGTGGTCGAGAGCGCCGACGAACAGGCCAAGGCCGACGCGGAACGGCTCTTTGCCCGCATCGACGCGGCATTGGCCTTCGCCGAACAACAGAACGCCCGCAGCATCGTCTTGCTCGGCCATGGCACCGGCGCCTATTGGGCGGCGCGCTACCTGAGCGAAAAACAACCGGCCCAGGTGCAGAAGCTGGTGATGGTCGCGGCCCAGACACCGGCCATCGGCAAGCCGGAGCTGGCGGCCGTGACCCCGACGTTGAAACTGCCCACTGCGGATTTTTTCTACAAGGACCAGCCCCAGGCGCAAAAAGCTGCGCTGGAGCGTTTGCAAGCCAGCAAACGGCAAAAGGCCGCGGACTTTACCCAGATCGCCCTCAAGGCCTTGCCGGGCAATAGCGCCGCGCAGCAAGAGCAACTGTTCCGGCGCATACGCGGCTGGTTGAGCCCGCAAAACGTCGAAAGTTGAACCCAACCGCCCGTAGCGCACCTGCAGCCTTAGCTGGCAGGCGCGCCACGAGCGACGCGGTTTAACGAAAGTCCCGGCGCTGGCGGATCAACGTGTAGGCGCTGTGCAGTTCACGGGTCTTCTCGGTGGCCTCACGCACCTCATTGGCGGTGGCACCGGTGCCGGCAATCTTGTCCGGGTGGTGCCGACTGAGCAGGCGTCGATAGGCTCGCTTGATCTGCGCCGGCTCACTCGTGGCGGAAACACCGAGCAGGCGCAACGCATCCTGATAACTCCCGGCACTGTTGGTGAGCGGTCGCTTGTTGGGCTCATAGTCATGGGCCAAGGCCTGAACCTGCGGCGCACTCCACCCCAACCACTTGCCCCATAGCAGCAGCAATTCACGCTCGGCGCTGCCCGCTCGCCCATCGGCCCAGACCATGCGCCAGCACGCGCGCAACACGCCCTCTGCCGCATGGGGCTGAGCCCCGAGGCGCCGCAGGTAACCGCGCAAACGATCATTGCCCGACTTACCCCGGTTGAACGCCGCAATCGCCCGACGCTGGGCCGACTCGGCCATTTCCAGGGCGCGCATTTCCTGGCGCGCCTGCTGGATATGCCCATCCACTACCCGACCATCACTTTTGGCCAGGCGCCCCAAGAGCACGAACAGCAGTTCATCATTGCGCAGCGCCGGACGACCGCCCAAGCGCTCGCGCACATGGGCCCAGCTGTGCAACTGCAGGCGCCGATCCAGCGCCTGCCCCAATAACGCGCCCAATATGGCCCCCGGAATACTGGCGATGGCAAACCCCGCTCCGGCTCCAATCAGAGTCCCTGGCCATAACATCTCAGCGACTCGCTTCTAGCAGCTGTTCAACCTCGGCCAGACGCTCCAGGGTGCCGACATCCACCCAGTGACCGCGCAACGTCTCGCCAGACACCTGGCCGTCCGCCATCGCCTTGCGCAGCAACGGCGCCAGCTTGAACGCCCCCGCTGCGCAACCGGCAAACAACTCCGGGTGCAACACCGAAACACCGCTGTAGGTCAGGGTCGACTCGCCCAGCTGCGGCTCGCACACCTCGTCCTCCACCAGGCTGAAGTCGCCTGCAGGGTGATGGGGGGGATTGCTCACCAACACCAGATGCGCCAAGCCATGGATCGGCGCGTGCAAGACGCTGAAGTCGTAGTCGGTCCAGATATCGCCATTGACCACCAGGAACGGCTCATCCCCCAGCAACGGCAAGGCGCGGAAAATGCCGCCGCCGGTTTCCAGCGGCTCGCCCTCGGGGGAGTACTGGATACGCACGCCCCAGCGCGAACCGTCCCCCAGGTAATCCTCGATCTGCTGGCCCAGCCAGGCGTGGTTGATGACGATGTCGGTAAACCCCGCAGCGGCCAGTGCCCGCAGGTGGTACTCGATCAACGGCACGCCGCCCGCGCGGATCAGGGGCTTGGGTGTGGTCAGGGTCAAGGGGCGCATGCGCTCGCCCTTGCCTGCCGCCAGGATCATTGCCTTCATGAGTCGGCTCCGACCGAGGCGCGCAAACTGGCCAGCAGCTCACCCAGCTCCGCCAACTCCGGCCGACGCAGCAACACGGCTTCTATATAAGCAAAGAAACGCGGCACGTCGGCCAGGTAGCGCGGCTTGCCGTCGCGATGGCAGATCCGCGCAAAAATCCCGATGACCTTGAGGTGCCGCTGCACGCCCATCAAATCGCTGGCGCGCAGGAAGTCGTCGAAGTCCGGCTGGACCGGAATACCCCGCTCACCGGCCTGGCGCCAGTAAGCCTCCAGCCAGGTGCGCACTCGCGCCTCGGGCCAACTGAGGAAGGCATCCTTGAACAGGCACGTGACGTCATAGGTCACCGGCCCATAGACCGCATCCTGGAAATCCAGCACGCCCGGGTTAGGCTCGCTGAGCATCAGGTTGCGCGGCATGTAGTCGCGATGCACCAGCACCTTGGGCTGGGCCAGGGCGCTGTCGATCAGCAGGTCGCTGACCCGCTGCCATTGGCCACGTTGCGCGGGGTCGAGCTCGACTCCCAGCTCGCTGCCGACGTACCACTCGGGGAACAGCTCCAGCTCGCGGCGCAACAGCGCCACGTCATAACTGGGCAGCGGCGCCTGCATCGGCAATTGCTGGAAGGCCAGCAACGCAGTCAGGGCGTCGTTGAACAAGGCATCGGCATTGTCGCTGTCGATGACGTCGAGGTAGGTCTGATTGCCCAGGTCATTGAGCAAAAGAAAACCGCGGGCCAGATCCTCGGCATAAATTTTCGGCACATTTATTCCCGACGTGGCGAGCAAATGGGCGATATCGACGAAGGGTTTGCAGTTTTCCTGAGGCGGCGGCGCGTCCATCACCACAAAACTGCGGCCCTCGCCCTGCCAACGGAAATAACGCCGGAAACTGGCGTCACTGCTGGCCGCGGTCAATGTGGCCGGGGGCACTGCACCCCAGCCTTGTGCTGCATAAACGATTGCCAACTGCTCATCGAGCCAAACTTTCAGGTGTTGCAAGCGTACATCTTGGTCAGGCATTGCAAGGGTCTCCGACGGCGCTAGCCGTCAAGCGGGTCATGCTTTATTATCCAGCATCTTTTTCAGACCATCGAGAGGCGTGCGGCCCCCACCGCGGGCAGATGGCACGCAGGAAGCCCGGACTAATAAGATGGCATTGAAATCCCCCGCGTTTCGTAAAAAATTTCCGTTGTTGGTTACCGGCGGTTTGCTGGCCCTGCAACCTCTAGCCACTTCCTTCGTGGTCGCCGCGGAACAGTATGACTGCTCAGTCTCTGCTTCGGGTGGCTGGGCCTGCGCGCCGAAAAGCAACGCCGCCCAGCTCCCTCCGCGTCCGGTGCATGACGTCGGCGTCGCTAGCTCCACTGGCGAAACCCCGGCTGACAGTGGCTCCACCGCCGAAACGGGCAACAAGCCCGTGCTGGTCACCGAAGCCAAAGGCCGTGGCCTGAAGTCACGCAGCGAAGACTACAGTCACCTCGACTGGGTACCGCGCGAGAAGCTCACCGCCGCCCAACTGGCCGAGACCGGTCCTTACTGCTCTGGTTCCTATATCGAACCGATTCGTCCTGGCATGAATGACAAGACGAGTAAAAGTGACGCCCCGACCTTTATCGGCGCCAAGGCTTCGCGTTATCAGCAGGAAGAGCAAGTCGCGACCCTGGCCGGTGACGTGGTCATGCGCCAAGGCAGCATGCAAGTCGAAGCCGACGAAGCCAGCCTGTACCAGGCTGAAAACCGCGGCGAGCTGAACGGCAACGTGCGCGTACGCGACAACGGCGCCCTGCTGGTCGGCGACCACGCCGATGTGCAGTTGGACACCGGCGAGGCCAAGGTCGACAACGCCGAATACGTCCTGCACAAATCGCGAATCCGCGGCAGTGCGCTGTACGCCAAGCGCGCAGAGAACGCCATCATCCGCCTCAAGGATGGTACGTACACCTCGTGTGAACCGAACAGCAATGCCTGGCAGCTCAAGGGCAACAACATCACCTTGAACCCGGCCACCGGCTTCGGTACCGCGACCAACGTGACGCTGCGGGTCAAAGACATTCCGGTGCTCTACACCCCGTACATCTATTTCCCGATTGACGATCGTCGTCAGTCCGGTTTCCTGCCGCCGACCATCGGCACCGGCAGCGATACCGGCTTCACGATGGTGACGCCGTACTACTTCAACCTGGCACCGAACTACGATGCCACCGTCTACCCGCGCTACATGAGCAAGCGCGGGCTGTTGATGGAAGGCGAGTTCCGTTACCTGACCCAAAGCAGCGAAGGTCAGTTCGGCGCCGCGTACCTCAACGACGACGACACCGAGCGCAAGCAGCAGACCGACTACGAAAAAACCCGCTACATGCTCAACTGGCAGCACAAAGGCGGGCTTGATTCGCGCCTGATGACCGAAGTCGACTACACCAAGATCAGCGATCCGTACTACTTCCAGGATCTGCAATCGGAACAGATCGGCATCTCCACGTCGGACTACGTCAACCAGCAAGCGGTGGCCACCTACCGGGGCGACAGCTACACTGCGCGCCTCAATGTGCAGGCTTATGAGCTGGCGAGTGTTTCCAACATCACGCCTTACAACCGCCTGCCTCAGCTGACCCTTGACGGGACCCTGCCTTACCATCCGGAAGGCCTGGACTTCACCTACAACACCGAACTGGTGCGCTTTGAGCGTGATCTGTATAGCGGCACCTATACAGACCAGGACGGTGTAGAGGCTGCTCGCCTGGACACCAACGTCGCCGGCCTGGCTCGCGCCAACGGCGATCGCCTGAACTTGAAGCCTGGTGTCAGCCTGCCGCTGAACTGGACGTACGGCTACCTGACCCCATCGGTCAAGTACATGTATACCCAGTACGAGCTCGACCTTGACGGCCAGGGCAAGCAGGATCTGCTGACCAACCGTAACAACTCGGCGTCCCTGGGCGAGTCCTTCAGCAGTTCGCAAAACCGTGGCGTGCCCATCGTCAGCGTCGACAGCGGCCTGTACTTCGACCGCGACACCCAGTGGTTCGGTACCAACTACCGGCAGACCCTGGAACCACGCATGTTCTATCTCTATGTCCCGGAGAAGGACCAGAACGACATTCCGGTGTTTGACAGCCGCGAATACTCGTTCAACTACGCCTCCCTGTTCCGCGAGAACCGTTTCTCCGGTTCGGACCGTGTCGGCGACGAGAACAAGCTGTCCCTGGGCCTGACCAACCGCTGGATCGAAGACAACGGCTTCGAGCGCCAGCGCATCAGCGTCGGCCAGGCCCTGTACTTCAAGGACCGCACTGTCCAACTGCCAGGCATCAACTACCGCGACCGCGACGAAGCCACTTCGGACGTTTCGCCTTATGCCCTGGAATACGAGTTCCGCTTCAACCGCGACTGGCGCGCAACCGCCGAGTACAACTGGGACCCGGACACCCACAGCCCCCGCTCGGGTAGCACCATGTTCCACTACCAGCCTGAAGATAATCCGAACAAGGTTATCAACGCCGGCTATCGCTATCGCAACGACATGGTTCGCTACGACCAATCGACCGGTAAGTGGACCACTGGCAGCGACTACGGCACTGCGGGCCAACCTGGCTACGTGAAGGACTACTACAAGATCCAGCAGCACGACTTCTCGGTGATCTGGCCGATCGTGCCGCAATGGAACGCCATCAGCCGCTGGCAGTACGACTACAACCGCAACCGCACGCTGGAAGCCTTCGGTGGTTTCGAGTACGACAACTGCTGCTGGAAACTGCGCCTGATCAGCCGTTACTGGGTCAAGTATGACGAGTTCAGTCAAGACGCTCCGGAGAACGAAAAAGGCGACCGCGGCATCTTCCTCCAAATTGTTCTGAAGGGACTCGGTGGCGTTATGGGCACCAAGGTAGAGAGCTTCCTCGACAAAGGCATCCAAGGTTATCGTGAACGTGAAGACCAAGCTTTCTGATTGTCTGCGCCCGCTGATGCTGGGCGCGCTGTTCCTGAGTACCGCGGCCAGCGCCGCGGTGCAGCCCATCGACAAGGTCGTGGCCATCGTCGACAACGACGTGGTCATGCAGAGTCAACTGGACCAACGGGTTCACGAGGTTCAGCAAACCATCGCCAAGCGTGGCGGTGGCGTGCCGCCCACCAGCGTCCTGGAACAACAGGTACTGGAACGCCTGATCGTCGAGAACCTGCAACTGCAGATCGGCGAGCGCTCCGGCATCCGCATCACCGATGAAGAGCTGAACCAGGCCATCGGCACCATCGCCCAGCGCAACAACATGAGCATCGATCAATTCCGTGCGGCCCTGGCCCACGACGGCCTGTCTTATGAAGACGCCCGTGACCAGGTCCGTCGCGAGATGGTCATCAGCCGTGTACGTCAGCGCCGCGTCGCCGAACGCATCCAGGTCTCCGAGCAAGAAGTGAAAAACTTCCTGGCTTCCGACTTGGGCAAGATGCAGCTGTCCGAAGAACTGCACCTGGCCAACATCCTGATCCCAACCCCGGAAAGCGCCAACTCCGAAGCGATTCAGGGTGCCGCGCGCCAGGCGATGGAGGTCTATCAGCAACTCAAGCAAGGCGCTGACTTCGCCCAGATGGCCATCGCTCGCTCCGGCAGCGACAACGCCTTGGAAGGCGGCGACATGGGCTGGCGTAAGGCCGCTCAACTGCCACCGCCTTTCGACCGCGAGCTGAGCGCCATGTCCGTAGGCGATATCACTCAGCCAGCGCGTACACCTGGCGGCTTCATCATCCTCAAGCTGCTGGAGAAGCGCGGCGGTGGCAATCAGGTGCGGGACGAAGTCCATGTTCGCCATATCCTGATCAAACCAAGCGAAATCCGCAGCGAAGAAGAGACCAAGCGCCTGGCGCAGAAACTCTACGAGCGCATCGAAGCCGGCGAAGACTTTGCCGAACTGGCAAAAAGCTACTCGGAAGACCCGGGCTCCGCACTTAACGGCGGCGACCTGAACTGGATCGACCCGAACGCCCTGGTGCCCGAGTTCCGCGAAGTGATGGCCAAGACCCCGCAAGGTCAGCTGTCCAAGCCGTTCAAGAGCCCGTATGGCTGGCACGTCCTGGAAGTCCTTGGCCGTCTGCCACCGACAGCACCAGCCAGGCCCGCGAGCAGCAAGCCATGACCGTATTGCGTAACCGTAAATACGACGAAGAGCTGCAGACCTGGTTGCGTCAGATCCGCGACGAAGCCTACGTCGAGATCAAACTTCCTGGCGCTGACCAGGCGGCACAGTGAAACCCCAGCGTTTCGCTCTGACACCCGGCGAGCCGGCCGGCATAGGTCCTGACCTGTGCCTGCTGCTCGCCTCGCAACCCCAGCCTCACCCCCTGATTGCCATTACCAGCCGTGACCTGCTCCTAGAGCGGGCCGCGCAGTTGGGTGTGGCGGTCAGGTTGTTGCCGGTCACCCTGGACAGCCTGCCCGATGCACCCGCACCGGCAGGCAGCCTGTATGTCTGGGACACCGCGCTGGCCAATAGGGTGGTTACCGGCCAGCTTGATCAGGCCAATGCCGCATTTGTCCTCGAAACCCTGACCCGCGCAGGCCAAGGCTGCCTGGATGGGCATTTCGCCGGGATGATCACGGCCCCGGTGCACAAAGGCGTGATCAACGACGCCGGCATTGCCTTCTCCGGGCACACCGAATTCCTCGCTGACCTGACCCACACTCCGCAAGTGGTCATGATGCTGGCCACCCACGGCCTGCGCGTGGCCCTGGTGACCACTCACCTGCCCCTGCGAGAGGTGGCCGACGCCATCACTGCAGAGCGCCTGGAACGAGTGACGCGCATTCTGCATGCCGACCTGCGTGACAAGTTCGGCATCGCCCAGCCACGCATTCTTGTCTGCGGGCTCAACCCTCATGCCGGCGAAAGCGGGCATCTGGGCCATGAAGAAATCGACATTATCGAACCCACCCTGGAGCGTCTGCGCAACGAAGGCATGGACCTGCGCGGTCCGCTGCCCGCCGACACTCTGTTCAACCCCAAATATCTGGAGCACTGCGACGCGGTGCTGGCGATGTACCACGACCAGGGCCTGCCCGTGCTGAAATACAAAGGTTTCGGCGCCGCAGTCAATGTGACCCTCGGTTTGCCGATCATCCGCACCTCAGTCGACCACGGCACCGCCCTGGATCTGGCCGGTAGCGGCAACATCGACACCGGCAGCCTGCAAGTCGCCCTGGAAACCGCCTACCAGATGGCCGAGACCCGTTTATGACCGAGCATTACCAACACCGGGCGCGCAAGCGCTTCGGCCAGAACTTCCTGCATGACGCTGGCGTGATCGACCGTATCCTGCGCTCCATTCACGCCAAGCCAGATGACCGCATGCTGGAAATCGGCCCGGGCCAGGGTGCGCTCACCGAAGGCCTGCTCAACAGCGGCGCCCAACTGGACGTGGTGGAGCTGGACAAGGACCTGATCCCGATCCTCAACCAGCAGTTCGCCGGCAAGAGCAATTTCAGCCTGCACCAAGGCGACGCCCTGAAGTTCGACTTCAACACCCTGGGCGCTGCACCGAACAGCCTGCGAGTGGTCGGCAACCTGCCCTACAACATCTCCACGCCGCTGATCTTCCACCTGCTGCAGAACGCCGGGCTGATCCGCGACATGCACTTCATGCTGCAAAAGGAAGTGGTCGAGCGCCTGGCAGCCGGCCCGGGTGGCGGTGATTGGGGGCGTTTGTCGATCATGGTCCAGTACCACTGCCGCGTGGAGCACCTGTTCAACGTCGGCCCAGGTGCGTTCAACCCACCGCCGAAAGTCGACTCGGCCATAGTACGCCTGGTCCCTCATGCGGTGCTTCCGCACCCGGCCAAAGACCACCGCCTGCTGGAACGCATTGTTCGCGAAGCCTTCAACCAGCGCCGCAAGACATTGCGCAACACCCTCAAGGCCCTGCTCTCGAGCGCCGAAATCGAAGCCGCCGGCGTCGACGGCAGCCTGCGCCCGGAACAGCTCGACCTGGCCGCCTTCGTGCGCCTGGCCGACAAGCTCAGCGAACAGCCCCTCGAGAAACCCAGCGCCGACTGACAAGCCCTGATGGTTATCGGGTAGGACGCCAGGCGCGATGTCTGGTTTACTACCCGGTACTTGACCTAGACTGATTCCCGTCAGCTTCGTCCCGCGCTCCGCTTTGTTTTAAAGGCCCCTTGCATGTCCGATCCCCGCTATCAGGTCGACGTCAGCGTCGTCACCCGCTTTCTGGCAGAACAATCGCAACCCGAGCACAGCCGCTTCGCTTTTGCCTACACCATCACCGTGCAGAACAACGGCTCCCTGGCTGCCAAGCTGCTGTCGCGGCACTGGGTGATCACCGACGGTGACGGCCATGTCGAAGAAGTGCGTGGCGCTGGCGTGGTTGGCCAACAACCGCTGATCGCAGCGGGCAACAGCCACACCTACAGCAGCGGCACCGTGATGACCACCCGCGTAGGTAACATGCAAGGCAGCTACGAGATGCTCGCCGAGGACGGCAAGCACTTCGACGCTATCATTGCGCCGTTCCGCCTGGCGGTGCCCGGAGCCCTGCACTGAGATGACGACCTACGCTGTCGGTGATCTGCAAGGCTGCCTGGAACCGCTGCAGTGCCTGCTCAAGCAGGTCGCCTTTGACCCTGCCAAGGATCACCTGTGGCTGGTGGGCGATCTGGTCAACCGCGGGCCCCAGTCCCTGGATACCCTGCGTTTTCTCCACGGCATGCGCGACTCGCTGGTCTGCGTGCTGGGCAATCATGACCTGCACCTGCTGGCTGCCTGGCGCAATGTCGAGCGCTTGAAAAAAAGCGACACCCTGCGCGAGATCCTCCAGGCGCCTGATGGCGAAACCCTGCTGCAATGGCTGCGCCAGCAGAAGCTCATGCACTATGACGAACTGCGCGAAGTGGCCATGGTTCACGCCGGCATTCCTCCTCAGTGGTCCCTGAAGAAAGCCCTCAAATGCGCCAGCGAAGTCGAAGAGGCGTTGCAAGACGACAACCTTTTCGAGCCCTACCTGGATGGCATGTACGGCAACGACCCGGCGAAGTGGGACAACGACCTCAAGGGCGTTACCCGGCTGCGAGTGATCACCAACTACTTCACCCGCATGCGTTTCTGTACCAGTGACGGCAAACTCGACCTCAAGAGCAAGGAAGGGGTCGAGACCGCCCCACCGGGATACGAGCCCTGGTTCCAACATAAAGAGCGCAAGACCAAAGGCCTGAGGATCATCTTTGGCCACTGGGCCGCCCTCGAGGGCAAATGCAGCGAACCTGGCATCTTCGCCCTGGACACCGGCTGTGTCTGGGGCGGCGCCATGACCCTGCTGAATGTCGACACCGGCGTACGCCTGAGTTGCGACTGCGACACTCAGGGCCATGCCGCACCTCTTCCGCCCACCCCCATGCCCGTCACGGCCGAGCGCCCATAACGCGCCGCCAACCAAGCCCCAGGAGCCCGCCATGAGCGAATTCAAACGCATCCCCCCAGAACAAGCCCAGGCACTGCGCGAACAAGGCGCGGTCGTGGTGGATATTCGCGATCCGCAAACCTATGCCTTGAACCACATCAGTGGCGCCCTGCATCTGGACAACCATTCCATTTCAGACTTTATCCGCGCCGCCGATCTCGATGCCCCGCTGGTCGTGGTCTGCTACCACGGCAACTCCAGCCAGAGTGCTGCGGCGTACCTGGTCAGCCAGGGCTTCTCCGAGGTCTACAGCCTCGACGGCGGCTTTGAACTGTGGCGCACCACTTACCCGACGGAAATCGCCCAAGGCACTGCCGAATAATTTTTTTTCTGCACCTCTAGCCCGCGTCTTACGCGGGCTGAAGCGGACGCTGACGAACGGTCAGCCGCAACTAATTCCCCATCTCGCCTTGACCTCTCCGATTCCGAACTATCCTTAGCCACAGGCCATCCAAATCAGGGGAGAGCCGGTACACCGGCGAGCGGGTCATCGGTACTAGCTTTCAAGGTCGATAGCTTTGAAGGTGTTCTGGGGGGTAAACCACAACTGGACGCTCAGTTGCGGGCCAGCACTTGACTGACTGATCCGACGTCGGCTCCACGTATCGAGCGAGGTGACGTCATGAGTATTTTTAGCCACTTCCAACAACGCTTCGAATCCACACGCCAGGAAGAGCTGTCGCTGCAGGAATACCTGGAGCTCTGCAAAAAGGATCGCAGTGCTTACGTATCCGCCGCAGAACGCCTGCTACTGGCCATCGGCGAACCCGAGCTGCTCGACACCTCGACCAATTCGAGGCTGTCACGCATCTTCTCCAACAAGGTGATCCGCCGCTATCCGGCCTTTGAAGACTTCCATGGAATGGAAGAATGCATCGACCAGATCGTCTCCTACTTCCGCCACGCCGCTCAGGGCCTGGAAGAGAAGAAACAAATCCTCTATCTGCTGGGCCCCGTAGGCGGCGGCAAGTCGTCCCTGGCCGAGAAGCTTAAACAACTGATCGAAAAGGTGCCGTTCTACGCCATCAAGGGCTCTCCGGTCTTTGAGTCGCCCCTAGGGCTGTTCAACGCCACTGAAGATGGCGCGATCCTCGAAGAGGACTTCGGCATCCCCCGGCGCTACCTGAACACCATCATGTCGCCTTGGGCCACCAAGCGCCTGGCTGAGTTCGGCGGGGATATCAGCCAGTTCCGCGTGGTCAAGCTCTACCCATCGATCCTCAACCAGATTGCCGTGGCCAAGACCGAACCCGGGGATGAAAACAACCAGGACATCTCTGCCCTGGTGGGTAAGGTCGATATCCGCAAACTGGAGGAATTCCCACAGAACGACGCCGACGCCTACAGCTACTCGGGGGCGCTGTGCCGGGCCAACCAGGGCCTGATGGAATTCGTCGAAATGTTCAAGGCACCGATCAAGGTGCTGCACCCACTGCTGACCGCCACCCAGGAAGGCAACTACAACAGCACCGAGGGCTTGGGGGCGATTCCGTTCACCGGGATCCTGCTGGCCCACTCCAACGAATCCGAGTGGCACACCTTCCGCAACAACAAGAACAACGAAGCCTTCATCGACCGGATCTACATCGTCAAGGTGCCGTACTGCCTGCGGGTCAGTGACGAGGTGAAGATCTACGACAAACTGTTGTTCAACAGCTCCCTGGCCAAGGCCCACTGCGCGCCCGACACCCTGAAGATGCTGGCTCAGTTCACCGTGCTGTCGCGCCTCAAAGAACCCGAAAACTCGAACATCTACTCGAAAATGCGGGTCTACGACGGCGAAAACCTCAAAGACACCGACCCCAAGGCCAAGTCGATCCAGGAGTACCGCGACAGTGCCGGCGTCGATGAGGGCATGAACGGCCTCTCGACCCGCTTCGCGTTCAAGATCCTGTCGAAAGTCTTCAACTTCGACCCCCATGAAGTGGCAGCCAACCCGGTGCACCTGCTCTATGTGCTGGAACAGCAGATAGAACAGGAGCAGTTCCAGGCGGAAACCCGCGAGCGCTACCTGCGCTTCCTCAAGGAATACCTGGCGCCGCGCTACATCGAGTTCATCGGCAAGGAAATCCAGACCGCTTACCTCGAGTCCTACAGCGAGTACGGGCAGAACATTTTTGACCGTTACGTGCTGTACGCGGACTTCTGGATCCAGGATCAGGAATACCGCGATCCGGAAACCGGCGAAATCCTCAACCGCGTAGCGCTCAACGAAGAACTGGAGAAAATCGAAAAACCGGCGGGCATCAGCAACCCGAAAGATTTCCGCAACGAGATCGTCAATTTCGTCCTGCGCGCCCGGGCCAACAACAACGGCAAGAACCCAACCTGGCTCAGCTACGAAAAACTGCGGGTGGTCATCGAGAAGAAAATGTTCTCCAACACCGAGGACCTGCTGCCGGTTATCAGCTTCAACGCCAAGGCCAGCAAGGAGGATCAGCAAAAACACAACGACTTCGTCACACGCATGGTCGAACGCGGCTACACCGACAAACAGGTACGGCTTCTTTCCGAATGGTACCTACGGGTCCGGAAATCGCAGTGAAGCAGCGGCAAGCTTCTAGCGACAAGCTGCAAGAGAAAAGCCACTGAGCCCGCCGTCAACGGGCTCTTACTTGCAGCTTGTGGCTTACGACTTGAAGCTCCCCGGAGGGGCCCATGAGCTACGTGATCGACCGACGCCTGAACGGCAAGAACAAGAGCACGGTGAACCGCCAGCGGTTTCTCCGGCGTTACCGTGACCACATCAAAAAGGCGGTGGAAGAAGCCGTCAGCCGCCGCTCCATTACCGACATGGAGCACGGCGAACAGATCAGCATTCCCGGCCGGGATATCGATGAGCCCGTGCTGCACCATGGCCGTGGTGGCAAACAGACCGTCGTGCACCCGGGTAACAAGGAATTTACCGCCGGCGAACACATCGCCCGGCCTCAGGGTGGAGGCGGCGGCGGGGGCCGCGGCAAGGCCGGTAACTCCGGAGAGGGCATGGATGAGTTCGTGTTCCAGATCACCCAGGAAGAGTTCCTGGAGTTCATGTTCGAGGACTTGGAACTGCCCAACCTGGTCAAGCGCAACCTGACCGGCACCGACACCTTCAAGACCGTGCGCGCGGGCATCAGCAACGAAGGCAACCCGTCACGTATCAACATCATTCGCACCCTGCGCTCGGCCCATGCCCGGCGTATCGCCCTGTCAGGCAGCAGCCGGGCCAAATTGCGCGAGGCCAAGGAGGAACTGGCGCGGCTGAAACGGGAAGAGCCGGACAACTTCGGCGATATCCAGGAACTGGAAACCGAAATCGAGCGTTTGAGTGCGCGGATTCACCGGGTGCCCTTCCTCGACACTTTCGACCTCAAGTACAACCTGCTGATCAAGCAGCCCAACCCCAGCTCCAAGGCGGTGATGTTCTGCCTGATGGACGTTTCCGGCTCCATGACCCAGGCCACCAAGGACATTGCCAAGCGCTTCTTCATCCTTTTGTACCTGTTCCTCAAGCGCAACTACGACAAGATCGATGTGGTCTTTATCCGCCACCACACCAGCGCCCGCGAAGTGGATGAGGAAGAGTTCTTCTACTCCCGGGAAACCGGCGGCACCATTGTCTCCAGTGCCCTGAAGCTGATGCAGGAGATCATGGCCGAGCGCTACCCGAGCAATGAATGGAACATCTATGCCGCCCAGGCCTCCGACGGCGACAACTGGAACGATGACTCACCGATCTGCCGCGACATCCTGATCAACCAGATCATGCCGTTCGTGCAGTACTACACCTACGTGGAAATCACCCCCCGCGAACACCAGGCGCTGTGGTTCGAATACGAGCGCATCGCTGACGCCTTTTCCGACACCTTCGCCCAACAGCAACTGGTCTCGGCCGGAGATATCTATCCGGTCTTCCGTGAACTCTTCCAGCGCAGGTTAGTGACATGACCGCCAGAGAGCAGAAACGCCAACCTATCTCCACCGGCTCGGAATGGACGTTCGAGCTGATCCAGGCCTACGACCGCGAAATCAGCCGTATCGCGGCCCGGTACGCCCTGGACACCTACCCCAACCAGATCGAAGTGATCACCGCCGAGCAGATGATGGATGCGTACGCCTCGGTGGGCATGCCATTGGGTTATCACCATTGGTCCTACGGCAAACATTTCCTCAGCACTGAAAAGTCCTACAGCCGCGGCCAGATGGGCCTGGCCTATGAAATCGTCATCAACTCCGACCCCTGCATCGCCTACCTGATGGAAGAAAACACCATCTGCATGCAGGCCCTGGTGGTGGCACACGCCTGCTACGGCCATAACAGCTTCTTCAAGGGCAACTACCTGTTCCGTACCTGGACCGACGCCAGCTCAATCATCGATTACCTGGTGTTCGCCAAGCAGTACATCATGCAGTGCGAAGAGCGCCACGGCATCGATGCGGTGGAAGACCTCCTGGATTCCTGCCACGCCCTGATGAACTACGGCGTGGACCGCTACAAGCGTCCCTACCCCATCTCCGCCGAAGAGGAACGGCGCCGGCAGAAAGACCGTGAAGAGCACCTGCAGAAACAGATCAATGACCTGTGGCGCACCATCCCCAAAGGGGCGGACAAATACAGCGACAAGGACAATGCGCGCTTCCCCGCCGAACCTCAGGAAAACATCCTCTATTTCATCGAAAAACACGCGCCGCTGCTGGAACCCTGGCAACGGGAAATCGTGCGCATCGTGCGCAAGATCGCCCAGTACTTCTACCCGCAACGCCAGACCCAGGTGATGAACGAAGGCTGGGCGACCTTCTGGCATTACACGCTGATGAACGACCTGTACGACGAAGGCCTGGTCACCGACGGCTTCATGATGGAGTTCCTCACATCCCACACCAGCGTGGTGTTCCAGCCAGGCTTCGACAGCCCTTACTACAGCGGTATCAACCCCTACGCCTTGGGCTTTGCCATGTACCGGGATATTCGCCGTATGTGCGAAAACCCCACGGATGAAGACCGCCACTGGTTCCCGGACCTGGCCGGGACCGACTGGCTGTCGAGCATCAAGTTCGCCATGAGCAGCTTCAAGGACGAGAGCTTCATCCTGCAGTACCTCTCGCCCAAGGTGATCCGCGACCTCAAGCTGTTCAGCATCATGGATGACGACCAGAAAGACGACTTGCTGGTGCCCGCCATCCACGATGAAGGCGGTTATCGGATCATCCGCGAAACCCTGGCCGCGCAGTACAACCTGGGCAACCGCGAACCCAACGTGCAGATCTGGAGCATCGACCGTCGTGGCGACCGCTCGCTGACCCTGCGCCACCAACAACACGACCGCAAACCCCTCGGTGACTCCACCGACGAAGTGCTCAAGCACCTGCACCGGTTGTGGGGCTTCGATATTCACCTGGAAACCCTGCAAGGCGACCAAGTGACCAAAACCCATCACGTACCGCCCCGCAGCGATCACAACGAAGGCGATTACGGCCGTCTGGACCTGGCTGTCATCCACCTTTGAAGCCGTGATCAAACCTCCGCTAGCGCGGCACAAGGGTTATTCTGTCGCGCTAACGGAGGTTTTTTTATGCAGATTTACAAGGTCGGCGGCGCAGTGCGCGATCGCCTGCTGGGCGAGCCGGTCACTGATATCGACTGGGTCGTGGTGGGCGCTACCAGCGAAGAGATGCTCGCCCAGGGCTTTCGTCCCGTGGGTGCTGATTTCCCGGTATTCCTTCACCCCAAGAGCGGCGAGGAATATGCCCTGGCCCGCACCGAGCGCAAGAGCGGGCGCGGCTACGGCGGATTCACCTTTCACGCCAGCCCCGAGGTCACCCTTGAAGAGGACCTGATCCGCCGCGACCTGACGATCAACGCCATGGCGGAAGATGACAAGGGCAACCTGACCGATCCTTATCACGGTCAAAAGGACCTGAAAGACCATATCCTGCGCCATGTTTCCCCGGCATTCGCCGAAGATCCCCTGCGAGTCCTGCGGGTCGCCCGTTTTGCCGCTCGCTACGCCGGGCTCGGTTTTTCAGTGGCCCAAGAAACCCTGGAACTGATGCGCCAGCTCAGTGAATCTGGCGAATTGGAGGCCCTGACGCCCGAGCGCAGCTGGAAAGAAATCTCCCGTGCTCTCATGGAGAAGCAGCCACAGGTGTTTATCCAGGTGCTGCGTGATTGCGCCGCACTCAAGGTCCTGATGCCGGAAGTAGATGCCCTGTTCGGCGTGCCCCAACCGCCGATCCACCACCCGGAGATCGACTGTGGCGTACACACCCTCAGCGTTGTGCAACAAGCAGCCCTGCACCAACAGCCGCTCACCGTGCGCTGGGCTTGCCTGCTCCACGACCTGGGCAAGGGCCTGACCCCAGAAGACCAATGGCCTCGGCACCTTGAACATGAACACACGGGGCTGAAACTGATCGAAGCGGTGAACCAGCGCTTCAAGGTCCCTCGGGATTGCCAGGAGCTGGCGGTGCTGGTGGGCGAGTACCACACCCACAGCCATCGTGCTTTTGAGCTGAGGGCATCGACCCTGCTGGCACTGCTGCAAAGCTTCGACGTGTATCGCCGCCCGCAACGTTTCGACGAGTTCATCGCCGCGTGTGAAATGGATGCACGGGGGCGTCTGGGCCTGGAGTCGCGCCCCTACCCTCAAGCCGACTACCTCAGGGGCGCAGCCAGTGCCGCACGCGCCGTGGCGGTTCAGCCATTGCTGGAACAGGGATTCAAAGGGCCCGCATTGGGGGAGGCGCTGAAGCGCGAGCGCTTGAACGCACTAAAGGCCTACAAGGAACAGCACACGCCTTGAGCAACCCGCGAGCAGGCGGGCACCCGAGCTTGCTCGCGAAAGGCCGTCAGAGACCGGGTGGCGTCAATTGCTGGCCACGCCACTCGAACGCTACCGGCGCCAGTACTTGATCGATCTGGGCGTCGCGCCAAAGCGCATCAAGGCGCTTGCCCGCCAGCGGATGCACACGCTCCGGCGCCATCAACGACAAAGGCCAGAGCACAAAGGCATTCTTGAGAATTTCGGCCCTGGGCAGGATCAACCCGTCAAAGTTGCCAACCAGATCGCCATACAGAAGCACGTCGATATCCAGCGGCAGGCCTTTGCGTTCAGGCGCATAACGCCCGTTGTCCGCCTCGATGAACTTCAAGCGGCGATCCAGCTCCATCAACGACAAGTCGGTCTGCGCTGAGACCACCAGGTTGAAGAACGGGCCGCTCTTGATCCCCACCGGCTGGCTCTCGAACACCGCCGAGCAACGCAGATCCAGCAAAAAATCCGCCAGGGCATCGAGCCCCGCTCGCAGATGGGTTTCGCGCTCGATATTGCTACCGAGCCCCAGAAAAACCTGAGTTAGCGACATCCGCGCTCGATCTCCACGCCAACGCCGCGGGCGGCCGGCACGGCGCCAGGCTTGGTCAGCTTCAAATGCAACCAGGGGATCTGGAATTCGCTCATCAACACCTCAGCGAGACGCTCGGCAAAGGTTTCCACCAACTGAAATTGCGCCTGCTCGGCAAAGGCCTGGATGCGCGAAGACACGCTGGCGTAGTCGAGGGCCAGGGTCAGATCATCGCCCGCCGCCGCTGGGCGATTGTCCCAGGCAAAGCTCAGATCCAGGCGCAGGCACTGGGTAATCCCGCGTTCCCAGTCGTAGGCACCGATCACAGTGTCGACTTCCAGGCCTTCGATAAACACTCTGTCCAAGCACTCTTCTCCGCAGCACGACAAGGGCGCAATGCGCCGTTAGAATCAGGGCGTCCTCGCCCGGAATAGTTAGCATGTTTTGGTTACTGGCGATCCTCGCCTACCTGCTCGGCTCTCTGTCCTTCGCCATTTTGCTCAGCCGCCTGACCGGTCATCCGGATCCGCGAATGAGTGGCTCGGGTAATGCCGGCGCCACCAACATGCTGCGCCTGGCCGGCAAGAAGCTCGCCGTACTGACCTTGCTCGGCGATCTGTGCAAGGGATTGCTCCCTGTCCTGATCGCCAGCCTGGCCGGGCTTTCCCTGCAACAACAGGCCTGGATCGGCCTGTGCGCCGTACTCGGCCACCTGTTCCCGGTGTACTTTCGCTTTCGCGGCGGCAAAGGTGTCGCCACCGCTGCCGGCATGCTGCTGGGGCTTTACCCGCCAGCCGCGCTGCTGGCCATCGCCGCCTGGCTGCTGACCTTCTACCTCACCCGCACCAGCTCCCTGGCTGCGCTGATCGCCACCCCCCTGACCTTGCCGCTGTTGGCCTGGCAGGAGCCGGAAGCGCTGTTGCCGATGAGCGTGCTCACACTGCTGATCGTCTGGCGCCACCGGGGCAATTTACGCGACCTGTTTGCCGGGCGCGAACGGCATTTTTGAATCTCGTCGATGAGCCGATTTCACCTTCATCCGGCCGCAATCCGCTCACAGCGCTGACAATTGCTCCATCGGCCAACGCGCCTGCACGCTGATGGCCAGGCTTTCCTGCTGCCCGGCCAGCAAGCGCTGGCAACCGGCAAAGGCGATCATCGCGCCATTGTCGGTACAGAACTCAGGACGAGCGTAGAACACTTGGCCCTTCATATCCCCGAGCATTTTCTCCAGGGACACCCGCAACGCCTTGTTGGCACTCACACCACCGGCAATGACCAGGCTTTTCAGCCCGGTCTGCTTCAAGGCGCGTTTGCACTTGACGGTCAAAGTGTCCACCACCGCCTGCTGGAACGCGAGGGCGATGTCGCAACGGGTTTGCTCGCTGTCGTCTCCAGCGCTGACGCACTGCTGCCAGGTGTTCAGGGCAGAGGTTTTCAAACCGCTGAAGCTGAACTCCAGGCCCGGACGATCGGTCATCGGCCGCGGGAATACGAAACGCCCCGCCACACCTTGCATGGCCAAGCGCGCGATCTCCGGACCACCCGGATAATTCAGGCCCATCATCTTTGCAGTCTTGTCGAACGCTTCGCCGGCGGCATCATCCAGGGACTCGCCCAACAGCTCGTATTGGCCGATGCCATCGACCCGAACCAGTTGGGTATGACCACCCGACACCAACAAAGCGACGAACGGAAACTCCGGCGGTTGCGCCTCCAGCATCGGCGCCAGCAAGTGGCCTTCCATGTGGTGCACGCCCAGGGCAGGAATGCCCCAGGCAAAGGCCAGCGCCTGGGCGCAAGAAGCCCCCACCAACAAGGCACCGACCAGGCCCGGGCCCGCCGTGTAGGCGATGGCGTCGATCTCGGTAGGCACGCAGTCGGCCTCGGCCAGAACCTGGCGGATCAACGGCAGCATGCGTTTGACGTGGTCACGTGAGGCCAGCTCCGGCACCACGCCACCATAGGCGCGGTGCAGGTCGATCTGACTAAACAGCGCATCGGCCAGCAGGCCGCGTTCACTGTCGTAAAGCGCGACGCCGGTTTCGTCGCAGGAGGTTTCTAATCCCAGTACTAGCATGGGTTTGCGCCTTGTAGAGGCTGAATTCGAAGGCGCGCATAATAGTCGCCACTCCTGCCCCCGACCAGCGGTTTTCGATCAGAGGCTTTGCATTCCGAGCGTTGAGGGGTTAACATCCGCAACCCTTAAAAACCGACGACCTCAGCCGCGATTTTTGCGACGAGAACGTTGACCCCGGTAATGAATGAAGGTAGCTCTGGATGCCAGCCGTCAAAGTTAAAGAGAACGAACCCTTCGACGTAGCTCTGCGTCGTTTCAAGCGCTCCTGCGAAAAAGCCGGTGTTCTGGCTGAAGTTCGTAGCCGCGAATTTTACGAGAAGCCGACTTCTGAGCGTAAGCGCAAGGCAGCTGCTGCTGTTAAGCGTCACGCCAAGAAAGTTCAGCGCGAACAGCGCCGCGCCGTACGTCTGTACTAATACACAGACGTTCGCTGCAAGCTTCTGCCAAGCCCGGCCCTCAGCCGGGCTAATGGCATTTGCGGACAACGCTTGATGCTTCACTGTCAAAGCCGCACACGCGACCAAGACAACCTGCTTCACACGTCAGACCTGGCTACTGCCAGCGGTGCACGTCTCTTCTGACGAGCCTTCCAAGGCTACTGACGAGCACACCTTTTCTGATTTCCTACAGACGATCAGCCCAAGGCGCCACTCTTCGCGCGCCCGCTTATGAGCTATCCGAGGCCTGTCATTGGCCGCTGCCGGACTCAGGGCAACATCTTCAAATCGTCGATTACTGATTGGAACTAACGTCAGTGAACCTTCGACAGATAAACTTTCCGACAACGATCAAACCGACAGCAATGGGTCGAGCCAGGCATTTTCTGTGCTTCGTATTCCCTGAATGTTCGCCGCCCTCGTTTAGGTCCAATTTCCGCGCAGTGATGATGAGAACGCCATGGCCGGGCTAATTCCCCAGAGCTTTATTGACGACCTTCTGAACCGCACCGACATCGTCGATGTTGTCAGCTCGCGCGTGCAAATGAAAAAAGCAGGCAAGAACTACACGGCCTGCTGCCCGTTCCACAAAGAAAAAACCCCGTCCTTCAGCGTCAGCCCCGACAAGCAGTTCTACTACTGCTTCGGCTGCGGCGCCGGCGGCAACGCCCTGGGTTTTATCATGGACCACGACAACCTGGACTTCCCCCAGGCTGTCGAGGAGCTGGCCAAAGCCGCCGGCATGGAGATACCTCGCGAAGAGAGCGGCCGCGCACAACGCAAACCGCGCCAGCCCACCGACTCGCCGCTGTACCCGCTGCTCACCGCCGCCGCCGACTTTTATCGCCAGGCCCTGAAAAGCCACCCGGCACGCAAAGCCGCAGTGGATTACCTCAAGGGCCGCGGCCTGACCGGCGAAATCGCCCGGGACTTCGGCCTCGGCTTTGCACCACCTGGCTGGGACAACCTGTTCAAACACCTGAGCAGCGACACCCTGCAGCAGAAAGCCATGATCGATGCCGGCCTACTGATCGAGAACGCCGAAACCGGCAAGCGCTATGACCGCTTCCGCGACCGCGTCATGTTCCCGATCCGCGACAGCCGTGGACGCATCATCGCCTTCGGCGGCCGGGTGCTGGGTGACGACAAGCCCAAGTACCTGAACTCCCCGGAAACCCCAGTCTTCCATAAGGGCCAGGAACTCTACGGGCTGTTCGAAGCCCGCAAGAACAACCGCAACCTCGATGAAATCATCGTCGTCGAAGGCTACATGGACGTCATTGCCCTGGCCCAGCAAGGCCTGCGCAATGCCGTCGCGACCCTGGGCACGGCAACCAGCGAAGAACACCTCAAGCGCCTGTTCCGCATTGTGCCCAACGTGCTGTTCTGCTTTGACGGCGACCAGGCTGGACGCAAGGCGGCCTGGCGTGCCCTGGAAGCCGCGCTGCCGTGCCTGCAGGACGGACGTCGCGCACGCTTCCTGTTCCTCCCGGAAGGCGAAGACCCGGACACCCTGGTTCGCTCCGAAGGCACCGATGCTTTCCGCGCCCGGATCAATCAGCATGCCCAGCCCCTGGCGGACTACTTCTTCCAGCAACTGATCGATGAATCGGACCCGCGCTCCCTCGAAGGCAAGGCCCACATGGCCACCCTCGCGGCACCACTGATCGAAAAAGTCCCGGGCGCCAACCTGCGCCTGCTGATGCGCCAGCGCCTCAGCGAGATCACCGGCCTCAACAATGAAGCCGTCAATCAGTTGGTGCAAAGTGCCCCCCAGGAGCCGCCGCCCCTCTACGACGCCGGCATCGACTACGACGGGATCCCCGACTACAGCGATTACCAGCAACCTCAGGAGGCCTACGCGCCGCAGCAGGAATGGACCCCCAAGAAGGGTGGCGGCGGCAAGAAGTGGGACAACAAACCCTGGGACAAGAACGGCAAGGGCAAGCGTCGGGACGGTGATCGCGATCAACCTCGCGGCCCGCGAGTGCCTGCAGCGGTGGAGCCACCGACGCTGTCAGCCCTGCGAACACTGCTGCATCACCCGACGCTTGCAGAAAAAGTTGAAGATGCCGGGCATTTTGCCGATGACGACAACACCAACACGCAATTGCTGGTGGCCCTGATCGAAGCTGTACAGAAAAATCCTAAGCTACGCTCTATTCATCAACTGATGGCGCGCTGGCACGGCACCCAACAAGGGAATCTGCTGACAGCGCTGGCGGAAAAGGAGTGGCTGATTGAAGGCGATAACCTTGAACAACAGTTTTTCGACACCATTAAGAGCTTGTCCGCTCGTCAACGCGAGCGTGTTTTGGAACAACTTCTCAGGAAATCGCGTCAAAGCGAACTGAGTAGCGAAGAGAAAATCCAGCTACTCGAGCTTTTAAAACGCAATGTTCCCGCATCAAACCCGACCTCAACTGGCGCGTGAGGTCATAGCTCGGGTATAATCCTCGGCTTGTTTTTTGCCCGCCAAGACCTTCAGTGGATAGGGTGTTATGTCCGGAAAAGCGCAACAGCAGTCTCGCCTCAAAGAGTTGATCAGCCGTGGACGTGAGCAGGGTTACCTGACTTACGCGGAGGTCAACGACCACCTGCCGGAGGATATTTCAGATCCGGAACAGGTGGAAGACATCATCCGCATGATCAACGACATGGGGATCAACGTATTCGAGAGTGCTCCGGATGCGGATGCCCTTTTGTTGGCCGAAGCCGACACCGACGAAGCAGCAGCTGAAGAAGCCGCTGCAGCGTTGGCGGCCGTGGAAACCGACATTGGTCGCACTACCGACCCAGTGCGCATGTACATGCGCGAAATGGGTACGGTAGAGCTGCTCACACGTGAAGGCGAAATCGAAATCGCCAAGCGTATCGAAGAGGGCATCCGTGAAGTGATGGGCGCAATTGCGCACTTCCCTGGCACGGTTGATCACATCCTCTCCGAATACACTCGCGTCACCACCGAAGGTGGCCGCCTGTCCGACGTTCTGAGCGGTTATATCGACCCGGACGACGGCATTGCGCCACCTGCTGCGGAAGTACCTCCGCCTGTCGATACCAAGACCGCGAAAGCGGACGACGATAGCGACGACGAAGAAGCTGAAGCCAGTGACGACGAAGAAGAAGCCGAAAGCGGTCCCGATCCGGTCATCGCAGCACAGCGCTTTGGCGCCGTTGCCGACCAGATGGAAATCACCCGCAAGGCGCTGAAGAAGCACGGTCGCGCCAACAAGCAGGCTATTGCCGAGATGCTGGCCCTGGCTGAGCTGTTCATGCCAATCAAGCTGGTACCGAAGCAATTCGAAGGCCTGGTTGAACGCGTGCGCAGTGCCCTGGATCGCCTGCGTCAGCAAGAGCGCGCCATCATGCAGCTGTGTGTGCGTGACGCTCGTATGCCGCGTGCCGACTTCCTGCGCCAGTTCCCGGGCAATGAAGTCGATGAAAGCTGGACCGATGCACTGGCCAAAGGCAAAGCAAAATACGCCGAAGCCATTGCTCGTCTGCAGCCGGATATCGCTCGTTGCCAGCAAAAGCTGACCGCGCTCGAAACCGAGACCGGCCTGACGATTGCCGAGATCAAGGACATCAACCGTCGCATGTCGATCGGTGAGGCCAAGGCCCGCCGCGCGAAGAAAGAGATGGTTGAAGCGAACTTGCGTCTGGTGATCTCGATCGCCAAGAAGTACACCAACCGCGGCCTGCAATTCCTCGATCTGATCCAGGAAGGCAACATCGGTCTGATGAAAGCGGTAGACAAGTTCGAATACCGTCGCGGCTACAAATTCTCGACTTATGCCACCTGGTGGATCCGTCAGGCGATCACTCGCTCGATCGCCGACCAGGCCCGCACCATCCGTATTCCGGTGCACATGATCGAGACGATCAACAAGCTAAACCGTATTTCCCGGCAGATGTTGCAGGAAATGGGTCGCGAACCGACCCCGGAAGAGCTGGGCGAACGCATGGAAATGCCTGAGGACAAGATCCGCAAGGTATTGAAGATCGCTAAAGAGCCGATCTCCATGGAAACCCCGATCGGTGATGACGAAGACTCCCATCTGGGCGACTTCATCGAAGACTCGACTATGCAGTCGCCAATCGATGTAGCCACCGTTGAGAGCTTGAAAGAAGCGACTCGCGAAGTCCTCTCCGGCCTCACTGCACGTGAAGCCAAGGTCCTGCGCATGCGCTTCGGCATCGACATGAATACCGACCACACCCTTGAGGAAGTCGGTAAGCAGTTCGACGTGACCCGTGAACGGATCCGCCAGATCGAAGCCAAGGCGCTGCGCAAGCTGCGCCATCCGACGCGAAGCGAGCACCTGCGCTCCTTCCTCGACGAGTGATACCAAAACCCCCAGCCCTGCTGGGGGTTTTGCTTTGCGCAGATTGAAACGCGCGCCCTCCCCTCGGCAAATGCCCGTCTACACTCGAAACATTCCCCGTGCCATAACGAGATCGTTATGCCCAGACTGTCGGCCATGCTCCTGCTGTCGCTGCTCACCTGGACCGCAATAGCTGACGCGCTGACTCTCACCGATGAAGAACGTAGCTGGCTCGCGGCCCACCCTGAACTACGCCTGGGAGTTGATGCGTCTTGGCCGCCTTTTGAGTACCGCGACGAGGAAGGCCGCTACCAGGGCCTGGCCGCCGACTACGTTAACCTGATTGAGGATCGCCTCTCCATCAAGCTCAAACCGGTGGAGCCCGCCAGTTGGACAGAGGTGCTTGAGGATGCCAAAAAAGGCCAACTCGACCTCTTGCCCGGCATCATGTCGACCCCGGAACGGCAACGCTACCTCTCCTTCACCCGCCCCTACCTGGATTTTCCGATTGTCATCCTGGCCCATGAAGGCGGCGCGAAACCCCGCAACCTCAAGGAGCTTTACGGGCTCAAGATTGCCGTGGTCGAGAACTATGCGCCCCACGAACTGCTGCGCACCCATCACCCTGACTTGAACCTGGTGGCATTGCCCAACGTCAGTTCGGCGTTGCAGGCGCTGGCCACCGACGAAGTCGATGCGGTCGTCGGTGACCTCGCGTCCAGCGTCTGGAGCCTGCGACAGCTCAAGCTTGACGGGCTCTACGTCAGCGGCGAAACGCCATATCGCTATCAACTGGCCATGGGCATTCCCCGGGACAACAAGATCCTGGTGAGCATCCTCGACAAGGTCATCGCCGACTTCAGCCCCGAAGAAATCAGCGCCATCCAGGAGCACTGGGTGGGCAGCGTCCTCGATCAGCGCCCATTCTGGTCGGACGTATTGATCTACGGCCTGCCCGGGCTTCTGCTGCTGGTCACTGTGCTGGCCATGGTGATCCGCATCAATCGCCGCCTGAGTTCGGAAATCTCCCGGCGCGTGGCCTTGGAGCAGGAACTGCGTAGCAGCGAATACCACTATCGCGGCCTGGTGGAGAGCCTCTCCGCAATTGCCTGGGAAGCGCGCATCAGCGACTTCACCTACAGCTACGTTTCGCCCCACGCCGAAGCCCTGCTGGGTTATCCCCTGGCCCACTGGCTGGTGCCCGGCTTCTGGCGCAACATCATCCACCCCGCCGACCTGACCCGCGCCCAGGCCTTTTGCGACCACGAGGTGCTGGCCGGGCGCGATCACAGCCTCGACTACCGGGTAATCACCGCCGACGGCCGCTGTCTGTGGGTGCGCGACATCGTCAGCCTGATCGAACACGGCCACGAGCCGATCATGCGCGGGCTGATGATCGATATCAGCGAGGCCAAGCGCACCGAGGAAGCCCTGCGTCTGTCGGAGCAGAAGTTCGCCTCGGTGTTCCAGCAATGCCCAGACATCCTGGTGATTGCCCGCCTGTCCGACGGCTGCCTGCTGGAGGTCAACAACGCGTTTGAAGAGCAGATCGGCCTGAGCGCCGAGGAGGTCATTGGCCAGACCGCCACCCGCCTGAATATCTGGGGGATCAACGGGGTTGGCCCGTCATTGTTGCAGCGCCTGCAGGGCGGCAGCATTCGCAATCTGGAGATGCCCTTTCGCCGGCACAACGGTCAATTGTTCACCGGCCTGATCTCCGCCGAGCCCTTCGACCTCGACACCACGCCGGCCATCGTGGTGGTGGTCCGCGACATCACCCAGCTCAAGGAAACCCAACAACAGCTGCAGACCTCGGAAGAAAAATTCGCCAAGGCCTTTCACGCTTCGCCGGACGGCCTGCTGCTGACCCGCCAGCGCGACGGCTTGCTGATCGAAGCCAACGAAGGTTTCAGTCGTATCACCGGGTTCAACAACGCCATGTCCGTGGACCGCTCGACCCTGGACCTGGGCATCTGGGTCAACCTCAACGAACGCAAGCAGATGCTCGACCTGCTGCAGCGCGACGGCTTTGTCCGCGACTTCAGCTGCCACATCCGCCGCAGCGACGGGCAGATTCGCCTCTGTGAACTGTCCAGCCGCCCCCTGCCGATCGGCGACGAAGACTGCATGCTGACCATTGCCCGGGACATCACCGAGCGCCAACTGATGCAAGAAACCCTGCAACAGGCCGCCACGGTTTTTGAAAGCACGGCTGAAGGCGTACTGATCACTGACACCCGGCAACACATCAGCGCGGTAAACCGAGCCTTCAGCGAGATCACCGGCTACAGCGAGAACGAAGCCCTGGGCCATACCCCGCGCCTGCTCGCCTCCGGCCTGCATGACAGCGCGTTCTACGCAGCCATGTGGCACCAGTTGACCCTTGAGGGCCATTGGCAGGGCGAGATTTCCAATAGACGCAAGAATGGCGAGATCTACCCCAGCTGGCTGACCATCAACGCCGTGCGCAACAAAGACCGCTTCATCACCCACTTCGTCGCGGTGTTCGCCGACATCTCCAGCCTCAAACACGCCCAGGCACGGCTCGACTACCAGGCCCATCACGACCCGTTGACCGGCCTGCCCAATCGCACCCTGTTCGAAAGCCGACTGCTGACGGCCCTCAACAACCAGCAGGAAAACGGCGGACAGGGCGCCGTGCTGTTTCTCGACCTTGACCGTTTCAAACACATCAATGACAGCCTCGGCCACCCAGTGGGCGATCTGCTGCTCAAGGGCATTGCCGTACGCCTGAAAGAGCAGTTGCGCGACATCGACACCGTGGCCCGCCTGGGCGGCGACGAGTTCATCATCCTCCTCCCCGGATTGCAGCAAGCCAGCGATGCCGACCATATCGCCACCAAGCTGCTGAACTGCTTCAACGCGCCCTTCCAGGCCGGCGAGCATGAGTTTTTCATCAGCGCCAGCATCGGCTCCAGCCTGTACCCCAAGGACGGCTGCGACGTCGCCACCCTGGTCAAGAACGCCGATGCCGCCATGTATCGCTCCAAGGCCAAGGGCCGCAACCGCGTGGAGCGCTACACCCGCGACCTCACTGCCCAGGCCAGCGAACGAGTGGCCCTGGAACACGAACTGCGCCGCGCCATCGAGCGCAACGAATTGTCCCTGTACTACCAACCCAAGATCAGCCTGAGTAACCAACAGCTGGTCGGGGCCGAAGCGCTGATTCGATGGCGTCACCCGACCTTCGGGGTGGTTCCCCCCGAACACTTCATTCCCCTGGCCGAAGAGAACGGCATGATCCTGCTGATCGGCGACTGGGTCCTGGAACAGGCCTGCCGACAGGTCAGCGCCTGGAACCTCAGCCATGAGAGTTTTGGCTCGCTCTCGGTCAACCTGGCCGGCGCCCAGCTGCGCCAGCCCAACCTGCTGGGGCGCATCGAGCAACTGCTCAAGGACCACCACCTCAAGCCGGGTGTGCTGCAACTGGAAATCACCGAGAACTTCATCATGAGCCAGGCCGAGGAAGCCCTGGAGGTGCTGCACCAGCTCAAACACCTGGGGGTGCAACTGGCCATCGATGACTTCGGCACCGGCTACTCGTCCCTGAGCTACCTGAAGCGCCTGCCCCTGGACTTCCTGAAAATCGATCAGTCCTTTGTCCGTGGCCTGCCGGACGACCCCCACGACGCAGCGATCGTCCGCGCCATCATTGCCCTGGGCCGCAGCATGCAATTCACGGTGATTGCCGAAGGCGTGGAAAGCCAGGAGCAACAAACCTTCCTGGCCCAGGAAGGCTGCGAACAGATCCAGGGCTACATCGTCAGCCTGCCCCTGTGCGCCGACGAGTTCTGCGCCACCTTCCTGCGCCCCCGGGTTTCCAACTTTTCGGATAGCACAGCCGAGAAACCATCGCTATAATCCGCCGCCTACTGAGGGCCTATAGCTCAGTTGGTTAGAGCAGAGGACTCATAATCCTTTGGTCCACGGTTCAAGTCCGTGTGGGCCCACCAATTCGAAAGCCGCGCATTGCGCGGCTTTTTTGCGCCTGGCATCACGCCGTTCAACCCCACGCGGCCAGACAAGCAATGCCCGCCAACAGCAACGCCCACCACTTACCCCCGCCTGCTGAATCCACGCCAGTTCATTTCGTCTCCTGACTATCGATGCGCGCCACTCAACGTCATCTGCTGGCATCGAGGCAGCAGAGGCCGCACCGCCTGAAAACAATAAATTCCACCGATTATTGATATGGAAAATATATTCCAATAATCTGCATGCCAGAACCTGATTCTTCCCGATCTGCCTTCCAACAATAAAAAGGATTACCCGTCATGAGGCGTTTCCTCGGCTGTCTCTGTGCACTGCTGCTGTCTGTTTCCGCCCACGCCGAACTGCGCATCGGTGTCACGGTGGGCCAGTACGACAACTACATTTCCTACCTGGTCAAAGCCATGCAGGACCGGGCCAAGCAGGTTCCTGGAGGGGTGACGCTGCAAGTCGAGGATTCCGCCAGCGATGTGGTGCGCCAGTTGAGCCAGGTGGAGAGCTTTATCAGCCAGAAGGTCGACGCCATCATCGTCAACCCAGCGGACACCGCAGCCACCCGCAAGATCAGCGAGAAGGTCATCGCCGCCGGCATCCCCCTGGTGTACATGAACAGCCGACCGGAAGTGGACAACCTGCCGCCCGGGGTGGTGTTCGTCGGCACGGATGAACGCGCCATCGGCCGTATGCAGATGCAGTACCTGGCCGAGAAAATGGGCGGCAAAGGCAACCTGGCGGTGATTCTCGGGCGCCTGGCCCACAGCGATACCGGCAAGCGCACCAGTGGGGTCAAGGATGTGCTGGCGCAGTACCCGGGGATCAAGATCGTCGAAGAGCAATCCGGCGACTGGCAGCGGGAAAAAGGCATGGACTTAATGAACGAATGGCTGACCAAGGGCCAGACCATCAATGCCGTAGCCTCCAATAACGACGAAATGGGCATCGGTGCCGCCATGGCTCTGCGCCAGGCCGGGCGCGATGACATTCTGGTGGGCGGTATCGACGGCACCCCGGACGGGCTGCTTGCCTTGAAAAAAGGCCAACTGAGCGTCAGCGTGTTCCGCGACCCGGTGGCCATCGGCGCCGGCTCCCTAGACGCGGCGGTGAAGCTGGTCAACCACGAAGCCCTGCAAGGCGACCTTTGGGTCCCGACCCAACTGGTCACCCCGGAAAACTACGCACAATTCCAACACTGATCGACCCGCGCCCACAGCGCGCATCGGGCCGGGCGAGGCTGTAACATGCTCGCTCCCCGATGCCCGCGCCGGAGCACCCTTTGCCTGACAGCCGCCCCCCCGTCCTTGATGAAATCGACCGCCAGTTGATTGCCGCCCTGCAGATCAACGCCCGCGAAAGCGTGGCCATGCTCGCTCGGCAACTGGGGATTGCCCGCACCACCGTAACCTCGCGCCTGGCCCGCCTGGAGAAAACCCGGGTCATCACGGGTTACGGCGTACGCCTGGGCCAGCGCGTTATCGACGGCGGCCTGCAGGCCTATGTGGGAATCAAGGTGCAGCCACGCTCAGGCAAGGAGGTGGTGCGCCGCCTGAGTGCCATGGCCCAGGTGCAGCAGCTGTGTGCAGTCAGCGGCGAGTTCGACTATGTGGCCTGGTTGCGCAGCGACTCCCCCGAGCAACTGGACCAGTTGCTGGATCAGATTGGCAGTGTCGACGGTGTCGATAAAACCACCACGTCGATCATCCTCAGCAACAAAATCGACCGCGGCCACCCGGTTTAACCCGGCGCTTGCTCGTGAACAACTACGTCAATATGAATCAATATTTCGTCACTTTGCCTAATAACAATTCATATCGACTACAGTTTGCGTCTTATTAACGTCTTCTACGCTCTCTAAAATGGCTGCCATCTTTTCCTATACTCAGCACTCTGCTGGGCCGCCAGCCAAGGTCAGCCATGAACAAGAACAACCGCCACCCTGCCGACGGAAAAAAGCCGATCACCATTTTCGGCCCGGACTTTCCTTTCGCCTTCGATGACTGGATCGAGCATCCCGCCGGCCTGGGCAGCATTCCACAGGCCAATCATGGCGCCGAGGTGGCCATCGTCGGCGCCGGTATCGCCGGGCTGGTCGCCGCTTACGAGCTGATGAAGCTGGGCTTGAAGCCAGTGATTTATGAAGCCTCGAAGATGGGCGGCCGCCTGCGCTCCCAGAGTTTCGAAGGCGCCGAAGGCATCATCGCCGAGCTGGGCGGCATGCGCTTCCCCGTCTCGTCCACGGCCTTCTACCACTACGTGGACAAGCTGGGCCTGGAAACCAAGCCCTTCCCCAACCCGCTGACCCCGGCCTCGGGCAGCACCGTGATCGACCTGGAAGGCCAGACCCACTACGCACAAAAGCTCTCCGATCTGCCGGCGCTGTTCCAGGAAGTCGCCGACGCCTGGGCCGATGCCCTGGAAGACGGCTCACGCTTTGGCGACATCCAGCAGGCGATCCGCGACCGCGACGTGCCACGCCTCAAGGAGCTGTGGAACACCCTGGTTCCGCTCTGGGACGACCGCACCTTCTATGACTTTGTCGCCACTTCCAAGGCCTTCGCCAAGCTGTCTTTCCACCATCGCGAAGTGTTCGGCCAAGTAGGCTTCGGCACCGGCGGCTGGGACTCGGACTTCCCCAACTCCATGCTGGAAATCTTCCGCGTAGTGATGACCAACTGCGACGACCACCAGCACCTGGTAGTCGGCGGCGTGGCCCAGGTGCCCATGGGCATCTGGCGCCACGTGCCCGAGCGCTGCGCCCACTGGCCGGCCGGCACCAGCCTCAGTTCCTTGCACAACGGCGCGCCACGCACCGGGGTCAAGCGCATCGCCCGCGCCGCCGATGGTCGCTTCAGCGTCACCGACAACTGGGGCGACACCCGGGAATACGCCGCGGTGCTGACCACCTGCCAGAGCTGGCTGCTGACCACTCAGATCGAGTGCGAAGAGTCGTTGTTCTCGCAAAAGATGTGGATGGCCCTGGACCGCACCCGCTACATGCAGTCGTCGAAAACCTTTGTCATGGTCGACCGGCCGTTCTGGAAGGACAAAGATCCGGAAACCGGGCGCGACCTGATGAGCATGACCCTCACCGATCGCCTGACCCGCGGCACCTACCTGTTCGACAACGGCGACGACCAGCCGGGGGTGATCTGCCTCTCCTACTCATGGATGAGCGACGCCCTGAAGATGCTGCCGCAACCGGTGGAGAAGCGGGTCAAGCTGGCCCTCGACGCCCTGAAGAAGATCTACCCGAAGGTGGACATCGCCAGCCGCATCATCGGCGACCCGATCACCGTGTCCTGGGAGGCCGACCCGCACTTCCTCGGTGCCTTCAAAGGCGCCCTGCCCGGCCACTACCGCTACAACCAGCGGATGTACGCGCACTTCATGCAGGACGAGATGCCCGCCGAACACCGTGGGATCTTTATCGCCGGCGACGACGTGTCCTGGACCCCGGCCTGGGTCGAAGGCGCGGTGCAGACCTCGCTGAACGCCGTCTGGGGCATCATGAAACACTTTGGCGGCGCCACCCATGCCGCCAACCCGGGCCCGGGCGACGTGTTCCACGAGATCGGCCCCATCGCCCTGGCGGACTGACCCCGGCGCCCACCGCTAGCCGCTGCCTCGGGTGGCGGCTACAGTGGTCGCTGGCTATTTAACAGGAGTCATCGTCATGCGCGTCGCGCTCTATCAATGTGCCCCGCAGCCCCTGGATGTCGCTGGCAACCTGCTGCGCCTGCAACAGGTGGCGATGGAAGCCACGGACGCCGACCTGCTGGTGCTGCCGGAGATGTTTCTCAGCGGCTACAACATTGGCCCGGAAGCCGTCGGCGCCCTGGCCGAAGCCCAGGACGGCCCATCGGCCCAGCGCATTGCCGGCATCGCCCAGGCAGCGGGCCTGGCCATTCTGTATGGCTACCCGGAGCGCGCCGACGACGGGCAGATCTACAACGCCGTGCAGTTGATCGACGCCCAGGGCCGGCAGTTATGCAATTACCGCAAAACCCATCTGTTCGGCGACCTCGACCACGCGATGTTCAGCGCCGGGGCGGACGAGTTCCCACTGGTGGAGTTGAACGGCTGGATGCTCGGCTTCCTGATTTGCTACGACATCGAGTTCCCGGAGAACGCCCGACGCCTGGCCCTGGCCGGTGCCGAACTGATCCTGGTGCCCACCGCCAACATGACTCCTTACGACTTCGTTGCCGATGTCACCGTGCGTTCCCGCGCCTTTGAAAACCAGTGCTATGTGGCCTACGCCAACTACTGCGGCCATGAGGAAGACATCCACTACTGCGGGCAAAGCAGCATTGCCGCCCCGGATGGCAGCCGCATCGCCCTGGCCGGCCTCGACGAAGCCCTGATCAGCGGCACCCTGGACCGGCAATTGATGCTCGACTCCCGCGCCATCAACCGCTATTTCCATGACCGACGCCCCGAGCTTTATGACGATCTGAACAAGCGCTGATCCCAACTTATCCGCTAGCATGAGCGCTTCTAATGTTGTGGAAGTGCTCATGCCCGCGCCGAATCACCCTCGCCCCTCCTGTTCGACCCTGGCCAACGGCCTGCGGGTGTCACTGCGTCACGCGCCCCACCTGAAACGCTGCGCCGCCGCCTTGCGGGTGGCCGCGGGCAGTCATGACGCGCCATTGGCCTGGCCGGGGCTGGCGCACTTTCTTGAACACCTGTTTTTTCTCGGCAGCGAGCGCTTCAGCGGGCAAGACGGTTTGATGGCCTATGTCCAGGCGCAAGGTGGGCAGGTCAACGCCAGCACCCGCGAACGCACCACCGACTTTTTCTTTGAGCTGCCGCCCACGGCCTTTGCCGGAGGGCTGGAACGCCTGTGTGACATGCTCGCCCATCCGCGCATGGACAAGCAGGATCAGTTGCGTGAACGGGAAGTCCTGCACGCAGAATTTATCGCCTGGTCCCGGGACGCCGCCGCACAGCGTCAAGCGGCGGTGCTCGAGGGCGTATCCGCCAACCATCCCCTGCGGGCCTTCCACGCCGGCAATCGCTACAGCCTGAGCGTGCCCAACCCGGCCTTTCAGCAGGCGCTGGAAGCCTTCTACCGCGCCTACTATCACACCGGGCAAATGACCCTGAGCCTGGCCGGCCCGCAATCCCTGGAAGAACTGCAGGCCCTGGCCGAACAGTTCGGCGGCGCTTTCGCCAGCGGTCAAACCGTTGGGCAAAGCCCGGCACCGAGCTTGCTGCCCGGCGGGCCGGGGATCTCGTCACAACTTCGCGGCCGGCGCCTGGACCTGCTGTTGGCCGGCGAAGACTTGCCCAGCGCCAACCCGGCGCCCCTGGAGTTTCTCTGCACCTGGCTGCAATCGAGCAAACCTGGCGGTCTAGTGGCCGAACTCAAGCAACGTCGATTGATCGTTGGGCTGCAAGCCAAGCCGCTGTATCAGTTTGCCGGCCAGGCCCTGCTGCACCTGGAGTTCAGCCTCAGCGCCGAAGGCGTGCAACAACAGTCGCTGATTCGCCAGCAACTGGAAGATTGGCTGGCCTTCTTCTGCGCCCAGGCCGAATGGGCCGATTTACGCGAAGAGTTTGCCCTGTTGCAGCAATGCCAATATCAGGTGGCTGGAGCCCTGGAGCTGGCTCGCCTGGACAGCCAGCAACGGGAGCGGCACCTGACGGACACAGACGTCAGCGCCCTCAAGGCACTGCTGGAACAACTGCGCCCCGTGGCGCTGGATAAGCCCATCGGCGATTGGCAACTCCCGGCCGCCAACCCCTTCCTGCGCCCCGCCGCGCCAGCGCGTAGCGCCGGCTTGATCCGCGGCCAGACCAGCGCCCATCGCGGGCTGCGCACTTTTGCCCAGGACCGCTCCCGGGGCCGCCGCGAGGCCTCGCCGCTGCTGTTCAGCCAGGAGGTGGCCGCTGACACCGGTTCTGCGGTGATCTACCTCCGGTGGCAACTGAACAGCACGGCTCCCCAAGACCTGCTGCCCAAGCTGCAACAGCACCTGGAGGAGCTGCAGGGCGATGCACGCCAAGCCGGGGTGGACCTGTCGCTGAACAACGCCGGCCGGCACTGGATTCTGAAGCTGGCTGGGCTGCATGAGCCGCTGCCGGCGATCCTGCAACAGGCCCTGAAAACCCTGAGCCAACCTGCTGACGCGTTCTGGTTGAGCGAGCAGCCGCGGGTCGACGAACCGGCCCCAATGCCAATCCGCCAATTGCTCAAGGTGCTCGGCGAAGGCAGCCCCGACGCCACGCCAACACCCGAACTGGAGCACGCCCAACAGTTGCGGGACTTCTGGGCCGGCACCCAATGGGACGGCGTCGCCGTGGGCGTACCCAGCAGCCTGCAGCCCGCGCTCAGTGCAGCGTTGAGCCAGATACCCGGCACCGTCAACCCTGGGCAACCGGCCACACTCGACACACCGACAGCCCTGCATCGCTGGCGTGAGGTGCCTACCGGCTCCAGCGAACAGGCGGTGCTGCTGTTCTGCCCTGTGCCTTCATCTTCAATCACCGATGAAGCCGCCTGGCGCCTGCTGGCGCAGTGCAGCCAGACGCCGTTCTACCAGCGCCTGCGGGTGGAGCTGCAATTGGGCTATGGCGTGTTCAGTGGGGTCCGCCAGATCAACGGCCAGACCGGTTTGTTGTTCGGCGTGCAGTCGCCCCACGCCAGCGTGGTCGAAATTCTTGGGCACATCGAAGCCTTCCTCCAGCAACTGCCGGAGCGGATCAGCCAGACCGACGACGCCAGCCTGAGCCAACAGCAGCAAAACCTGGCGAGCCAATTCGATGCCGCCGAGCTGCCGCTGACCCAGGCCGCAGAGCTGCTCTGGCAGGGTCGGCTGGCCGGTCATCCGTCGGATTACCTGGCCCATTTGCAGACGGCGATCAGCACCTTGCCGCGCCCCGAACTGCTGGCCCAGGCCCAGCGCCTGCACCAGGCCGAAGGTAGCTGGTATTGCCTGGCCAGCGCGGCCTGCCCGGGCTCACCCTGGCAAGAGGCCGTGGGATCATTACCGACGCTGCAATGAGCTTTCTTCAATAATTACAGGCAAGCGCTAACTGAATCTTAGTAAGATAGCCCCCTAAGCATCTGAACATCTCCGGCCGGAGGTGGACTATATGTATAGAGAGCACCCGTCCCACCCACCTGAAAGGAGCACTTTTATGTCTTGGTCCAAACCTGCTTACACCGACCTGCGTATCGGCTTCGAAGTCACCATGTACTTCGCCAGCCGCTGATTGCCGGCTCAGGGCCACCGCCCCGAGACAGCAAGCGCAGTGCAACGCCTCGGTTCGCCGGGGCGTTTTTATTTCCAGTTGCAACCTGATGGAGCACTCATGTTCGTCCAGATTCTAGGGTCCGCCGCCGGCGGCGGTTTTCCGCAGTGGAACTGCAATTGCGCAAACTGCGCGAGTTTTCGCGACGGCAGCCTGCGGGCCCACGCGCGCACTCAATCGTCCATCGCGATTTCCGATGACGGTGTGAACTGGGTGCTGTGCAACGCCTCGCCGGACATCCGCGCCCAGCTCCAGGGCTTTGCCCCGATGCAGCCGGGCCGTGCCCTGCGCGACACCGGGATCAGCGCGATCATTCTCATGGACAGCCAGATCGACCACACCACCGGCCTGCTCAGCCTGCGCGAAGGCTGCCCGCACCAGGTCTGGTGCACCGACATGGTCCATGAAGACCTGAGCACCGGCTTCCCGCTGTTCACCATGCTCAAGCACTGGAATGGCGGCTTGAGCTGGAACCGCATCGAACTGGACCAGAGCTTCAGCATCCCGGCCTGCCCCAACTTGCGTTTCACCCCGCTGCCGCTGCGCAGCGCCGCACCGCCCTATTCGCCGCACCGCTTCGACCCGCACCCGGGCGACAACATCGGCCTGATCGTCGAAGACCTGCGCACCGGCGGCACCCTCTTCTACGCCCCGGGCCTGGGCAAAGTCGACGCGCCGTTGCTGGAGATCATGGCCGGCAGCGATTGCCTGCTGGTGGACGGCACCTTGTGGGACGACGATGAAATGCAGCGCCGCGGCGTCGGCACCCGCACCGGCCGGGAAATGGGCCACCTGGCGCAAAACGGCCCGGGCGGCATGCTGGAAGTCCTGGAGCAGTTGCCCACGCAGCGCAAAGTGCTGATTCACATTAACAACACCAACCCGATCCTCGACGAAGACTCGGCCGAACGTGCCGAGCTTGTACGCCGAAAGGTCGAGGTGGCCTACGACGGAATGAGTATTGAGCTGTAGGGCAAATCCCACGCAAGCTCGCGCCTACGGGTTGTAGGAGCGGGCTGGCCGGCGATGGCACCGCCACCGGCGATCGATTTCCCCAGCGGGCTCCCGGAGAACCGAAATGACTGATACACCACTGTCCCCCGCCGAGTTCGAGCAGGCACTGCGGGCCAAGGGCGCCTACTACCACATCCATCACCCCTACCACGTGGCGATGTACCAAGGCCGCGCCACCCGCGAGCAGATCCAGGGCTGGGTCGCCAACCGTTTCTATTACCAGGTGAACATTCCCCTGAAAGACGCGGCGATCCTCGCCAACTGCCCGGACCGGGAAATCCGCCGCGAGTGGATCCAGCGCCTGCTGGACCACGACGGCGCCCCCGGCGAAGACGGCGGCATTGAAGCCTGGCTGCGCCTGGGCCAGGCCGTAGGCCTGGACCCGGACCAACTGCGTTCCCAGGAGCTGGTGTTGCCCGGCGTGCGTTTCGCCGTGGACGCCTACGTCAACTTCGCCCGCCGCGCCAGTTGGCAGGAAGCCGCCAGCAGTTCCCTGACTGAGTTGTTCGCCCCGCAGATCCACCAGTCGCGCCTGGACAGCTGGCCCCAGCATTACCCGTGGATCGACCCCACCGGTTATGAATACTTCCGCACCCGCCTGGGCCAGGCCCGACGCGATGTGGAGCACGGCCTGGCGATCACCCTGGAGCACTACACCACCCGTGCCGGCCAGGACCGCATGCTGGAAATTCTCCAGTTCAAACTGGACATCCTTTGGAGCATGCTCGACGCCATGAGCATGGCCTATGAATTGAATCGACCGCCTTACCACAGCGTCACCGCACAACGGGTCTGGCACAAAGGAATCGCCTTATGAGTTTCGATCGCAGCAAGACCCCGACCTGGCGCCCTGGCTACCGCTTCCAGTACGAGCCGGCGCAAAAAGGCCACGTGCTGCTGTACCCCGAAGGCATGATCAAGCTCAACGACAGCGCAGCGCTGATCGGCGGTCTGATCGACGGCCAGCGTGACGTCGCGGCGATCATTGCCGAGCTGGAGATACAGTTCCCCGGCGTGCCCGAGCTTGGCGAGGACATCGAGCAATTCATGGAGGTCGCCCGTGCTCAGCACTGGATCGAACTTGGCTGATTCCCCGAGCCTGCCGGCCAAACCGGAAGTGGGCCTGCCGCTGTGGCTGCTGGCCGAGCTGACTTACCGCTGCCCGCTGCAATGCCCGTATTGTTCCAACCCCCTGGACTTTGCCGAACAGGGCAAGGAGCTGAGCACCGAGCAGTGGATCAAGGTGTTCCGCGAGGCCCGGGAGATGGGCGCTGCGCAGTTGGGTTTCTCCGGCGGCGAGCCCCTGGTGCGCCAGGACCTCGCCGAGCTGATCGGCGAGGCCCGCCAGTTGGGCTTCTACACCAACCTGATCACGTCAGGCATCGGCCTCACCGAGCAGAAAATCAGCGACTTCAAAAAAGCCGGCCTGGACCATATCCAGATCAGCTTCCAGGCCAGCGACGAACAAGTGAACAACCTGCTGGCCGGGTCGAAGAAAGCCTTCGCGCAAAAGTTGGAAATGGCCCGTGCGGTCAAGGCCCACGGCTACCCGATGGTGCTGAACTTTGTGACCCACCGGCACAACATCGACAAGATCGACCGCATCATCGAACTGTGCATCGCCCTGGAAGCGGACTTCGTAGAACTTGCCACCTGCCAGTTCTATGGCTGGGCCCAGCTCAACCGTGTGGGGCTGCTGCCGACCAAGGAGCAACTGGTGAGGGCCGAGCTCATCACCAACGAGTACCGCGCCAAACTGGAAGCGCAAGGGCACCCTTGCAAGCTGATTTTCGTCACCCCGGATTACTACGAAGAGCGTCCCAAGGCCTGCATGAACGGCTGGGGCAGCATTTTCCTCACCGTGACCCCGGACGGCACCGCTCTGCCCTGCCACGGCGCGCGGCAAATGCCGGTGCAATTCCCCAATGTGCGCGACCACAGCATGCAGCACATCTGGTACGACTCCTTCGGTTTCAACCGCTTCCGCGGCTACGACTGGATGCCCGAGCCCTGCCGCTCCTGCGATGAAAAGGAGAAGGACTTCGGCGGCTGCCGCTGCCAGGCCTTCATGCTCACGGGCGATGCCAGCAATGCCGACCCGGTGTGCAGCAAGTCAGAGCACCACGGCATGATCCTCAACGCTCGAGAAGAAGCCGAGCACGCCACCCAGACCATCGAACAACTGGCCTTCCGCAATGAACGAAACTCCCGCCTCATCGCCAAAGGCTGACCTCTTCAGCGCCGACAAGGCCGTGGCCGCCGGTATCGACTTCGCCGAGCTGCGCGTCGGCGCCCAGGGCTTGTTCTGGAATGAATACCGCCCCGCCGACGCCGCCTGCCGCATCTGGCACTGGCATGAACAACAGGCCCGCTGCCTGACGCCCCAAGGCTTCAGTGTGCGCAGCCGGGTCTACGAATACGGTGGCGGTGCCTTCTGCCTCAGCGACGAGGGCCTGGTGTTCGTCAACGAGGCAGACCAGCAGCTGTACCGCCAGTCCCTGCAAGGCGAAACACCCAGCGCCCTGACCCACGGCGAGTGCCGCTACGGCGATCTGCAGTACGCCAATGGCCAGGTACTGGCCGTGGAAGAGCACCTTGATCGGCACCGGCTGGTGAGCATTGCCCTACAGGATGGCGAACGCACCGTGCTGGTCGAAGGCGCGGACTTCTATGCCGCGCCCACCTTAAGCAGCGACGGCCAGCGCCTGGCGTGGATCGAGTGGGACCGCCCCCATCAACCCTGGACAGCCACGCGGCTGATGGTGACCGACTCCTTGGCCCCCGGCCGCTGGAGCCCCCCTCGTTGCGTGGCCGGCGATGCGTTCGAAGAGTCATTGCAGCAACCGCGCTTTGACCCGCAGGGGCGCCTGTGCTGCCTGAGCGATCGCGGTGGCTTCTGGCAGCCCTGGGCTGAGTCCCCGGCGGGCTTGCAAGCGTTGCCCTGCGCGCCTGCCGACCATGCCCCGGCACCTTGGCAATTGGGCGGTGGCACCTGGCTGCCCCTGGGCGGTCAGGCCTGGCTCGGGACCTGGACTGAAGACGGTTTCGGGCGCCTGGGCTGGCACCTTGAGGACGGTTCCAGCGCCACCTGCGGCGAGGAGTACAGCCGCTTCCGTAACCTGGCCGTGGATGAGCATCACCTGTATTGCATTGCCGCGTCGCCGGTCAGCCCATCTGCGGTGATCGCCATTGCCCGTGACACTCACCAGGTACACATCCTTGCAGGCGGCGTGGCCCCCCTGCCCGCCGCACAGATCAGTCGCCCGCAAACCCTGCGTTACCCCTCAGGCCCCGAGGAGGCCCACGGCTTCTTCTACCCGGCCATGGGCCAGGCCAGCAAACCGCCGCTGGTGGTGTTTATCCACGGCGGCCCGACATCGGCCTGCTACCCGATCCTCGACCCCAGGATTCAATACTGGACCCAGCGCGGTTTTGCCGTCGCCGACCTCAACTATCGCGGCAGCACCGGCTATGGGCGCGCCTATCGGCAAGCCCTGCACCTGGCCTGGGGCGAAGCGGATGTGCAAGACGCCTGTGCGGTGGTCGAGTACCTGGCCCGCCAGGGTCTGGTGGACGGCGAGCGGGCATTTATCCGCGGCGGTAGCGCCGGCGGCTACACCACGCTCTGCGCGCTGGTCTTCGCCAAGGTGTTCCGCGCCGGCGCCAGTCTGTACGGGGTCAGCGATCCCGTGGCACTGGGCCGGGCCACCCATAAGTTCGAAGGCGATTACCTGGACTGGTTGATTGGCGACCCCGAGCGGGATACCGAACGCTACCGGGCGCGCACGCCGTTGCTGCATGCGGGGAACATCCAAGTGCCGGTGATTTTCTTCCAGGGCGAACTCGACGCGGTGGTCGTACCCCAGCAAACCCGCGACATGCTCAAGGCCCTGCAAGACCGAGGCATTGCCGCGCAAGCTCATTACTACCCCGATGAACGCCACGGCTTTCGCAAAGCCCACAACCAGGCACACGCCTTGGAGCAGGAGTGGCGCTTCTATCAACAGGTGATGACATCGGGGGACTGAAGGGGGGATTGAAAAGGCTGTTGCTCAAGGGCCATGCCAGCGCCCTTGAGCACCTGCCCACGCAATGAAAGCGCAGGCAGGCTCGTCATTGTCAGCGTTTGGCGATGATATAGACCGCGTGCACAATGCCGGGGATGTAGCCGCACAGGGTCAGCAGGATATTCAGCCAAAACGCGCCGCCGAAGCCCACCTGCAGGAACACGCCCAGTGGTGGCAACAAAATAGCGAAGATGATGCGAATCAAGTCCATGGGGCAGCTCCAGATAAAAGAGGGCTCTCATAAGCCTCACTCCTAATCGACCGACGGCGTGCACCAGGGTTCACTCGACTTTTGCGCGCCATTGTTGACCTGATGTGTCCTTGGGCTGCGGTTCAGGAAACATCGCGCTGCGCCAGAATCAGCGGACAAAAAAAACGCCCCGTGCGAAAAATCGGACACGGGGCGATGCGTTATACCGCGAGACGGTTCTTGTGTTCAGTCGAGGTCAATCAAGACGGCAATCGGGCCTCATCAGACCGCCAGCCCTTTACGGCACTGCAACTGCGCCGTGCGTACCCGGGAAAATGCCCGGGCCAGGCGCAGCAGCATTTCGTCGATATTGGCTTTGCTGACGGTCAAGGCAGGGGTCAGGCGCAGGCAATTGGCTTGCGGCGCATTGAGCAGCAGACCCTCAGAACGAGCAGCGTTGACCACGGCCTGGGCGGAGTCGTCGGCCAGTGTCAGGCCCCACAACAGCCCTTGCCCGCGCACTTCGCCATGGGCATAGCGCTGGGCCAGGCGCGCCAGCCCTGCGCCCAAGTGCTGCCCGGCGGCGCGCACCTGTTCCAGAAAGCCGTGCTCCTGGACCGCGTTGAGCACTGCCAGCCCGGCCGAAGTCATCAAGGCATTGCCGTGATGCGTGCCATCCAGTTCACCGACGTCGAAACAGCAGGCCGTGCCCCGGGCCAACAAGGCCGCCAGCGGCACACCGCCACCCAGGCCCTTGCCCAGGATGACGATATCGCCACGAATACCGTACGACTGCTCCGCAAGCAGGTGAGCACAACGCCCAATACCGGTCTGGACCTCGTCGAGGATCAGCAAGATGCCCAACTCGCGGCATAGACGCTCGACGCCCTTGAGGTAGTGCTCGGTCGCGGGGATCACTCCCGCCTCACTCTGGATCGGCTCCAGCATGATCGCCACGGTCTGCGCGTCCACCGCCGCGTGCAAGGCCGGCAAGTCATTGAACGGCACCTGGCTGAACCCCGGCAACTGTGGCTCGAAACGATTGCCAAGGTTGGCGCTGCCCGAGGCCGACATCGCGGCAAAACTGCGCCCGTGGCAACTGTTGCTGGCGGTGATAATTCCAGAGGCCCCGCCCCGATGACGCTGCCCCCATTTGCGCGCCAGCTTGACCGCTGCTTCACAGGCTTCACTGCCACTGCCGAGCAAGTACGTCTGGTCACTGCTGGTGGCCTTGCACAGCCCTTCCGCCAGCTTGAGCATGCCGCGGTTGTAAAAGGCCGAACCGGGGTTGATCAGGGATTGGGCTTGCGCCGTCAGCGCCTGGACCAGCACCGAAGGGCTGTGGCCCAGACTATTGGCCCCGCCGCCCTGGATGAAATCGAGGTAAGCGCGGTCGTCCTGGTCCCACAGCCAGGAACCCTGGCCACGGACGAACACCGGAAGGGGACGCTGCACACTGGGCATCAGGCACTCACTGGAAAAGTCATCGCCCAACGACGACGGATAGGGCTCGACAGCCAGGTCGTCAAGGCTAGGCGGGGTACGCCGCAGACTGAACAGATTCATGCCCGCAGTCCCTCCAGCGGCAGCCCCTGCAACCGCGAAGACCAGTCCTCCACCCGCCCGCTGCGCATGCGCTTGATGGCAATGTCGCGCCAGCGAGAGGCCAATGCCGGGCAATCCACCAGCTTTCTCAGCCCGGACTGCTCCAGTGGCTCCTGGTAAAAACAGCGCAGCGCCCAGGCCACCGTCAGCCCGGGGTAGCTGCGTTGGATCAGCTCGAACGGCTCTTCGGCGCAGACAAACCCCGGCTTGAGTACGCGATAAAACCAGCCGCAACGCCCATTGTCCTGGGCTTGTTGCGGCAGGTTGGGCAGCCCCCAGTGGTGACTCAGGCGATAACAGGGCGAGCGCGGCTGACTGATCTGCAGCAAGGCGCCGCCCCAGCGAAAGAGGTCGCCGAGGCACACCTGTTCTTCAGTCAATCCATGGGTGGAGAGGTTTTCGCCGAACGCCGGCGCACGCCAGTCAATCTGCGGATAACGCTTGCGCCAATGGGCGTAGTGCTCGGCCGGGTAGTGATGCAGGGCCCGCTCGGGGCCGGTGTGAAAGCGCGGATCACCGTGCTCATCGCTGCCCAGGCCCTGTGGCCACAACCAGAGTCGATTGGCAACCCTGTGCTTATCGGTATCGCTGATCAAACCCTGCCCGAGATTTTTTGCCTTGCCTATGTAAACGCCATCCACGTAAACGGTGTTCATCGCGCTCTATGGCCCTGTAAGCCCTGTGAATAGGCGCTAGACTAGGCGCGCGTCGGGCTTCGGGCCATTTCGATTTTCCAGCTTTTTTGATAAGTAGAACTTATGGATTTCAAGCAACTGCGTTATTTCGTCGCGGTCTACGAAGAAGGCCATGTGGGGCGTGCCGCAGAGCGCCTGTCGATCTCCCAACCCGCGCTCTCGCAGCAAATCCGCCAATTGGAACTGAACCTCGACGTCAGCCTGTTTGAACGCAGCAGTAAACGCCTGCTGCCGACCCTGGCGGCGCACACCTTGTACAACCACGCCCTGCCCCTGCTCGACGGCTTGCAGCAAGCCCGCGAAGCCTTGCGCAACTTCAAGGGCCAGGCCTTGCGAACCCTGGCCATCGGGGTGCTGCAGACGGTGCACACCAGCCTGGTGCCGCAAATGCTCGAGCGCGTGCGCAAGGCCCAGCCCCACCTGGTGGTTCAGATCTATGAATTGACCGGCCTGGAAATCGAACGCCGGCTGCTCAATGGCTCACTGGACATCGGTATCAGCTACTTGCCACCGCGCCAGCCGGGCTTGCACGGCGTCGCCTTGTACGAAGATGAGTTGACCCTGGTCATCCCGGCGGACCACCCGCTGCGCGAATTCAAGAAGGTTTCCATGAGCCAGGCCGCGGAGTTGCCGATGCTGCTGCTCGGCGAAGAATTCCAAGTGCGGCAGATCTGGCAGGCGCAACTGGCCAATCTGGGACGGCGGCCACACGTCCAGGCCGAACTCAACAATATGGCGGGGATTCTCGACAGCCTGCCTCACACGCACTTGGCAACAATACTGCCCGGTCGCTCGCGACAGGAACACAGCCATCAGGCACTGCTCTGGAAACCCCTGAGTGAACCACGGGTGCCGCTGAAGGTAGGCTTGGTCTGTCGTGATGTGCAGCGTCAACAGGGAACCCTAGAGTTACTGCGTACGTTGCTGGAAGACGTGATGAACGGTCCGGAAGGACGAGGTGGCGTTGCAGGAGCCCTGGAAGGGACTCATTGAAGACCCGAAAATAAAAAACCCGGGCAAAAGAAAACCCCGCCGAAGCGGGGTTTTGCAGACTGTTTCCCTGACATCCATTTCACTCCGCCATCCTGGCAGAATCCTACGTGTCCCTGTTGTTACTTTTGCGCTTCCTGCGCGACGTCCATGAGCAGTAGATTATCCTTGGATCCAATTTTCTAAAAGGCGTAAACAGCAGCACGCAATGTAAGAGATTGCTTACATTGCGTGCCCGCCGTCAGAACTGCGCAGCGTCCAGTAAAAACAGCGAATCGCTACCGGCCTTGACCGAGGCGCTCAACGAATGGATACGGGGCAGCAGGCGCGCAAAGTAGAAGCGTGCGGTGCCCAGCTTGCTGGCGTAGAAATCCTCCTGCGCCTCCTTGCCCAGAGCCGCCCGAGCCATCAGCGCCCACATGTAGGCATAAGCGGTGTAGCCGAAAGCCTGCAGGTATTCCACCGAGGCTGCGCCGATTTCGTTGGGGTTGCTTTGCGCCCGGTCGAGCAACCAGGCGGTCAACTCGTCAAGGTTGTCCAAGGCTGCGTCCAGTGGCCGGGTGAATTCGGCCAGGCCGGCATCGGCGGTGGCCGTGAAGTGGCGGATTTCATCCGCGAACACTTTGTAGAGCTCGCCCCCGCTACCGACGATCTTGCGGCCCACCAAGTCCAGCGCCTGGATGCCGTTGGTGCCTTCGTAAATCTGCGTGATCCGCACGTCGCGCACCAACTGCTCCTGGCCCCACTCACGAATGTAGCCATGGCCGCCAAACACCTGCTGGCCGTGGATCGTGGTTTCCAAGCCCAGGTCCGTGAGGAACGCCTTGGCCACCGGAGTCAGCAGTGCCACCAGACCTTCAGCGCGCTGACGCACGCTGGCGTCTTCACTGAACTTGGCGGTGTCCAGTTGCATCGCCACGTACGTGGAAAACGCACGCCCGCCTTCGTTCGCCGCCTTCATGGTCAGCAGCATGCGCCGCACGTCGGGGTGCACGATGATCGGGTCCGCTACCTTGTCCTTGGCTTGCGGGCCGGTGGGTGAGCGGCTTTGCAAACGGTCGCGGGCGTACTCCACAGCGTTCTGGTAAGAACGCTCACCCGAGGCCAGGCCCTGAATGCCTACGCCCAGACGCTCGTAGTTCATCATGGTGAACATCGCCGCCAGCCCTTTGTTCGGCTCACCCACGATGTAACCGACGGCCTCGTCGAAGTTCATCACACAGGTCGCCGAGGCCTGGATCCCCATCTTGTGCTCGATCGAGCCGCAGCTCACCGGGTTGCGTGCACCCAGGCTGCCATCGGCATTGACCATGAACTTGGGCACCAGGAACAGCGAGATCCCCTTGGGCCCGGCTGGCGCGTCCGGCAGTTTGGCCAGCACCAGGTGAATGATGTTCTCCGTCAGGTCGTGCTCGCCGCCGGTGATGAAAATCTTCGTGCCGCTGATGGTGTAGGAACCGTCCGCCTGGGGCTCGGCCTTGGTCCGGATGATCCCCAGGTCAGTCCCTGCGTGGGGTTCGGTCAGGCACATGGAGCCCGCCCAGACTCCGGCGTACATGTTCGGCAGGTACGTCTCTTTCAGCGCATCGCCGGCATGGGCGTTGATCGACAAGCAGGCGCCGGCAGTGAGCATCGGGTAGAGGCCGAACGACAGGCTGGCGGAGTTGACCATTTCCTCGACCTGGGCCGACACCGCCTTGGGCATGCCCATGCCGCCGTAGGCAGGATCACCGCCGACACCGACCCAGCCACCCTCGGCGTAAGTCTGGTAGGCCTGCGGAAAGCCTTGCGGCGTGGTAACCACACCGTCCTTCCAGTGGCAGCCTTCTTCATCGGCGCTGCGGCTCAGCGGAGCCACGCTTTTGCCCATGACCTTGCCGGCTTCCTCGAGAATCGCCTCGACGGTTTCGGCATCCACGGTGTCCGCCAAAGCAGGCAATTGGGCCCAGAGTTTGGAGACCTCGAAGACCTCATTGAGGACGAAGCGCATATCGCGCAGGGGCGCTTTGTAGTCAGCCATGGCAAACCTCGAAAGATCTAAACAAGCGGTCCACAACGGACCCATTTACGAAAAGCCGAGTGTACCCGAACAACTTTTGCGACACATAGGGTCGCTTAGTGACCTTTTTGTTATTTTTAGTCACAGAGACCCTCAAGCAAGAAAAAGCCCGAATCAGATTCGGGCTCAAGGGTTTCCGGGGCGACGCTGGATCAGAGGGCAAACAACGACGCCGGGAGTTTCATCAGGCAGTCGCTACCTGCTTCGATGGCCGCCTGATGGGCGCGGGTACGGGGCAGCAAACGCTTGAAATAGAACTCGCAGGTCGCCAGCTTACCGGCACAGTAATCGGCATCGCCCTCGCCGGCTTCCAGCTGTGCCTGGGCCTCCAGGGCCATGCGCAGCCACAGGTAGGCGAGAATGATGTAACCGCTGTACATCAGGTAATCCAGGGCCGCCGCGCCCACCTCGTCCGGGTTCTTCATGGCCGCCCTGCCAACCTGGGTGGTCAGTTCGCCCCATTGCTGGTTCAGGGTATTAAGTTGGGCCACATAGGCCTTGAGTTGCGGATGCTCACCATGGGCCATGCAGAATTTGTGGACGATCCGGGTGAAGCCCATCAGCAGCTTACCCTGGCTACCCAGGACTTTACGCCCCAACAAATCCAGGGCCTGAATGCCATTGGTGCCTTCGTAGATCGGCGCAATCCGGCAGTCGCGTACCAGTTGCTCCATGCCCCACTCACGGATGAAACCGTGGCCACCGAACACCTGCATGCCGTGGTTGGTCACTTCCAGCCCGGTCTCGGTCATGAACGCTTTGCAGATCGGGGTCAGGAACGCCAATAGGTTCTCGGCCTCCTGGCGCTGGCCAGCATCCGCCGCCAAGTGAGCGCTGTCGAGCAACTGGGCGGTGAAATACGTCAGGGCGCGGTTGCCCTCGTTGAAGGCCTTCATGGTCAGCAACATGCGCCGTACATCGGGGTGCACGATAATCGGGTCCGCCACTTTATCCGGTGCCTTGGGGCCGGTCAGGGCACGCATCTGCAGACGATCGTTGGCGTACTGGATCGCCCCCTGGAAGCTCGCTTCCCCCAGACACAAGCCCTGCATCCCGGTGCCCAGGCGCGCGTGGTTCATCATGGTGAACATGCAGTTCAGGCCCTTGTTGGCCTCACCAATCAGAAAGCCCGTGGCGCCATCGAAGTTCAGTACGCAAGTGGCCGAGGCCTTGATCCCCATCTTGTGTTCGATGGAGCCGCAACTGACACCATTGCGCTCGCCCGCCTCGCCCTCGGCGTTGGGCAGGAACTTGGGCACGATAAACAGCGAGATGCCTTTGGTCCCGGCCGGCGCATCCGGCAGCTTGGCCAGCACCAGGTGGATGATGTTTTCACTCAGGTCATGCTCACCGGCGGAGATGAAAATCTTGCTCCCGCTCACGGCATAGCTGCCGTCGGCCTGAGGCACGGCGCGGGTCTTGATAATGCCCAGGTCGGTGCCGCAATGGGCTTCGGTCAGGCACATGGTGCCGGTCCACTGGCCAGCGGTGAGCTTGGTGAGGTAGGTGTTTTTCTGCGCTTCGGTGCCATGGGCGTGAATCGCCGACATGGCGCCGTGGGTGAGCCCCGGATACATGCCCCAGGACGTGTTGCTGGAGCCGACCATCTCGCTGATCACCAACCCCAAGGATTGGGGCAGGCCCTGGCCGCCATAGGTGGGATCGGCCGCCAACCCGTGCCAGCCGCCTTCAACGTACTGCGCGAATGCCTCTTTGAAACCTTTGGGCGTGGTGACTACGCCCTTGTCGAAGTGGCAGCCTTCCTCATCACCGGAACGGTTCAACGGCGCGAGAACGTTTTCACAGAACTTCGCGCCCTCTTCAAGGATTGCGCTGACCATGTCCGGGCTGGCATCGGTCGCCCCCAGGGCCGCGTAATGGCCGTGGAAGTCGAAGACGTGATCGATCAAAAAGCGCATGTCGCGCAGGGGAGCTTTGTACTCAGGCATGGTCATTTCTCCGGCAGCAGATTGATTAACCTACTGCCCTGTCCGCTGACCTGCCAATCACTCTCCAGACGCTGAATGCGCCGTCATCACTCAACCCGCAGCCGTGTCCATGCGCACCGCACCGCGACGAGTCTGGCCGAATGCAACGACACAATTTCGCCCTGCGCCCTTGGCGCTGTAGAGCGCCTGGTCAGCAGCTTTCAGCACTTCCTCGGCGGTACGGTGCTCAATCAAGCGCTCGGAAACGCCGATGCTGACGGTTACCGAAACGCTGGAAGCACCGGCAGCGCCACGACGCTGGCGGCCCGTTTGATCGTCCTGGGGACGGTTGTCCTGGTTACGCAGCTGGATGCTGTAGTTGGCGATGGTCTCGCGGATCATCTCCAAGTGCGGCATGCATTCCTCCAGGGTCTTGCCAGCGAACACCACGGCAAACTCCTCACCGCCGTAACGGTAGGCACGGCCACCGCCCGTGACCTTGGCCAGTTTGCTCGCCACCAGGCGCAACACTTGGTCACCCACATCGTGGCCGTGGGTGTCGTTGAATTTCTTGAAGTGGTCGACGTCGCTCATCGCCAACACGTAATTACGCCCCAGACGCTGCATGCGCTCGTTCAATGCGCGACGCCCCGGCAGGCCGGTCAACTCGTCACGGAAGGCCATCTGGTAAGCCTCGTGGGCGACCGCAGCGGCGATCATCAGCATCACCTGGCTGCACATGATGTTCAGGGTGAAAGGCAGGATAAAGGTCTTGGGCAGCATCCAGAACAACCCCAGCAGGCCCACCAACTGCGCCGCGTGCAGCGGTCGCGGGCTGCGCCAGTACTGGATCGCCAGCAACAGGAAGGCCGCAATGAACACCGGATACGACAACTGGATCAGGCTCATCCAGGCGCCGTGCAACGCCGGCCAGCGGATCTCTGCAAGCCAGGCCAGCAGCGCCTGTGGGTAACTTTGCTCCAGGCCCAGGGCCACGCTGCCGAATGCCACCAGCACAGCGAAGCGCGCCACCATGTCCTGGAACAGATGGGTTCGTTCCTGCCAGGCGGCGAACAAACCGAACAACAGCGGCAACAGCAGGCAGCACAGGTGGAACACCACCGCCGCATCTTCGCGGACCCGGCCATTGTCGCGGTAGAAGTCAGTCTGGGTATCGAGCAGGAAATACGCGGTGTACACGGTGACCATTAGAAACAGCTCACGCTGACGCCGATACACCGCGCAGTAAGCCCCCCCCAGCAACAGCACCAAGGTCGGCAGCACATTGAACAGGGAGGTGAAGAAGACGTTGAGGTCCTTGACGTAGGCGGCCGCCAGCCCAGCAAGCAAAAGCAGTAACGACGGTAAAAAATGACTGAAACGTACAGCTGAAGAACGCGGCAAGGGTAAAACTCCGACCCGGCTGATCAATAGATGGCATTGTGCCTTCATTTGACTGAGTTAAGCACAAACAATGTGACTGACATCACATAGCCACCTCTTTAACGGCAGCGCTGCGCTTCTTCTTAGCGTTTTAGTCGGGAATTTTTTATCAAAAGATAACGCCCACAAAAAAGCCGCTCCCCCGAGGGCGAGCGGCTTCTTGGCGGGCGTCGGCGAGGCTTAGTAAGCCAGGCCGAAGTCCTCTTCTTTCATGTCCATTAGGTTGTTGGCACCCGAGAGCATGGTCGCAACGTGAGTGCGGGTACGCGGCAGGATGCGCTGGAAGTAGAAGCGCGCGGTCTGCAGCTTGGCGGTGTAGAACGCCTCTTCGCTGGTGCCGGCGGCGAGCTTTTCAGCCGCCAGCCGTGCCATGTCGGCCCAGAAGTAAGCCAGGCAGACGTAGCCGGAATACATCAGGTAGTCCACGGAGGCGGCACCCACTTCCTCGCGATCCTTCATCGCTGCCATGCCCACTTTCATGGTCAGCTCGCCCCATTCCTTGTTCAGTGCCGCCAAGGGTGCGACGAACTCTTTGACGGCTTCGTTGCCTTCGTTGTTCTGGCAGAACTTGTGGACGATCTTGGTAAAGCCTTTGAGGGCTTCGCCTTGGGTCATCAGCACTTTACGGCCCAGCAGGTCCAGGGCCTGGATGCCGGTGGTGCCTTCGTACAGCATCGAAATGCGGCTGTCGCGAACGTTCTGCTCCATGCCCCACTCGGCGATAAAGCCGTGGCCACCGTAAATCTGCACGCCGTGGTTGGCGGATTCAAAACCGACTTCGGTCATGAATGCCTTGGCGATGGGCGTCATGAACGCCAACAGCGCATCGGCTTTTTTCTTCTCTTCTTCGTCTACGCCGTATTTGACGATGTCCACCTGCTTGGCGGTGAAGTACACCATCGCCCGGTTGCCCTCGGCGAAGGCTTTCATGGTCAGCAGCATGCGACGTACGTCCGGGTGGACGATGATCGGGTCAGCAGCCTTGTCCGGCGCTTTCGGGCCAGTCAGGGAGCGCATTTGCAGGCGATCGCGAGCGTATTTCAGGCCACCCTGGAAGCCGATCTCGGCGTGGGCCAGGCCCTGCAGAGCGGTGCCCAGGCGGGCGGTGTTCATAAAGGTGAACATGCAGTTCAGGCCTTTGTTCGCCGGGCCGATCAGGAAACCCGTGGCCGCGTCGAAGTTCATCACGCAGGTGGCGTTGCCGTGGATGCCCATCTTGTGTTCCAGGGAACCGCAGCTCACTGCGTTGCGCTGGCCCACAGTGCCATCGGCGTTCGGCAGGAACTTCGGCACGATGAACAGCGAGATACCCTTGGTGCCAGCCGGTGCATCCGGCAGGCGCGCCAGAACGATGTGGACGATGTTATCGGCCATGTCGTGCTCACCGGCGGAGATGAAGATTTTGGTGCCGGTAACTTTGTAGGAACCGTCGGCCTGTGGTTCGGCCTTGGTGCGCAGCATGCCCAGGTCGGTGCCGCAATGCGGCTCGGTCAGGCACATGGTGCCGGTCCATTCGCCGGACACCAGCTTGGTCAAGTAGGCGTCTTGCTGCTCAGGCGTACCGTGCTCGGAAATGGTGTTCATCGCGCCATGGGACAGGCCTGGGTACATGCCCCACGACCAGTTGGACTCACCGACCATTTCGCTGATCGCCAAGCCCAGGGATTCAGGCAAGCCCTGACCGCCGTGCTCAACGTCGTGAGCCAGGCTTGGCCAGCCGCCTTCAACGAATTGTTTATAGGCTTCTTTAAAGCCCGTCGGGGTTTTAACGCCGGATTCACTCCAGGTACAACCTTCCAGGTCACCTACGCGGTTCAGCGGAGCCAGCACCTGCTCACAAAACTTCGCGCCTTCCTCAAGAATGGCGTCAACCATGTCTGGGGTCGCGTCCTGGCATGCCGGGAGGCTCTGATAGTGCGCTTCATAGCCGAGCAGTTCGTCACGAACGAAGCGAATATCACGCAAGGGGGCCTTGTAGTCAGGCATAGCGATAAACCTCTGCTGATGTAACCGGGAATGAACAACCGCGTTGAATTTTTATAGCGGTCAAACAGGTGTTTGAAACATACGTTTACGTCCAAACCTTGTCAAGCGTCGCGCACGCGCCTTTTGTCTGCACAGTTCTAGATGCCGCGCAGGCAAGCGCACACGGCATACGCCATGCAGTCTAGTGGGTAGAGAGAAGGTCGGAGCGGGATTGCCGGCGTTCAGCGGCGCCCAAAAACATGCAGCAACAATACAGCGCAGCGACCCGCCGCCATTCAAGGCACCGGGTCACCGATGAGAGGGGGTCAAGCGTAGGTATCGATCAAGGTGCCGAGCATTTCATCGGAGGCCTTGGCCACCTTCACACCGAGTTCTGTCTGGACCTTGCCCATGGACATTTCCACCATGCTGGTGGCCACGTCGGATTCGCGGCTGCGGTCTACGGCGCGCAGGCGATCGGCTTGGATCTCGGAAGACTGGCTGGTGACAGAACGCTCAACGGTGGTGTTGGCGATTTGGCTAGCCGCCTGATCGACACGGTTCTGCCCGGCCTGGATGCTGCTCAGGCCTGCGTAGTAAGCGGTGTTCCCTGAAATTTCCATGGGAGTACTCGACTTTGAAAATAATTAACTCGCGCATTGAAGCAGATGCGTCAACAAAACACCCGTCAAAAACACTAATGGCACAGTGCCTCGTCATAGGCAAAATCTAGTCCAGCAGGTCCAACTGCAGATACTCGGCGACTGCCTGCGCGCTCGGCGCCTTGAGCTTGGGCACCCGGCCCAGGCAAGGCGCCGGCAGACGCTCCGCCAGGGTGGCCAGGTTCTCTTCAAGGCGCGAGGTTTTCGGCTCGATGATATTGGCCACCCAACCCGCCAGCTGCAAACCGTCCTGGGCGATGGCTTGCGCCGTCAGCAGCGCATGGTTGATGCACCCCAACCGCACGCCCACCACCAGGATCACCGGCAGGTCCAGGGCCATGGCCAGGTCCGAAAGGTTGTCCTGATCCGCCAGGGGCACCCGCCAGCCGCCAGCGCCCTCGATCAGGGTAAAGTCCGCGCCCTTGGCGAGAATATGCCGCATAGGCTTGAGCAGCGATTGCACGGTCAAGGCCACGCCGGCTTCCCGGGCCGCCAAGTGCGGAGCGATGGCTGGCTCGAACGCCACCGGGTTGACCTCTTCGTAACGCAGCGGCAACGACGATTCAGCCAGCAGCGCCAGGGCATCGGCGTTGCGCAGGCCTTTGGGCGTCAACTCACAACCGGAAGCCACGGGCTTGCCCGCTGCGGTGCTCAAACCCGCCAGGCGCGCTGCATGCAGCAGGCCAGCGGCAATAGTGGTCTTGCCCACATCGGTGTCGGTGCCAGTGATGAAATACGCGGGGCTCATAGAGGCTTCTCCAAAACGGCATAGACCACCTGATACGTCGCCGGCAACCCCTGATCCTGACGGAACCCTTCGTAGGCGCCGATCAGGCCGCTGATCCGCGCCCGCCCGGTCAACCCACCAGGGCGCCCCGGGTTCAGGTTATGCGCGCCCAGCGCCTTGAGTTCATGGGTCAGGCTGCGCACATCGGGGTAGTGCAGCACGTGCGGGCAGTTTTCCAGGCTCCGCAGGCCCAGGCCGCTGCCCCCACAGAGTTGCTGATAACGCTCGAACTCACGAAACCGATTGACGTGCACCTGGCCATCGACCTGGCCCCAGCTCTCACGCAACTCGTACAAGGTACCCACGCACAGGCTGGCAAAAGCCAGCACGCCACCCGGCCTCAAGACCCGCTGCGCCTCCCTGAGTACCGAGGCAAAATCCGCGCACCATTGCACCGCCAGGCTGGAGAAAATCAAGTCGCAGCAGTTGTCCTGCAAGGGCAGGCGCTCGGCATCACCGGCCAGAAAGTACTCGGCGCCGCCCTGGGGCCGGGCGTGGTTAAGCATGCCCTCGGCAATGTCCAGGGCCACCCCCTGGCTGCCCGGAAAATGCTCGCCCAGCACACGGCTGAAATACCCGGTGCCGCAGCCCATGTCCAGCCAGCGCTGTGGCACAAAGCCCTGGGGCAAACGATCGAGCAGCGCGTGCCCGACGGCTCGCTGCAACTCGGCAACACTGTCGTAGCTGGCCGCCGCACGGGAAAACGATGCCGCCACCTGGCGCTTGTCAGGCAAGCCGCCAGTCAGGGTAGGAAAAGACAAATCAGTCATCACCGGACTCATGCAAAAAGGCCTGAATCGCCCCCGCCACAGCGTGGGGGTCTTCCAGAAGAAATCCGTGGCTGGCCTGTTCAATCAGACCAATCTCGACATCCGGCAACAGGGCCAGCAACTCGGTGGCCGCTTCGGCCGGCACCAGGCCATCCAGCCCGGCGAACAGGTGCAACTGCGGCCCGCGGTAGTCTTGCAGGGCCCGTCGGGTGTCCAGCTGCGCCAACAGTTCCAAGCCCGCCATCAGCACCGCCGGCGGCGTGTTCGGCGCCCCACCCAGCAACAGTCGTGACAGGCCGCGCGGGTCTTCGGCGCCTTGGGCGCACAACAGGCTGAAACGCTTGAGGGTCAGCCGCGGATCGCTGCTGCAACCCGCCAGAAACCCATCGAAGGTGGCTTCCGGCATGCCACTCGACCACTCGCTGTGGGCGACAAAACTGGGGTTGCTGGCCAAGGTCAGCAAACCGCAGCAGCGCTCCCCCCGACGCGCCGCCAGCTCCGAGGCGAGCATGCCCCCCAGGGACCAGCCGCCCAGCCAGGCGTCATCGGCCAGGGTGGCATCCAACTCATCCAGCCAATCGCCCAGGTCGCTGGACTCCAACTCCGGCAGCGGTTCGATCTCCACCCGCAGGTGTTCATCCAACCCCTGCAAGGCTGCCGCCAGAGGCTCCAGGGGCGAAACGCCCAGGCCCCAGCCGGGTAGCAGAATCAGTCGATCACGCATGGCTTGGCTCCGCTCCCAGTTCGCTGAAACACTCCGCCAGTGCGTCTAACAATAGCTGGACCTGCGCCTCGCTGTGGGCCGCCGAAAGGGTTACACGCAAGCGCGCGCTGCCGGCCGGCACCGTGGGTGGACGGATGGCCGTGACCATCACCCCGCGTTCACGCAGCCGCTGCGACAGCGCCATGGCCCGGGCACTGTCGCCCACCATGATGGGCTGGATCGGCGTGAAACTGTCCATCAGTTCCAGGCCAATCTGCTCGGCACCCTGGCGGAACTGGCGAATCAGCGTGTTCAGGTGCTCGCGCCGCCAATGCTCGCTGCGCAGCAACTCCAGGCTTTTCAGGGTCGCGCAGGCCAGGGCCGGCGGCTGGCTGGTGGTGTAGATGTAAGGCCGGGCGAACTGCACCAGGCTCTCGATCAGCTCTTCGCTACCGGCGACAAAGGCCCCGGCGGTCCCAAAAGCCTTACCCAGAGTGCCCACCAGCACCGGCACGTCCTCCTGGCTCAAACCGAAGTGTTCGACAATGCCGCCGCCATGGGCGCCCAAGGGCCCGAAACCGTGAGCATCGTCCACCATCAACCAAGCGCCCTTGGCCCGGGTTTCACGGGCCAGCGCCGACAAGTCGGCGAGGTCGCCGTCCATGCTGAACACGCCGTCGGTGACCACCAGGGTATTACCGGTGGCTTTCTCCAGGCGCTTGGCCAGGCTCTGGGCATCGTTGTGCAGGTAACGGTTGAAACGCGCCCCGGACAACAAGCCGGCATCCAGCAAGGACGCGTGGTTGAGGCGATCCTCCAGCACCGTGTCGCCCTGCCCGACCAAGGCCGTGACCGCACCGAGGTTGGCCATGTAGCCGGTGGTAAAAAGCAAGGCGCGGGGGCGCCCGGTGAGGTCCGCCAGGGCTTCTTCCAACGCGTGATGGGGAGTGCTGTGGCCGATGACCAGATGGGACGCCCCGCCGCCCACGCCCCAACGGCTGGCACCGGCGCGCCAGGCTTCAATCACCTGGGGGTGATTGGCCAGGCCCAGGTAATCGTTATTACAGAACGCCAGCAACGGCTGGCCATCCACCACCACTTCCGGCCCTTGGGGGCTTTGCAGCAGGGGGCGTTGACGATAAAGGTTGTCGGCACGACGGGCAGCCAGACGCGCGGCGAGATCAAAAGACATGCTGGCCTCGATAGTGGCTCACAAACACATTACCTGTAGGCGCTGGCTTGCCAGCGCAGCAAGCGACGCGAACTCAGCCGGCTGGGCGGAGTTCGCGGGATTCGCCGGCAAGCCGGCTCCTACAATAGAAGGCGATCAGACGGCGGCGTTGTAGAACTGCTCGCTGCTCTTCTGCTCGACCAGGGCTTGCTCGATGGCCGCCTGATGTACTTCGTCAGCGTGCTCTTCACGGGCTTCCGGCTGGATGCCCAGACGTGCGAACAGTTGCATGTCCTTGTCAGCCTGGGGGTTGGCAGTGGTCAGCAGTTTGTCGCCGTAGAAAATCGAGTTGGCGCCGGCGAAGAAGGCCAGGGCCTGCATCTGCTCGTTCATGGCTTCACGGCCGGCCGACAGGCGTACATGGGATTGCGGCATCAGGATGCGCGCCACGGCCAGCATGCGGATAAAGTCGAACGGGTCGACATCGTCAGCGTTTTCCAGGGGCGTACCGGCGACTTTCACCAGCATGTTGATCGGCACCGACTCAGGGTGCTCCGGCAGGTTGGCCAGTTGGATCAGCAGGTTGGCGCGGTCGTCCAGGGACTCGCCCATGCCGAGAATGCCGCCGGAGCAGATTTTCATTCCGGCATCGCGCACATACGCCAGGGTCTGCAGGCGCTCGCTGTAAGTGCGGGTGGTGATGATGCTGCCGTAGAACTCCGGCGAGGTGTCGAGGTTGTGGTTGTAGTAGTCGAGGCCGGCCTGGGCCAGGGCTTCGGTCTGATCCTGGTCCAGGCGGCCCAGGGTCATGCAGGTTTCCAGGCCCATGGCCTTCACGCCTTTGACCATCTGCAGCACGTAGGGCATGTCTTTGGCCGACGGGTGCTTCCAGGCGGCGCCCATGCAGAAGCGGGTCGAACCAATGGCCTTGGCACGAGCGGCTTCTTCCAGGACCTTCTGCACTTCCATGAGCTTTTCTTTTTCCAGCCCGGTGTTGTAGTGGCCGGACTGCGGACAATATTTGCAATCTTCCGGGCAGGCGCCGGTCTTGATCGACAACAGGGTGGAAACCTGGACGCGATTGGCGTCGAAATGCGCGCGGTGCACCGTCTGCGCCTGGAACAACAAATCGTTGAATGGCTGAACGAACAAGGCTTTGACTTCAGCCAAAGACCAGTCATGACGCAGGTTGGCGGTGGTGCTGGCGCTCATGGGCGATTCCTTGATTATGCTTGGCTAACGACTGCGGGCAGGCAATACCCACAACCGCGACACGGATGTTCGGCATATTTAAGGAAGCGCCATGCACTGTCAACCAGAATACAAAGGACCGGTTTACATCTGGTTAAATAACAACCAACCCTGCTTACTCTGTGATCTCCCCAGCCAGACCGCCGCGCCCATTTGCCAAGCCTGCAAGAGCGAGCTGCCCTGGTTGGGCGATCAGTGCCGGATCTGCGCCCTGCCCCTGCCCGACAGCGGGCTGATCTGCGGCCAGTGCCTGAAACAGCCCCCCGATTTCAAGCAGGTGGTGGTGCCTTGGGCCTACGGGTTCCCCATCGACAGCCTTATCCTGCGCTTCAAGCACAACGGGAAATGGCCTTTTGGCAACCTGATGGCCGGTCTTCTCGGCCACTCGCTGCACTTTCGCTTCAACGAGGGTTTGCCCCGACCCGACGCGCTGGTCCCCGTGCCCCTGGCCACCAAGCGCCTGCGACAGCGCGGCTACAACCAGGCGGCGATGCTTGCCCACTGGCTCAGCCAACAGCTGGGCATCGCCAGCGAGGAACACCTGCTGCTGCGCACCCAAGACACCCAGGCGCAACAGACACTGGATGCCCGTGCCCGGCAACGCAACCTGCGCCAGGCCTTTGCCCTGGCACCCGGCGCGCAAGTGCAGGGCCGTCACCTGGCCTTGGTGGACGACGTGCTGACCACCGGCGCCACCGCTCAAACCCTCGCCCGCCTGCTGCTCCGGGCCGGCGCCCGGCGAGTGGATGTGTATTGCCTGGCACGCACCCCGAAACCCGGGGAGGCTGACTGACTTGACAGCCACCCCCCAAGCCGCAAACTCGCCCCACTCCCAGCCTGCAAAGCACCTCGTCATGCCCATGCCCAGTTTGTTGACCCAGCACATCGTCCGTCGCCCGCAGCGCATCGCCCTGCTGCAACACATCGCCGAGCAGGGCTCCATCACCCGCGCCGCGAAAAGTGCTGGCCTCAGCTACAAGGCCGCCTGGGACGCCATCGACGAGTTGAACAACCTGGCGCAAAAGCCCCTGGTGGAACGCAGCATCGGCGGCAAGGGCGGCGGCGGCGCCAAACTGTCCAGCGAGGGCCAACGGGTGTTGCGCCTGTACCAGCGCCTGCAAGCCTTGCAGGCCCAGGTCCTTGAGGCCGCAGAAGACGCCAGCGACCTCGATCTGCTGGGGCGGCTGATGCTGCGGACCAGCGCCCGCAACCAATTGCACGGCACGGTGCAGGCGATCACCGCCCATGGCTGCAATGACCTGATCCGCCTGGAGCTGGCCGGCGGCCTGACCCTCCAGGCGCAGATCACCCACGACAGCACCCTGCGCCTGGAACTGGACCTGGGCACCGAAGTGGTGGCGCTGATCAAGGCCGGCTGGCTGGAGCTGCTCGCCCCCGAGCAACCAGAAACACTTGGATACAATTGCCTGGAAGGTCGAATTGAGGGACTTCTCGACACCGAAGACGGCCCCAGTGAGGTGCGCATCAGCCTGCCCAGTGGCCAGACCTTGTGCGCCCTGGCCGAGCCTGCGCAGTTGCGTAGCCTCGCGCTGAGCCCGGGTCAGACGCTGCGGGTGCAGTTCACACCCGGCAACGTTCTGCTGGGCACGCCGCTGTAGTCGCAACAACTGCAACATTTCCGTCATGGAGGCTGATTAAGGTGGCTGCAAAAACCTGCAGGAAGCCTGAAATGAGCCTATTAGAAGAAGACCAACCCACCGACCTGGAACGCATCGTCGGCCTCAGCCGTCGCAGCTTCATCAGTGCCGGCGCCCTGTGCGGCGCCGCCATGTTTCTCGGTGGCAACCTCTTGAGCCGCAGCGCCCTGGCCGCCAGTGTCAGCGCCGGGGCCAGCCGGTTGCTGGGCTTCGAAGGCATCGCTGCCGCCACCACCGACCGCATCAGCCTGCCACCGGGCTACGCCGCGTCCGTGCTCATCAGTTGGGGCCAGCCGCTGAACCAGGACGGCCCGGCCTTCGACCCCAGCGGTAACGGCAGCGCCCAGGCCCAGGAAGTGCAGTTCGGCGACAACAATGACGGCATGAGCCTGTTTGCCTTCCCGGACGACCCGCACCGCGCCCTGATGGCCATCAACAACGAATACACCAACTACCGCTACCTCTATGCCCACGGCGGCATGCCGCAGTCGGCGGAAGAAGTACGCAAGGCCCTGGCCTGCGAAGGTGTCTCGGTGATTGAAGTGCGACGCCAGAACAACGGCCAATGGCAGTTCGTCCAGGGCTCGCGCTACAACCGACGTATCCACGGCAACACGCCGATCAATCTGAGCGGGCCCGCCGCAGGCCACGCCCTGCTGAAAACCAATGCCGACCCTCACGGCAAACAGGTATTGGGCACCTTCCAGAACTGCGCCAACGGCATGACGCCTTGGGGCACCTACCTGACGTGCGAAGAAAACTTCACCGACTGTTTCGGCAGCAGCAACCCCGAGCAGGCATTCGACCCGGCGCAAAAACGCTACGGTGCCGTGGCCGCCAGCAAAGACATCAACTGGCATCAGCACGACCCGCGCTTCGACCTGGCCCATAACCCCAACGAACTCAACCGTCACGGCTGGGTGGTGGAGATCGATCCCTTCGACCCTCAGTCCACCCCGGTCAAGCGCACCGCCCTGGGCCGCTTCAAGCATGAGAACGCGGCCCTGGCGCAAACCAAGGACGGCCGCGCCGTGGTCTACATGGGCGACGACGAGCGTGGCGAGTTCATCTACAAATTCATCAGCCGCGACAAGATCAACCATCAGAACCCCAAGGCCAATCGCGACCTGCTGGACCACGGCACCTTGTACGTGGCCCGCTTCGACGCTGGCGACGGCAACCCGGACCACCCCAAGGGCCAAGGCCAATGGCTGGAACTGAGCCACGGCAAACAGGGCATCGACGCCAGCAGCGGCTTTGCCGACCAGGCCGAAGTGCTGATCCACGCGCGCCTGGCGGCCAGCGTGGTCAAGGCCACACGCATGGACCGCCCGGAGTGGATCGTGGTCAGCCCCTCGGACGGCCAGGTCTATTGCACCCTGACCAACAACGTCAAACGCGGCGAAGACGGCCAGCCAGTAGGCGGCCCCAACCCACGGGAGAAGAACGTCTACGGGCAGATCCTGCGCTGGCGCACCGGCGGTGACGACCACGGCGCCATGGACTTCACCTGGGACCTGTTTGTGGTCGCCGGCAACCCCGGCGTGCACGCCGGCCAGGCCAAGGGTGGCTCGTCCAACATCACCCCGCAGAACATGTTCAACAGCCCGGACGGTTTGGGTTTCGATCAGGCTGGGCGCCTGTGGATCCTCACCGACGGCGACGTCAGCAACAGCGGCGACTTCGCCGGCATGGGCAACAACCAGATGCTCTGCGCCGATCCGGCCAGCGGCGAAATCCGTCGTTTCATGGTGGGCCCGGTGGGTTGCGAAGTGACGGGTATCACCTTCTCTCCGGATCAGAAAACCCTGTTCGTCGGCATCCAGCACCCGGGTGAAAACGGAGGCTCGACCTTCCCCGAGCACCTGCCCAACGGCAAACCCCGCTCCTCGGTGATGGCCATCACCCGGGAAGACGGCGGCATCATCGGCGCCTGACCGCTATCGCCGGCGAGCCGGCGTCTGCCACGCTCAAGGCAGGCGCCGACTGGCCGGCAATAACCGCGGCAAAGCCCCCGGATAACACCCGTCTGCGCTAACATGCCTGGCCGGACGCAGCCGCCTGCTGCGCGCAGGAGTCAGCATGTCTCACCCGTTCGCAACACTCACACCCGACCTGGTCCTCGATGCCGTTGAAAGCATTGGTTTTCTCAGTGACGCCCGGGTCCTGGCGCTCAACAGCTATGAAAACCGTGTCTACCAAGTGGGCATCGAAGACGGCGAGCCGCTGATCGCCAAGTTCTACCGGCCCCAGCGCTGGAGCAACGAGGCCATCCTCGAAGAACACCGCTTTACCTTCGAACTGGCCGAGTGCGATGTGCCGGTGGTCGCGCCGCTCATCCACAACGGCGCCAGTCTGTTCGAACACGCCGGCTTTCGCTTCACCCTGTTTCCACGTCGTGGCGGCCGTGCGCCGGAGCCCGGCAACCTCGACCAGCTCTACCGCCTGGGCCAGTTGCTGGGGCGCTTGCATGGCGTGGGTGCCACCCGCCCCTTCGAACACCGCGAAGCCTTGGGGGTGAAGAATTTCGGCCACGACTCCCTGGCCACCCTGTTGGAAGGCAACTTCATTCCCAAGAGCCTGCTGCCGGCCTACGAGTCCGTGGCCCGTGACCTGCTCAAGCGCGTGGAAGACGTGTACCAGGCCACGCCGCACCAGAACATCCGCATGCACGGCGATTGCCACCCCGGCAACATGATGTGCCGCGACGAGATGTTCCACATCGTCGACCTCGACGACTGCCGCATGGGGCCAGCGGTCCAGGACCTGTGGATGATGCTCGCCGGCGACCGCCAGGAATGCCTCGGCCAACTCTCGGAACTGATGGACGGCTACAGCGAATTCCACGACTTCAACCCTCGGGAGCTGGCCCTGATCGAGCCCCTGCGCGCCCTGCGCCTGATGCACTACAGCGCGTGGCTGGCGCGACGCTGGGATGACCCGGCCTTCCCTCACAGCTTCCCCTGGTTTGGTACCGAGCGTTACTGGGGCGACCAGATCCTGGCGCTGCGCGAGCAATTGTCGGCGCTCAACGAAGAGCCCCTGAAATTGTTCTAACCCCACCCGTAGGACCTGGCTTGCCAGCGATAGCAATCTTGCGAACGCCTCGCCAGCAAGCCGGCTCCTACAGAAAAGCCCCCCTCCGTAGGAGCTGGCTTGCCAGCGATAGCGGTCTTGCGGACGCCTCGCCAGCAAGCCGGCTCCTACAGAAACCCGCCCCCTCCGTAGGAGCTGGCTTGCCAGCGATAGCGGTCTTGCGAACACCATCGCCGGCACGCGGCCTCAACCGCGAGCGCAAAAGCCAGGACAGGTATAGACATTTCTCCTTACAATCGTCGTTTGTTAGCTGCCTAAGCAAGGACTCTGCATGCAAGCCGCCAACCCGCGCCACGGGTACATCCTAGGCCTGAGTGCCTACATCATCTGGGGCCTGTTCCCGCTCTACTTCAAAGCCATCGCCAGCGTGCCCGCCGTGGAAATCATCATCCACCGGGTGCTGTGGTCGGCGTTGTTCGGCGCATTGCTGTTGCTGGTATGGAAACACCCAGGCTGGTGGCGCGAACTGCGGGACAACCCCAAGCGCCTGGCGATCCTGGCCTTGAGCGGCACCCTGATTGCGGCCAACTGGCTGACCTATGTCTGGTCGGTGAACAATGGGCGCATGCTCGAAGCCAGCCTCGGCTACTACATCAACCCCCTGGTCAACGTATTGCTGGGCATGCTGATCCTCGGCGAACGCCTGCGGCGCCTGCAGTGGCTGGCGGTGGGGTTGGCGACGGTGGGTGTGCTGCAGCAAGTGTGGCAAGTGGGCAGCCTGCCCTGGGTGTCCCTGGTGCTGGCGCTGACCTTCGGTTTCTATGGGCTGATCCGCAAACAGGCGCCGGTCAAGGCGCTACCCGGGCTGGTGGTGGAAACCTGGATGCTGGTGCCCATCGCTGCCGCCTGGCTGTTGCTGCACCCGGAGGCCAGCAGCGCCCAGGCCCATTTCTGGACCACTTCCGAAGCCTGGTGGCTGGTGGCGGCCGGCCCGGTAACGTTGGTGCCACTGGTGTGTTTCAACGCGGCTGCACGGCACCTGCCCTACACCACCCTGGGCTTCCTGCAGTACCTGGCACCGACACTGGTGCTGTTGCAGGCCGTGCTGTTGTTTGATGAACACTTGTCGTCCAGCACCTTGCTGGCCTTCATGTTTATCTGGGCCGGGCTGGCGGTTTACAGCGTGGATGCCTGGATCAGCCTACGCGGCCGGCGCTGATCAAAAAACGCTCAAAGCCTTGCAGGCCATGATATCCGTGGCCTGCAGGCATCCTTCCCAAGGTTATCCACAACGTGATCCCCGCCGTTTGTGCACAAGCCCTTGAAACTGCTGGTTTTTTGATCAGATCCTGAAGAGCCACGGCCCGCCTGGGCTGGCGCTCAGTCTCTACAGGTTATCCACAGGCGCATGCACCTTAAACTTGGATAACCCGCAGCACCGGTCACCCCTCGCTGCGCAGCACCAACTCCACCATCAGATCGTCCGCCAGGGTTTCCAGGCGTGATTGCAAGACATCCAGGGACAACGTCAGGGGCACCGCCAGAATGGCCTCGGCATGAAACAGCGGCTCGCTGCTCATGGGCGCCGGCCGCACTTCGGTGACCAGGCTTTCCAGGTTGACCCCCTGCTCGCTCAGCAAACGGGTGATGTCGCGCACGATGCCCGGCCGGTCGTTACCCACCAACTCCATGGCGATCGGCTTCCAGGTGCAGGACTGCTCGATCCCGCTGTCGGCAAGCAGCACGCGAATGCCCTGGGCCGCCAGCCCCTGCAGGGCCTCCACCAACTCGTCGTAGGCTTCGGCCGGAACACCCACCCGCAAGATCCCGGCAAACTGCCCGGCCATGCGCGACATGCGGCTCTCCAGCCAATTGCCGCCGTGCTCAGCGATGCACTGGGCGATGCGCTCGACCTGTCCGGGTTTGTCCGGGGCAAATACGGTGAGTACGAGGTGGTCCATGGCGCAGCCCTCTGTTCAGGATGAAAGAGCAATTATAGGCAGCCTGGAATCCAACAGCTTCCGCTCCACCTTGTAGGCGCTGGCTTGCCAGCGATCGACACCCTCAAGCCCTGCGCAAAGCCTCAATCTTCAATCGCCGGCAGCCGGCTCATACAGAGGGCCGAAGGGAAGGAAAATACAAATCGTGTACAACTCTTTAGATTTATCTGGAACAATCAATCGTTTTTTTGAGAACATCCGACTCCCCGGCGTGACCGCGATGCTTTTCTGAGTCGCGGAACGACGTATTTAGTCTAATTTTCACAAGCGCAATTCATCATGTAGTATGCCGCAGCGCGCACTACATAACGTTGGATCGATGTCTGCCAAGGCGCAGTCGCAACCTTTGAAAGCCCCCGTCAGCAAGGCTCAGCCGTTGATTGGAAGCACCCAGCCGCCGGCAATGGCATGTACTGGAAACAGGGGTTGTGCTTTAAATGGCCCGAGGCTTCATTGTTAATTTGAAGAGCTGAAAAGCGAAATAGCTGAGCAGAGTGAGGCAAGCAATGACTGAACACGTTCAAGTCGGTGGCCTGCAGGTCGCCAAAGTCCTGTTCGACTTCGTGAACAACGAAGCCATTCCCGGTACCGGCCTCACCGCCGAGGCATTCTGGGGCGGCGCCGACAAGGTCATTCACGACCTGGCGCCGAAGAACAAAGCCCTACTCGCCAAACGCGACGATTTCCAGGCGCGTATCGATGCCTGGCACCAATCCCGTGCCGGTCAAGCACACGACGCCGTGGCCTACAAAGCCTTCTTGCAAGACATCGGTTACCTGCTGCCAGAAGCAGCGGACTTCCAGGCGACGACACAAAACGTCGACGAAGAAATTGCCCACATGGCCGGCCCGCAACTGGTGGTGCCGGTGATGAACGCGCGCTTTGCCCTGAACGCCTCCAACGCCCGCTGGGGCTCGCTGTACGACGCGCTGTACGGCACTGACGCCATCAGCGAAGCCGACGGCGCAGAGAAAGGCAAAGGCTACAACAAGGTCCGCGGCGACAAGGTCATTGCCTTCGCCCGTGCCTTCCTCGATGAATCCGCGCCATTGACCGCCGGTTCCCATGTCGACTCCGTGAGCTACAAGATCGTCGGCGGCAAGCTGGTGGTCGGCCTCAAGGGCGGCAGCAACAACGGCCTGCGCGATGACGCGCAACTGATCGGTTACCACGGCGACGCCGCTGCACCGAGCGCCATCCTGCTCAAGCACAACGGCCTGCACTTCGAAATCCAGATCGATGCCAGCAGCCCGGTCGGCCAGACGACGCCGCCGGGGTCAAGGACCTGCTGATGGAAGCGGCCCTGACCACCATCATGGACTGCGAAGACTCGGTCGCCGCCGTCGATGCCGACGACAAAGTGGTGATCTACCGCAACTGGCTCGGCCTGATGAAGGGCGACCTGTCCGAAGAAGTCGTCAAGGGCGGTAAATCTTTCACCCGCACCATGAACGCCGACCGTGAATACACCGGCGTCGATGGCTCGACAGTGAAACTGCACGGCCGCTCGCTGCTGTTCGTACGCAACGTTGGCCACCTGATGACCATCGACGCGATCCTCGACAAAGACGGCAACGAAGTACCGGAAGGCATCCTCGATGGCCTGGTCACCAGCCTCGCCGCCATCCACAACATCAACGGCGGCACCTCGCGCACCAACAGCCGGACCGGCTCGGTGTACATCGTCAAGCCGAAGATGCACGGCCCCGAAGAAGCCGCCTTCACCAACGAGCTGTTCGGTCGTATCGAAGACGTCCTGAACCTGCCGCGCAATACCCTGAAGGTCGGGATCATGGACGAGGAGCGCCGCACCACGGTCAACCTCAAGGCCTGCATCAAGGCCGCCAGCGAGCGCGTGGTGTTTATCAACACCGGCTTCCTCGACCGCACCGGCGACGAGATCCACACCTCCATGGAAGCCGGCGCCATGGTGCGCAAGTCCGCCATGAAGGGCGAGAAATGGATCGGCGCCTACGAGAACTGGAACGTCGACATCGGCCTGTCCACCGGCCTGCAAGGCCGTGCGCAGATCGGCAAAGGCATGTGGGCCATGCCGGACCTGATGGCCGCCATGCTCGAGCAGAAAATCGCTCACCCACTGGCCGGTGCCAACACCGCCTGGGTACCGTCGCCGACTGCCGCCGCCCTGCACGTGCTGCACTATCACAAGGTCGACGTATTCGCCCGCCAGGCCGAACTGGCCAAGCGCGAGCGCGCTTCGGTGGACGATATCCTGACCATTCCCCTGGCCAGCAATACCGACTGGTCCGCCGAAGAAGTGCGCAACGAACTGGATAACAACGCCCAGGGCATCCTCGGTTACGTGGTGCGCTGGATCGACCAGGGCGTGGGCTGTTCGAAAGTGCCGGACATCAACGATGTCGGCCTGATGGAAGACCGCGCCACCCTGCGTATCTCCAGCCAGCACATCGCCAACTGGCTGCGCCATGGCATCGTCACCGAAGCCCAGGTGCTGGAAAGCCTCAAGCGCATGGCGCCGGTGGTGGATCGGCAGAACGCCGGTGACGCGCTGTACCGTCCATTGGCCCCCGACTTCGACAGCAACATCGCCTTCCAGGCGGCGCTGGAGTTGGTGATCGAAGGCACCAAGCAGCCCAACGGCTACACCGAGCCGGTACTGCACCGTCGTCGTCGCGAGTTCAAGGCCAAGAACGGCCTGTAAACCCGCGCGATAGCCCCAACGAAAAAGCCCCGGTCCGCAAGGCCGGGGCTTTTTCATGGGCAGGTATTGGCAGCGTCCGGGCCGCCAGGCTCAACCCTAAGGAACAACCCCCAGCTCATGCTTGACCAGGGCCAGCAGCTTGCTGGTGTCCACCGGCTTGAGCAGAAAGTCCACCACACTCAAGTGCATGGCCTCGATGGCATCACGCACGTCGGCGTCCCCGGAAATGATGATGATCGGCAACGCCGCCCGCTCCGACTCGCGCACTTGGCGTATCAGGTCGAGGCCGCCACAGGGCGCCATGCGCAAATCGGTGATCAGCAAACCAATCGATTTGCTGGACTGGAGCAACTCCAGGGCCGCCACACCACTGGCGGCGGTCATGCAGCGAATACCGTCCAGAGCAAGGATTTCCGAGAGCAACTCCCGCGCATCCTTGTCGTCATCGGCGATCAGCACACGCTGGGGCGGCAGATCAGGCTCCAGCATCACGGCACTCAGCGCCTCGCGCTCGGCATCGCTCAAAATATCGTGGTCAGACATATGTTTCTCTGAATAGACAGATCAATCCCCTAGCACAGTGGTCAGACATCGCCAGGCAGGCCTTCAATGTGCACTTCGTCGGAAAAATTTCCAATCCCTTTGATCAGCACCTTTGTGCATGGATCAGCGGGGTTTCAATGCCAAATGTTGCGCCTGACGGCGGCTACCTAGACTTACGTCCAATGGGCACCCTGCGCCGACCGGCCGACCATGGCGCTTGATCCGACCACAATAAATCCAAAAAGACTGCGGTAATCGTTATGAGTAAAGCGGATGCCTTCACCCAGGCCGGGAAGACCGCGGTGTTGCAGAACATCCACGGGACCATGCAGTTCCTACAGCGCTTCCCGCCTTTCAACCAAATGGAAAACGCCCACCTGGCGTACCTGGTAGAACAATGCCAGCTGCGTTTCTATGGCCCCGGCGAGAGCATCATCAAGCCCGCCGACGGCCCGGTTGAACACTTCTACATCGTCAAGCAGGGCCGGGTGGTGGGCGAGCGCCCCCACAGTGCCAAGGGCGGCACCGAAACCACCTTCGAAATCACCACCGGCGAGTGCTTCCCCCTGGCGGCATTGCTGGGCGAGCGGGCCACCCGCACCGAACACTTGGCGGCCGAGGACACCTTCTGCCTGCAACTAAACAAGCTGGCCTTTATCAAGCTGTTCGCCCTCTCTGGGGAATTCCGCGACTTCGCCCTGCGCGGGGTCAGCAGCCTGCTGGACCAGGTCAACCAGCAAGTCCAGCAAAAGGCCGTGGAAACCCTCGGCACCCAGTATTCCCTGAACACCCGTCTCGGCGAGTTGGCCATGCGCCACCCAGTGACCTGCAACCCCTCCACGCCCCTGCGCGAAGCCGTGACTCTGATGCACGAGCAGCAAGTGGGCAGCATCGTGGTGGTGGATGCCCACAAGGCGCCGATCGGCATCTTCACCCTGCGCGACCTGCGCCAAGTGGTGGCGGACGGCACCCAGGACTTCAACCAGCCCATCGAACGGCACATGACCCAAGCGCCGTTCTTCCTCAGCCCGGACCACAGCGCCTTCGATGCGGCGATCGCCATGACCCAGCGGCACATCGCCCACGTCTGTCTGGTCAAGGATCAGCGCCTGTGCGGCGTGGTTTCGGAGCGTGATCTGTTTTCCCTGCAACGTGTGGACCTGGTGCACCTGGCCCGGACCATTCGCCATGCGCCACGCATCGACAACCTGGTGGCCCTGCGCGGCGAGATTGGCCAACTGGTGGAGCGCATGCTGGCCCACGGTGCGTCCTCGACCCAGATCACCCACATCATCACCCTGCTCAACGACCACACCGTGTGCCGGGTGATCGAACTGACCCTGGCCGACAAGGGTGACCCCGGGGTGCCCTTCAGTTGGTTGTGCTTTGGCAGCGAAGGCCGCCGCGAGCAGACCCTGCACACCGACCAGGACAACGGCATCCTCTTCGACGCCCGGGACGCTGCCCATGCAGCCGAAATCCGCGGCAAGCTGCTGCCCCTGGCCCAGCAGATCAACCAGAGCCTGGCGCTGTGCGGCTTCACCCTGTGCAAGGGCAATATCATGGCCAGCAACCCCGAGCTGTGCCTGTCTCGCGCCGAATGGGCCCGACGCTTTGCCGCCTTTATTCGCGAGGCCACCCCGGAAAACCTGTTGGGCTCGAGCATCTATTTCGACCTGCGGGTGGTCTGGGGCGACGAGCGCGGCTGTGAACAACTGCGCCAGGGCATCCTCGATCAGGTCGCCGACAACCGCTTGTTCCAACGCATGCTGGCCGAGAACGCCTTGCGTCAGCGCCCGCCGGTGGGGCGCTTCCGCGATTTCGTCCTGGAGAAGAAAAATGGTGGGAAAGCCACGCTGGACCTGAAAGTCCAGGGCCTGACCCCCTTCGTCGACGGCGCCCGGCTGCTGGCCCTGGCCAACGGCATCGGTGCCAACAACACCCTGGAGCGCCTGCGCCAACTGGTGGCCAAGGAAGTGATCGAGGCCCTGGACGGCGCGGCGTATGAAGAGGCTTACCACTTTATCCAGCAGACCCGCATGCAACAGCATCAGCGCCAGACGCGGGAGAACCTGCCGTACTCCAACCGCGTCGACCCGGACAGCCTCAACCACCTGGACCGGCGCATCCTGCGCGAATCCCTGCGCCAGGCCCAGCGCCTGCAAAGCAGCCTGGCCCTGCGGTACCAGTTATGAGCCTGTTTACCTGGCTACGCCCCGCCGGCGCACTGCTGACCGCCGAGCAGCAACAGCGCCGCGAACGCCTGCGTGAAGCCGCGCCCCTGGGCGAGTGCAGCCTGCGCGAACAACGCTGGGTGGTGGTGGACGTGGAAACCACCGGCCTGAACCTCAATCGCGACCTGGTGCTGTCCATCGGCGCGGTGGTGATCGAGGATGGCGCCATCGACTTCAGCCAGCAGTTTGAACGCACCTTGCAGCGCAACGGCCAAAAACTGAGCCCCAGCGTGCTGATCCACGGCCTGGGGCCCAGCGCCATCGCCGCCGGTTGCGACCCCGCCCAGGCCTTGCTGGACTTCATGGAGTTCGTCGGCGACAGCCCGTTGCTGGCCTTCCACGCGCCCTTCGACCAACACATGCTCGGCCGGGCGCTCAAGGACAGCCTGGGCTATCGCTTGCAGCACCCCTTCCTCGACGTTGCCGACATGGCGCCGCTGCTCTGCCCCCAGGCGAACATTCGCGAAGCCGGCCTGGATGACTGGATCGGCTGGTTCAAACTGCAGGTGGGCGAGCGCCATCACGCCGCTGCCGACGCCCTGGCCACCGCAGAACTGGCGCTGATTCTGTTCAGCCGCGCCCGCCAGCAGCAGATCCACAGCCCGCTGAACCTGCAACAGCGCCTCAGCCAGTGGAAACGCCGCCAACACGCCCCCACGTTCTAACCCCGAACGCCGCGCCGCCTGGGCAACCGACCAGCGTCAATTGCGCGGCTGTTTCGCCTCTGCCACAATCGCGAATAATTCTCGTTAGTTTCAACTTCCTCATTGGTGATACCCGTTGCCGTCAGCCCAAAGCCCACACAACGAACTAGTTGGTGCGTTGTATCGCGACCATCGTGGTTGGCTATTGGCCTGGCTGCGCCGCAACATGGCGTGCCCGCAACGGGCCGAAGACCTGAGCCAGGACACTTTCGTGCGCTTGCTGAACCGCGAGCAGGCACCCAGCCCGCGCGAGCCGCGGGCGTTCTTGCTGGCCATCGCCAAGGGCTTGTTGTTCGACCACTTCCGCCGCGCCGCCCTGGAGCAGGCCTACCTCAATGAACTGCTGCTAATTCCCGAGCACCAGCATCCGTCGCCGGAAGAGCAGCAACTGATCCTCGAAGACCTCAAGGCCATCGACCGCCTGCTGGGCAAGCTCTCGAGCAAAGCCCGGGCGGCCTTCCTGTACAACCGTCTGGACGGCCTGAGCCACGCCGAAATCGCCGAGCGCCTGGGCGTCTCGGTGCCCCGGGTGCGCCAGTACCTGGCCCAGGGCATCCGCCAGTGCTACATCGCGCTGTATGGCGAGCCGCTATGAAGCCCATCAGTTCCAAGCCGGTGTCGGCCCGGGTGCTGGACGCGGCAATTGCCTGGCAACTGTCCCTGGATTCCGGCGACGGCAGCAGCGTGGAGCGCGAAGAGTTCGCCAAGTGGCACGCTGCCGATGAGGAACACGCCCGCGCCTGGCGCCAATTGGGCATGCTCGACCAGCGTTTCAGCGTGGCTTCGGGGCCGGCCCGCGCCGCACTGCTGCAATCGCGCGAAGGCATTCGCCGCCAAGTGCGCAAGCTCGGCAGCGGCCTGGCCAGCGTGGTCGTGGTGCTCGGGCTGGCGCTGATGGTCGGCGACCGCTACCTGCCACTGGATTACTGGCTGGCCGACCAGCGCACCGCCACCGGCGAGCAACGCACCCTGCGCCTGAGCGACGGCACCGTGGTCAACCTCAACACCCACAGTGCCCTGGATGTGCGCTTCGATGACAAACAGCGACGCATCGTGCTCCAGGAGGGGGAAATCCTCATCGAGACCGGGCACAACGATGCGCGGCCATTTATCGTCGAAACCCGCGAAGGACGGATGCGCGCCCTGGGCACGCGATTCCTGGTCAAACGCGAAGACCAGGGCACCCGCCTCAGCGTGATCAAATCCGCTGTCGCCGCGCAGCCGCACACCCCGGCACAGGAACAGATCGTCAAGGAAGGCCAGCAGGTGCTGATTCACAGCGACGGCCTGGGCCCGCTATTGGCCCTCAACGCCGACGCCGACGCCTGGACCCGCGGCATGCTGGTGGTGGACAACGCCCGCCTCGGCGATCTGATCCAGGAACTGGGCCGCTACCGCCGCGGCTACCTGGGCGTGGCCCCGGAAATCGCCGACCTGCGTATCACCGGCAGCTTCCCGCTGCACGACACCGACCTGGCCTTGAGCGCGCTGCTGCCGACCTTGCCAGTGCGCCTGGAACAGCACACGCCGTGGTGGGTCACCGTGCAGGCCAAGGCCCCCGCCCAGCCCTGAATGCATCGCCCAGCCGGCGCCTCTCGCAGGCGCTGGCAGGGCGCCGGGCTCGGCAGATACAACCCGCCAGCGGGCTGATAAAAATTATTTTCATTCAGCCCTATCACTTTCTCGATCTCGTACGGCATGGAGGCAATTGCGAAACATTTCCATTCAGGAGCCGCCGTATGTCCCGCCCGCTTGACACCCTGCTGCGCCCCAGCCTGCTGGCCGTAGCCATTGCCCTGTGCGCCCCCTTGGCCAGTTCCCCGCTGCTGGCGCCGAGCAGGCTTCCAGCGTGCGCGCCTACAACCTGCCGGCGGCGCCCCTGGCCAGCACCCTCAACCGTATCGCCAGCCAGGCCGGCGTGGCCCTGAGCCTCAACCCGTCCCTCGCGGCCGGCAAGACCTCGGCCCCGGTCAACGGCCAGTTCGACGCCATCGGCGCCCTGCACGAAGCCCTGCGCGGCTCGGGTCTGCAACTGGAACAAGGCAGCGCCGGCACCTACACCCTGGCGCCGATCCCGGAGGGCGTGATGGCCCTGCCAGAAACCAGCATCACCGGGCAACAGGCGTTCGAAAGCGCCTGGGGACCGGCGGATGGCTACCTCGCCACCCGCACCGCCGCCGGGACCAAGACCGATACGCCCATCGCCGAACTGCCACGCTCGGTCTCGGTCATCACCCGCGAACAAATGGACGATCGCCCGGTGCTCAGCCTCAACGACGCACTGCGCTACACCGCCGGTGTGCAAAGCAGTGGCTACGGCTCCGACTCGCGCAACGACTGGTTGCTGGTACGAGGCTTCGTGCCGACGCAATTCCTCGATGGTTTGCCATTGCCCCGAGGCACTTACGTCACGCCGAAGATCGAGCCCTGGAACCTTGAACGCATCGCGGTACTGCGCGGTCCGGCCTCTTCGGTTTATGGCCAGACCCCGCCAGGCGGCCTGCTGGACATGGTCAGCCGCCGCCCCCAGGAACAAAGCAGCCATGAAATCGAAGTCCAGGCCGGCAGCAACGAACACAAGCAGATCAACTTCGACAGCACCGGCAAGATCGATGATGAAGGCCAGCTCCTGTACCGCGTCAGCGGCACCGTACGCGACAGCAATGCGCCGGTGGACCACATCCCGGACAAGCGCTACAACATCGCTCCCAGCCTGACCTGGAACATCAACGACGACACCAAGCTGACGTTTCTCTCGCAGTACACCCGCGACGATACCGGCATCACCGGGCAGTTCCTGCCGCTGCAAGGCACCAAACTGAGCAGCCCGGCCGGCAAGATCTCCCATCACAAAAATCTCGGCGATCCGGATTGGGAGTTCTACGATCGGACCTACTACTCCCTGGGCTACGCCTTCGAAACCCGCCTGAACGACACCTGGCAGTTCCACCAGAACCTGCGCTACACCAAGAACGAACTGAACTTCCAGGGCATCACCGCCGGTGGCCAAATCTGGCCGGCAGGTCCTGATCAGGCCGTCAGCGCCGACGGCACCGTGCAACGTACCGCCGGCAAGGTCGACGAGAACATCGGCCAGATCGCTGTCGACAACAACTTCCAGGCCGACTTCCAGACCGGCGCAGTGAGCCATACCGTGCTGCTGGGCCTGGACCACCAGCGCTCCGACAATGACTCTCGCTGGCTCTGGGGCTCGGCCGGGGTACCGGCCAGCAACATCAACAACCCGGTGTATGGCCAGGACTTCTCCAAGGTCCAGTACTTCACCATGTATGACTACAACCAGAAAATTCAGCAAACCGGGCTCTATGCCCAGGATCAGATGTCCCTGGACAACTGGCGCCTGACCCTCGGCGGTCGTGAAGACTGGGTGCATGCCGCTACCACCTTCCACAACTTGCAGGACGCCACCAGCACCCAGCGCAACAAGCAGTTCAGCGGCAATGCCGCCCTGAGCTACGTCTTTGACAGCGGCGTAACGCCCTACCTCTCCTACGCGGAGTCCTTCCAACCCACCAATGGCGCCCCCACCAACAAGCTCGATGCCTTCAAACCCACCACCGGCCAACAGTACGAAGTGGGGGTCAAGTACCAGCCACCTGGAAGCAAAACCCTGCTCAGCGCGGCCGTGTTCGACCTGACCCAGGAAAACATGTCGGTCACCGAAGCCAACATCACCCGTCAAGTGGGTGAGGTACGCGTACGCGGCCTGGAACTGGAAGCCACTGCGGACGTGACCAACAACCTCAAGCTGGTGAGCTCCTACACCTACAACGACAGCGAGATTGTCAAAGGCACTGCTGCCGAGAAAGGCAAGCGCATGGCCCAAGTACCGCGCAACCAGGCCACCACCTGGGCCGACTACACCTGGCACGAGGGGGCACTGGACGGTTTCGGTGTGGGTGCGGGCGTACGCTATGTCGGCGACACCTACGGCAACACCACCAACACCGACTGGGGGCATGTGGGCTCCTACACCGTGTATGACGCCTCGGCGCATTACGACCTGGGTCGCGTGAACAGCACGCTCAAAGGCGTCACGGTGGCACTGGATGCGAAGAACATCTTCAACAAGGATTACCTCTCCACCTGCGACGGCTTTTACTGCTACTACGGCGATCAGCGCAACGTTGTCGCCAGCGTCAAATACAAATTCTAAGAAGGGATAACCCTCGCCAAAGGGCCGCCTCAAACGCGGCCCTTTGGCCTTTGGAGCCGTGATGAGAAGCACCACTATCCGCCGCTGGTCCCTGGTCCACACCTGGAGCAGCCTGATCTGTACGGTCTTTCTGTTGATGCTGGCCCTGACCGGCCTGCCGCTGATTTTCCACCATGAAATCGACCATCTGCTGGGCGATGCCGCCGAGCTCAAGGTACTGCCCGCCGACACCCCGCACCTGGACCTGCAACAGCTGGTGCGCGCCGCCGAGGCCCATCGTCCGGGTGAGGTCATGCAGTACTTCGGCTGGGACGCAGACGAGCCCAACGGCGTGGTGGCGATCATGGCCAAGACTGCCGGCACCGAGCCCAATTCGTCCCACACCTTCATGCTCGACGCCCGCACCGGCGAGGCCGTGGCCATGCCTTCGGCCAACGGCGGCCTGATGATGGTCATGCTGCGCCTGCACGTGGACCTGTTCGCCGGGCTGCCGGGCAAGCTGCTGCTGGCCTTCATGGGGCTTCTGTTTGTACTGGCGATTGTCTCCGGCACAGTGCTCTACCTGCCGTTTATGCGCCGCCTGGATTTCGCCACCGTGCGCCGGGACAAATCCACCCGCCTGCGCTGGCTCGACCTACACAACCTGATCGGCGTGGTGACCCTGACTTGGGCCCTGGTGGTGGGCGTGACCGGGGTCGTCAGCGCCTGCGCCGACCTGCTGATCGCTGCCTGGCGCAACGATGCCCTCAGCGCCATGATCGCGCCCTACCAGGATGCCCCGCCCCTGACCCGGCTGGCCCCCGCCAGCCGCCTACTGGAAATTGCCGAAGCGACGACGCCAGGCATGCAGGCGGACTTTATCGCCTTCCCCGGCACGCGCTTTTCCAGCGAGCACCACTACGCGGTGTTCATGAAAGGCAGCACCCACCTGACGTCGCACCTGCTGACCCCGGTGCTGATCGACGCCAGCACCCTGGAGATCACCGCCGTGGCCGAGCGCCCTTGGTACATGGACGCCATGGGCCTGTCCCAGCCCCTGCACTTTGGCGACTACGGCGGCCTGCCGATGCAGGTGCTGTGGGCGGCGCTGGATGTGTTGACCATCATCGTCCTGGGCAGCGGTCTGTACCTGTGGGTCGTCCGCCGGCGTGGGGCCAAACCGGCCGCAGCACAGGTGCTGCCATGAAGCCCCGGGCCTCGAATTTCTGGAAGGTCTTCGGCACCCCGGCCTGGTTGGCGTTGCTCACCGCAGCCGGGTTGTTTGCCGCACTGCTAGGGGACGGGATCTGGGACAGCCTGAGCTGGATCGGCCTCGGGCTGCCGACCCTGATCGCCTTGCGCGGGCTACTCAGCGGTTACCGGGGACGCTAGCGCAACGTCGGGGAAAGCGCAGCAGCATATGAAATGACAGCCCCAGGCCCAGCAGGATGGCCGGGGCGAACCTGAGGTTCTCCAGCACCGCGCCGGCGGCGATCAACACGCCAACGCCGACCAACAACAGCAATGGCAGGTAACTCAGCGCCAACCCCCAATGCAGGCCACGGCTCACCCCATGGCGGGCACGCAGCCATAACGCCAGGGCCCCGGCCGCCAACACCAGCCACGCCAGAGGCAGCCAGGTACGGGCCAGCCAGGTGAAGACCATCAGGTACTCCGGCGTACCCTCGCCATGACGCCGCCATTCCACTTGCAACGCCAGATACACCGCAGCACTGCCCAAGGCCAGCAAGACCTGGGTGACCCACACATGTTGCATATAACGCCTGCGCATCCTGCTCTCCTTGAAGCCTCGTTGAGGGGCGGCAGCAGGATACTGAATCCGCCGCTGTGGCGTCGGCCCGGCTCTGGGATAAGATCCCCGGGTGCCCCCGCCCCCTTCGAGGAATGTCCATGTCCACCCCCAGCATGACGCTGTTCCACAACCCCGCCTCACCCTATGTGCGCAAAGTCATGGTGCTGCTGCACGAGACCGGGCAATTGAATCGCGTGGCCCTGGTCAACAGCCAACTGAGCCCGGTCAGCCCGGACGCCGAACTGATCAAGGACAACCCCCTGGGCAAGATTCCCGCCCTGCGCCTGGCCGACGGCAACGTACTTTACGACAGCCGGGTGATTGTCGAGTACCTGGACCAGCAACACGTGGGTAACCCGCTGATCCCCCGTGAGGGCTCGTCCCGCTGGCGGCGCCTGACCCTGGCGGCACTGGCCGACGGCATTCTCGACTCGGCGGTGCTGATCCGTTACGAAGTGGCCCTGCGTGCCCCGGAGAAACACTGGGACCTGTGGCTCGACGGTCAGCGCGACAAGATCCGTCGCGCCCTGGCCGAGCTTGAGGCCGAGGCCATTGCCGAACTGGCCTGCCACTTCGATGTGGCCTCCATTGGCGTGGCCAGCGCCCTGGGTTACCTGGACTTCCGCCACCCGGACCTGAACTGGCGCGAGGCCCAGCCGCAACTGGCCGCCTGGTACGCCGAAGTCAGTCAACGCCCCTCGATGCTCGCCACCCAGCCTGCGGTGTGACGCCGTTGGTCGCCGGCCGCCGCTGCCCGTCAGGGGCCGGCCGGCGATCAAGCCACAACAGGTCCACCGGGAACAAGCCGCCAATCCGTTGCGCCAATACCTCGCCCAGCCGTTGATCCTCACGCAAGCCCAGTGACCGGCTCATTGCACCGCCCCCAGCTCGAATTGCAGCGGTTTCTCGCCCTTGTCCTGGCCAATGCCGTACCAGTCCAGCTTACGGGTCAGCACCATAAACACCCCGAGCAGGCCAAACAGCAGCAGCGAGCCCATCAGCAGCGCGTAATCCTCGGCACTGAGCAAGCCATACAGCAGGCCGTACAAGGCCGCCAACGCCAGCGCAAACCCGGTGCCTTTCCCGGCGCTGTGCAACACATGGCTGACGTAGAAGCCGATCAGCACCACACAGCCGCTGGCGGACAACAGGTAGGCCAGGGCAAAGCCCAGGTGCTCCGACAACGACAGCAGCAACAGGTAGAAGAACGCCAGGGCCACCCCCACCAGAGCGTATTGCACCGGGTGCACCGCCAGGCTCTTGAGCACTTCGAACAGGAAGAAGCCGGCGAAGGTCAGGCCGATAAACAGTAGGGCGTATTTGATCGCACGGTCGCTTTTCAGGTACTGGTCCACAGGGTCGATAAAGCTCACGCCAAAGCTGCGGCCATGGAAGTCGCCGCACTTCTGGCTGGTGACGCAGCGGTCCATCGCCTGTTCCAGGTTGGTGGAGAAAAACGAGGTCTGCCAAGTCGCCGAAAAGCCGCGGTCGGTGACTTCACGCTCGGTCGGCAGGTAGTTGCCGATAAAGCTCGGGTGCGGCCAGTTGGCGCCCAGTTGCACCTTGCTGGTCTTGCCCACCGGGACCACCTCCAGTTGACCGGTGCCTTGCAGGCGCAGGTCGAAACCGAAGTCCAACTGGGTCACCTTCTTCACATCCAGGGGCGGCAACATGGCGTGCACGCCTTCGTCCAGCCAACTGACGTAAGTGCCCGGGGCAAAATCCAGGGTCTGGCCATTGAGTTGCAGCTTGAGGGCGTTCTCGATGCCGCGGATGTCGCTGATGCCCACTGCCAGGAAGGGCGGGTCGAACTGGTAATCAGCAAAGTCTTCCTTGATGCCGTACTGCTCGGGAACAGCGAAGTAACCGCTGATATGGCTGTCGGCGTGGAACAGCCGCGCCTCGTAGATGCCCCGCGCCCGCAGTTCGGTCTGGGCCTGGCCATTGAGTTCGAAATGCTCGGGCAGGAAAAACAGGCGCCCTTCCACCTCAGTATTTTCCTGGTAGCGTTTATTGGTTTTTTCGTTGGTCTTCCAGACGCGCACGGTCTTGCGATAGTCCACCACCAGCACCGGGCCGGTGAGTTGCTGGCTACCGCTGGAGCTGCGGGCGATGTCTTCCAGCACGCCGTCACGCAGTTGCTGACGCTCCTGGATCAGCCCGCCGATCATCAGCAGCGGCACCAGCAACAACAGGATCAAAAGGGCAATAGCCCCGAGTTTCAAGGCCAGACTGCGGTGGTTCATGGGGTTCTCTCCCTGTTCTGATGGGAGAAAGTCTGGGGCGTCGCTGTGGGGGTTTTATGAGGGCTGTGTGGAGACTCTGTGGAGAACGCCCACCGATCAAGGTAGGCGCAAGGTCACCAGCACCCCATCCGGCACATTGCCGATGCTCATCTGGCCGCCGTGCAACTGCACCACCTCGGCAACGAAATTGAGCCCCAACCCGGTGCTTTTGCGTCCACTGTCGGGCCGTGGCAGGGAGTAGAAACGCTCGCACAGGCGCGGCAGGGCGTAGTCGGGAATAGCCTCGGCCTGGTTGAACAGGGAGAACACCCGCTCATCGCCCTCACGCTCGGCGCCGATGCGCAGCAGGCCGTGCTGCGGGGTGAAATCCAGGGCGTTCTCCAGCAGGTTGCCCAGGGCCTGGCGCAGCAGGAACGGCTCGCCGTTGAGCGCCAGGTCCGGGGCGATCTGCTGCTCGATGCGCAACTGCTTGCGCTGGATGCGCGCGGCCTGGCCATCGAGCAGCTCTTTGAGCAGGGGCGCCAAGGGCACCGCCACCCGTTCTTCCAGGCCCTGGCGCTGCTCGACCTGGGCCAGGTTCAACAGACGCTCGATCAACTGCTGCATGCGCGCACTTTCGCTGTCGATATTGCCGACAAAGCGCTGCCGCTGTTCCACCGGCATCTCGCTTTGCAGCAGCTCGGCCGCGCCGCGAATCGCCGCCAGCGGGCTCTTCAATTCATGGGTCAGGGTGTGTACGTAGCGCTCCACATAGGCCTTGCCCTCCAACTGGGTACGCATGTGCTCCACCGCCGTGGACAACTGCTCCAACTCGCCGCCGCGATAATGGGGCAACTCGGCGCGCCGACCTTCGCTGACCGCCTGGGCATAGGCCGTCAGGCGCCGCAAGGCTGCGCTGAGCCACCAGGACAACAGGCCGCCGAACAGCAGGCCGAGGCCGATCACCCCGGCGCCGTACCAGATCAAGCGCCGCTGGGTGCGGTCCACATAGGGCTGCAACGAGCTGTTGGGCTTGGCCACGGTGACCACGCCAATGATCTTGCCGTTGTCACGGATCGGCGCACCGACGTGCATCACCGACGAGTCCGGGTCTTCGGCCACGGCCCGGGTAGAACGGGCGCCGTACTGGCCGCGCAAAGTCAGGTACACATCGTTCCAGCGCGAATAGTCCTGGCCCACGGCGACGCCGCTGGAATCCAGCACCACCTTGCCTTGGGCGTCGGTCACGTAAATACGGTGGTTGACCTGGTTCTTCGGCAACCCCCAGATGGTCGCCGCCGGCTGGCGCTCGCCATAGGCATGCAGCAACTGGGGCCAGCGGTTTTCGTTGAGGGTCCCGGCCTTGAAGTCGTCCCGCAGGATCTCCGCCATCAGGTTGGCGGTGTCCACCAGGGTTTCTTCGGTGGACTGGCGCACCCCTGGGCGGATTTCCTCCATCACCGTGTTGAGCACGAAGTAGCTGGTCAGGCCGACAAACAGCACATAGACCAGGAAAATCCGTACGCCCAATGGCATCAGCTGTTCACCGGACTGTAGCTGTAGCCCAGGCCTCGATGGGTCTGGATCGGCTCGGCGCTGGCCGCCACTGCCCGCAGCTTGGCCCGCAGGCTCTTGATGTGGCTGTCGATATTGCGCTCGTAACCGACGTCGGCGGCCACCCCCAGGGCGTCCAGCAACTGCTCGCGACTGAACACCCGTTCGGGCTGCTCCAGCAGGCTCTGCAACAAACGAAATTCGTGACGGGTCAGGCTCAGGGGCTGGCCGCGGTAGCTGATCTGCACCCGCTCCGGGTCGATGACAAACAAGGGCGCAGCCTCGCTGGTCCGCGGGCCCATGCGCTTGAGGATGGCCTTGACCCGTGCCGCCACTTCCCGGGGGCTGAAGGGCTTGACCACATAATCGTCAGCGCCGATCTCCAGGCCGACCACGCGGTCGATCTCGCCATCCCGGGCACTGAGGAACATCACCGGCACTTCGCTGAAGCGCCGCAACTGCTTGCAGGTCTCGAAGCCGCTGATGTCCGGCAAGCCGATGTCGAGAATGATCAGGTCCGCCGGCGTCGCCCGCTGGTGGTCCAACGCCGCCTGGCCCAGGCTCAGCCAGGTGGTGCTGAAACCCTCACCCTGCAGGGCAAAAATCAGCGTATCGGCAATCGCCGCTTCGTCTTCGACAATCAGGATATGGGGCATGGCATCCGAGCACAGAGGTTAAGTGCGGGAAAGGTGCCGGATGCCTCAGGCGCCGTCAATCAGCAGTCGGGCTTGTCCGCCGTATAGCGTCGAGCCGGGTTCACCGCGGCGCCAAACTCGCGCAGGGCCTTGGCGCCGATCAGCAACGGGTAGTTGAAGCCGCTGCGGTCGGTGAGGTTGACCTCCACAGTGCGCTTGACGTTGCCCAGGCACATTTCCAGGTCCACCACCGGGCGTTTGGCCGCCTGCGGTTCTTCGCTGTCTTCGTCTTCATCGGCGCGGCTCTTGATCTTGCTGATGCGCGCCACTTTGTGTTCGTAGACCTTGTTGTCGGCCCCCTTGGTGGCCAGGCGGAAACGCACCCAATCCTCACCGTCGCGGGTAAAGGTCTCGATGTCCTTGGCCGACAGCGACGCGGTCAGGGCGCCGGTGTCCATCTTGGCCTTGAGGGTTTCGCCGATTTCCGGCAACTGAATGTATTCGTAGCGCCCGTACAGCGTGGGCTCGGCGGCCATGACCGGCAGCGCGAGAAGGGACAGCAAAGCCAGGACGGATTTCACGTGAGGGGGTTCCTTGGAAAGTGGGCAGCGGTTTTTTAGACCGCTTCCGGGCAATGGGTTCAACGTACAGAGTGGGCAAAAGCATAACTGTATATAAGTGAAACATTCGTCAGCACTTGGGCATTTGGCCTCTGCACCCAAGCTGCTTATGATTGCCCGTCCAAACGTTTGCCAAGAGTTGCTTATGCGCCGCCTGCTCACCGGCTGTTTCGTCACCCTGCTGCTCCTGCTCAACACCCTGGTGCTGTTCGGCCCACTGATGGTGTTTGCCCTGCTCAAGCTGGTCCTGCCCGGGCGCTGGCGCGATAACGCCTCAAGGGCTGTGATGTGGATCGCCGAAACCTGGGCCGAGATCGACAAACTGATCTTCGCCCGGTGCATCCCCACGCAATGGGACATTCGTGGCGGCGAAGGCCTGCGGGTCAACACTTCGTACCTGGTGGTCAGCAACCACCAATCCTGGGTGGACATCCCGGCGCTGATCCAGGCCCTCAACCGGCGCACCCCGTTCTTCAAGTTCTTCCTCAAGCGCGAGCTGATCTGGGTGCCGTTCCTGGGCCTGGCCTGGTGGGCCCTGGACTACCCCTTCATGAAGCGCTACAGCAAGGCCTTCCTGGCCAGGCACCCGGAGCTGCGCGGCAAGGACCTGGAAATCACCCAGGCCGCCTGCGAGCTGTTCAAGCGCCAGCCAGTGACCGTGGTCAACTACCTGGAAGGCACCCGTTTCACCCCGATAAAACGCCAGCAACAGGGCTCCCCCTTCAGCTACCTGCTCAAGCCCAAGGCGGGCGGCGTAGCCTTTGTATTGGCCGCCATGGGCCAACAGCTGGACGCGATTCTCGACGTCACCGTGGTCTATCCGCAGCAGAAGATTCCGGGGTTCTGGGACCTGATCAGCGGCGCGGTGCCCAAGGTGATCATCGACATTCACACCCGTGAACTGGACCCGGCGTTGTGGCAGGGGGATTACGAAAACGATCCGGCGTTTCGCCAACACGTCCAGAACTGGGTCAACCAGCTCTGGACCGAGAAGGACCGACGCATTGCCCATCTGCGTGGCGAGCAGGGCTGATCAGCTGCCGGTGCCCCAGATACCGCCCAGGCTTTGCAGCAACGAACCACCAACACCCTGCTGCCCCAGGTACTGCAGGATCAACGGAGCGAATTGGCCGATCATGCCGCTGTCCATGCCCAAGGCGCCGAAGGTGTTGTTCAGGTCGCTGGTGGTTTTCACATTGCCCAGCAAACCGTCGAGGGCCGGGGACTTGGCGGAATCACCCAACAACCCTCCCAAACCGCCAAGCCCGCTCAGGGCATTGTTGCCCGCCAACTGGTCCAACCCCGGCACGCTCTTGGCCAACTGCGCGTAGTCGGTGGAGCTCAACTGGTTCTTCGCCAGGCCCAACATGGCACCGGCACCGCCGACCGCCTGCTCGGGGCTGATCTTCAATTGCGACCCCAGGCTATCCAGCAGGCCGGCCGTTTCAGGGGTGGTGGCGGCCTCCCCGGCCTTGTTGCCCTGGGCACCGGCAATGGCCCCGGCCACGTCCCCCAGGCTGAACCCGGCCAACACTGGGCCCGCGGCCAAGGTCATCAGTGAAGCCAGTAGCAAACCGCGTGAAATCTTCATCGAAGCAACCTCAGTGGACCTGTCGCCATCCTCGACAGTGGGATGGAAAACAGCGTTTTGACTGATCGGCCCGGTGAATGTTCCGGTCGTCCGTCGGCGCTGCATCCAGAGGCCCGAGGGCAACGTATAGGCCATGCCCTGGAGGATATTCCCGATGAATGGAACAACCGCGCACCCTGAACTAATCTCTGCCAGCCGGCCTTGCAAACCGGTGCCTTGCGCTCACCGCTGGTTTGTTTGGAGAACGCTTATTTCCGCCCTCGATCCCGATCATCTCAGGCAACTGCTGGCCCAATGTGCCCTGGGCGACCGCCGCGCCTTCGAGAGCCTGTACCGCAGCGTCGCCCCACGCCTGCACGGCGTGGCCTTGCGCTTCATGGGCCGCCACGACCTGGCCGAAGACGTGCTGCAGGAAAGCTTCATACGGATCTGGAACAACGCCTCGCGCTACCAGGCCCACCTCTCGGCACCGCTGACCTGGATGACCCACATCCTGCGCAATCAAGCCATCGACCAGTTGCGCAAACACCGCGAGCGACCCTTGACCGAGCGGGAAGAACAACTGCCCGACGAGGGCCCCTCCGCCCACGAACTGCTGGACAGCGCCCGCCAGGCCCAGGCCCTGAACCGTTGCCTGGACAGCCTGGAGGGCATGCAACGCCAGTCGATCAGCGTCGCCTACTTCCAGGGCCTGTCCTGCTCGGAGCTGGCCGACCACCTGGCGTCGCCCCTGGGCTCGGTCAAGTCGTGGATCCGCCGGGGCATGGAACGCCTGCGCAGGTGCCTTGAATCATGAACTACCAGACGCCCAGCCGACGCCGCGCCCTCGCTGCCGATTACGCCATCGGCCTGATGCAGGGGGCCGCGCGCCGACGCTTCGAACAGCTGCTGCTGGACGACGGGGCCCTGCGTGAAGAACTGGCGAAATGGCAGGAGAGCCTCGCCAGCCTGACCGAAACCCTGCCGGAGCAGGACGTGCCGGGCCATGTGTGGGACGGCATCCAGGCTCGTATTGAGCCTCAGGTCCTGCACTTGCCGAAAAAGAATCCGCTGTGGATGCGCCTGCGCCTGGCGATTGCCGCCTGCGCCGTGCTGGCGACCCTGTACATCGGTTTTATCCAGCAGAGCGACCAGGTGCGCTACAGCGCCACCCTACTCAGCGCCAGCCAGGAACCGGCGCTGCGCATCCAGGCCCATGCCCAATACCTGCAAGTCGAGCCATTGACCCTGGCGACAGTGGGCCTGGACCGCAGCCTGGAGCTGTGGGCGATCCCGGCCGATGGCCAACCGATTTCCCTGGGCGTGGTGCCCATGGGCGGCAAGGGCCGGATCAACCTGAGCCAGGCCCAGCGCGACCTGCTGGGCACCCCCATCGCCCTCGCCGTGAGCCTCGAACCCCATGGCGGCTCACCCAGCGGCCAGCCCACCGGGCCGGTGTTGTACCAAGGGCAATTGGCGGCGCTGTAACCGCCGCCTGCGCCTGTAGGCGCTGGCTTGCCAGCGAAGCAACCCACGCTAAACTCCCCTGCCCACTCACAAACAGGGTCTGCGTCAGCCTCAAGCGGCCGAACCAGCCCCCTGCATTTTCCGGCGTTTCAAGTGAATCGATCCCCTACAAGAACAGCCCTCTACGGCTGCATCGCCCTGGCCTTGGCCGTCTCTATCGCCATCTGGACCATCGGCCGCCCCATCGACAGCAACCTGTGCTCAGGTGCAGACCGTGCCCCTGGCCCACTGACCGAAGTCATCAGCCAATACTTCAAGGACACCCACGGCGCCGACTGGCAAGAGGAGATCAGCTCACTGATCATTCTCGGCGTGCCGTCAGCCCAGGCGCTGGCCCGCCAGCCCCAGGCCCACTACTGCGAAGCCCTGGGCCTGCTGGAGAGCCCGCAACGAGCGCCCAGCGAAAAGTTTCACACCGCCGTCCTGATGCTCTCACTGCCCATCGACTACTACCTCGACTTCATGGACCGCAGTCACGAGCTGTATCAGCGTGGGCTCATTGATCGATCAGTCCTGAGCATGGTGCTTCTCCCCAGAAGCACGGCGCTGAATTACTGGTGGCTGCCTCAGTGGCGGTCGCGCTTCCAACGGGATGCGCCAGGCATTTTCAGCGAGGCCCATGTGAAGGAGATCCTGAGTGGAGAACACTGGTTCGACTACCCGGGCCGAGGCTACTGACGGCCCCTCGTCAGCCGCTACCCTCTGATCGCCTGACACTGCACATTGCAACAATGAAAAAGGGCGACCCGTGGGTCGCCCTTTCCTTCTATCGCCTCAAGCCTCAGGCGGCGCTGAACAGTTTGTGCGGGTCGATGACGAATTTCTTCGGTACACCGGCATCGAACTCACCGTAACCACGCGGCGCGTCGTCCAGGCTGATGACCTGCACCCCGACCACTTCGGCGATGTTGATGCGGTCCCACATGATCGCCTGCATCAACTGGCGGTTGTACTTCATCACCGGGGTCTGGCCGGTATGGAAGCTGTGGGATTTGGCCCAACCCAGGCCGAAACGAATGCTCAGGCTGCCGATCTTCGCCGCGGCATCCACGGCGCCCGGGTCTTCGGTGACGTACAGGCCGGGAATACCGATCTTGCCCGCCACCCGCACCACGCCCATCAGGGAGTTGAGCACCGTGGCCGGGGCTTCGTGCTGGGCACCGGAATGGCCATGGCCGCGGGCTTCGAAGCCCACCGCATCCACCGCGCAATCGACTTCCGGCTCGCCCAGCAGGGCGGCGATCTGTTCGTGCAGCGGAGTGTCCTGGGACAGGTCGGCGATTTCAAAGCCCTGGGCCTTGGCATGGGCCAGGCGCACCGGGTTGACGTCACCAATGATCACCACCGCCGCCCCCAGCAGACGCGCCGAGGCCGCAGCCGCCAGGCCCACCGGGCCGGCACCGGCCACATACACCGTGCTGCCCGGCCCGACGCCGGCCGTCACTGCGCCGTGATAACCCGTAGGCAGGATGTCGGAGAGGCACGTCAGGTCGCGGATTTTCTCCATGGCCTTGTCGCGGTCCGGCAGTTTCAGCAGGTTGAAGTCGGCATAGGGCACCAGCACGTATTCGGCCTGGCCACCGGTCCAGTCGCCCATGTCGACATAACCGTAGGCACCACCGGCGCGGGCCGGGTTGACGGTCAGGCAGACCCCGGTGTGCTGCTCCTTGCAGGAACGGCAGCGCCCGCACGCCACGTTGAACGGCACCGAAACCAGGTCGCCGATCTTCAGGTTCTCGACGTCGCTGCCCTTCTCGACCACTTCGCCGGTGATTTCATGACCCAGGACCAAGCCGACCTGGGCAGTGGTACGGCCGCGCACCATGTGTTGGTCCGAGCCGCAGATGTTGGTGGAAACCACACGCAGGATCACGCCGTGCTCGATCTTCCGGCCGCGCGGGTCCTGCATTTTTGGATAGTCGATTTTCTGGACTTCGACCTTGCCATTGCCCAGATACACGACGCCACGATTACCAGACATGTCAGTCACCTCTGTAGTTGTTGTTGTGAAGAGAGTGGAAGGAGCGTCAAGCTTCAAGCGGCACGCTATGAGCCGCAAGAAGAGTGAAAACCGCTGTTACTTGTCGCTTACCGCTTGGAGCTTGCTGCTGCTCTTAAAGAACAACGGTCCTATTGGCGTTCAAGAACACCCGCCTTTCAATGTGATAACCCACGGCCCGGGCAACGTCAGGCCTTCGATATCCCGACCCTTGGCAATCAAGTCCTCGGGGTAGTGGCTGTGGTCCACCACTTCCACGCCCTGGGCGATGATCGGGCCTTCGTCCAGGTCGTTGTTGATGTAGTGAGCAGTCGCCCCCACCAGTTTCACGCCCTTGTTGTAGGCCTGGTGATAAGGCTTGGCGCCCTTGAAGCCCGGCAACAGCGAGTGATGGATATTGATCGCCTTGCCATCGAGCTTGCGGCACAGCTCCGGCGACAGCACTTGCATGTAGCGCGCAAGGATCACCAATTCCGCACCGGACTCTTCAATCACCTGCCACACCTGGCGCTCCTGGGACGGCTTGTCGTTGGGGTCGAGGGGGAAATGGTAGTAGGGAATCTGGTGCCAGTCGGCCAAAGGTTTCAAATCAGGGTGATTGGACACCACTGCCACTACGTCCATGGACAGCTGGCCGATGCGCTGGCGGTACAGCAGGTCGTTGAGGCAGTGATCGGCCTTGGATACCATGATCACTACTTTTGGCCGGTAGTTCGGTGCCGTCAGCTCGAAGTTCATGTCGAAGGCTTTGGCCCGTTCGGCCAGGCCGGTACTGAAACCCTGCTCGTCGAGGCCGTCCGGCTGGCGGAATTCCACACGAATAAAAAAACGGCCCGAGAGCCGGTCGTCGAAGGAATGGTGCTCAGTGACGTAGCAGCCCTGCTCGAACAGAAAGCGGGTCACCGCGTCCACCGTGCCGAGCACGCTGGGGCAGTCGGCGGTCAAAATCCATGTGTCGGGTGCGCGGCTCATTACGGTTAACTCCTCAAGCAACTTCAGGTGGTGCGCCCCCTGCAGGAGCTGGGCTGGTCGACGATAGCGGCCTTGAGGGCGCCATCGCCGGCAAGCCGGCTCCTACAGAGAAGCGTCACCTCATGTCAGGCTTCTACGCGCAGGCCGTATTCGGCAGCGGCGTCCTGCAACCACAACCACCAGTAATCGGAGAAGCTGCGGCGCACCAGCAGCTCCCAGGTCTCCTCGCCTGTACGGCGGATCACCAGTTGCGACTTGGCGAACACCGTGCCGATCGCCTTGCCCACCGGGAAGTTGTTGGGGTGCACGTCGTAGCTGGTGGACTTCATCAGCACCTGGCGCACGTTGGGACCGGACAGCTCAAGAATCTGCTGGCCGCCGCTGACGTTGACGATCTGAATGTGCAGGTCGCCCAGCGCCTCACGCAGTTGTTGCTCGGCAGCGAACTCGTCACCGCTCGGCACAATCAGCAGCCATTCATCCGGACCCAGCCATTGCAGGCTGGTTTCGCCTTTGACGATCACGCTCAGCGCCGCTGGCAATTCGATGCCCAGGGCCTTGTGCACGCCGGCGGCGAACGCCGGGTCATGACCGTCGCCACGGAGGGTCAGGTGGCCGAGGAGTTTCTTCTCACGCAGGGTGACACCGGCGTTCTTGCGGCCCTTGCCCACCAGGCTCGGCAGGTCGGCGTGGTGCAGCGACGACTCGGCCTTGGCCCCAGTGGTCGGGCGTTGTTGGTAAACATTGGCTGCGGTCATAAAGCACCTGTCTTGAATTCTGTGATCGTTCCCACGCTCTGCGTGGGAACGCCGCACTGGACGCTATCAAATGTTCTGGCGGTCGCCTTTCGGGTCGAAGAACACCGAGGACACAATCTCCGCCTCGATCACGCTGCCATCCGCCTGGGGCGAAAACACCCGTTCGCCGATGCGCTTCAAGCCGCCTTTGACCACACCCATGGCAAACGAATAACCCAGGGAGTTGTGCGCGTAGCTGGAGGTGACGTGGCCGACCATCTTCATCGGGATCGCCTGCTTGGCGTCGAACACCAACTGCGCGCCTTCCGGCAACCACACGGTCGGGTCGATCGGCTTCAAGCCCACCAGTTGCTTGCGTTCTTCACGCACGCAGTCTTCACGGTTCATCCCGCGCCAGCCGATCCACGAGAACGGCTTGGTACGGCCCACGCACCAGCCCATGTTCAAGTCGTCCGGGGTCATGGAACCGTCGGTGTCTTGGCCGACGATGATGAAGCCCTTCTCGGCCCGCAGTACGTGCATGGTCTCGGTGCCGTACGGCGTCAGGTTGTACTTCTTGCCGGCCTCGACGATCTGCTCCAACACGCCCATGGCGTAGTCGGCCTGGACGTTGACTTCGTACGACAGCTCGCCGGTAAACGAGATACGGAACACCCGCGCCGGCACACCGCCGACCAGGCCTTCTTTCCAGGTCATGAACGGGAAGCCGTCCTTGTCCAGGTCGATGTCGGTGACTTCACTCAGCAGCTTGCGGCTGTTAGGGCCCGACAGGGTCATGGTGGCCCAGTGGTCGGTGACCGAGGTGAAGTACACCTTGAGCTCCGGCCATTCGGTCTGCTGGTAGATCTCCAGCCACTGCAGCACGCGAGCCGCGCCGCCGGTGGTGGTGGTCATCAGGAAGTGGTTGTCGGCGAGGCAGGCGGTGACGCCGTCGTCGAAGACCATGCCGTCTTCCTTGCACATCAGGCCGTAACGGGCCTTGCCCACGTCGAGCTTGGTCCAGGCGTTGGTGTAGATGCGGTTGAGGAATTCACGGGCGTCCGGGCCCTGGATATCGATCTTGCCCAGGGTCGAGGCGTCCAGCAGGCCGACGCTGTCGCGCACCGCCAGGCATTCGCGCTTGACCGCGGCGTGCAGGTCTTCACCGTGTTTCGGGAAGTACCAAGGACGCTTCCATTGCCCGACGTCTTCGAATTCGGCGCCGTTTTTCAGGTGCCACGAATGCAGCGCGGTGAAACGTACCGGCTCGAAGATATGCCCACAGTGACGGCCAGCCACCGCGCCGAAGGTCACCGGCGTGTAGTTCGGGCGGAACATGGTGGTGCCCATCTGCGGGATGGTCACGTTCAGCGAACGGGCGGCAATCGCCAGGCCGTTGACGTTGCCGAGCTTGCCCTGATCGGTACCAAAACCCAGGGCGGTGTAGCGTTTGACGTGCTCGACCGACTCAAAACCTTCCCGGGTCGCCAGTTCGATGGCGGCGGCGGTGACATCGTTCTGCAGGTCGACAAATTGCTTGGGCGCCCGCGCCGTGCCTTTTTCGTGGGGCACCTGGAACAGCGCCAGGGTCGGCTCTTCAAGGCGGCTCAGGGCTTTGGGCAACACACCCTCTACCGCTTGGAACCCGGCTTCGCTGGCAGCGCGTACGCCCCCTTCAAAACCGTCGGCAAGGGAGTCGCCCAGGCTGTAGACACCGTTGATGCCACCGACGCACACACGTTTCTGCGGCGCCTCACCCGGTACAAAACCGAGAATGTCTTCACGCCAGACCGGCTTGCCGCCCAAGTGCGAAGCCAGGTGCACCACCGGGCTGTAGCCGCCGGAACTGGCGACCAGGTCGCAATCGAGCCATTCGCCGGGGCTGGTGACTTTATGGGCCTTGACGTCAATCGCCGCGATGCGCGCGGCGGTGACGTGCTTGCTGCCACGGGCTTCGATCACCGCACTGGAGGTGAGGATCCGGATGCCCTTGGCCCGAGCTTCTTCCACCAGGGCGCCGCGCGGGTTACTGCGGGCGTCGGCGATGGCCACCACTTGCAGGCTGGCATCGAGCCAGTCCAGGGCCACGCGGTAGGCGTGATCGTTGTTGGTGCTCAGCACCAGCTTCTTGCCCGGCGCCACGCCGTAGCGGCGCACGTAGGTGGAGACTGCGCCAGCCAGCATGTTGCCCGGCACGTCGTTGTTGCCGTAGACCAGTGGCCGCTCGTGGGTGCCGGTGGCCAGGACCACGCGCTTGGCCCGTACCCGGTGGATACGCTGGCGCACCTGGCCGATCGGGGCACGGTCACCCAGGTGGTCGGTGAGGCGCTCGTGGATGGTCAGGAAATTGTGGTCGTGGTAGCCGTTGACCGTGGCCCGAGGCAGCAGGAGCACGTCGGGCAGGGCCTGGAGTTCAGCGATCACGCTGGCCACCCATTCCGCCGCCGGCTTGCCGTCCAGGCTCTCGCGACTGTCCAGCAGGCTGCCGCCGAACTCTTCCTGTTCGTCCGCCAGGATCACCCGGGCACCGCTGCGCGCCGCGGCCAAGGCGGCGGCCAGGCCGGCAGGGCCGGCACCGACAATCAGCACGTCGCAGTGCTGGTTCATGTTGTCGTAGGTGTCCGGATCATTCTCGGTCGGCGAACGGCCGAGGCCCGCCGCCTTGCGGATGTACTTCTCGTAGGTCATCCAGAACGATTGCGGGTACATGAAGGTTTTGTAGTAGAAACCCGGCGGCATCAGCTTGCCGCCGACCTTGCCGAGGATGCCCATCATGTCGTTGTTGACGCTCGGCCAGCCGTTGGTGCTGGTGGCGACCAGACCTTGGTACAGCGCCTGTTGGGTGGCGCGCACGTTGGGGATCTGGGTGGCTTCGGTGGCGCCGATCTGCAGCACCGCGTTGGGCTCTTCACAACCGGCGGCAAAGATGCCCCGAGGCCGGGAGTACTTGAAGCTGCGACCGATGATATCCACGCCGTTGGCCAGCAAGGCGGCGGCCAGGGTGTCGCCTTCAAAGCCTTTGTAGGTCTGGCCGTTGAAGGTGAAGGTCAGGACTTTATTGCGGTCGATCCGTCCACCGTTGGACAGGCGATTGGTCTGGCTCATACCTTCTCTCCAGCAGCCTTGGCGGTGAATTGCGGCTTGCTGCCAATCTTGTAGGTTTCAAGAATTTCGTAGGTCACGGTGTCGCGGGTGGCGTTGAAATACTGACGGCAACCGGCCGCATGGATCCACAGCTCGTGGTGCAGGCCGCGGGGGTTATCGCGGAAGAACATGTAGTCGCCCCACTGCTCGTCGGTGCAGGCATTCGGGTCGAGAGGGCGCGGAATATGCGCCTGGCCGGACGAATGGAATTCCTCTTCAGAGCGCAGTTCGCCGCAGTGAGGACAGAAGATATGCAACATAGGGATTTGTCCTTTTAGTGGGCGACCGCAGCAGCGCCGTGTTCATCGATCAACGCACCGTTGTGGAAACGGTCGATGGAGAAAGGAGCGGCCAGCGGGTGCATTTCGCCCTTGGCCAGGCTCGCAGCGAATACGTTGCCCGAGCCCGGGGTGGCCTTAAAGCCGCCAGTGCCCCAACCGCAGTTGAAGAACATGTTCGGCACCGGCGTCTTGGAGATGATCGGGCAGGCGTCCGGGGTGGTGTCGACGATGCCGCCCCACTGGCGGTTCATGCGCACCCGGGACAGGACTGGGAACATCTCGACGATGGCCTGGATGGTGTGCTCGATCACCGGGTACGAACCGCGCTGGCCGTAGCCAACCCAGCCGTCGATACCGGCGCCGATCACCAGGTCGCCCTTGTCGGACTGGCTGATGTAGCCGTGCACGGCGTTGGACATGATCACGCTGTCGATAATCGGCTTGATCGGCTCCGACACCAGGGCCTGCAACGGGTGCGACTCGATCGGCAGGCGGAAGCCCGCGAGCTTGGCCATGTGCCCGGAGTTACCGGCGGTGACCACGCCGACGCGCTTGGCGCCGATAAAACCCTTGTTGGTTTCAACGCCGATGCACACGCCGTTTTCCTTGCGGAAGCCGATGACTTCGGTTTGCTGGATCAGGTCCACGCCCAGGGCATCGGCCGCACGAGCAAAGCCCCAAGCCACGGCATCGTGACGGGCCACGCCACCGCGACGTTGCACGGTAGCGCCGAGCACCGGGTAACGGGTGTTCTTCGAGCAATCCAGGTAGGGGATTTCGTCCGCCACTTGCTTGGCGTTGAGCAGTTCGCCGTCGACGCCGTTGAGGCGGTTGGCGCTGACCCGACGCTCGGAATCACGAATGTCCTGCAGGGTGTGGCACAGGTTGTAGACGCCGCGCTGGGAGAACATGACGTTGTAGTTCAGGTCCTGGGACAGACCTTCCCAGAGCTTCATCGCGTGTTCGTAGAGGTGCGCCGACTCGTCCCACAGGTAGTTGGAACGCACGATGGTGGTGTTGCGCGCGGTGTTGCCGCCGCCCAACCAGCCCTTCTCGACCACGGCGACGTTGGTGATGCCGTGCTCCTTGGCCAGGTAGTAGGCCGTGGCCAGGCCGTGCCCGCCGCCGCCGACGATGACCACGTCGTAGACTTTTTTCGGGGTCGGCGTGCGCCACATGCGCTGCCAGTTTTCATGGTGGCTGAGGGAGTGCTTGAAGAGGCCGAAGCCTGAGTAGCGTTGCATAGTCATTACTCCAAAACGGCTCTCAGCGGTAAACCGGGAAATCAGCGCACAGGGCGGCTACTTGCCGAGCGACATTGGCCTCGACATCGGCATCGCCGAGGTGGTCGAGGATGTCGCAGATCCAGCCGGCCAGCTCGGTGCACTGGGTGACCTTGAAACCGCGGGTGGTGACTGCCGGGGTGCCGATGCGCAGGCCGGAAGTGACAAACGGCGACTGCGGGTCGTTGGGCACGGCGTTCTTGTTCACGGTGATGTGGGCGCGGCCCAGGGCGGCATCGGCTTCCTTGCCGGTCAGGCCTTGGCGAATCAGGCTGACCAGGAACAGGTGGTTGTCGGTGCCGCCGGACACTACATCGTAGCCACGTTTGATAAACACGCCGGCCATGGCCTGAGCGTTATCAATCACTTGTTGCTGGTACGCCTTGAAGCCGGGCTCCAGCGCTTCCTTGAAGCACACGGCCTTGCCGGCAATCACGTGCATCAACGGGCCGCCCTGGCCACCGGGGAATACCGCGGCATTGAATTTCTTTTCCAGCTCTTCGTTGGCCTTCGCCAGGATCAAGCCGCCGCGCGGGCCGCGCAGGGTCTTGTGGGTGGTGGTGGTGACCACGTCGGCGTAAGGCAGCGGGTTCGGGTACAGGCCGGCGGCGACCAGGCCGGCGACGTGGGCCATGTCGACAAACAGGTAGGCGCCCACTTTGTCGGCGATCTGGCGGAACCGCGGGAAATCCAGGGTTTTCGAATAAGCGGAAAAGCCGGCAATGATCATTTTCGGCTGATGCTCGACGGCCAGGCGCTCGACTTCGTCGTAGTCGATCAGCCCGGTGTCGGTGTCGATACCGTACTGCACCGCGTTGTAGAGCTTGCCGGAGAAGCTGACCTTGGCCCCGTGAGTCAGGTGGCCGCCGTGGGCCAGGCTCATGCCCAGCACGGTGTCGCCGGCTTGCAGCAAGGCGAGGAACACCGCGGCGTTGGCCTGGCTGCCGGAGTGCGGCTGGACGTTGGCGTAGTCGGCACCGAACAGCTGCTTGGCGCGTTCGATGGCCAGGGCCTCGACCTTGTCCACGTGTTCGCAGCCACCGTAGTAGCGCTTGCCCGGGTAGCCTTCGGCGTATTTATTGGTCAGGCCGCTGCCCTGGGCCTGCATGACGCGCTTGCTGGTGTAGTTTTCCGACGCGATCAGCTCGATGTGATCTTCCTGACGTTGCTCCTCGGCATTCATCGCCGCCAGCAGTGCATCGTCATAACCCTGGATCTGGTCTTGCTTGCTGAACATCGCGTCTCTCCCAGCGGCGGCGGTGCGCCTTTCGTCTCGGTGAGGCCAGCCTTACAGCTGCGCCCTTTGGATGCGATGGTATGACCGGGACGACGAACTCAAATGCCTATGGACGCCACGCAAAGGTGCGTTTACGACATGCCCTGACGGCCCCGGATAAATGCACCGACCCGCCACTCGGCAACCGCTCTAGCTCAACCCCTCCCCCCGCCCTGTCGGAGCTGGCTTGCCAGCAAAGACCCCCTCAACCGGTACGCAATCAGCTCAAAACACCACGCAACACCAGCAAACAGAGGAAATGCAGCGGATACAGCCCATAGGCCCAGCGTCGCATTGCCAACACCGAACAACCGCGCAAGGCCCGCAGCAGCCACAGCCCCAGCAGTGGCGCCAACAGACAAACGGCAATACCGAAAGTCGCCACCTGATTGCCCAGGCGCGCCGCCGGGAACAAGGTTTGCCATTGATTGGCGGCCAGGCACACCAGCCCCGGCAGCAGGCTGAAATACCAGGGACGCTGCACCGCCCACAGCAGCGCCAAGGGCAGCAAGACCCCGAACACGCCGAACATCAGGTGGTCGGAAAACACCGCCGCCAGCAGCAAGGCCAGGCCCCCCAGGCATCGGGCCTGGAGTGCCGACTGCTGCCAGCCCCGCGCCACCAGCAAACCCAGGGCGAGGGTCGGCAGCACATTGAGGGTCTCGGCATCGGTCATGAACAGCCGGTAGGGAATCTCGCTCAGGCCGCTGAACAACAGCAGCCAGCCCAAGTAGCGCCATGGCCCGCCTGTGTCGTATTTGAGTGGGCCGTGCTTGAGTGGGTTGTGCTTGAGGGCGCCATGGCGCGCCAGGTTGAGCGCCATGGCCAGACAGAACCAGGGAAACGCCAGGCGCCCCGGTACATACAGCCAGTCCAGGCTCAACCCCACATAACGCAGGTGATCGAGGACCATGCTCAGCAACGCCAGCCACTTCAATGCGTCCAGTGCACCGTCGCGGCTGCCTGCGCGCCAGGGCACGCATAAATCCCCATGGGGCCTGCATTTTTGCGGCATAAACAGAACGTGTGCTCCCTGATCAATCTTGGGTAAAGTGCGCACCATCATCGACCACGGAGCCGGCCATGACCGACAACAGCCAACAATTCGCCAGCGACAATTATTCCGGCATCTGCCCTGAAGCCTGGGCGGCGATGGAACAGGCCAATCAGGGTCACGAGCGCGCCTACGGCGACGACCAATGGACCGCACGCGCCGCCGATCATTTCCGCAAGTTGTTCGAAACCGACTGCGAGGTGTTTTTCGCTTTCAACGGCACCGCCGCCAACTCATTGGCCCTGTCGTCGCTGTGCCAGAGTTACCACAGCGTGATCTGCTCGGAAACCGCCCACGTCGAAACCGACGAATGCGGCGCCCCGGAGTTTTTCTCCAACGGCTCCAAGCTGCTGGTCGCCGGCACCCAGAACGGCAAGCTGACGCCGGAATCGATCCGCGAGATCGCCCTCAAGCGCCAGGACATCCACTACCCCAAGCCGCGAGTCGTCACCCTGACCCAGGCCACCGAAGTCGGCAGCGTCTACACCCCTGAAGAAGTCCGCGCCATCAGCGCCACTTGCAAGGAACTGGGCCTCAACCTGCACATGGACGGAGCGCGGTTCTCCAACGCCTGCGCCTTTCTCGGCTGCTCGCCAGCCGACCTGACCTGGAAAGCCGGCGTCGATGTGCTGTGCTTTGGCGGGACGAAAAACGGCATGGCGGTGGGCGAGGCGATTCTGTTCTTCAACCACAAACTGGCCGAAGACTTCGACTACCGCTGCAAGCAGGCCGCCAATTGGCCTCGAAAATGCGCTTTCTGTCGGCCCCCTGGGTCGGCATCCTGGAAAACAGCGCCTGGCTCAAATACGCCCGCCACGCCAACCACTGCGCCCAATTACTGGCCAAATTGGTGGAAGACATTCCCGGCGTCGAACTGATGTTCCCGGTGCAGGCCAACGGCGTGTTCCTGCAACTCTCGGAACCGGCGATCGCCGCCCTGACCGCCAGGGGCTGGCGCTTCTACACCTTCATCGGCAAGGGCGGCGCCCGCTTCATGTGCTCCTGGGACACCAAGGAAGAACGTGTACGCGAACTGGCCGCGGACATCCGCACCGTCATGAGCGCCTGACCACCGTCACCTGCACTGCTCGTTCCCACGCTCCGTGTGGGAATGCCGCCCCGGACGCTCTGCGTCCAGTAGCTGCGTGGGTCAATATTCGATGCGCACGTCGCCCTTGGGCACGCTGCAGCAGGACAGGATGTAGCCTTCGGCTTCGTCGTCTTCGGTGATCCCGCCGTTGTGCTCCATCTCCACTTCGCCGCCCAGTTTGAGCACTTTGCAGGTGCCGCAGATGCCCATGCCGCAGGCCTTGGGGATCATCAGGCCAAGCTTGGCCGCCGCGGCGTGGACGGTTTCCCCTGGAACCACGCGGATGCTCTTGCCGGACGCGGTGAATTCCACCTGATGCAGATCGGCCACATCGACTTCCGGCGCTTCGGCGGCTTGTTCGGCATGTTCCACCGCATCGGCCCGGGCTTCGGGTGGCGTCGCGCCAAAGGATTCTTCGTGGTAGCGCGCCATGTCGAAGCCAGCAGCTTCCAGCAGGCGTTTGACCGCGTTCATGTACGGGGTCGGCCCGCAGCAGAAGACTTCCCGCTCCAGGAAGTCCGGGGCCATCAGTTCCAGCATCTTGTGGTTCAGGTAACCGCGATAACCCGCCCAGGGCTCGCCCAGGCCGTGTTTTTCGCAGATCAGGTGCAGGCTGAAGTTATCGATCCGCGACGCCATGTGCTCCAGCTCGCGGTGATAAATGATGTCTTTCGGTGAGCGGGCGCTGTGGATAAACACCATGTCGACGTTGGCGTTGGTGTCGTAGAACCAGCGCGCCATGGACATCACCGGGGTGATGCCGACGCCGCCGCTGAGGTAGAGCACCTTCGGGCTGGGGAAGTCGATGGCGTTGAACAGCCCCACCGGCCCGTGCACCGCCAGCTCCTGGCCTTCATGCAAGGTGTCGTGGAGCCAGTTGGAGACCTTGCCCCCGGGCACACGCTTGATGGTCACCGAGAAGCTGTAGGGCACCGACGGCGAGCTGGAGATGGTGTAGGAACGCATCACCGGCTGGCCTTCGATTTCCAGCTCCAGGGTGACGAACTGCCCCGGTTTGAAGAAGAACATGATCGGCTGGTCGGCCATGAAGCAGAAGGTCCGCACGTCCCAGGTTTCCTGGATGACTTTGACGCAACGGACGATGTGACGGCCATTGGCCCAGGTCTGGGTGGTTACCGGGTTGAGGAAGGTGTTGGACATGCTGTTCTCCACGGCCGACGGTCGGCTTCATGTCAGCGATTCTGCGTAAGGCGCCTGGCGCCCATTTACCTATCTGCGACATTCACATGCTTATCGCGACCAGCCCCCAGGGACCGGGCCTTGCGCGTCGGGAACAGATTGGGGCATGTCGCCCATGGATAAGGTTCAAGCCGCTGGCGGACCCACACTCGCCTCAACGACAACAGCCGATTTTTCGTGACTTGCGTAGCACCAACCGTAGCCACTCTCTATATCGCCGGCCGCACCGAACGGCCATGAGGACTTGAACGATGGACGTCACCGCAACCCTGAGCTTGGGCGATCCGCTGGAACCCGCACGCAAGGCCACTGCACAAATGCTGCAGGAGCGCGAGCGGACCTTCTCCCTGCCGCAGCCGTTCTACTGCGACGAAAGGCTGTTCGACATCGACATGCAGGAGATCTTCCACAAGGAATGGTTGATCGCCGGCATGACCTGCGAGATCCCCGCCAAGGGCAACTACATCACCCTGCAGATCGGCAAGAACCCGATCATCGTCATTCGCGGCGCCGACGGCGTGGTCCACGCCTTCCACAACGTCTGCCGCCACCGCGGTTCGCGGCTGTGCACCAGCGACAAGGGCAAGGTGGCCAAACTGGTCTGCCACTACCACCAGTGGACCTACGAACTGGACGGGCGCCTGCTGTTCGCCGGCACCGAGATGGGCGCCGACTTCGACATGAAGCAGTACGGCCTCAAGCCGGTCAACGTGAAGACCGCTGGCGGCTACATCTTCATTTCGCTGGCCGAGAACCCACCGGCCATCGACGACTTCCTCTCCACGCTGGCCCATTACATGGAGCCGTACGACATGGAGAACACCAAGGTGGCGGTGCAAACCACCTTGCGCGAAAAGGCCAACTGGAAACTGGTGCTGGAGAACAACCGCGAGTGCTACCACTGCGGCGGCTCCCACCCGGAGCTGTTGAAAACCCTGCTGGAGTGGGACGACGTTACCGACCCCCGCGCCGACCAGGCCTTCAAGGACCACGTGGCCGCCTCCGCCGCCGCCTGGGAAGCCGAGAAGATCCCTTACGCCCATGCCAGCTTCGGCCTGCGCAATCGCATCGTGCGCATGCCCCTGCTCAAGGGCACCGTGTCCATGACCCTGGACGGCAAGCAGGGCTGCGCCAAGCTGATGGGGCGGATCAAGAATCCGGACCTGGGCTCGATGCGCATCCTGCACCTGCCACATTCCTGGAACCACTGCATGGGCGACCACATCATCGTGTTCACTGTGTGGCCAATCAGCGCCCAGGAAACCATCGTCACCACCAAATGGCTGGTGCACAAGGACGCCGTGGAAGGCGTGGACTACGACGTGGAGCGCATGCGCCAGGTCTGGGACGCCACCAACGACCAGGACCGGCGCCTGGCCGAAGAGAACCAGCGCGGCATCAACTCCACCGCCTACCAGCCAGGCCCCTACTCCAAGACCTATGAGTTCGGCGTGGTCAACTTCATCGACTGGTACAGCGAGCGCATGCTGAGCAACCTGGGGGCCGAACCGGCGCCATACCTGAAAGGCGTGCCGGTACACGGATAAGCGCCACGAGGGGCAGCACACCTCAAGCGATACGCGGAACCCTAAAGGCCCGGGCATGCACCGGGCCTTTTTGCGTGTGGACGGTCGACAGCCGATGAATGTGTATGAAATTTGATCGATGGCTGAACAGCCTATAGCGGACGCGGCATGCAGCCTTCCGCAAACATCTTATCCACAGCTTGACCCACAGCCATTGTGGGCAACTGCCCGGGCGCTGGGGATATTTCTTTCGAGAAGGGTAATAAAATCCGTGACTTATGGGGAAACAGGGTTTTGGGTGTGCTTTGGCTGTTTTTTGATCAGCCCACTGAAAGCCACGGTTTTAAAGGGCCCTAGCTGAAGGCGAACACCTTATCCACAGAACGGCCAACAGACTTTGGGGGCAACTCCTGTGCAAAAGTTCTCTCCGTGATTTCTCAGGCTTGGAAAAAAGCCATAAAAAACGCCAACTTAGCCTGGTCAAATTTTGCACAGGCGGCTGGAGCGCTTGATTCATAAGGGCTGGAGCAAGGTGCGTACATCTTATCCACAGAGACGCACACAGGGATTGTGAGTAACCCCGAGGCCGCCATCGCCGGCAAGCCGGCTCCTACATTATTCGCGCAGGTTGCGAGGGCTCTGTAGGAGCTGGCTTGCCAGCGATCAGCAATGCCCGAGGCATGCGCTAAACCCCGAGGACGCCATCGCCGGCAAGCCGGCTCCTACGATATTTGCGCGGGCTGCGAGGGCTCTGTAGGAGCTG